>JAFWMD010000028.1 GCA_017510725.1 Mogibacterium sp. | reverse complement strand
TTCTGCGTCAGCAGCGGGAACACGCTGCTGACCCGCCTACCCGGCGAGGGAAGCAACTAAAAAACAACCAGCAACATTGCTGTTACTGGTTGCAAAAATCTTTTAATTTTTCACTGTCCTCTTGACGGGTAGCAGTTCATTTGTGCGGCAGCCTCATATCGGTTCCTCTGTACTGTTATCTTATACTATCCTATTCGCATAGGTTGCGGCTTTGGCATCGATCTCAGGCACTTCGAGGATGCTCATCGGATCGTTTGCGGTCTCAACCATGGCGAATTTGCCCGGAAGTATCATCCCTTTGTTGAAATTAAGGGCACCTATTATCTGCTCAGATACGATATCGCCGCCGCTGTAGCCTGACACGACAAGCGCGTAAATTTTCTTACGGCTGAAATCGTGCGCTCTGTACAGAGCTGTCAACCTGTTGATGAAGGCTGTAAGGTTGGCGTTGAGAGCATCATTGTAATTTGGACATATCATCACCAGCGCATCAGCTTCCATCAATGCAGGATAGACCTGCTCTGTTATTATCCCACCGTAGAAGCATCTGCCCTGTTCGCCGAAATGCAGGCAGTCCTCATATTTGCATCCCCTGCAATCCCTGATCACTCCCTCGCTTAGAGATATCTCCGTAATCTCGGCTCTGTATTCTATGTTCCTGCGCACCTTGTCCCACAGGAGCAAAGTATTGGAAGTCTTCCTTGAGCTCGCGTGGACAGCGAGCACCTTAATTCTTTCCGATCCGTCAGACACAGGCGCGCTTTCACTGCCAAAATCTCTTATCCTGTGAACGAGGTCGCGCACCTGCTGTACGTAAACCGTTTCCAGATCAACTTTGCGAATACCGGAAAGGACGTGAAAATTCTTAAGGTCTCCGGTAGCCTCGACAAGCGGTCTGCCCGGAAAAGTGCAGCCCGAAGCATTCGCCGAGAAAGCCAGCCTTCTTGCCAGCGCCTTGGTAAAAAGCTCACTTTGCCCGTCAACCAGTATACCCCCGGACGATCCTTCGAGGCAGTCGGGATTGGACCTGAAGTACTCGAGCATCCTGTAGTACTCCATGTTGACACCGGCTTCTGTCAGGCTCACAGCAAAGAGTACATGACGGTCTCTCATACTTGTATATTGCAGCTCTGACGCTTTTTCCACCAGGGTGATATCCGTGCCTTCTCTGTCGAGCTCTTCCAGTATGTCCCCCAGAACATCTTCCATCCTTCTGTTCCAGCTCTGTATCTCGCAGAGAGGTCTCACTACTATCAATTCTCTCACAGTCCCCGTCACCCCTTTTAGCGTATATCACACAGCGTTGTATAAGCATTCAGGATGCGCTTGTACAGCGCGTCAGGCAGTGGCACATCCTCATACTCGAAGCCTGACTCTGTCAGTCTGTTTTTCACCCCCATAAAAGCGCCTCTGGCGCTATCCCCAAGATATACCGATCCGTAGTGCCACTCCCCGCGAAGCGTAAGCAGAATCGGAACGGCTGCGGATGATATGGCCGGAGCGATATACGGCTTGAATCCAAGCTCCCTCACTTTTAAGTTGGCGCTCGTTGCCAGCTCAGTAAGCCTCAGAGAGGCTTCCTCATCATAGTGTTCGATGCTGTTGGCTATAACCAGGTCCTGCCCATGAGGCCCGAAAGCTCTTCCTTCAGTCTCATAAAGACTCATCGGACCTTCCGGCTCTTTGCGTGAATAGTAAAGAGCTCTCATGTTCATGACTCCAAGCCCGTATCCCTGGATCTGCCAAGGCATGAGCTCCGCCGCATCGAGAAATGCCGCCGCAAGATTATCCACAGGGTCGCTTACCACAGCTACCATCCCCTTATACTCCGCCTTGCGGGCAAGAGTTGCGTAGTGCTTTATTATCTCCCTGTTGGCATCGAGTTGAGCCATCCTGACATCCTCGACCTGCTCTGCCGAATCTACGGTCACAGGAGGGACTCCCCTGCTGGCGCAGAACACCAGCACGTCGCAGTCGAACAAAGTCTCTTCATCCAAGATCCTGATTTCCGGCAGTTTGTGAGTATCAAAAGGATAACCCACCTGGTTGATCTCGATCTCCAGACGCTCGAGGTTTTCCTGCCTTATGTCCATGATTCCGATTTCGGAAATGACGTCGGCACCGAGCAGCCTGAGGCCTATGAGCATAGTCGTCCCTACATCTCCGAGCGCGAGTATGTTGACTCTGTTATGCCCCGCAAGTTTGACCGGGCAGCCGCCGAGTTCGATCACATTTTGTATGCCTGTATCTGCAGGCAATTCGTGCAGAAATCTCATTCCATTTCTCCCTTTTGTTGCTGTTGTTAATGCATGCATAGGTTAGAATTTTACTATACCGTATGAATTTGGCCGGTTTATGATCGTATGTATCCGGCCGTTTAATTACTGCTGTTGCTTATGCCTGAACATGAACAGCCTCTTCAGTCTTCGCAGTTCATTATCGACATAAACCGAAGGCACGATATGGTCATCATAGTCAAGCCCCTGCCCGAGAAGCGGCATACGCGGATTAGTAATGACCGCGCCCAACCTCCTCAGTGTGAGCTTTTTCTCGAATGTCTTCTGATACTCCTCTTCGATGACACGAAGTATCGACAAAGCGTTCTCAAGGCATGTCAGGGAATACCTGTATATGCTGTCGGGATCTCCTCCGCCTACAAAACTGAATCCGGTATACGGAAGTATCAAGTTGACAGAAGCTCCCTCACCCTCCTCCGACCCGATATCCCCTGACTCGGGCGAAGTATCAGGACTATCTATGCTGTCGCCTCCGATAAAAGGATAGCAGTCTCGCTCGTTCATCCACATGCTGATCGATGGCAGGAAATACGCGCTTTCTATATCCCTTCCCATCATCTTCATCCTATCGCGCGCTTTGCCCGTAAGAAGTCCGACGATGACCTTGTGGACTTCTACTTCGTTCTGCCTCAGCACGGATTCTACTTTGCTCATGCGCTGGCCAGAGTGCAACAGGTCGTCTATAAGAATCACCGGACGGGCAAAAGACCTTATCGTCCCCGCCTGTTCATCGAGCGTCAGATAATCTCTGGATTCTCTGACATCAAAGCCGTGAAGGTCGTTGTGGAAATACTTCTCAGTGCGTAAAGCCTTGGTGACTGTGTTAGGAACGACCACGTCAGAAAGGGCTTTGCCGAAAGGCACCGCTATGTAAGGGCCTCTCTTCTTCATCGGATCCGGTTTAACGGATACGCCATTGGTAGCCGCGACCAGATCGACTATCTTGCTGTATACGGCACTCGTATTAAATGAAAGCAGCAATTTGCCCGGATAGATGCTGCGAAGCACAGCCAGAAGGTTCTCATGTGCTTTGTCGAAAGCTTTCTGGACCCGTTGGTTCTTGTTGAGCGGAGCCTTGATCACTGTATCGGCATCCCTGAACAGTGCTATAGGGTTACGCATGTCGACCGCGTATACCGGTTTGTCAGGGTCGGAGGATATGTTGATGAATCCCTGCCTGACCACTGTCGAAATGGCTAACGGATCAACAGCTGTAACGTCCGCCGGATAGAAAACAGCATACGAATAATCCTTAGCTATGAGTGATGTCAAAAGCTCCGTGAGCAGTATCTGCCTCAGATAAGAGACATTCTCCCCTCCTGCCACGTAAAAGGCGCCTATGACCGCTATCTCGCCGCCCGCGTTGCTCCGGATGTACGAAGCGATGTCTATATCCCCGAACACATCCATGAGTTCACTGGTCCTCACGCGTTTTGCCCCTGCGGAGGCTGAAAGTCTGCCGCCAGCTGTCTCAATAGTGACACGCCTTATGTCGGGCCTCGATAGGAATTCAGCAGTCTGGCTGAGTTCTTCGCTTCTGCTTCCAAATTCTTTCAGGAAGTACTCCATCTCCGCATGCTCGCCTGGCTCGTATGTATGGATATTCAGCTCCCTCGCCTGCACTTCGTGCTTGTACGCCGGCTCGCGGACATAGAGGCTTTTGCCGTAGATGTAGTTCTGAGCCGAGAGATCTATGAGGTCAGAGATATCGCGCCCCAAATCGACATTCTCACGAATCTTTGTGGAGCTTATGTCCTCATAGAACTTGTCGAGCGTCAGATTTATCACTTTGCCCGTCACAGGATAAGCAGTGCCTTCGGCTTCGAGCCTGCGTGCCTCTCTGGCAAAGACAATATGGTTGAATGTGTGTATCGAATTTTCCTCCGGTTCCCGTCTGTATGCCGACGCGTTGAGCACGACATCGGAACCCACGGCTACATACAGCTCACGATCAGGGAAAAGACTCCTGAGATACCCGAGATCGCGTGGATTCGCTATGTTGACAGGGATGTCATCCGGGAAGATGTACAGCCCCTCTTCGTCCGCGATGGACATCTGCAGGATGTTTCTCCTCAGCATGTGAGGTATTGTTTTCTTGGACCATGAGAATTCATCGATGGCAAGAAAGACATCGAATCCCATGTCCCTTATGGTCGTCGCGATCGCTTTGTGTCCAAGACTGAACGGGTCGAATGTCCCTGGGAAGAATACTGCCGGTTTGTCCGGTGCAAAATCAGGGGATCCCTTCTCAGCCCTGTACTCTGTTATGTATCTATATATGTGATTGAGCGAGGCCGCGTTGTTGTAGAAGTCGATCACGCTTGAAGCCGAAGCATCAGGCATGATGGTGAGGATGCGCTTGAAGCAGTGCGAAGCGATGTTTCTCTTCTCATCGAGTGTCAGCACAGAACTACCGAAAATGTGTACTCCGAGTGCGCGTATAGCTTCTCTGGCCACCGTCTCTCTACCGGAAGCGGCTCCCTTCATAATTAGTCCGAGTATCCGGTTCCTTCTTGTGATATCTGTTCTGTACGAGACGAAATGGGTGTAATTCTCAAGCGCGATGGCGAGGGTATCCAACGCCGCTTCCGCTGCTCTTTCAGTGCCTGAATCGATCATTTTTCCCATCTCATATATGACTTCGTCGAGTTCCTCCGGATCAAGATACAAGAGTACTATACCCAGATAATCCGGAATCAGTCCCGAGAACTGGTAGTCGTTCCTCTCAAGCCCGTTGAACAGCTCAAGCATCAGCTCGTTCCGCTTATCCATCGTCATTCTTCCCGTGATATCCAGGAGTGCCCTTCCGGCTTCCTTCCTGACAGTGACTGTTTCGCTGACCTTGATCAGGTTGGAAAAATGCGTCGCAATCTGCATCAGCCTGCTCTGATCCGCTTTCTCAAGAGCGTTCTGCTTCATCACCTTAATGTTTGCCATCTTGGTGTTCCAGGTGACATGAAGCTTGAGGTTGTCGAGAAACATTGCAGACATTTGCTCATCCGTAATAATTCCCTCCGAAAGATCAAGGATCTTCCTTACCCGACTGTCGTATTCGTCGCTTGGAATCAAACCGTAATGCTCGAGGACTTCAAGCGCGATAAGATCCACACTTTTGCTGACTTTTCCTGACACATTTCGGGCAAAATCGTATATACTCTTTCGAAAGCTTGCCGTGCAGATACCAGCATCGGTCACGAGGGCCGTATTCATAAGTACGATGATTTTTTCCTCGGTTGCGGCGTCATTCATTTTGCTCCCGGCCAGATAGTATTTAGGCATATAGTAGTTTTCCAGGATGTCAAAATATCTGGGTATGCATGAAGTCCTGCAGTTACCGGTAACGGCGCGCACGAAAAAATCCGTGCTTGCCGTGATCCACTTCCGGTGAGCCTCTGTATACTTGCGGTCAGGATCCAGCATGAGCGCCAGGTATTCCCTGAAAAGTGAAATATTCGTGATGTTATCGTCAGGCGCCGGAATGTCCCCCGGCAGCTCTTTCTTGTACTCTTCGCGGTATTTCGATACGATATACCCCATCGTGTCTGCGGTCTGCTCGCGAATATCGCTTTCCGGATGCGCCAGATTATCGTACAGATATCTGAGAGCCAGAGCCTTCTGGCTGTCTGTCATGTAGGTCGAATACTCTCTGAGAATAGTTATGTATGTGCGTACATTCTTCCAGTCAGTCTCGCTCCGGGCAGCCTCTACCAGACCTGAGAATAGCTGCTCACTGCCAAACCTGTGCATGACACGTATGTTGTGATCTATCGCCCGGTATTTTATCTGCTCAGTGACGCTGCTCCTGTCGAGCAGTACGTACTCTCTCCTCACAGGTACCACCGGCTCGGTGCATTCACGAGGATAGCTGTCAGCACAGTCTGCGATGTCTGTATGGACTCCGTGTTCGATCATATAATCCTCAAAGTCCTTCAGCTTGTTGTATACTCGTGCATATCTGAGCCTTTTTGCTTCATCGACATTGTCCAGCTTGCTGAGAATGACATCAAAAGCTTCGTGCAGGCTGTAGAAGTGTATTATCTCCTTGCCATTTTCCCTGGTGCTCTTAGTTCTGAAATCCGAGTAGATGAGCAAAAGCGACTCCACGGACAGATCTTCGAGTTCAAGATCCCATGTCGAATGGTTGGCTGCGATATGCGCAGTCTGTTTCAGCCCGCAGCGCCTGAGACAGTAATCTGTATAGTAATAATGAAGATACGGAACACGCCTCTCTTCGTGTTTACGGCATCCGTACTTTCCGATATCGTGCGAAGCCGCCGCAGCGGATATCAGCGCGAGGTCGACCGTGACACCGGCCTTATATAGTTGCCGGGCTACGTACATCGCTACATAGTGAACCCCGCTGATGTGCCCAAGAGTGTTGAATGGAGTGATCTCCGCGCCTATGCGCATGAATTCATAAATGTAATTCTCTCTGACGAGAGCTTTCATCTTTATGTATTCATTTATAAAACTTTTTTCTCTTATCTCTTCATCGCTGAGCAGTAATATGTCGAGTATAGGATCAAATTCACAGCATTTACGCTCGTATTCATATACCGCGCGCATAAATTTGAGCAGACTGAGTCTGCCGGCCTCAAACTTTTCCGAATCCTCAGGAGCCGGAATATGTGGGAAAAGCCTGTTTCTCAGATAATCATATGTATGCGCAAGCCAGCCTCCTTCAGGCTCATCTTCAGCTTCCTTTCCGAAAACCTTCGCCGCCGCAGTACTCCAGATCTCGACTATGTCACCCGAATTGATCCTTCCGCGGCTGTCCGCCCGCATCAGAAGATCAGAGGCGGCCTTGCTTATGACAAGAGCGGCCTTCTCGACATCATCTCTGCTCAATCCGTTAAAGTTGAGCCGGTTTCCGTCGGAATATGATTTGATGAGTTCGTCTCTTAATATCTCATGAGCGGTCATCAGTATATCTCCTCCCAATGCACCCTATGTTCAAAATCCCTTATCAGCATTGATCGCTCCTCTGCCACAGCAGCTTATATCGCCTCATATATCTCTGCCTCATTTCAGCTATAAGTCAATTACCGCGGTCTCTCCTGATATCTCTTCGATCAGCGGCTTTATCTTATTCAAATAACGCAAAACTACAGCCGCATGCATCCCGCCAAGTTTTATAGCCACATCATCATCCGGCAGAAAAGTGCTGCTGTGGAGAGGTTCTTCGCACCCCGCTCCTATATGATAGAAAGTTCCTGGCGCCTCATTGAGAAAACACCCGAAGTCCTCCGTTGTCATCGTCGGTCCATCGATTCTGCACACGCCTTCATCTCCGAAAAGGTCGGCCGCAGCTTTTTCAGCCAATGCTGTCATTTCGTCGTTGTTCACGATGCCCGGATGGCTGTGATTATATTCAATTACTACTGTTGTCCCTGTTTTTTCGGCGATTTCACGAACAGTTCTGTGAAAAGCTTCCTCCATCGCGGCTCGGGTCTCCGATCCGAGAGTCCGAATTATCCCCTCGAGCTCCGCGAAACCGGGCATTATGTTTTCTGCCGTTCCCGAGTTCATTTTGCCTACAGTCAAAACGCATTTGTCGTCTGTGATCTGTCCCGGCAGAGCGAGAAGCGCCGTGACCATTTCAACGGCTGCCGCCAACGCGTCAATCCCTTTTTCCCGTACAGCTCCGTGAGATGCCCTGCCGTTTACGACGATCCTGAACGTATCAGAAGCGGCGTAGAACTTTCCGTACATGACCCCGATCTTCCCTGAGGGAAGATCAGGCGTTACATGCGCGCCGAAGACAGCATCTGCGCCTTCCAGGCAACCTTCTTTTATCATTCTGGCTGCTCCGCCTCTTCCCTCTTCATCAGGCTCGAACAGGAAAACTACATTTCCCTCGAGTTCATCCCTGTGTGCTGAAAGTATCCTTGCCGCCCCGAGCAAAGCTGCTGTATGCACATCATGACCGCAGGCGTGCATTTTGCCCGCATAAACAGATGCAAAATCAGCTCCTGTGATCTCAGTCAGAGGCAAAGCGTCCATGTCAGCCCTGAGAGCAACCGTCCTTCCGCCTGTTTTCCCGCGCAAAGTACCGATCACCGCAGTGCCGAGCACTCTCTTTGTTGTTATATCCAAACTATTCAGATAGCTCTCAATCAGGTCTGCAGTCCTGAATTCGTTGTTACCGAGCTCGGGATGGCTGTGGATGTCTTCCCTCAGTCGCCTGATTTCATCTGAACTCTCCGTCAGTTCGTTCCTGATCGTTTCGCAATTAATGGTTTTCATTCGTACATATTGCGCTAGCTGTTGTATAGCACTTACTGTATAGTCACCGGAATATATCCTCCGCTCGAGTCCTCGCTGCTCTTTCTGTCTACTCGGGTGAGCAGATCACTGCACCTTTGTAGTCATGAAATTGACCGGTTCCTGCGGGAAAATGCACCTACAGGCTGCTCAGGAATTGTTCCAGCCTGTCCATTCCTTCACTGATCGCTTTCATGCTGCAGCAGTAAGATATCCTCACATGTCTGTCGGAGCCGAAAGCTGCTCCCGGCGTCACCGCGACTCCTGCCTCATCTAGGAGGTGCCGTGCGAATGTCATCGAATCCATTCTGTACTTGGATATGTCCGGAAAAGCATAAAAAGCGCCCTCCGGAACCGTCAGCTCCATGCCAGCATCCCTTAGGCGGGAAATCAGATAGTCCCTGCGCGCTTTGTATTCAGTCAACATATATGACGGGTCCGTCTCCAGTGCGGCCATACATGCCTTCTGGAACATCGCCGGAGTTGATACTATATCGAACTGGTGCACGAGTTCGAGTCTTTCTTTCACGGAATGATCCGCCATAAGATAGCCCATACGCCATCCTGTCATCGCGTAGGGTTTGGAAAAGCTCTGAACGACCAGTATCTGCTCTTTCAGGTCGCGGTTTTCCGCAAAGCTGTGATAATCATCCGTATAGCAAAGCGCCTTATAGACGTCGTCACATATAACGAATATATCCCGGCCTTTCACCGCTTTATAAACGGCACTCAGGCTTTCCTCTCCGTACACACACCCTGTCGGATTGTTCGGTGAATTCAGGATCACCGCTTTCGTCCTGTCGGTTATCAGTGATTCGAGCTTATCCCCTTTTATCTGAAAACAATCCGAAGAGGTGTCCATATGCACCGGAACTCCTCTAGCGAGGCGGACTATTTCCTCATAGAGTACAAATGCCGGGATAGGTATAATGACCTCGTCCCCCGGGTTCAGGATCCCGAGAAGTGAGACAAAAAGGGCTTCAGTAGCACCGGCTGTGAGTATGATTTCATCAGCCTCATAACCAAGCCCGTTCTTATTCTTCTCGAATTGCGCTACTCTGCCGAGGAGTTCTCGAGATCCGTTATTTTCTATGTAATGTGTGTCACCTGAGAAAACTGATTCAAGCGCTGCCTTGCAGATCGGCTCAGGAGTGGCAAAATCAGGCTCTCCGAGAGTAAGCCTTACGCAGTCTTTCCTTGCAGCAGCCATCGCGGAAAACTCCCTGATAGCGCTCCTCCTCAAACTGTAAACTGCTTCATTCAAGTGGTCTCTCATTGCCATAGGTTCACCTTTATCTCACAGCTTTCTGAGGTCCTGCTCAAGCGCAGTCTTCGTTGACGTCTGTTCATCCTTTTCCTTGATGATCCTCGCAGGACAACCGGCAACTACCATATTAGCGGATACATCCTGCGTAACTACTGCGCCGGCCGCCACAACAGCTCCCTTACCGATGCGTATGCCTTCGATAATAACTGCATTAGCGCCTACAAGCACATCATCTTCCACAATCACAGGAATAGCTGATGCCGGCTCCACTACTCCTGCCAGTACAGCTCCCGCCCCGATATGGCAGTTACTCCCGACCTCGGCACGGCCACCTACTACAGCGCCCATGTCTATCATTGTCCCGTCGCCGATAACGGCACCGATATTGATTACAGCGCCCATCATAATAACCGCGTTCTCTCCGATCTCTACCTGTTCCCGTATGAACGCGCCCGGCTCTATCCTGGCGTTGAGATTCTTGGTGTCGAGCAGATGGAGAGCACTGTTTCTGCAGTCATTTTCAATTACGATATCTTCTATCCTGTCAGAATTCGCCTTTACTATTCCGCAAAGCTCTTTCCAATCACCGAAAACGATCTTGTCTCCCGCTCCGAAGACTCTGGCGCTTCCGTAATCGACCGGTTCTTTTTCCTTGACGAACATCCTGACAGGCGTTTTCTTCTCAGCATTGCCGATATACCGTATTATCTCCTGAGCGTCCATAACACTTCTCCCCCGGTTCAGTTTTTTAATTCTAAGTGATACTCTTCATTCGCCATCATAAGGAATCTCTCCTTCAGACAATCTTTACGAAAACCCCATCCTTGAATGACAAAATGATAAAACTATACCCCTATATATCCGGTAAAAACGTCTTCAGCCGGGCCGGTCATGAAACATTTACCTGTCGCCCGATCGTATCTGATCAGAAGATCTCCGCCCGCGAGATGTACAAGCACTTCATCATCGATTTTGTCCGCCATGATTCCCGCAAATACCGAGGCAGCAGCGCCTGTACCGCATGCCAGAGTCTCTCCTGAACCTCTTTCCCATACGCGAAAGAATATTTCTCCTCGGCTGCTGATGCTTATGAATTCGGAGTTTACTCCATCAGGAAATCTTTCCCGGGCAAGTATGTCTCCAATCCTCTTTATGTCGATAAATTGCAAAAGTGATCTCTCATATGAGGCGGCAATCAGGTCGTTGCTATCGCAGAAGGTATCTCCAAGCTGAGGATTATCCTCCAAAAAGAAAACTGCATGAGGATTACCTATGTCGACTGCTGTGAAAATAAGTTCTGCGCCGCATAGATTCAAGGACTCAGGGCCTACGCTTACCAGCTTCGGCTTTCCCATGTCGACAGTAACAGAAGTGACGCATCCATCCTCAACATCAAAGCTGACCTCTCTCAAACCGGCTTTCGTGTCAATGACCGCATGTCTTCTGTCTTCAGGAATGATGCCGTTATCATATATGTACTTGGCGACACATCTGATACCATTGCCGCACATGCTTCCTTCCGATCCATCCAGATTGAACATATGCATATATGCATCAGCGCGAGCTGACGGCTCGATGAGTATAAGCCCATCTCCGCCTATTCCATAGTGCCTGTCTGACAGTCTGACAGCGAGTGAAGACGGATCATCTACCTGTTCTTCAAAACAGTTGATGTAAATGTAGTCATTTCCGCAACCCTGCATTTTGGTAAATCTCATGTCAGTTCCCCGTTTTGATCTGTGATCCACCTTAGATCTTTACGATCCAGTCTCCCATAATGTCAGGAAGTTTACCGATCTGCATACCGTAAAGCGTATCATAAAGCTTCTGGCTTACATCTCCGACTACTTCGTTGTTGATTACGTGGTCAACGCCCTTGTAGTTCAGAACTCCAATAGGCGAAATAACACAAGCTGTTCCTGTTGCCCATGCTTCCTTGAGGGTTCCGTTCTGAATCGCCTCGAAAATCTCATCGAGCTCGATACGGCGTTCCTCCACTTCATATCCCCACTTACGGAGCAGCTTTATTACACTGTCTCTAGTGACACCCGGGAGGATAGAACCTGTAAGCATAGGAGTAACGATCTTATCTCCAATCTTGAAGAAAGCGTTTGAAGTTCCTACCTCTTCAACATAGCGACGCTCTTTCGCGTCCAGCCAGAGGACTTCCTCACAGCCGAACTCATGAGCCTTATAGGAGGCGATCATGCCGCATGCGTAGTTGCCTGCGCACTTCGCGAAACCGGTACCTCCGATAGCAGCTCTGATATACTCCTCTTCCACTAGGATACGGCTGCCGTGCAATTTGCTCTCATTGCCCTCATAGTAAGCGCCAACAGCACAAAGGATGATGATGAACCAGTACTTCTTGGCAGGCAGTACCGAGAAGCTGACCTCCGGCGAGATGATAAATGGACGTATATAAAGTGATGTTCCCGGATCGGTTGGTGTCCAGTCCTCATCGACTTTGACGATAGCCTTAACTGCAGCGAGGAAGAGATCCTCATCCATTGGAGGGATGCACATTCTCTCGTTGGTGCGGTTAAGACGCTTTGCGTTCATATCCGGGCGGAACAGATTGAGCCCGCCTTCTGGATTTCGGTAAGCCTTGAGACCCTCAAACATCATCTGTCCGTAATGCAGAGTTGTCGAACCCGGATCCATGCAGATCGGTCCGTATGGGATGATGCGTCCGTCGTGCCAGCCCTTTCCTTCGTCATAGTCCATGATCAGCATATGATCGGTAAAGTATTTTCCGAATCCAAGCGACTTGCAGTCAGTCGGCTTTGGTTTTGGATTAGTGTTTCTTGTTACCGGAAATGTGTATTCCATGTCATGCTCCCTTTTGAATTGTCTTTTAAATTTCGTTCTTTTGTAAAATAGTTATAATTAGAATAACTCCATTGCAAAGCTATTCATAATACATATTATGTTTGTATTACGATATGATTTGTGTATGATCCACGCAAATCCGCCGTTTGACGCGCAAGTCTGATAATCTAAAAGGGGCTGCCACACTATACTCATTTACGCATTGCTCCGTTCCTCTTGATTACTGGCAAGTGTAATCAAAAAAAGGATTCCGCTCAATCATGCGAAATCCTTACCACAAATCCATGTATCGTTCCCGAGTCATTCCAGTGTTTGAGTGCATCGTTCCGACTTTTTGCCAAATTTTGAAAATCGCTAAAGCCCTTGATTTCACTGCGTTTCAGCGATTCAACAGACCAATCGGGCGCACCAACTAAGATATGCAGAATTAACAAAATCTGCATATCTCTTTTTTACCCTGAAAGCGTTGAAAATGCTGTATTTCAAGGGTTTGGGGCTAGTACAGGTGCTGAAATCATCGGCTATTTCAGATCTGAAAATGGTGATTTTTTACATAATTTTCGGTCATCGATATCTTTTTTATTCAAATTCAACGATTACTTTTATAGGAAAACAGCCTGTAGGTTCAGTTCTCCCACAGGCCGTTAATCATCTTTTTGCTATTTTTTTGTTGTTACAGTCTTCGCTTTACTCCATGCCGAGTAGTACGTCTTGCCATCCACCGTCTTGTATGTACGGATGCGTACCCAATATTTCTTTGCCGAACTTATATACTCCATCTCATCCTCCAGCTTTCGTATGCGCTTGTTGTCACGATCAAGCTTCTGGTTTATATCATCACCCGGTTTCTTTAAAGCTTTAAAAATCTTTATCAGCCATCCTGCAGCTATGCACAGTGCTGTAAACAATCCCAGTATGGCCATTATTCTTTCGTATGTCAGCGTTATCATTTCGATCACCTCACTTTGCCCAGGATGTTGGCATAGGAGTACAGAATGCTCTAATGAGAAAGCGATAAGCATCATCTCTGACGACAATTGTGTTTTTTGTTGCAGCAAAAATAAAAAAGCCAGGACCATTTTGTGCGTCCTGGCTTTATGTCATTTCATATTAATGAGTTACGCCCACGCAGCCATTATTCCGGCGAATACAACGGATACCACCGATACGGATACCATTCCGGCGATGATCATCTTAGGAATAAGGTGCTTCTTGAGCATCTCGACTTCTTCTTCATTCTCGCCAACTGCATTGGCAACTTCTGTAGGAACGATGAGTGTTCCCGGGAATCCAAAGAGTGCAGTTACACCGAGTGCGAATGACATGTACCAGCTCTCACCGAGCAGCTTTCCAACAAGAATCGCCACAAGTGCGCATATAACGAGACCGACTGCGAAGATAATCAGGAGAGGTCCTATCATGGATACAAGAGTTCCAGGTGTTGTATTTGCAAGGGACGCGAATACGTTGGTAAGTACTGCGCCTATAACGAATGTGAATCCGTTTGCCTTGGTCAGCGATCCTTCATCAAGAAATCCGATAGCACGGAAGATAACACCCAGTATCAGGCAGATAACGAGCATGTTGACCTTACCTGCTGTAAGTCCGGACAGCCACTGCGCGATGCATGCAACGATGCCGAGTTTAGCGATCATAAAGTTAGGTCCGTTGTATTTCTCCGGGATCTGAGGAATAAGAGTCTTTTTTATCGTTGCGCCATCTGCTGTAGTTGTATCATCGATAACAGACAGAGCGCCTTCTCTGAAGGCTGTTCTGAGTCTGAATGCTTCCTTCTTGCAAAGGAAAGACGCAATAGGAAATCCGATAACGCCCTGCATTACGAGTACGACAGAACCGAATACGATTACATTCTCTCCCGCATCCTTGAGTGCTTCGGACATTACCAGGAATGCTACTACTCCTCCGCCTACGATCGGAGCAGCCATAAGAGCCATTGCCTTCTCAACTATCATTCCTCCAATGAAGTATACGCCAAGACAGATAGCGATCGTTGATGCAAGTACGAGTACTACCGTTTTCCACTCCGCGAGGAGTTCCTTGACTTTGATGGTAGTTCCCATGTGTACAAGCAGCAGACCGACTGTTACTGAAGCAAATGTCTGCAGCTGTGAATCAGCGAAAATGCTTCCCGGCAGTCCGTTCCAGAATCCGATGGCGAAAACCACCGACGCAACGAACAGCATAGATATGATGGCCTTGGTCCTGGTAGCAACCATATCACCTGCTGCATAGACTACCATGATGATTGTAAGTGCGACTAATCCGTTCATGATACTTTCCTTTCTCTCATGCTCTCTTATGATTTATTATTTAGGAGGTTTTTTATATAACCGGCCAGATAAGGCCGTTCATAACTGGATTATTCGGCGTTGTGATTCCTTAGCCACTCTGTCGCAAGATGGCAGTGTGCCGCAACTCCATATGGCAGTCCGTTCTCATCGATCTTCATCCTAGGATTGTGCATCGAATACTCATACCCATCAGATGGATCGCCAAATCCTATGTTTGCCCAGAATGTCGGAACGTATTCGCAGATATTCGCGAAATCCTCCGAACCGGCAACAGCAGGAACGATCTGCACTTTATCCATGACATCAAGTGCATATTCATGCATCTCTGCTGCCATTTCCTCATTGTTGTAAACCGGAGCAACGCCGACCACGAATTCAGTCTCTGCTTCTGCTCTCCAGGCGCTGGCAATGCCTGATGCAAGCTCAGGGACTCTGCTGCGCATGTACTCTCTTGCTTCTGATGTGAAAGCGCGGAAGCTCATGGTTATGGTTGCTTCATCAGGAACTATATTTGCTCTTGCTCCTCCTTCGATTTTTCCGACGCACATGATGATGTCATCGTTGTACTTAGTCTCCATTATCGGCATCTGCTGGAGCGCTGTTACAATGTTCGAGGCTATAGCTACGGCATTGATGCCCATATAAGATGCAGCTCCATGAGCGGATTTTCCTTTGACATGTATGTTTATTTCATCTGCTGAAGCCATCATCCTGCCTACCGCATGATTCATGGTCCCCGCGCGATAGTCGAAAGGTCCGAGAGGGCCAACGTTTATGTGAAAGCCCATTGCTGCATCTACATGCGGATTCTCGAGGATTCCGTCTTCGATCATGCTCTTTGATCCGGCGAGCAATTCCTCTGCAGGCTGAAACATGAATTTGACAGTTCCTTTCAGATCGCTCTCGTGCAGTTTGAGAAGCTTTGCCGCTCCAAGGAGCATCGTAGTATGTGCGTCATGTCCGCACGAATGGCACATTCCGTCCTTCTCACTGCTGAATGGAAGGCCTGTATCCTCCTTCTGAGGCAGCGCGTCCATATCAGCTCTCAGCATGATAACCGGACTGCCATTTCCCACAGTGCATGTAAGACCTCCGCCGGTTTTCACCGGGCTGTAACCGTAAGATTCCAGCTGCGTAGCTACGAATTCGATAGTTTCAGGAAGGTCGAATCCAAGTTCAGGCCTTCTGTGCATATGCCTTCTGTTGGCAATCAGTTCGTCTTTCATTGCCAGAGCTTCTTCAAGGTAATGGTTCATGTGAGCCTCCTCTTCATGAGCAGAATCAGGTAATTCCCTATGTTTTCTCCGTAATCTAACTTTAAAAGCAGCCATCCGGAAACGGAAATGCCTGCTCTTTATGCGGTTATAAATCAAACTAATAACCACCGGGGAATGGAAAACCCGGTGGTCTGTTTTTTGATAATTCATATATAATATAGGTATCAGTTAACTAACTCTATTTCATCAAAGGGGAAAATGCAGAATGGAGATCAGACAGGTCTATTACGTACTGGAAGTTGCAAGGCAGAAAAGTTTCTCCGGAGCTGCCAAGGCTCTCTATGTAACACAGCCGGCGATATCACACCAAATAAATGCGCTGGAAGAAGAATTACAGGTAAAGCTCTTCAACAGAGATACTCACAGCGTATCCCTGACTTCAGATGGCGTTAAGTTCTGCGAATATGCAAGGAAGATAATCGACTCTATAGATGACCTGTTCCAGGCGTTCGATATGGAACGTTCTGACGAGAAGCCTGTTCTCAGAGTAGGAGTATATCCTTTCTATGGCAAATCACCACTAAGACGCATACTCTCGTCTTTTTTCGCTGCAAACAGCAATGTAATGGGCAACATAAAAGTCACTGATAATTACGCAGCGTATGACATGCTGCGCAAGGGAGATCTTGATTTTGCAATAATAAAATGCAGGCGGGATAATTTACCGGATTTTGAATGTACAGAAATTGACGACGAAAGATTATATGCTGTGATTAGCAGAAAGATGTCCGGTATCAATTCCAATATAATGCCAGTTTCAGACCTTGGGAAATTTCCGCTTCTCACAGGAGAGAAGGATTCCCATTTCTATGTGGAAATGGAAAAGCTGTACCGGGAAAACGGTATTCCTTTCAATGTTTCTTTCATGAACACTTCCGAGACCAGTCTGATGCAGGACATGGTCCGTGACAGCGTAGGCATAATCCTTGCTACAGAAAGTACAGCCTTGAGTCTGGAGGATGCTGAGATAGCTGCACTTCCTATTGAGCCTAAGCAGGATCTTGTAACTCTTATACTGTATCCGGATAAAAGAAAACTCAGAGGAGCCTACCTTGCTTTCAGAAACTATATTGCAGATGCTTACAAAAAAGCTCCCGGTCTTGATTCCGCTTTAGACTGACGGCAATAACGTTCCTCAATCCATTGCAGCGTTTTCAGAGCCCAACCGGGCGCACCATTTTTATACCGAGCATAGTAATATCATCGAACTGCGGCGCATCGCCCACAAACTCGTCCCCTGTACGATAAGTGTCTTCCATTTCAAAGGAAAAACTTTCTTTCGTTATGTCACCCAAAGCATCGATCATATGATTGAAAGGAAGACCCGCCTGAATCGATAAATTCAGGCGGGTCTGTTTATGCTTAGGTATTTCCTTTTATTCATTTTCCCTGCGCTGCCGATGAAAAAGATTATGTGTATACTTTAAGAACAAATCCGGCACTTTAGGGCGGTTCCCGTTTCTTCTGTTTCCGATGTGTCTTCCGACCACATTCCTGAAGCTCTGCAGCAGCCCGTTCATAACAGCCTTCATCTCTTCCTGTTTATCCTTAGGCAGGCTCTTTATTGAAGCCATTATCTTTTTTGCAAATATCCGTCTGTGACGACCATCTCGTCGAAGGTTTCCATGCCGGTCGATTCAAATAGTGAAAACAGAGTGTTTACGAACATCTCTCTTGTTTCATCGTCTATGTTGCTGAGCCATTCTTTCTGTGAGCTGTCGATGAGCGATCCGATCGCAGACTGTTTCGTCTGCTTGAATCTGTTTTGCTCGACCATCCACGTCAGGGCGTCGTGCTGCATTAATCCTGCTTCTTTGCTTTTTACGACTATATGCCCCACATTGCTGGTAAGCAGCACCCCAACGATCGCTGTATCAGGAACTATGCTCACTACTTTTGGGAGTATGCGTTTATACGCCTCACGTTCCATCACCTCACTGCGGAAACCCGGCCCGTCATTGGTATACACAGCGACGATGCGGTCCTGGATCTCCCTGTCGCAGAAGGCCGCAGCATAAACGGCGAAATTGCCGCCCTTCGAATGACCTCCGACCCGTATAGGTCCCTTTATCTCTTTACCGACCTCATTCAGATAGTTCACTGCGCTCAGCTGCCCTTCTGTGTCAGACTGATAGCTCATGTTGAAGTCTTCCTTCCATCCTACGACTGTAGTGTCGGTTCCTCTGAAGGCTACATACGCACTTCCGTCGTTCAGCATGAATGTCACAGCCGACATCTGCATGTCTTTGTCATCGTTGACTATGTCTACGTATTTGGTGAGCTTTGTGTCACGGAAACGCGCTCCCTTCAGCATGCTGTCCATGAGCAGAGGCGCCCGTACGAAATGAAAGATACTTTTCCTTGCCTTGCTGCGTGAATGTTTTTCAAAGTATGACCTGTCTGCCGTCTCCAGATCGATTTCTTTGAAACTGTTGTCCATTATGCCATCGAAATCCGCATACGCAAGCATGGCGAGGACAAGATTGTCTACCTCGTTGAACGGATCTTCCGCAAAAGATATGGAGCCTCTTTTTTTAAGATAATCGAATATATCAGCCATGATTTTCTGATTATTACCTCTACTGAATATAGACTATCTCAGTCTTTCTGAATGACGATATTATACTCAGTACTGACGAGTAAATGAGTCCTATGCTGTAAACCCAGACTGCGATCCTGAGACTGCCGAATCCGATACCGCATGTCAAAACAATTAATGCTAACAGTATGTTCGTTATGCCATATGCCATTTTCATTTTCCAGGAGCTTCCGATCTTTCTGGATTCATTGGCCCTCAGAGCAGATACTGCTCCTGTGAAAATATGCAGAAGCGAGATGTATATAAGAATGTACACTGCAGGGTGTTCAAAAATCGTGCCCGCAAGAATGCCAAGGTCAAGAAATATCATTCCCCTGAAAAGAACATTCTTTCCGCCTACCATGTGCCTGGCCATGGAAAAGTAGTAGATGATAGCCTGCAGTCCTCTCAGGGTCATGCCCGCCTGTATGACCAGCAGGACTAATTTCAGCCCATGTATGGCATCCAGAAAGAACGTAAGAACAGCTATGGCGATCATGAACAAGGCAGCTATCGCATGCAGAATTCTTCCGAATCTAGACATCTATCTGCCTCCTTCCATATTCTTTCGCGAGTTTCTGATAATCCCTAATTCCACTGAAGCCGCTTTTTTTAAAGTCTACGGAGACTCCGGCGATAGGGTTCCCCGACGTGAAGATCCTGTTGGTCACCATGCTCTTCTGTGCAAGAGCAGCAATGATGAACCTGCCGAGGAAGGTGTCGTCCCTGGATACTTCGTCAGCATCTGTATACTCGCTCTGATATTTATCCATGTCAAAGTCTTCAATTTCACAGCCCGAGATCTTTTCAGCAAGAGCTTTCCAGTCTGCCGATGCATCTATCTGACGCTTCTCGAGCAGACTCCGGATGTCATCCTCCCATGGTTTGACAGCATCGAAGTCATAGACACCGGTCTCAAACTCCCCGCCGGTCCTGAGGCATCTGAGAGCAAAAGCCATCTGACAGAACGCATGATAATAATCGGAAGGGTTGTCCTTCAGTATTTCCTTATATCCGCCCCATGCCGGGAGGTATTTGTAGCGGGCAAAGCCATAGTCCGGGAAGTGTCCGGCCCGGCCGTGACCCAGATTCATTATCGAATTCTCATTGCTCTGATACAGGCTGTTTGTATATACACTCTTTTCGGGATCGTCGATACTGCGCGGATCGTGGTTGAACTTTATCTGAACCTCCCTGAAGTCGTCGCCTTCAGGCACAAGTTCGTAAAAGTAATAATTCACATTGTTGATCACAAGCGTCGGTGTGCCTGCAAAATAGCGGTGCGCCCATGTGTCGGAAAGCACATGCATCGCTATGCCCACAGCCTGCAGACTTCTGCCCCGCGCCAACTCTACTGTATCTTTGAGGAGTGCGCTGTTCGTATTGCAGATGAGCCTGTATTTATGCAGGTATCTTCTGCCGCAGAATTTCTCTGCCTTTGCATTAAGATCTCCCGGAAGGAAGTGGAAAGATGCCCATATCCTAGTGATATCATGAAGGCCCGTCGGATCAGTACGCGCATCCATCAGCTCAAGCTGAAGCTGCGTAGTTGCTGCACTGAGCGGGCCGTTTAACTTTTGCAGCAAAGTCCTGGAACAGCAGTCAGTAAACTGGTCACTATAAGCGATCTGCAGGCTCTCGTCATGAGAGTAACCTGCGATGAACGCCGCGCAATATGTCGCATAATAATGAAAATCCAGCTGCATATACTATTCCTGCTCTTTCTGTGCTGCGTTATGACTGACCCTTTTCCGCACTCTTCTTATTCTTATTGCAGAAAACACCAATTCTACCAGCATGATTATTGACGTAAGTTCAATGATATGTGCGGGTAATGAAAGATTGTTGCCGAATGCCACAGGGTATTCCTGCGACCTTGCAGAAAAAAAGTTAATTACGGCCGCTGCTATGTTTATGATAATCATTAAAACCGCAAGGATGAGGTATCCCTTGCGCCTGCGGAAGCCTCGTCCTTCCGAGATCGCTGACAATCCAATAAATGTTCTGACTGCCAGAAACAGCAGCATTATTACCAGAGTGATCACAAGTACAATAAAGAAAACCTGCTGATCAGATAGTATGATGCCGGTTTCATCAAGAGCCTTTTTTACGACAGCGACTGATTCGTTTTTAAGCAGAAAAAGCACGCCCAGCGTCTTGACTACAGTCCAGACGCTGAACAGTATGATCCCCGTTCCCACTACTATGAGAGTGTTCTGGGATCTTCTTAACAGGATATGATCAATGTCATTGTTGATGTGGTTCACTACGCCCCCTCTTCCTGCTCCTGATTCTGTCTTTTATTATACTCCTATGCATCAGGAGTATTCGGTTTTGCTATTCGGCCCGGTCTTTGAGAGCCAGATAGAGTTCGGCTTCAGTCGCAGCTTCATACGGGTTCGTAAAAACTATATTAAGGATTCCTAAGGTGATCGCGCCTACCAGCTTCCATCCGATGAAAGAAAGGTCGAGCACAAAAGATGCCCACTTGCTTCCGTTCATCATGGCTGTAGATCTGGCTCTGGCCTCCTTGCCCGATATCTCCGGATTATCGGCTATTATGAACGGAACAAGCCTCCAGCAATATGCCTTATAGATGCCGGGAACAACAAGAAGCAGAGTCCACAGCATGTTGATCAGCTGGGTACCGAGCATGGCAAATACGATGTCCCTGTAGTTTCCGCCAAAACCGAAGCCCACATTGAGACCATCGACCTTCGTTTCCGGATTAGACGCATTCTGGATAAAGAATTTCCTCGCTCCTACATGCAGAGGGTTAAGTACCAGCGCCAGAACCATCAGCCCCACTGTCACGGCTATAAGAATCAGGAAAAGTACTGCCGATGACAAAGCTATCATCGGTACTATGTTGTGCTTTATCTCACTGACATCGAGATCCTGTCCATTGACTTCTACTGTAAGATCGTCATCCCCGCTCACGGAATCATCATATGATTCTACCACCTGATCGTTGTTGTTCAGCTGATTTCTGACCGTAACCGATGGAGAAGTTGTTGATCCGGTGCCTATTCCTCCGGCTATCATAAGGATAAGCGCAGCGATTATGCACGCTACCTTGTTTGCATTGTATGCAGCCTTACCTTTTGCCTTAAGTTCTTTGCGATCCCACATTTTTCAAAGTTCCTTTCTATAATGGTTTATGCGGAATCAGTATCCCGCGTTTATGTCGATCATATTCTTCAGTTCTCTGCCTTCCGCATATCGTCTGAGATTTTCGCAGAATATACCCACTGTAATGTCCACGGTTTCAGGAAGTCCCATGTCGCCTGAGATATGCGGTGTGATAATGCAGTTCCTTGCTGTCCAAAGCGGGTGATCTGCCGGCAGCGGTTCAGGATACATGACATCAAGAGCTGCTCCGGCTATGCGTCCTTCATTGAGAGCCTCAATAAGAGCATCCTGATCGACGACCGTACCGCGCCCTACATTTATGACAAAGGTTTTCTCCGGCAGTAGCGCAATGCGTTCAGCGCTTAACAGTCCTTCTGTGTCCGGTGTACCCGGCACGCAGAGCACCAGTACATCTATCTGTTCGTCTTCGCTGAAACCGCTGACAACGCTGTCAAAATCTTCGATACGGAACACCTCATCAAAGGGTTCCCGCTTGCTTCCGCTGCGGCTGAAGCCTATCACGCTCTTTGCTCCGAGCGCCTTGAACCGCTTCGCTGCGTTCCGGCCGAGATTACCCGTACCGGCAATCGCTATTACGCTTCCCTTTATCGACCGGATTTCAAGGTCTCTTGTCCAGCCTCTTTCAGCGACGACTCTGAAGTATTCCGGCATGCGTCTCATCAGCAGGAGCGTCACCATTATAATGTGCTCAGATATCGCAAGTCCATATGCACCTGAACTGTTAGTCAGCAATACATCTCCGTCGCAAAAGGCTCCGCTTTTCAGGAAGTGACCAACACCTGCAGAAACCGAGTGGCACCATTTCAGATGCGGCATCTCTTTGAGGAGTTCGCCTTCATCACAATAGACCACTTCCGCATCACTGATTTTTCCGGATGCCTCCTCAGCGCTGTCAAAGAAGCCCATATCAAAACCGCATTCCTCAGCGACAGAACGCATCTGTCGTTTGTTTGCTTCGGACAGAAAGTCGCATATAGCGTAGCATTTCTTCATATCAATACCCCTTCCGGTCTGCGGGATCCTACTTGAATTCCACCTTCAGTTTGTACTTCGATGACAGATTCGAGATCATAGGCTGGAAGATCTCCCAGATGGAGTGCTCAGCTGCAGCTCTTGCATCTTCGATCACGTTTTCTTCCTCGAGTCTCTTGAGTATGCGTTCTTTGGCCTGTGTCTCCACTTCTGCCTGCTGTTCAGGAGTCAGCTTTATGTTTCCGAACGCAAAGGCTTCCTTTTCAACTTCTCCGAACTGTATGTTCTCGCTCGGAATGTTGATAGGTTCGAGTGCCGGTGCCGGTACTTTCATTGTCACAGTCTTTGTTTCTTCATCGAGCGTTATATCGCCGGCAGTAAGTCCGCTCAGATCAACTGTATAAACAGCCTTGCCGTTATAAGTGATAAGCTGGTACTTCGAGAACGCCTTTATTTTGAACAGTCCTGTCTGCGTGAGCGTTGCAACATCCGAAACATCTCTCGAGTATACTTCGAGTTTTTTGAGCTGCTCCTCGTCACCGAGCACAGCTTCAGCAAAATCCGCAGCCTTGTAGCCGAAGATCCTGTGATTGATCAGCGTCAGGTCACGGTTCTCAACCGCAGTCTCGGTAGTGAAAAGAGCCTTAAAGGCATCCTTCACAGCAAGGCCGTGCATGTATGCCGTGAAGCATGTAAGAATGAGCATGCCGACAATAATACCCACGAAAAATGTGCGTATCCTTGCGAACCAGCCTTTGCGCCTTCCCTTTTTCTCGGCTTTCCTGAGAGCATGCTTCATTTCATTGTCTTTTATCTCAGCCATGTTTTACCCTCCTGTCCGTATCAGGATAATCATTATTGCCTATGCTCTCTTCGAGAGCTCTTTTATAACTTCTATGTCCGAAGGCAGCCATCTGACCTGCCATGGATCGCTGAGCGGAAGCCACCTCGCTGACTCATGCTCAATAAGCGTCAGCTCACCGCTGATAACGCTGCAAATGAAACAATCCATGGAAATATGGAACTCCGGATAATCATACTCCACGGTCGTAAGAAACTCGTCGACTGAAACGATCGTATCGAGTTCCTCTTTTATTTCTCTTACGAGAGCTTCTTCCGGAGTCTCGCCGGCTTCTACCTTACCACCGGGGAATTCCCACCAGTCTTTCCAGTTTCCATAACCACGCTGGGTCGCAAAAAAGCTCCCTCCATCGATTATTATTGCTGCTGCAACTTTTATTGATCTGCGCACTGTTACCTTCTTTATTACACTTTATTTTGAATAACGCTCGAGTACTGTCTCAAGCACAAACTCCGCCTTTAATTCTCCAAAGCGCCTGAAATGAGCCTCTGCGTTATGGCTTTTGACCGCTTCTTCATCACGCCACTTTTCAAACAGGAACAACTCATCCGGATCGGCATCGGCAAAGTAGAAATCATACTTTATGTTGCCCGCTTCTGCACGGCTGGCAGCATCGAGGCCCTCAGACTTTATCGTCTCCAGGAACTTCTCCCTCATACCTTCTTTACATTTGTAAGTAACATTCAGGATCTCCATAGCCTTCTCCTTTCGCTAAGCACCGAGTGTCGGCTGATCATATTTGAATAAGATACAGTTGATTTCATATATATCATAATTTGATGTCTCAATGCAGTATTCAATTATCCTGTCAGACATCATGCTCGGCGAGAGTGCCAGGCCAGCGCGTGCGAGCAGGTCTTTTGTCTCATCGAGACTGAGCTCCAGCGCAATGGCCAGCGCGAGAGCCGTTTTTTTGCTTGGTGAATAGTCTACATTGCTCCTTATCTTGGAGAAGTGCTTTCTGTCGATATTCGCCTTTTTATATACTTCAGGATCGGTCAGCCCCCTGCGGTCTATGAGCATGAAAAGGTATTCCTGGAAAGTTTTGTCCAGATGCTTCAGCCGCTCATCAAGCGAGATCTCCTGTGTTGGAAATGCAGGAGCATATGATGGCATGGACAAGGACCCGGGAAAATCCAGCGTGTCTTCGTCAGAAAAGAGGTCGTAGTCCACGCTCTCTTCCTCGGCATCTGCTTCCTGAATCTCCGGAAAAGCACTTCGCGCCTCTTCTGTTTCGACCCGCCCCCTGTTCAGAATTCTGTCCAGAAAACTACGGCGGGCTGATCCTTCCGACGCATTCAGTTCCGGGATACGTTCTGCGGATGATTCCTGCAGATTCCTGCCGTACGTCTTTATCGGCATGTATGAACGGTATGACAGTTCGTACATCGCTTCATTGTCGCCGATGTAAGATTTAATGTCAGCAAAGAGCTTACCCGATACCTCAAATGACTCCCTGTCGTAAACCACCAGCAGTACTTCCATCTCGTTTTCAAGAAGGAAGCTGCTGATCTCTGCCATGGCAATGCGGAGCGCATCATCCTTCGGGAAACCATACGTTCCGGTAGCGATAAGAGGAAATGCTATAGATTCACAGCCGAGCTCTGCAGCCAGTTCCAGCGATCTGCTGTAACACTTAGCCACAGTTTCCCTCTCTCCATAACCGCCGCCGCGCCAGGCTGGTCCTACAGTGTGGATTATGTATTTTGCATGCAGGTCAAAAGCAGGAGTCCACGCTGCCTCTCCGGGAGACATTTCACCGATTTTCTTCCTGGCCTCCAGCAGTTTTTCCCATCCTGCTGCACGATAGACAGAACTGTCGACTCCCCGGCCTACACCTACCGCAGGATTTGCCGTATTGACTATTGCATCGGCCTCTACATTTATTATGTTGTTGCGTATTATCTGCAGTGCCATTTTTATTTCCTCATAATCGCAGCAGCGCACCACTGCGGTACGCTGCCTATATTATACACTATATCCATTTTGTCAGAACCTTATTTCGATCTGCATGCGTAATCCGCACGTATCTCGTCAAGCTCGTCCATCGCAAGAGTGTATCCCCTTGACATCTTTGTCATTGACTCCGACACTACCGCGAAGTTCTTCGCAATACCCATCTCATCATTATGGAATCTTGCAGCTCTCTCCGGCGCGATGCCTATCCTGCCCGCCACACTTACTGCGTCCATGTTGGCACCGAGGAAAATGAACTCCCACCCGTACTTCTTCTGCTGTTTCTCTATCATGCGCCTGACACGCCTGTAGTCGAATATGACACTGGAGTTCTCCATTCCGTCAGTCGTGATAACAAAGAGCGTCTTCGACGGTCTGTCCTCATCTCTTGCATACTTGTGAACATTACCGATATGATGGATTGCCCCGCCTACAGCATCGAGCAGTGCCGTGCTGCCTCTTACGTAATATGTGTCACCGTCAAGCTCCTTAACCTTCTCTACCGGTACCCTGTCGTGAATGACCTCTGATATGTGATCGAAAAGTACTGTCGACCATATTATGTTGTCGGACTCTGCCTTCTGCTTCGCAAGCATCGCATTGAACCCTCCGATCGTGTCTGCCTCAAGTCCTCCCATGGATCCGCTCCTGTCCATGATGAAAACGACTTCTACTTTTTCATTCTTATTGCTCATTTTGTTTCCTCCTTTACCATTGCCTATTCGTCCTGTTTGCAATTACATATTAGTAAAAAAGGAAAGCTGCATGGTCGCCCGCCATGCGACAAACAAAAAAGCCGGCCCGGGAATTATCACCCGAACCGGCATTTTTGCAATTTAAGCTTCTAGCTGCGGCCGCAGCAGTTTTTATACTTTTTACCGCTTCCGCACGGGCACGGATCGTTTCTGCCGATCTTTACCCTCCGTACCTGAGTACTGTTCTTTGCGGAAGTTCCACCGGAATTACGGTCCCTTTTCGACATTATGGCCACCATTTCATAATAATCGTGACCGCGGTTGTCCCTGATGCGGCAATCCCTGCTCATCTCGATATAGAGCTCAGTGAATCTGAAGCGTTCCTCATCAGACTCAAACTCAAAACGTTCAGCCGGTTCTTCATCATGAGCGGTTCCGCCATTTATAAATGCTTCTACTGCGTCATTGACCCGCATGTGGTTGTTTACGGTCTCATAGAGATCATGCACCTTTAGTGCTGCGGTGCCCGGATCGCAGCCGAACGTCTCCTCGATAAACGCCTTCATCTTCTGGTGTGATTCGCGGCTTATGAGACTGCCCTGCTCGTAAAGTTCCTCAACTTCCGCCACGGTCGGTACATAGAAAGGAAGATCCCCCTGAATCTGCTGTTCGAGGTATTTGTAGTAATCGTCCTTTTCAAAGCCGTTCAGCACAAGCTTGCCGTCTCTTTCGGTGAACCACTGATTGTACAGTGGCGTAGAATCGAAGAGCTCCATGATTTCCACGATTCCTGCGGCCGGATATCTGAGCGCAAACAGGTCCTTGAGTGCGTCATATGTCATGACGCCGTAAAGATATTTACCAGCCTCGATGCACTTGTACATCCAGTTACGCTTGCGCCATTTCAGAATAAGCTCATCCGAACGGACCTCTTCATAAGCCGTGCGGACTTCTTCCGGAATGATCACTTTATCACCCGGTTCGCAGAGCACCAGCCCTTCTCTCTCGAGAAGCTGCGCAAGTATTTTGTCTGTCCCGACTGTCAGGATCACCCCTGCAGGCTTATCAAGAAGGAAGCGAAACATCGCCATTTCACTTTCACCCAAAGCAGTGAGCCTGTCTTCGAAATCCATGTAGCTGTTCGATATGTATTCTTCCAATTCTGTTCTCCGTTCAATAATTGTGCCGGCTTATGCCGGCACGATTCAGTCTGATCTGAATGATCATTATTTTAGTTGCTTGGATGCGGCATATATGCATACAGGTTCATTGCCAGAGCATTGATAGGCATGGTCTGAAGCCACACTCTTCCCGGTCCGGTCACTACTGTATTAAACAGGCCTTCGCCTCCGAGCACAACATTGGTGAAGCCCTTTACAGTCTGAATTTCCATGCTGCATGTAGCTTCCATTGCTGCCACGTATCCGCTGTCAACGATGAGCTGTTCTCCTGCAGCAAGCACTCTTTCCTGTACAGACCCGTCTATCTCGAGCCATGCATAGCCGTTACCGGAGTACTTCTGCATGAGGAAACCTTCTCCTCCGAAGAAGCCGGTAGCAGCTCTTCTCTGAAGATAGATATCCATGTTGACACCTTCTGTCGCAGCCAGGAACGATGTCTTCTGAGCAATGATAGGTGTCTGAGCTATGTTGAATACCATGATGTCTCCAGGGCAGTGCTTTGCAAGTGTGAGCTCACCTGCCTGTATTGCAGTGTAATGGTTAAGTGCAAGAGATTCCCCTACGATTGCCTTTTTGAACATTCCGCCGAGGCCGCCTGTCTTTGTCTCCATCTGGATACCCGGAGTCATCCATGCCATCGCACCGCTCTGGCACTTGATGCCTTCGCCCTGCTCCATGTGCAGTGTCAGTACTGTGAATGGCTGATTTTTTATTTCGTATTTCATTTATTGAACTCCTTTCGCAGAAAAATAATTCCATACGTATTATACATCACTGCGCAAATGATACAAATCACAATATCACACAAGATCATACCGGACGTGCAAAAACAAATTTCTTCATGCTATAATTTTGTTACAGTTATTTGCGGACTGGCATTCGGCGGTTTGTTATTCACTACTTTCAGAATATGGAGATACGCAATGAGAAAAAGGCATTATCTTAAAGCTGCATTCGTAGGCGGACAGCTTATAACCGGAAGGCATAAGGCAGCAATACAGGATTCGCTTGTAATGATCGACCACGGCGGCATCATATACGCCGGGGAGCGGAATTACGACATGGCACCAAGTCTTGAAGGCTACGAGGTGATAGATGTAACCGGAAAAACTATCATGCCGGGTCTTATAGACTCACATCTTCACTTCAGCGGGAATCTGAACGATAACGATTCCGACTGGGTAAGAGAGCCTCTGCTTCAGAAGCAGGTAATGGCAGTGCAGCAGGCGCATGAGTGTCTTGAGAACGGACTTACTACAGTAGGAGAGATCTCAAGATTCGGCATTCCTATCAGGGATATGACCAATACAGGACAAATGCAGGGACCGAGAGTCATAGCCACCGGCAGAGGATTCTGCGCAACGGCTTCGCACGGAGATTCGCACAACTGCTCCATCGAAGAAGTTAACGCAGGCCATCCCTGGGCAGAGGCCGTGGACGGTCCGTGGGAACTGCGTAAGGCAGTAAGACGCAGACTCAGAGAATGTCCTGATGCAATCAAGATCTGGGCTACAGGCGGAGGAATCTACAGGTGGGATACTTCCCGCGACCATCACTATACATACGAGGAGATCAGAGCAGTTGTCGAAGAATCGGCAATGAGAGGAATCCCTGTCTGGTCACACACATATGGCGCAACAACGCCTTCAGTAGACGCAGGCGCAGATTTCATCATCCATGGATTTGAGATCAACGAGTCAGACATGGAAAAGATGTACAAAAAGGGTATCTATTTCTGCCCTACCATCAACTTCCTGCCTGCCTGGCTTTCCACTTATCCGCCTCAGTACATCCCGGGTGTACACGACAAGTACGAAGGCAGGACGCTCATAGAAAAGGAACTCGCAAGGCTCTACGACAACGTCAATAAAGCATACAAGATGGGCGTTATCATAACAGTGGGTTCTGACAGTTTCAACTCCGATTCAACACCTTACGGCGTTACTGCCATCGGCGAAATACACAGATTCGTAGACTCCTGCGGAATGAGTGAAATGGATGCTATCATTGCAGGAACAGCCAACGGAGCCAGAGCTCTCGGCTGCTATCATATCACCGGTTCCATCACAAGAGGCAAAAATGCCGATATGCTGGTCATAAACGGAGACCCGCTGAAGAGCATTTACGATATCAACGTCGACAACATGGACATGATCATCAAGGACGGCGAGGAAGTGCTTCGCTACAAAGGCAAATAGAATGCGGGAGGCAGCGATATGAACGACAATAATAAAAACCATATAAACGACAATATAGAGGAAATCAGGAACAACCTTGCACAGATCCTCACCGTGCAATATGATTACCCGCCAAACGGAGAAGGTTCCGTTGGCTATAAGGGAAACAATCTGTACAGATTCAAAGTCGATGACGCAGACCGCATCATGAAGGCCGTGCAGGAAAGAGCGGAATCCTACAGTCACTCCTACAATTATCAGGTGCTGGCTCAGGAGATAATCACCGACCTTCTGGATGACGGACTGATTACCTATGGAGGTTATGGTTTCAAAAAACAACAGAAAGAAAACCACAGCATCTGATCAGGTATAAAAAGGCAGCCTCGTATATGTGAGGCTGCCTTTTACATTGCGATATTTTTGATTGCTGTCCTTATGCTGGTCACTCTTTCTGTCCAAGGATCGTTGCTCCGAATATGATCGCAGCTCCCGCTATCTCTCTGGCACTCATGATCTCATGCAGGAAGATCGCTCCGAAAATCATTGCAAATACGGCTTCAAGGCTCATGATGAGTGCCGCTGTAGAAGAATCAGTATATTTCTGCCCGATTATCTGCAGAGTATAACCGCCGGCAGTCGGCACGAATGTCTGATAAAGCAGTACAGGCACTCCCGCAAATACAGCGGCAAGAGTCGGTCCTTCAGCTATGACGGCGATCACCAGACCGGCCATTCCGCAAAAGAAAAACTGCGCCTGCGATATGAGTATTGCGTTGTCCCTGTCTACGAAACAGTTCACGGCGACTATCTGAGCTGCAAACCCGGCGGCACTTACAAGGGTCAGCCAGTCGCCCGGAGTAGCTCCTCCAAGACCGCCTTTGAGACTCATGACCGCAAAGCCGAACATTGCGAGAGCGATGCACAGCACCGTGCGTCTTTTCACCCTGCTGCCTATAATGACGCTGAAGAGCGGCGTGAACACTATGTATATAGATGAAATGAATCCCGACTTGCCCGCGCTTACAGTCAACAGACCAATCTGCTGTGTAGCAGTTCCGATCAGCATGAACAGTCCGCAAAGAACTCCGGCCTTCAGCAGTCTTTTCTTTCTATAATCGATCTGGCTCTGAGAGCTGTTTTTCAATGAAAGATAACCGCTCGTTCTGAGACCGCGCATCGCGATAGGAGTCAGCACAAGAGCAGCCATGATCTGTCTCACTGCGTTGAATGTCATCGGGGGCATTACCCTGTTTCCGAGCTTCTGGGATATGAATCCGGTTCCCCAGAGTATCGCAGTAAGAAGCAGTATTAGATTCCCTTTATTTTTTTCACTCATGCGTCGATTTTACACAGAAAATAGCTTGACTTCAAGGCTTTGACGCCTTATACTAATCGAGCGTGTGCGCTGGAAAGCAGCGCCGCCAGCTGAGGCAGGCATATTTGCCGGCAGCCGAAGCACTAATAATTCATTACTAGTTATGCCGAACCAGAATGGCGACCGCAGAAGCGGTCAGGCCTCTCCCAGTAGGCGAACCGAAAAAGCTCTGCAATAAGGCAGTTGTACCGCAAACGGACGCAAAGCATACAGGCAGCCGTACCGTGTACCGGACGCGAAGCACATAGGCAGATCCAAGTAGGTAGAAAGGAATCAAGAAAAAGATGAAGTCTTACATCGCTAAGCCATCCGATATCGACCGCAAGTGGTACGTTATCGATGCAGAGGGAAAGACTCTCGGTAAGCTCGCTGTAGAAGCAGCAATGCTCCTGAGAGGAAAGAAAAAGCCGACTTACACACCGCACATCGACACAGGCGACTACGTCATCGTGATCAATGCTGAGAAGGTTGCAGTCAGCGGCAAGAAGGAATCCGACAATATCTACAAGAGACACACCGGTTATCCGGGCGGTATCAGATAGACAACTCTCGGCGAAATGAGAGCGACAAAGCCTGA
>JAFWMD010000027.1 GCA_017510725.1 Mogibacterium sp. | reverse complement strand
CCGGTGAGCTCTTACCTCACCATTTCAACCTTACCACGGCATTACCCGTTTCGGCGGAATGTTTCTGTTGCACTTTCCCTACAGTTACCTGCGGCGGACGTTATCCGTCATCCCTGCCCTGCGGAGCCCGGACTTTCCTCATGCGTAAGCACGCGATCGTCTGGTCTGCCCAAAATACTGCTTTATTATAATCAAGTTCAGAAAGTTTTCAACGCGTTGAGTGCTTTTTCTTCAAGTTTTATAAGGTATTCATGATCATTTCTGATCTTTTCAAATATGGTTCCGTGGCCTGTCCCCGAGTTAAGATTAGCTTCCTGTTCTTCAAGGCTGCCCAGCTTCCAGCGTATCCTGTTAAGAGCCAGCTCCGGGTCTGCATTTACGATATCTTCCGGATATTTCCAGCGGATATCGTCTTCCGGATAAGGGTTTTCCCTTTTTTCCAAAGCAGCAGGTATTGCTGTGATTATCTCACACGCAAACTTTCCTTCTTCTGCAAGATTTTCGCTTTCAATGTCCCATCCATGAGTATACAGATAATATCTCAGGGTGCCGGAATGCTTTCTCGGCTGAAGGATAAGCCTGCTGAAGCTTTTGCTCTTTGCTTCGTCATCCGCAAGTATGTTCTTTATAGTATGACCGCCGAGACCGGCAATAATAAGTTCGTCAACCTCTCCGGGGCCTATAGTCTGCAGGCCGTCGCCTACGCGGAAGTCAGATTCCAGGACTTTATCATCAAGGCGGCAGGCTTCAAAAGTCTCCCTTGCCTTTGCGAGAGAATCTTCACTTATATCCGACATTATTACATGCGGAGATCTGCCGTGTTTAACTAAAAGCATAGGGACGTATCCGTGATCCGTCCCTATATCGGCAACACTGTCGCCGTCTATTACTTTGTCTGCCAGTGCATATATTCTTTTACTGAGTCTCATTACTCCAGATAATCGCGCAGTTTTTTGCTGCGGCTAGGGTGTTTGAGCTTGCGGAGAGCCTTAGCCTCAATCTGACGTATTCTTTCACGTGTTACGTTGAACTCTCTGCCTACTTCTTCAAGTGTACGAGGACGTCCGTCGTCAAGTCCGAATCTGAGGATAAGAACTTTCTTTTCTCTCTCGCTGAGTGTATCAAGCACCTCGCGGAGCTGCTTCTGAAGCATTGAGTAAGCTGCTGCATCCACAGGTGAAGGAATGTCCTCATCAGGAATGAAGTCTCCGAGGTGGCTGTCTTCTTCTTCGCCAATCGGTGTTTCGAGCGATACAGGGTCCTGGCTGATTTTCTTGATCTCTCTGACTTTTTCTACAGAGATTCCCATTTCCTTAGCGATTTCTTCGCTGGTCGGTTCACGTCCGTACTCCTGCAGAAGCTGTCTGGAGATCCTTATCAGCTTGTTGATAGTCTCAACCATGTGCACCGGGATACGGATAGTGCGGGCCTGATCAGCGATCGATCTTGTGATTGCCTGTCTTATCCACCATGTCGCATAGGTTGAGAACTTGTATCCCTTTGTATAGTCGAACTTCTCAACAGCCTTGATAAGGCCCAGATTTCCCTCCTGAATGAGATCGAGGAAAGAAAGTCCTCTGTTGAGATATCTGCGAGCGATGCTTACTACAAGTCTGAGGTTGGATTCACAGAGTTTTTTCTTTGCTTCTTCATCACCCTGTTCGATCCTGATAGCCAGATCCCTTTCCTCATCAGCTGTGAGCAGAGGAACCTTTCCGATTTCCTTGAAGTACATCCTGACAGGGTCGTCTGTAGGGATGTTCTTTGCAGAATCGCTTACTTCGATTTCTCCTGATGACTTGATGATAACGCCGCTCTTCTTCTCATCCTCTTCGTCATCGAGCAGATCGTCTTCTTCCATTTCAAGCTCAAGGATCTCATCATCGTCAACATCATCGTCCTCGAGTTCGCTGGCATTAGGCTCTCTTGTTTCTATTATGCTGACGTTTTTGCTCTCAACCATATCATAAATATCTTCGAGAGCGTCCTTGTCAAAGTTTGAATCTGCAAGCATGGCGTTGATTTCACTGTAAGTGATCTCATTGCCGGTCATCTTTGCGGCTTCAACGATAATGTTTGCTGCTTCTTCGGTCTTGCTTGTCTCGAAGTGTTCATCGTTGTCGTCATCAGCATAGATGTCATTAAAATCTTTGATTTTGCTTTTGATGTTCTCAGGCATTACTATCCTCCATTAATTTACTGATGAGTGAATCGAGCTCCATAAGCCTCGTCACGAGTCTTTCGATTTCATCGGCCCTGCCCATTTTTTCGGCTACCGCTATGTTGTTTGTGACCTCGGCTTTTTCATCCCGGTATTTACCGGCCAGGTACCCTGCCTTTGTCTCTTTATAAATGGCCTCATCATCGGGTCCCACTTGTATGGATTCAAGCTGTTTTGCGAATTCAGCTTCTTCATCCGGATCGAGCGCTTCGAATATCTTTTCCTTACTTATCCCGCGGACCGCTGTCTGCGAATCATTGCAGAGCGATTCTTCTACGAGCAATATCTTATTCGCAAGCGCGCTGCCGAAAACGATGCCGTCTTCACGGAAACGCTTGATATATCTTGGATCTTGCATAGCCAGTATGACGAATGCCATCTCGAAACGGTCATAATAACCTCTGTTCTGGGATTTTCTGACCGTATCTCTTACAGCCCTTTCTCTGCCGGCATTGCTTACCACATTGTTGACCAATTTATTATTATCGCCACTTGCTCTCACAGCCATGTGTATGGCGCTTTCGGATATACCGAACTCCGATGAGAGCTTGCGTACATATATATCCTGCTCCACAGGACCAAGGTCCCTGAGTATAGGTACTACTCTGTCTATATAGTCTAATACGTCCCTGTCGTTTCTGAGATCGTATCCCCGTCTTGCAAGCCTCAGTTTATAATCCGTCGCAGGTACCGCGTTATCTGCGAGCTTCAGAAAAGCTTCCTTTCCGTGGGCTTTGACAAAATCATCGGGATCCTTGCCGTCAGTGACGTTCATCACCCTTGGCTTGCCGCCTGCGGCATTTATGACATCTATTCCTCTCAGTGCAGCATTTATGCCTGCGGAGTCAGAGTCATAAGAAAGAACGATGTTTTTGGAATACCTGCAAAGGAGTCTGGCCTGATTTAGCGTAAGTGCTGTCCCGAGCGATGCTGCCACGTTCCGCACTCCATTCTGATACAGGGAGATCATGTCCATGTATCCTTCGACTATTATTGCACGCTGCTCCCTGTCTATCTCCTTCTTTGTGAGATTGAGGCCGAAAAGGTTATTCTTCTTCAGGAAAATCTCGCTTTCAGGAGAGTTGAGATATTTCGGTTTATAATCTCCTATTGCGCGACCCCCAAAACCTATGACTTTATCCTGTGTGTTGATGATAGGAAAAATCACCCTGTCACGGAACTTGTCGTAAATGCCATCATTGCCTTTATTGGCCAGACCGAGCTTAAGCATGTCATCATCGGAAACGCCCTCGCTCCTGAGGTGATCAACAAGAGCATGGCCTGAGGCAGGGGCATATCCCAGTCCGAACGAAGTTATCGTCTCCTTGCTGAGTCCGCGCTTCTTCAGATATGCCAGACCTTTATTTCCTCTTGTTCCGAGCGAATTATAGAAGAATCTGGCGGCTTTCGCATTGATACCATGATACTTGTCGTAATCGATTTTCGGACCGCTGCTTCTTCGCTCCGGCAGTCTGATACCGTTCTCCCTTGCGAGCTTCTCAACAGCTTCAATGAAAGGAAGCTTGTAATACTCCTGAACAAATCCGATAACATCTCCCGACTTGCCGCAGCCAAAGCAGTGGTAAAACTGCTTGGCCTCATTTACGCTGAATGAAGGCGTCTTTTCTCCATGAAACGGGCAAAGCCCCATGTAGTTGGATCCCGATCTTTTAAGCGTCACTTCACGGCCTATAACATCAACTATATTAAGCTGAGCCTTGAGTTCATCTGTAAAGTTGTCGTAAGCCATGGATCACAATTGCCTCCAGCCCTGCGGAACAAATAGTTTTTCGTAGAGATTGAGAGCGTATCTGTCTGTCATTCCTGAAATGAGATCTTTGACAGCGACTTCCGTACCCTCTTCTTTTTCTATCTGCTTATAAATACCCGGTATCTCATCGGAATGATCGATGTAGTATTTGTAAAGTGAGCTGATTATGCGCTCAACCTTGTCGAGATCGGACACTCCCCTGACTTCGCTGGAGTTATAAACGTTTCTGAACATGAATGCTCTCAGCCTTCCAAGCGAGTCGGCGAACTCAGGTGAAAGAGCTATCACGGCCTTGCCTTCGCTGTTTTTGCAAAGGTCGATTATCAGATTGTTTATGCGGTCGGAATGAGTGCTTCCGAGTATCTCAATCTCACGCTCCGGAAGCTGCTCAAATGTGATTACTCCACTTCTGATGGCATCGTCAATGTCATGATTGACATATGCTATGCGGTCGCATATCTTAACGATCTGTCCTTCAAGCGTCATCGGCATTACGCTTCCGCGGTGATTGAGAATGCCGTCTCTCACTTCATATGTAAGGTTGAGTCCTCTTCTTCTGGAGGTATCTTCTATGAGGTCGACCGTTCTGAGGCTCTGCTCATTGTGAATGAATCCGCCTGGATGGATCTTGTTCAAGACCTTTTCACCCACATGACCGAATGGAGTATGCCCAAGATCGTGCCCAAGCGCGATGGCTTCTGTAAGATCTTCATTGTAGGCAAGTATCCTTGCGACCGTGCGCGCTATCTGGGATACCTCCAGGGTATGAGTCAGGCGTGTTCTGTAGTGATCGCCTTCCGGTGCGAGAAAGACCTGTGTCTTATGGATGAGTCTTCTGAATGCCTTTGAGTGAACTATACGGTCCCTGTCCCTCTGAAAGTCCGTTCTGTATTCGCACTGCTCCTCATCAAAACGTCTTCCCTTTGACTCTGCAGCCTTGCACGCGAGCGGCGAAAGAAATTCATATTCTCTTTTTTCGATCGCCTCTCTGTTATTCATCTTTTGTATCGTTTTCTGCCATATAGGAAGCGCCGAGCATGTCAGCTATCCTCACATCGAATCCGTCTATATCATAATCAAGAGCCAGCCTGAAATCGTAATCCGCATCTTCTCCGAGCAGCTTTGCAGCTGCAAGGCCAAATCTTGCGTCCCTGACACTCTCTTCTTCGCCGGTAAGTTTATTAAAAGCATTTAGATCATGCACATACCATTTACGGAACTTCGATATCTCGGAGGCAAGCGCATCAACGTCGGCATCGCTCATGTCATCCATGATAAGACCGTCAAAAACCCTGCCCATGGACTCTACCATTACATAAAGATCCGTCTCATTGTCAGGAAGGTGATCCAGGAATCCATCAAAATAAGAATTCATGTGTTCTGCGAGCTTTTCCTTATCCACATTGCGAATGAGATCCTTTATCAGGTTTTCCTCTATGAACTCGTCTTCTTCAAGAAGAGCAGAAAGGTTTTCAAAATACTGAAACTCATCAGCAGAATCTATATCAAGTATGCGGTAAAATCTGACCTTGTCCATTTATAATTCAAATACGTTGATTCTAGTGTTATAATAATTACATTGACAGAGCAATATTGCTCAAATTCTACATTCTGACAGACTATTATAGCATATGGAGAGTGCAAAATGAAGATATACGTGTTCTGTAATCAGAAGGACAGATCAAGATTGGCTTACAATGAGTTCATCCCCCTGGTTAAGGAATTCGGCTATGAGGTAGTCGATGAGTTTACAGGCGAAGAAGACCTTCTCGCCTGCATCGGAGGCGACGGAACATTCCTCAGTTTCGTACATAAATGCGGATTTCCGAAGGTGCCTATTATCGGTATAAATACCGGCCACCTCGGCTTCTTCCAGGAAGCCCTCCCTACTGATCTCAAAGAAACTATGGAATATATTTCAAAGGGAGAATACCAGCTTCAGCACATCAGTCCCGTTCAGGCAAAAATTATTACACGCAGAGGTGAGTTCCTTCGTACAGGACTGAATGAGATAGTTATCAGAGGTCCATATTCTCACGCCTCGCATTATGAAATATCTATCGACAACACCAAGATACAGGACTTTTCCGGTGATGGCATCATTATCTCAACACCTGTAGGCTCCACTGCATACAACTATTCCCTGGGTGGATCGCTGATATCGCCTGATCTCGACGTACTGCAGCTCACCCCTATCGCGCCGATGAGCACAAACGCGTACAGATGCTTCAAGTCCAGCCTCATTCTTCCGTCAAGTGAGGTCATCTCAATTGCGGGTACCGGCAGATGTGAAGGAGGCACCGTACTAGTTTCTTTTGACGGCCGCACACACGAATTCGGCGGCGTTCTGAAAATCAACATCACACGTTCGGATAAATCTATCAGTTTAATCCGTACCAAGACATACGATCACTGGAGTCTGCTTTCGAGCAAGCTTCTTTAAAACATATACTGATAGTACAATGAATCAAAACAGCGCTTATTCAGCGCTGTTTTTCAGTTTGTCTATAGCATTTCTGATGTCGCCGGGAAGACCGGTCCTGAAACTCACCCTCTCTTTTGTCATGGGATGATCGAATTCTATGTAGTAGGCATGCAGCGCCTGCCGCTGTATCAGCCGGGTACTTCCGCCATAGAGGATGTCTCCGGTGATGATGTTACCAATATGTGAAAGATGCACGCGTATCTGGTGAGTACGTCCGGTGTGGAGTATCACCTCAACCAGGGTATATGCACCGTACTCTTTGGAATCAAAGCGTTCAAGCACATTTACTTCGCTCAGGGCATTCTTACCGCCTTCGTACATTACCTCGCGGCGGATCGAGACCTGATCGGGCCTTCCTACAGGAAGATCAATGTTAAAATGGTCTTCTTCGACATTGCCCTCTACGAGTGCATAATACTTTTTGACGACCGTATTGCGTCTCATCTGTGACGACAGTTCGTTCTGTGCATTTGCATTTTTTGCAACGATTATGATTCCGGAAGTATCCATGTCGATGCGGTTGGCAAACCTGACTTTGAATGACTGCCCGCTGTCGATCATGTACTTCATAACACCGTTGGCAATGGTATGCTGCGGATGGCCTTTCGTAGGATGCACTATGACCCCCGGCTGCTTGTTCACAAGAATCAGATCGTCATCCTCATAAATGATATCGAGAGGGATGTCCTCCGGTTCAAAATCACTGGTTTCATCAGGAAGCCTAACGCCAATGATATCACCGGCCCCGGGCTTTATATAGCCCGGAGTCGGTGTTCCGTTCAGGTCAACCAGAGACTGATATTTCATCTTAGTCCTGAACCTGGCAGAGAATTTATAATTCTGCCTGAGGATCTGGTTGATGGTCATCCCTGATTCTTCAGTTGTAACTGTATGTTCGTATTTTGCCATTCCCTAACGGAGCTGTGCACCGCATTTTTTGCCGAGCACCTTTATAATTCCGTTCATTTTCTTCTCTATCTGCTTCGAAGTCATTGTTGAGTCATCATTTCCGATTTTAAGACTCAGCATGATCGACTTCTTGCCTGCAGGAATCTGTTTTCCGCGATATTCCTCAACGAATTTCAGATCCTTTACCATATACTTGATTGCTTCGCTTATTTCGCCCCATGTCATAGATTCATCAACAAGGAGTGAAAGATCCTGCTCTACAAGCGGATACTGCGGCAGATGCCTGAATTCATTCGTCCTTGAAGGATATGGATCAAGCATTGCAGTATCAATTTCGAATGCAGCAGCGCTGATAAGCTTTATGCCGGATTCCGTCAGAGCCTGCACAGAGATAAGGCCTATGGAACCGACTATCCTGCCATCTTCGACTATATTAAGCCATACTTTTTCATCAGCCCATGACGGCTTGTTTTTCTGCTTGAAAGTGAAAGGTCCGAAGTGGCAGTATCCCGGCATGCTCTCAATAACACCCTTTGCCCTGAAGAAAAGAGTCCTTGCATCTTTGCCAGCAAACGCTCCACTCAGCAGGTTTTTGTGCACCGGCAGAACTTCGTCAGCGCTTGAAGGGCTGTATTCACCCTTTTCGAATGCCTGAGCTGCCTCAAATACAGCGAATTCATCGAAATATCTGTGGTTCTTCTCTATAGTCTCGAGCATTCCCGGGATCAGTGATGATCTGAGGAATCCGAGTTCCGGAGCAGGAGGTGTTGCAAGTCTGACTGAGTTTTCAAGATCGATTCCTGCTGCGCGGATGTACTTCTCATCTATCCATGGGTATGTGAAGATCTCGTTCATGCCGCATCTGAATGCGAGATATTCCCTGAGTCTTCTCGCAAGATCCATATCTACCTGATGAATTGCTTCATCAAACTTGACAGGCAGCGGCTGTTTCCTGAAGTACTCATATCCTATAAGTCTTGCTATGTCGCCGAGTATGTCATCATGAATGGATACATCACCCGTAGATCTCCATGTAGGAGCTTTGCAGTGATATGTTCCGTCTTCGAATTCAACTTCATATCCGAGTCTGTTAAGGATATCTTCTATCTCAGATCTTTCAATTACCTCTCCCAGTCTTCTGTCAAGGAAGTCCTGAGTGATATCTATGACAGCTTTCTCAGTCTTAACAGGATAATTGTCAGTAAATGCCGAGAAGACGCAGTCAGGATAGATTTCCTTAAACAGCGAGAGTGCCATTGCTACACCGAGGTCTGCTCTCTGTGTGTCTATGCCCTTTTCATATCTGAGCGCGGAATCCGTTTTTTCATTAAAGTAAGCAGTGGTGCGTCTGATTCCAGGTGCTGTGAATACAGCACATTCAAGAATGACGGAATTCGTCGTATCAAGCACAGAATCATCCTTGCCGCCCTTTATGCCCGCCAGGTTCAAAGGCTTCTTTGCATCGCAGATTACAAGATGGTCATGCGTAAGCTCAAGGTCCTTTTCATCAAGGAGAAGAAGCTTCTCGCCGTCTTCTGCAAGTCTGACTACGATCTCTTCGCCTTCGACATGAGTGCTGTCATATGCATGCTGTGGAGCTCCCACTGCGAGCAGTACGAAATTCGTGATGTCAACCAGCGCATTGATCGGTCTCATTCCGGCATTGGTAATGAGAGTCTTCATCCACGCAGGTGATTCCTTTACATATACATTATCGATCTTTGTTGCAGTAAACCTGTTGCATCTTTCAGGCTCACGGATCTCGACCGGATACTTAGGGAGGCCTTCAGGGAGCTCGCTGCTGAGTTCATTGAAAGGCACCTTGTAGATGGCGGCCAGTTCTCTGGCTACTCCATAGTGTCCCCAGAGATCAGGTCTGTTGGAAAGCGATTTGTTATCTACCTCAAGGATCACATCGTCGAGTCCGGCTGCTGCTGCAACACACTGTCCGACCTCGCATTCAACTCCAAGCTCCGTGAAGTCTACGATTTCTCTCTCGTCCTTTGGCGGATAAATATCAGCAAGGTAGACTTCTGTGGAGCCGCAGATCATTCCGTATGAAGACACGCCTCTCAGCTTAGTCTCTTTGAGCTTTACCGGTTCTCCTTCACCGTGCCATACGACTTCTGAACCCGGCTTTGCTACGCAGACCTTGTGTCCGGCTGTAAGATTGCTTCCTCCGCATACGATCTGCTTGAGTTCATCTTCTCCGACATCAACAATGCAGACTTTAAGAGCGTCAGCATTCGGATGTGCTTTAACTTCCTTGATTTCTCCTACAACTATGTCATGGAACTTAGCTGCAGTATCGATTACGTCTTCGACCTCCACAGTTCTCATTGTGAGGTCATATGCTATCTGATCATAAGTGAGATCTGCCGGCAGATCGACATATCTGCTGATGAATTTCATCGAAATGTTCATAGCTTACCTCCTTCTTTTACTTGAACTGCTTGAGGAATCTCAAATCAGCGCTGTGGAAAAGCCTTACGTCGTCTACTCCGTAGCGCATCATTACCATTCTGTCGAGACCGATGTTTGTATAGAAACCGGTCCATACGTCAGGATCGAGATTTGCTGCTCTGAGCACGTTCGGATGAATTACTCCGCCCGGCATTACTTCAATCCAGCCAGCATGGTTGCAGGCCTTGCAGCCCTTTCCTCCGCAGAGCAGGCATTCCATGTCTATTTCATAGCCAGGCTCTGTAAACGGGAAGAATCCCTCTCTCATCCTTACGTTTACCTTGCGTCCGAAAACCTTCTCGAGGATGGCTTCAATCATTACACGGCCTGAGCTGAACGAAATGTCCTTGTCAACGATGAGGGCTTCATACTGGAAAAATGCTCTCTCGTGACGGGCATCTGTAGTCTCGTTTCTGTAAACTCTTCCAGGATACACGAATCTTGCAGGTGCACCGTGCTCAAGAAGATATCTTACGGATCCGCCTGTCAGATGCGGACGGAGACAGAGCCTGTCGCTGCCCCTTTTGTCTTCAGTACCTTCGAGCCAATAAGTATCCATTGAAGCTCTTGCCGGATGATCGGCAGCAAAGTTAAGATTATCAAAAGCGTATTTCTCACTCGAGATATCGTCTTCACTGTATATTTCAAAGCCAAGTGATCTAAAGGCGTCATTAAGGTCGTAACACATCTGGGTTATAGGATGAAGCGCCCCTCCGCTGATCTCTGTTCCCGGAAGTGTCAGGTCTATTTCTCCTTCTGCCGCTGATGCTCCTGCTATCAGCTCTTCCTGACGGATCTGGATTTTCTCTGCAAACTGGTTCTTTACTTCATTCGCCTTCATTCCGACGGTCTTACGCATATCAGGATCCAGACCGCCAAGACTTTTAAGAACTTCCTGCAGTGAGCTCTTTTTACCTGTAAGCTCCTTGCGGACAGCCTCAAGCATGGCCGGATCCGTTGATTCAGCTATGCGCCTGAATCCTTCCTCGCGGATCTTCTCCAGCTTTTCCAACATTTTTTTACCCTCCTTAGCTTTGTATCTGAAATTTTAATTTGTTATCTTACCATACCTTTGCCGGTATATACCTTTGCTTCTTCTTCTCCGCGGAGTACTCTGAGTGCTCCGGCACACATGGCCTCCTGTTCCACTTCGTTTTCATAGATGTAGATAGGAGCAATCCACTCCGTGTATTCTCTTATATAGTCTATAAGTCCGCGGAAGCGGGTATAACGGCCGGTTATCAGGATACCGTCGACCTTGCCTTTCAGGACGATAGCCATCGAACCGATGTATTTTACAATGTTATAGCAAAGTGCTTCCCATACCAGTCTGGCTTCAGTATCTCCGTCCAGCACCCTCATGTATACCTCATCAGCATCTGATGTGCCGAAGTGTGATACAAATCCGCCGGTGCCGGTACAAAGATGGCGCATCTCTTCAACGGTATGATCCTTGAAGTAGTCGAGCACTTCCATGAGAGGAAGAGAACCTGTTCGTGTAGCAGTGAAAGGTCCCTCGCCTCCTGCACCCTGATTGCAGTCGATCTGCTTGCCGTTCTTCTGTGCTGCAATAGTGATACCGCCATCGATATGAGCTACGATGAGATTCGATTTTCTGTAATCCATGCCATGGATCTTGCAGTGCTTCATCGCGGTTCCTCTCAGATTGAGAGCGTGCGATTCTGCCCGGCGCTCAAGTCCCTTTACTCCGGTAACTCTTGCCACGTTCGTATACTCATCCACACATATCGGGTCTACCATGAACAGCCTTCCGCCGTACTTCTGCTGCATCTCATAAGCAAGCTGCACGCCGAGTATGGACGGATGGATGGTTCTTCCTACATTATTTCTGATGTCGTTCAGCAGGAGCTCGTTCACTTCGAAAGTACCGCTTGGTACAGGGTAACATCCGCCGCCTCTTCCGACGAAAGCATCGATGTTATCGAGCTCTATATCGTTATTTTCAACAAAATCCCTGATAACTCCCATTCTGTAATCGAGCTGGTCGTTCGGCATCGGGAATGAATTAAGGACCTCCGCATCGTGTGTAACTGATGTCTGGAGTATCTTGATATTGTTCTCAAAAAGCGCAAGCTTAGTCGAAGTTGAGCCCGGATTGATCACGAATATACGGAATCTGTTGTTTTTCATAATCTTCCCTTTTGAATTCCTTATTGCTAATAAATAACGGCGGCCTTTCTGCAGAGCCGCCGTGTCTTTCAGTGATACAGACTTGCTCTGCGGTCAGGCACTAAAAGATGCCTCCGAACTTCATAAAGAACGGTGCAAATACAAGTGTTACTGCCAGCATAAACTTTATTACAGTGCCGAGTGTCTCGGTCGCAATTCTGTCAAAATACCTGCCTGCGTTATTGAACGCGAAGATGACACACATTCCTGTGACCGATGCGGAACATGAGAAAGATATGAGGCCGTTAACTCCTCCTGCAGCTCCTGCTGTGAGCGGAGCTATAAAAGCTATAATAAACAGCGGCGAAAGGCCTCTGAGTGCTGTTATTCGCTTCTCAGGGTCATGTGAATCACTCAGTCTTGCGCGAAGCACCTGGCTTGTGATCCTTATGGATCTGATTATCAATCCCGCGCATACGAAAACGATGACCGCTCCGATCGTAATTCCTGTGAAAACAGGGGTGCTCAGAAGGTTGATCGCAGGGTTATTCGCAACTACCGAAAGAGCCGTATACATCGCTACCAGTGTTACATAAGCGGCAACACCGGAATATGTTTTACCAACGGAGTCTGCTCTTACTGAAGCAGTCAGCAGAACGTCAGCAGGGTTTGGACTTTCGGCTTCAGGGTCGCTCACCGAAGCTATTTCTGAAGCGCTTGCCGTGTTGATAGAAAAACCTCTTACGGCGGAATTTACTGCAGCCATTGAATTGATGCCGACTGCAGCAAGAGCGATACCGTAGAAACTGGCATAATTATAAGCAAGTATCATTGCGGCAGTTGTGAAAACTGCCGGTATCAATACCGAAATCATTCCTATTGAAAGGCTGTAGATCATGGACTGGCTGACGCCGGTACTTTTTACATCCGGAAGGAAGCGTTTGAATACAGCTCCGTCTATCGAATATGCCTTTGATGCTTCTCCTGAAATAAGAGCAGCAAGAATACCTAATGATACGCATACTCCATATATATATGACTGCAGCAGGTCATTGCTGAAATATACTGCAACTGCAGCAATAAGCACTGCCGCGATTATGTTGCCTATCGTGAGGCCTGCTGCCGGTTTTTTAATGACATAGCCTCTGTATGTCATTATTCCGATGATTGAAGCGATGATTCCTCCCGCCATTACTATCAGCGGATACCTTGCGGCTGATGTTGCGGTGAATGTCGACATAACGCCGGATGTGTCTACAGCTACGCCGGACAGCAAAGCTGCAGAGCATGCGGACAGAATATAAGTCTCTACATGGTCGGCACCGCTTCCGATAAACATTCCCGTGTAGTCAGTAAAGTCATTGCTCTTTACCGATAGCGAATACGCTCCGGAAAAGGCAGTTCCTGAAAGGCCTATCATCAATGAAACTAACGAAGCCCCGAGAGCGAAGCTTGCGACCAGATCGATAAGCTGGTCTCTTTTCAGGAAGAAAAACAGCACTCCCAGCCCGACCAGAGCTATTGAAGAGACGCTGAGTCCCATCACGGCTGATGATCTGTATGCTGTCTTGAGCGCATTTCTGATATCTCCGGATACCGCTGTGGACGAAGATGCAATACTTCCCGTAACTACAGTACTGGCACCGGTAACAACAGAAACAAAGCAAAGAGCCGCTCCCCCTAAAAAGACAGCGGCATTCAGGTGCCCTACGAATACAAACAGAACTACTGCAAGCAGTGCAACTATCAGTAGTAGAGACACATATTGAATTGACCAGAATTCTGAGTTTCTGCTTTTGACTTCAGCATAAGATTCTGCTGAAGTTTCATTTCTGACGATGCGGCTCCTGAGCCAGGTCTCGAGCGATATAGCTGTCAGGAGACCTATCAGAGCGCAGATCAGTGTAACAATCTTGAGCATTTAATTGATCTCCGGCTGTATCCGATCATGTGCTGATCGGTTAATTAGTTGAAAATAGCAACGATCGCCAGTGATACGACGATATATACGATCGCACAGACTGTAGTGATCTTTGCGAGAAGTGCGTCATATCCCCTGCTCTTTCTTTTGCCGAAGAGCTGTTCTGCTCCGCCTGCGATCGAACCCGAGAGTCCGTCACTCTTACTTGTCTGAAGAAGGATGCTCACGATGAGCACCACACTTGAAATCAAAAGGATTACCATTAAAGCGGTATGCATTGTGTCCTCCAAAAACTTAATTGAAATATAAGACGCCCGGATGAATATCCGAACGTCTAAAAATAACATAATCAATGACTGCGTGTCAAATAAATCAGCTTACTTTTACAGTGAAGCTGCAGCCTCAGCTATAGCAGCGAAGTCATCAGCCTTGAGACTTGCTCCTCCGATAAGTCCGCCATTGATGTCAGGTTTCTCAAGGAGCTCCTTCGCGTTGGAAGGTTTCATAGATCCGCCGTAGAGGATGAGCATTCCGTCACCGGTCTCATTGTCATAGATGCCTGAAACAACTCCTCTGATGAAAGCACACATGTCTTCTGCCTGTTCCGGAGTAGCGGTCTTGCCTGTGCCGATTGCCCAGATTGGCTCATAAGCAATAACTACTTTTGCAGCGTCAGCAGCCGGAATGCCTGCAAAGTCTGCGACAACCTGGCCTGCAACGAATGCCTGCTCTCCGCCCTGCTCTCTGACTTCGAGGGATTCACCTACGCAGAGAATCGGAGTGATGCCGGCTTCAATGAGGACCTTGAGCTTCTTGTTAACAGTCTCATCGGTCTCTGCAAAGTATTCTCTTCTTTCAGAATGTCCGATGACACAGTATCCGATGCCGAACTCCTGGAGCATTGCTACAGAAACCTCTCCTGTGAAAGCTCCCTTTGGCTCAAAATGTACGTTCTGAGCACCGAATCCGATGCCGGTTCCCTCAAAAGCCTTACCAAGTTTCTCGATGGCAGTAAATGGTGCAAGTACGCATACGTCCTTTGCATTCGGAAGATTCTTTGCCTTGAGCTCTTCGGCAAAAGCAACAGCTTCAGCTGAAGTCTTGTTCATTTTCCAGTTTCCTGCGATCAAAAATTTCTTCATGATGTTATACCCTCTCTTATTTATCATCAATTACTGCGATTCCCGGGAGTTCTTTTCCTTCAAGGAACTCAAGGCTTGCGCCGCCTCCGGTGCTGATATGTGTCATTTTATCTGCTACTCCGAATTTAGCAACAGCAGCAGCACTGTCTCCGCCTCCGATAACAGTTGTGGCATCGATCTCTGCAAGGCAATCAGCTATTGCTTTTGTACCTACTGCAAAGTTGTCCATCTCGAATACGCCCATAGGACCGTTCCATACAACAGTCTTTACCGTCTTGAGAGTATCGGTGTAAAGCTTGATTGTTTCTGGTCCGATATCAAGGCCCATTCTGTCATCAGGGATCTCATCCACATCATATACGCCATACGGCGAGTCATTGGAGAACTCGTCAGCAGCCACTACATCTACAGGGAGCATGAAATTAACGCCCTTTTCTGCTGCTTTCTTAAGGATCTCTCCTGCAAGTTCAAGGCCTTCTTCATCGAGGAGTGATTTTCCGATGGAATAGCCCTGCGACTTGAAGAATGTATATGCCATTCCTCCGCCGATAATGAGGATGTCTACCTTGTCGAGCAGATTTGTGATTACAGGAATCTTATCCTTGACCTTTGCACCGCCCATGATGGCAGCGAATGGTCTCTGCGGATTGTTTACTGCTTCTCCGAGGAACTTGAGTTCCTTTTCAATAAGGAATCCGGAAACTGCAGGAATGTAATCTGCTATGCCTGCTGTTGAAGAGTGTGCTCTGTGTGCAGATCCAAAAGCATCCTGAACGAAGATATCGCCGAGTTCGGAAAGTTCCTTTGCGAATTCAGGATCGTTCTTTGTTTCTCCTGCTTTGTATCTGACGTTCTCGATGAGCAGCATCTCACCTGCCTTCAGGTCTTTTGCCGCAGCTTTTACGTTGTCGTCCACAACTACATCAGAAGGAACGAACTTGACTTCCTTTCCGGTAAGCTCAGCAAGTCTCTTTGCAACAGGGGCAAGGCTGAACTCAGGCTTTGGCTCACCCTTAGGTCTGCCCAGATGTGACATGAGCACTACAGACGCTCCGTTCTCGAGAAGATACTCGATGCTCGGAAGAGCTGCTCTGATACGGATGTCATCAGTAATGGTGTCGCCGTCTAGCGGAACATTGAAGTCGCATCTCATTACTGCTTGCTTGCCGGCCCAGTCGATGTCTTTAATAGTCTTTTTCATTATGGCTCTCCTTTTTTTTTGTTACAGGAAACACTATCTTTTGTTACTGGCAGATAACTGCCCTGGGAATAGCACCTTTACCTTTTGATTTTATCAAATTGCATCACACGTTTAAAGTGTTAAATAACAATGGTTGCCGTGATCACACACCTAAATCTATATCTATCAGACTGCCTTCTCTTGTTTTTGTCACCTTTATTTGCTGAGGAATGTTTTCCTTAAGCTCTTCTCTATGGCTTATGATGCCAACGAGCTTGTTAGTGCTTGAAAGATTCAGCAGTATGTCCATTGCATTCTCGATAGATTTCCGGTCGAGCGTGCCGAAGCCTTCATCAATGAACAGCGCATCCATCTGAATCCCGCCGACATTAGTCGAAACGGTATCTGAGAGTCCAAGGGCAAGACTCAGTGATGCCTTGAAGCTTTCTCCTCCTGAAAGATTGCCAACAGGCCTTCTGTGTCCTGTATGATTGTCCAGCACTTCGAGGTCCAGGAATGTGTTGCTTCTTTTCCCCAGGGAATCTTCCTGTCTGAACAGTTCGAACTGCCCGTCACTCATCGGAAGCAGGCGTTTGTTTGCAGCATGTATGATTCCATCAAACCCTGTCGCCTGTATGTATTGTTCAAGTGTGATCTTTCCGTTCCTGGTCTGCCCTTTCACAAGATCATACAGTGTCTTCATTATGGTGTTGTTCTTTCTGACATTTTCCAGCTTCTCTGTCTGGTTTTCTATATTTGTCTTCTTGTCAGAGTTCGTTCTGATCCGGAGGTCTATTTCAGTCTTCCTGTTTCTTGATGCATTTACTGTATCCTGCTGCCTGTCCGCTTCTTCCTTCAGAACACCGACATCTGTAAGAATCTTGCCTTCTGCATCCTTCTCTGCCTGAGTCAGCTGTGTTTTATTGAGTTTGACACTGGTCTCGTAGTCCTTGATTTCCTTATCCGCCGCCGTGATAACTTCTTCGGCGACGATAAACTGCTTCATCGTATCTACATCATCAAAGCCATATTCCTTCAGTTTTATCTTCAGGCTGTTCTCAAGTTCATTTTCATCTTTCTTTAAACGTTCCAGACTATCCTTCAGGGTTTCGATAGAAGCCTTTTTTTCGGCAACCGCGGTCTCTGCAGCCTTTTTGTTTTCGTCTGCTGTTTTTATAGAATCTATCAGTTCCTTCGCTTTTTCCTCTGCTTCCTTTTTCCTTTCTTCAGCTTTTTCCCAGGTATCAAAAGCAAGCTCTCCCATGTTTTTGAGAGAAGTGCTCGCTTCTGTCAGTTTCAATGACACACTCTGCATGTCCGCAGCAATAATCTTACTTTGCTCACTGACTGAATCGATATCCTCCCCCTGAGCTTTTTCAAGAAGTTTTCGGGTATCCTCAAGTCTGACACAGTCGTTCTCAGCCCGGGCTTTCCGTTTCTCATTATCGCTTATAAGCTGCTCAACACTTCTTTCTGCATTTTTTATCCCGTCTAAAATATCACTGATATTATCTGAACTTATACTTACGGAAATCAATTCATTATTGAAGCACTCAGAGGCGGCTTCTCTGATATTATTTTCCGCAGCCCTGAGAGCAGTTCTTTCAGTAGTTACATTCAGAAGCACAGCATCTTTCGATTCACGGGTATCATCTTCTGTTTTTCTCAGCTGATTGAGTTTCTCTTCGGAAACGCTGTCTTCAGGCAGCTTAGCCGGTTCCGGATGATGCGTCGATCCGCATACAGGACACTTCCTTCCTTCTTCAAGACCTTTTGCCAGAATGCCAGCCTGGTTCTGTTCATATATTCGTTCAGCATTACGTCTTGCATTCAGTGCCGCATCATATTCTTTGTCTGCCTGTTCAAATGTCTCCTGTTCTTTTTTCAGATTTTCTGAGTGGATTATCCAGTCTTTCTGTTTTTCTCCAAGTATACTCTGAATGTCTTTTCTCAGTGCTTTAAGTGAGTTTTCCAGATTGTTCAGCGAGTTAAGTTCGTTCGGCTTATCTTTAAGTGATTCGATCGTGCTCTTATAGCTTTTGATGCTCTCTTTCAGCTTTTTCTCTTTTTCTTCTATCTCTTTTTGTTTTGTTTTTAAGGCTTCATTCTTCTCGTTCAGTTCACTGATTTCTGCCCTGAGCTCATCGCGTCTTATGTAATTCTGTTTCTGTCCTGCAATAGCTTCGGCTTCTTTGGTCAGCTCATCAGCCTGCGGCCGCTTTTCTTCTGCAGCTTTTAACTTTTCCGCTGCTTTTTCAGCTTCTTCAGTAAGCCTGATCAGCTGTTCATCACTGTCACTGATATCCTTTTCCGCATCAGTTTTTTCCCTGCATTTTGCAGTCCAGCTGTTGAAAGCAGGCGCTATATTATATGAAGCTGCTTTCTGTTTTAAGAGCTTCTGTCCAAGAAGATCCATTTCTGGCTTCTTTTCATCCAGATTTTTCTTTTGTTCTTTCAGTTCATTCAGTCTGGTGATGAAGCTGTTGTTTATCTCTGCAGTAGCAAGTTTTTCCTTGAGTACGTCAAGCACCCTGTCTTCTGCTTCGATCTGTTCATTGATTGCCTCTGAAGACTCTTCATCACTTTTGATGATTCTTTCAATAACATCAATAAACGCTTCAGCATTCCAGGCACTTCCGCTTGATATTGCTTTTCTCTGAAGCTCAGCCAGTTCATTCTCAAGGTCAGAACCTTCCGGAGCGGAAGCATCGCCGAAATACTGTACGATACTGTTTTCAGTCCGGGCCTTCTCCTTACTGCTGGCATCCAGACGTTCCTTGAGTCTGTACTCAATGTTCTTGTAGTTTTCCGTCATGAAGATAGTGCGAAGAATCTCTGTCCTTTGTTCCGTTTTGGCAAACAGCAGATCTCTGAACTCTCCCTGAGCTATCATGGCAATCTGCTTGAACTGCTTTTCGTCTATGTGGAGGAGATTTTTCACAGCGTTTTCTACCGGTTTAAGACCTTCGACAGGTGCTTTATCTTCTTCATAAAACACTGCTGTTTCCTGTTGCTGGACAGTTCCTTCTCCGCGCAGCTTCTTTCTTTCATAGGAAGGTTTTCTGAGGACATGATAGTTCCTGCCCTGATGCGAAAAATAAAAATCAACATAGCTTTCGCATTCCGGGGCTGCGTATTCGCTCCTCAGGTTTTTAGTATCACGATAGCGGCCGCTGACAGAACCATACAGTGCATAGCAGATAGCATCAAAAATAGTCGTCTTTCCGGCTCCCGTATCTCCTGATATAAGAAACAGTCCTCTTTCTTCAAACTGATCAAATCGTATTTCAGGGATCTCTCCTGCATATGGACCGAAGGCACTTATTTTAAGCTTAATCGGCTTCATTGATCACCCCCGCCTCTCTTGCCACAGACATCATTACATCAAGTTCCTCATCACTGATATCAGTTCCGTACATTTTCAGATAGAAGTCCGTAATGATTTCTTCAAATGATTTGTCGCTTACTATTTCTCCGATGTCAAAATTCTCAATTTCCATCGTATGAGAGTTCTGATAGTCGATTTTTACCGTATTCGGATAATACTGCTGCACTATTCCCATAACATCGTTTATGATCTCTTCATCCGTCAGAGTTACATACATATAGTCATCCGGATCAACTATATTCTCTGCCTTAAGCAGCTGATCCAGTCTTCCTGTGATATGTCTGAGATCCCTCACCGGACTTAGCGGGAGCAGCTCAATCTCTACTGATCCCTTTTCTCCGATACTTATCAGAGGAACAGATTTGCTGCTGACAGCTTCATTCAGTGAATACTTGAGAATAGAACCCGGATATCTGATATGATCGTAACCTACGCTTTGCGGAGAATGAAGATGTCCCAGAGCCACATAGTCAAAGTCTTTGAATATCTCACTGCTTATCTGCTCGACAAGCCCGACATTCTGAACAGAGGCACCTTCTGATCCGGCGATCTGTGGTGCCGTACTGCCCGTAACAAACTGATGAGCAATAAGAATATTTCTTGCTGACCAGTCTATGTCTGCCTGACTGATCACTGTTCTCACCGCATCTTCATAAGTCTCTATTGAGCTGTTTTGACAATAATGCCTTACCTGTGAAGCTTTGACAAATGGCAGCATGTAGAAGTTTATTTTTCCGAATTCATCTTCAGCAGGAATTTTTACCAGCTCGCCATTGAATACTGACGCGATATATATTCCTCTGCTCGAAAACAGCCTGCTTCCGTACTCAAGTCTGTCTTCCGAGTCATGATTCCCGCTGATAATATATGTTTTGATGCACATGTCTGCGAGCTTGCTGATAAAACCATCCAGCAGATTTACTGCAGCTTCCGAAGGAAGGCTCCGGTCATAAACATCACCTGCTATCACTACAGCATCTACATCTTTTTCTCTGATGATGTCCAGCACCTGATTCAGTATGTATTCCTGATCCCTGATCAGACTGTACTCTCCCAAAGTCTTTCCAAGGTGCAGATCACCTAAATGTATTATTTTCATGTCTATACTTCCTTACTGATGGATATCATTCCGCTGCCATGCTTTCATGATGAAGGCACTGACCCGCCAGAAGGCAGTTGTCGCAGTCAGGCCTGCGCGCATGGCATACCTTTCTGCCATGGAAGATCAGCAGATGATGTGCCCTTGACCACTGGTCCTCCGGCAGTCTTTCCATGAGCATTCTCTCTACTCCTTCAGGATCCTTTGCGCAGGTAAGGCCTATACGGTTGGAGACCCTGAAAACATGTGTATCTACTGCTATACGGGCTTCTCCGAAGCCCTCGGCAAGCACTACATTAGCTGTCTTGCGGCCTACCCCGGGAAGTTTTACGAGATCATCGAAATTTCCCGGTACCTCGCCTCCGAAGTCCGAAACCAGCATTTTTGCAAGAGCAACTATGTTCTTTGACTTGTTCTTATATAGACCTATTGTCTTTATTATCTCCTGTACTTCGAGCGGATCAGCCTCCGCCATTGCTTCAGGCGTCGGATACTTAGCGAAAAGTATCGGCGTAACCTTGTTTACGGATACATCAGTCGTCTGTGCAGACAGCATAACCGCCGAAAGCAGCTGAAAACGAGTACCGAAATCAAGTGCACATGCGGCTTCCGGATGCATGATCTCCAGCTTTTCCATTATTACAGAAATGTTTTCATCAGAAATCAGGTTTTTCATATTTTTTCCTCATACATCAAAAGGCAGCTGCGTAATGCTGCTGCCACATAAATTCCTTATAAAAGCACTCCTACTATCAGTGATACAAGAGGTGTCAGTATCAGGTCGGTTACATTGAGTATTATAAGTGCAAGCAATATCCATGTACCGTACTGATATACCTTATACCACCAGCTGTATCTGTCGAGCCTGAAAATCTGAGTTATAATTCCCCAGCCATCCAGCGGAGGACACGGTATCAGATTGAAAATCATCAGCACCACATTGATACTGACGATGTAGAAAAGCATCAGGTAAATGTTGTATACAAGGTCAGATGCAGCAACTCCGCTGAAAGCTCTTACCATTGCCCTTGCCGGTATGGCGAATATGATGGCAAGAAGAAGGTTCATTGTAACTCCAGCTATGCCAACCAGAAATTCATCTCTTCTTCTGTGCTTGTAATATCCCGGGTCTATCTGAACAGGTTTTCCCCAGCCAAATCCTACCAGGAGCAGCGCCAGAAATCCCATCCAGTCTATGTGAGCAAGCGGGTTAATGGTGACTCTCCCCTGCCTTCTCGGTGTCGGATCCCCCAGTTTATCGGATACCCATGCGTGAGCAAACTCGTGGAAACTGAGCCCGATTATGATGCCCGGAAGCATCAGAATTTTCGTGATTATCATGTCAGCGTTCAATTGAGCGTTCCTTTCTGTATATATATATTGATCGTTTGCCTGCTGTCATTCGACTTCTCTTCCTTCCAGGCTGAATGTTTTGCTTTCGGTGATCTCAACCATGACCTTGCGGCCCATGAGCTGTTCGGGACTTTTTACGGATGTGAAGTTCACAAGCTTGAACCCGTCGGTCCTGCCGGCCAGCACGTTGTCGTCACTGCGGCTAACGCCTTCTGCTATTACTTCGCATATTCTTCCCTTATATGCCATGTTTTTCCTGAGGCTGATCTCATTCATGACATCTACAAGCCTGTCGAATCTCTCATGGCATACTTCATCCGGTACCTGATCGGTAAATTTCGCAGCAGGAGTCCCTTCACGCGGCGAATAAATGAAAGTGAAAGCAGAATCGTATTCAACTCTTTTTGCTATGTCGAGAGTCTCTTCAAAGTCCTCATCGGTCTCACCCGGAAAGCCCACGATTATATCCGTGGATATCGTTATATCAGGAGCGGTCTTTCTGAGTTTGTCTACTATTTCGAGATATGAAGCCCTGTCATAGTGACGGTTCATTCGTTTGAGTATCCTGTCGCTTCCGGACTGTACCGGAAGATGTATGTTGTGGCAGAGTTTGTCGCATGTTATGAAGCATTCAATCATCTCGTCGGATATATCCTTCGGATGCGAAGTCATGAACCTGATGCGCTCTATGCCTTCTATATCGTTGACGGCTTTTATGAGATCCGCAAAACTGTGCCCCTCAGCATCCCTGTATGAATCTACATTCTGGCCAAGAAGCATCACCTCTATTACTCCGTCTGCTGCAAGTCTTCTTATCTCGGTGCAGACATCTGTAAGCATGCGGCTCTTCTCACGTCCTCTCGTGTATGGGACGATGCAGTATGTGCAGAAGTTGTTGCAGCCATAAGTGATATTGACAAGAGCCTTATGCCTGTGCATCCTGACCGGCTTCATGCCTTCCTCACTTATGTCAGGATTGTTCGCTATTATGGCGCGCATGCGGCGACCGGTTTTAAGCCTTTCTTCAAGGAGTTCCGGAAACTGTGCGATGTTCTGCGTACCAAATACTATATCTACCCATGAAAAACGCTTGTTGATCTCAGCCACAACTCTTGGCTGCTGCGGCATGCATCCGCAGACCGCCAGCACGAAATCCGGGTTGTTTTTTCTGACCTTCTTGAACTGCCCGAGTGTTCCGAAGAATCTCTTGTCGGCATTCTCCCTTACGCTGCAGGTATTTATGACTGTTACGTCTGCCTTGTACGGATCATCGATATGCTCGTAACCCAGGGCTTCGAGCAGACCCGCGATGTTTTCCGAATCATGTTCGTTCATCTGACATCCGTAAGTGATAATATGATACTTTTTCATTGAATCTCGTCTTTCTTGTCTCTTGACATCAGCATCCTGACTGCCTTTCCGGGATCGAGCTCTCCCTTCAGAACAGCTCTGGTAGCCATGCAAACCGGCATCTCAACGCCGAGTTTTCCGGCCAGGTCAAAAACTGCATCAGCTGTATAGTATCCCTCAACGACTGAACCTACTTTTTCGACTGCTTCTTCAGCCTTGAGTCCCTGTCCTATCATCAGACCGCAGCGTCTGTTTCTTGAAAGATCGGTAGCACAAGTAACTATAAGATCACCGATACCGGCAAGTCCCGAGAATGTCTCTGCATTTGCACCAAGCTTGAGACCCAGTCTTTTTATCTCATGCACAGATCGTGTCATCAGCGCTGCCCTGGCATTGCTTCCCAGCTTCATTCCATCCGAAATACCGGTAGCAATCGCGATGACATTCTTTACCGCTCCTGCGATCTCTACCCCTACCATGTCATCCTGCGTATAAATGCGCAGCTGTTCGGACATGAAAGCGTCCTGAACAGCCTTTGCTGCTTCAGGATCTGCGGACGCAGCTACAATACCTGCAGGAGCATTCATTACGATCTCCTCTGCGTGAGTAGGTCCCGACAATGCTACGTATCTGGCCTGCGGTATGGTTTCTGCAGCTACCTCGCTCATTCTCTTGAGAGTATTCTTTTCGATACCCTTTGCGAGGTTTACGACGATGGTGCCTTCTTCAAGATGCTTTGAAGCATCCGCAGATACCTGTCTGAAAGTCTGTGCAGGAACTGCGAAAACCACGATATCCTTGTTTCTGACAGCTTCACCCAGGTCATTTGTATACTCCAGTCTGTCGCTCAGAATTGCATCCGGAAGATATCTGCTGTTGACACGGGTCTCCTTCATTGCATCAAGAGCAGCCTTATTGCGTCCGTAAAGCGTCACTTTGTGGCCGTTATGTACTATGAGATTGGCCATTGCCGTACCGAAAGAACCGCTTCCGATTACAGCTACACTAAGTGATTTATCGCCAAGGTCAGGTATGCTGACTCCGGCATAATAGTCTATTGCTTTCATTTCGTCTGCTCCTTTTCGTCTGATTTACCGCTGCCTCCGATGGTGAGTGGTTTTTCTTCACCTTTTGCGATCCTTTTGATGTTAGCCATGTGCATGATCATAAGAAATGCTGCAGCTCCTATCGAAAAATAAAGATACTCAGGTGCAAAGTGCCATATCAGCAATGGATAAGCCAGTGCCGCACAAAGAGATGCAATCGACATCCTTCGTGTGATACCGAAAAGCACTCCTGCAATAAGGATCGCTATCAGGGCGCTTGCCCAGTTGAGTGCCAGTGCAGCACCGAAAGCCGAAGCTACGCCTTTGCCGCCTTTGAACCCAAAGACTGCAGGGAAACAATGTCCAAGTATCACGCAGGCAAAGGCAACCATCGCTCCGTATTTTCCGCCGAAGCTGATGCCTATCCTCACCGCAATGAAAGCTTTCAGAACATCAACTATGAAGACAGTAATGCCTGCTCCCATTCCCATCACTCTGATAGTGTTTGTCATGCCGGCATTCCCGCTGCCTTCCTTACGGATATCGATCCCCTTCAGCTTTCCTATGATGATCGAAGGATTTATGTTCCCCAGGGCATAAGCAGCGAGTCCTATGATGATGAGCCTTAATGCTGTACTGCTCACTTCCGTTCACCTCTTCTTTCGCTCCAGACAAATTTGATCGAAGTGCCTTCAAAATCGAAGGCTTCACGTATTTTGTTTTCAAGATATCTTGCATATGAGAAATGCATGAGTTCCCTGTCGTTAATGCTGAACGAGAACAGAGGCGGCTTTGTACCTATCTGCGTTGCGTAATAGATTTTTAGCCTGCGTCCCTTGTCTGAAGGCGGCTGCCTCATCATGACTGCATCTTCTATTATGCTGTTGAGCTTGCCCGTCGTTATGCGGACGCTTCTGGCATCAGCGATACGTGAGCATCTTTCAATTATGTCAAATATCCTCTGTTTGTTGAGTACCGATGTGAATACTACAGGTGCATATGATGCAAAGAGCATTTCTGCCTTGATCTTTCTCTCGTAATCACGCATGGTATTGGTCTCTTTTTCTATAAGATCCCACTTGTTGACAACAATGAGCAGACCCTTGCCCGCCTCATGCGCGTATCCTGCAATCTTTTTATCCTGCTCAGTAAGGCCTTCAACGGCGTCCAGCATGAGAACGCATATGTCGCAGCGCTCTATTGCGGCGATAGCTCTGACTACGCTGAACTTTTCAATGGAGTCGTTTACCTTGCTCTTTTTTCGCAGGCCTGCTGTATCTATAAGAGTGTACTCCCTGTCCTTATAAGTGAAAGGAGTATCTATGGTGTCGCGCGTGGTTCCGGCAATAGGCGAAACGATGACTCTCTTCTGCTGAGTGAGTGCATTTACAAGAGAGGACTTTCCTACATTTGGCTTTCCTATGATCGCAATGTGAACGCCTTCATCCACCCTACCGAAAGAGTCTTCAGGGAAACCTTCGACTATTCTGTCGAGCAGATCGCCTATGTTGGTCATGTTTGCCGCACTTATAGGAACCGGCTCTCCGAATCCCAGCTCATAAAAATCAAGGATGATCTCATAAGCTTTTGACGGTGAGTCCACCTTGTTCACTACAAGGATGACTTCCTTTCCCGTGCGTCTCAGAAGATCTGCAACCTCCCTGTCCGCTGTCGTAAGGCCTTCTTTTCCGTCCACCATAAAGCAGATGACATCTGCCATGTCCATAGCCATGATGGCCTGGTCTCTCATCTGTGAACGGATGGTGTCATCAGTACGCACTTCGATTCCGCCGGTATCGATAACAGCGAATTCCTTGCCGTTCCATTCAGTCTCGGCATAGATTCTGTCACGTGTGACTCCCGGTACGTCTTCAACTATTGCACGTCTTTCACCTATAAGCCTGTTGAAGAATGTCGATTTACCGACATTCGGTCTTCCTACAATTGCGAGAATGGGTTTACTCATCGAATATTCCCTCCACAAAATCATGTGCATTAAACGGCTGCAGATCAGTCATTTTCTCACCAACACCAATAAACTTTATAGGCATGTCAAACTCATCAGTGATGGTTACCGTTATGCCTCCTCTTGCAGTTCCGTCCATCTTAGTAAGAACGATTCCTGTAATGTCAGCTATATTATTGAATTCTTCAGCCTGATTTACGGCATTCTTCCCTGAAGTAGCGTCTACTACCAGAAGATTCTCTCTTGTTGCTTCAGGCCATTCTCTGGAAATGACCCTGCTCATCTTTTCGAGCTCCTTCATGAGATTTGTCTTGTTCTGAAGTCTGCCGGCTGTATCGCATATGAGAACGTCAACATTATTGGCTTTTGCCGACTGTATCGCATCATATATGACTGCCGTCGGATCTGCGCCCTCTTCTCTCCTGATGACTTTTTCAACTCCTACTCTCTGTCCCCAAAGCTCAAGCTGCTCTGCCGCTGCAGCACGGAAAGTGTCAGCAGCCGCCAGCATTACTGTTTTGCCCTGCTGTATGTACATGTTGGCGAGCTTTGCGATAGTAGTGGTCTTTCCGCCTCCGTTGATGCCTATCATGAGGATGACGAGCGGATACTCATTTTTCATGAGGTTACGCTCTCCTTTATCCATGAGTTCCTCGAGTATGCGTGAAAGTTCTTTTTTGATCTCGCGTTCCCTGGTGATGTACTTATAGTTTATCGCCTTATTCAGTTCCTCAATTATCTTGGCTGATGTATCAATTCCGACATCGGCCATAACAAGTGACTCCTCGAGCTGATCGAGGAACTCCGGTCCGAGTTCAGGATTATCATAGACCGCCATCGTAATTGAATCGATGAATTTGCGGAATACGGATTTCTTTTCAAATAGTGCCATTTATCGGCCTCCTTCTAATATTATTCAAGCCCTTCCGGATCGAATTCATCTCCCAGTTTGAGTGACAGCATGCGTGAGATACCCTGTTCAGGCATCGTTACGCCGTAAAGCACATCTGCGTGCTCCATTGTCGCCTTCTGGTGAGTTATAAGTGCAAACTGGATGTTTCCGAAATTCTTCAGGTAATCCGAGACTCTCTCAATGTTCACTTCGTCGAGTGCCGCTTCCACTTCGTCCAGAATTACAAACGGAGTAGGTTTGGCCTTCAGGACCGCGAACATCAGCGCTATTGCGGTAAGAGTCTTTTCTCCTCCGGAGAGCAGATTGATGTTCTTGAGTTTTTTGCCCGGCGGCTGAGCGGTGATCTCTATGCCTGACTCAAGAGGCTTTGTTTCATCTTCGAGCCTGAGCTCGGCATACCCTCCGCCGAAAAGTTCTTTGAACGATTCTTCGAAATTAACGACTACCCGGTCGAAATTCTCCTTAAACTTTATCCTTATGGTTTTGTCCATGTTCGAGATGATCTCATTAAGCTCGTTCATGGCCTTAGTGAGATCTGCTTCCTGAGCCGTCATGAAATCATACCTCTTGCTGACGGCTTTGTATTCTTCGATTGCTCCGACATTTACGTCGCCAAGTTCTGCAAGGCGAAGTCTTATCTCTCTTGACTCGCGGTTTCCGGCAGTGATCGCGAAGTTTTCATCTCTCATGTCAAGGGCTTCAGCATATGATACTTCGAATTCATCCCACAGTTTGTCTTTCTGTGTATCGAGAAGGGTCTCATTTCTGGCAGTCCTTACCTCGAGTCTGTACCTCTCATCGCGCACGGATTCGAGTTCCTCCCTGTCCTTCTTCTGGGATGCCATGAGCATATCGCTTCTGCTGCGTCCGTCTTCAAGTCTTGAGGTTATGTCTGCGATCTTTTCTTCGAGTTCTGCTTTCTCCTGGCTGAGAGCGCGTTCAATGTCTCCGGATTTCTCATTTGAAGTGGTCAGTTTTTCCTTGTCAGCACTCAGTTCTTCCTGAAGAGCAAGATTGTCTTCGACTGCTGCCTCGAGCTCGGTTACATCGTCACGCACGCGCTCTATCATCTCGTTATCGGCAAGCATTCTGGATTCGCTTTCTCCGATCCTTACCTTGAGAGCCACGATTGCTTCATTATCCTGCTCGATCAAAGGCCTGAGTGTCTCCGCCTCTTTCATGAGTTCCTCTGCCTTTGCTTCAGCTTCGGCATACTCTTTTTCTGCCTCTTCTATGCTCTTCTTATGACCAAGGATCATGGTATCAGCTCTTTCAATATCCGATGCGAGGGTTTCCATGCTGGATCTGAATCTTTCTGCTGCGCCTTCGTCTTCCCTGACAAGAGATTCCGCGTGATCCCTGTCGGCCCTGAGCACGTTTCCGGCGATATCAAGCTCTGTGATCTCAGCCCGCAGAGTGTCACGTTCCGCTCTGAGTTTATTTCTCTTCCCGTCAAGTTTCTCTCTGGAGCTGTTAAGTTCAGCTGTCATTTTGTTGTAATCGGCGATCTTTGCTTTAAGAGTGCTTATCTCCTTTTTGCGGTCGAGCAGATTCGCGGTTCTGTTTTTGTACCTTCCGCCCGTGATAGCACCGAATGCATTTATTACTTCTCCATCTCTGGTGACTATCCTGAAGCCTCCGATATCCATCTTGGATATACGTATGGCTCTTTCCATGTCTTCTGCAATGATCACTCTGCAGAGCAGATAATCGGCTATCTCACGGTACCTGTCATCGCATTTTACCATTTCCGAAGCTATTCCTACGTAGCCGGAGGCGGAACTGACACTGCCGTTCACTCTTATTCTGTCTGCTCTTACAGACCTTACCGGAAGGAAAGTGGCTCTTCCAAGGCCCGTCTGCTTGAGCCATTCAATGGTGCTTTTAGCGGAAGCATCGTCTTCGCATACGATGTTCTGAAGTGCATTGCCAAGAGCTGTCTCAATTGCAGTCTCAAATCCGTGAGGAACTTCGATTATGTCAGAAACAGTGCCTATAATTCCCTGGCGTCCTGCATTCATGACCGATCTTACAGCATTGTTATAGCCTTCGTAGTTTGCTTCCATCTCCTCGATGGTGCTGCGGCGTGCGATTGCCTGATTGCATCTGACGGAGATCTCATCAATGGACTTTATGTTTTTCTCTATTTCCGAAGCTACAGTAACTATCTTATCGTTAACGTTGTCAAGATCATCTTTTTTTGCTTTAAGAGCTGTCTCATTTTCACTGATTTTCTGCTCTATCAGCTTCAGATTTTCCCTGTTTTCGGTATCCGTTCTGTCTCTGGTCTCGAACTCTTCCTTAAGAGTCTCTCTGCGCTCCTCGAGAGTAGTTTTATAGTTGCTCAGAGTCTTTATTTCTGCGTTTCTGGTGACATTGCGATGGTTTATATCGATAAGCCTGCCCTTGATTTCCTCTGTCTGCATAGATATCGAGGAAGATCTGCGGGAATCTTCGCTGAACTTCATCACCGCTTGCTGCAGCTCATTCCTGAGCTTGTCCATATCGCGGTTCATCGCCTTTTCGCCTTCTTCAAGCCTTGCAAGTTCTGCTCTTTCGGTTCCCAGCCTCTCATTTGCAGAGGAGAGTTCTTCTTCGAGCCTTGCAAGTTCTTTCTCTATATTAGCCAGACGTTCCTTGTTAAGTTTTCCGCCGCTTGTGATATCTGCAAGCTCGTCAATGGCCTCGAGGAGTCTTGCATTCGTGCTTCCGAATTCCTCGTTGAGGTCTGATTCGCTGTCTCTTAGAGCTTCCAGCTTCTCCTCCGAATCAGCGATCCTGGCTGTTGTGAGATCAAGCTTTGCCTGCAGGGCTTCAAGTTCTTCCTTCCCTTCACGTACATTGACCTCGAGATTTTCGAGATTGTGAAGTATTATGTTGATTCCCAGAACCCTGTATCTGTCTCTGAGTCCAATGTACTCCGTAGCCTTCTCTGAATCTTCCTTCAGACCTCCGATGCGGCCTTCTATCTCAGCGATGATGTCCCTTACTCTGTCAAGATCTACAGTCGCAGCCTTGAGTTTATTCTCAGCTTCAGCCTTTCTGGTCTTGTAGAGCACTACTCCGGCGGCCTCTTCGAAAATCTGCCTTCTGTTTTCCGGTCTTGTACTTACTATGTCAGCTATCTTACCCTGACCGATGATCGAATATCCCTCGACACCGATACCGGTATCCATGAAAAGCTCACGGATGTCTCTCAGTCTGCACTGTTTTCCATTGATAAGATACTCGCTCTCCCCGGAGCGGAACATGCGCCTTGTGACCGCAACTTCGTTATATTCAAGCGGCAGTATTCCGTTTGAATTGTCGATCACCAGCGTTACTTCAGCCATGCCTTTCGGCTTTCTGGTCGCGGTACCCGCAAAAATAACGTCCTGCATCTTGGAGCCGCGGAGCTGCTTGGAGCTCTGCTCTCCCAGTACCCATCTGAGAGCGTCGGAGATGTTGCTCTTTCCGCTTCCGTTCGGGCCTATTATGCAGGTCACGCCATCATTAAATTCTATGGTTACAGGGTCTGCAAAAGATTTGAAACCCTGCATTTCGATCCTTTTAAAATACAAATGCTATACTCCCTTCGAAAGTGCGTCTTCTGCTGCCGCCTGCTCAGCTTTTGCCTTGCTCTGCCCCGTGCCTATGCCGGCAGTCTTTCCGTTTATCTCCACCTCGATCGTAAAAGTCTTGTTATGATCCGGTCCGGACTCAGCAACCTTACGGTATTCGATCTTTACATTGTGATCTGCTTCCTGAAGCTTCTCCTGAAGCTTTGTTTTAAAGTCCTTGTTTAGCTTTCCCTGAGCTCCAAGGATAATGCGTTCGTTAAGCAGTCTGAGTATAGTCTCACGTCCTGCCTCATATCCGCCGTCAAGAATGATCGCGCCTACCAGTGCTTCGAATGCATCCGCAAGTATGGATGCCTTTTCTCTGCCGCCGCTGGCTTCCTCTCCTTTGCCGAGGTACAGGAATTCTCCGAGTCCCATCTCAGATGCTGTACCTGCGAGAGAATCTTCACATACTACGTCTGCCCTGCATCTTGACAGTATCCCCTCATGAGCAGATCCCATAATCTCAAACAGCCGTGCTCCGACGACCGCGTCAACATATGCGTCTCCTATGAACTCCAGTCTCTCATTGTTCCGCTCATATCCGAGCTTGTGCTCTGATGCGTATGAACTGTGAGTAAGGGCAGTCTTAACGAGTTTTTCATTCCTGAACCGGTATCCGGTCAATCTGTATAGTTTTTCAAAATCAACGGCCTGCGCCATTATTCATCTCCTTTGTCAGCAAATTCTTCGCTGTTTCTGATCGCTTCGGCGATCATTCCCGTGATATCGTTGTCAACATAGTCCACCGCCCTGTGAATAGCGTAGTAGACTTCGGTAGCCTTTGAATTACCGTGTATCTTGAGCACTGCGCCCTTAAGTCCTAGTATCGGTGCACCACCTGCGTCAGAATAGTCAAAGACTTCCTTGATTTCCTTGATCTTGCTGTATGCAAGCATCGCTCCTGCCTTCGCTATGAATCCCTCTGTCAGCTTGTGCTTGAATTCACCCATTATGGCAAGGCTCATTCCTTCGCTGCTCTTGAGGTAAATGTTTCCGCTGAAACCGTCGGTTACCACTACGTCAGTCTCGCCGAAGATAACATCACGCGCCTCGATGTTTCCCATGAAGTTGAGGTTGCTCGCCTTTAGCATATCGAAAGCGGTCTTATGCAGGTCATCACCCTTTCCTTCTTCTGCTCCGACATTCAGCAGCCTTACAACAGGAGCTTCGTTTCCGGTTATGCCCTTTACGAAAATGCTTCCCATGATCCCGTACTGGTAGATGTATTCAGGCTTCGCTTCAACGCTTGCACCGCAGTCGAGGAGCAGTGTCACTCCATCCCTGCCTGCACGCGGGAACCATGCGGCAATTGCAGGTCTCTTGATTCCCTTGATTCGTCCAAGAGTTACAAGTCCCCCGGCCAGAAGAGCTCCCGTGCTTCCGCCCGAGATAAAGATGTCTGCCTCACCGGTCTTAAGCATGTTCATGCCCTTGACTATCGTGGAGTCCTTTTTCTTTCTGACTGCCATGGCAGGATGCTCTTCATTTGTAATTACTTCTGTAGCATCTACGACCTCGATGTTTTCACCTTTCCATCTGTGAGCATGCAGCTGCTCGTTAATGGCTTCTTCAGGCCCGATAATAACGACAGTTTCGCTTATCTCTGTCGCAGCCCTGATCGCGCCTTTTACTATTTCTTCCGGGGCGTAATCGCCGCCCATTCCATCTATCAAGATCTTCATAAGTAACCTCCGAAAGCCCTATTTTCAGTGCAAATGCACATAGTTATCTATCAAATCATAAATAATCAATGTATTATATCATAAAATAACCTCGTCGGCTCCTGATTTTCCTGATGTACACAATTTGAACTCTCCTGCCACCTAGTCTAACGACTTAAGGTGGGGGATTCCTGCTTCAGCGAGAACTGCGTTCTCTCCTAAGAGACAACGTCTTACATTCTCTCCACAGGCGTAGATTCCCGTGCGACCCACGGTATTTCTTTTAGCGTATCTATTCTAAGATGCAAGCATCTCAAGGCCTTTACTCAGTATGTTGATTGCGGCATTCACATCACGGTCATGTTCTGTCCCGCACGCCGGGCATCTCCATCTCCTTACTGAGAGGTCTTTTACCATGTGCTCCTGTCTCCCGCAGCAGCTGCATCTCTGGCTCGACGGATATGTTACCGGGACCTTGACAAGTATTCCTCCATGATCTGCCATCTTGTATTCGAGTTTGCGGCTGAACTCACTCCACGAAGCATCAGATATAGACTTTGCCAGTCTGTGGTTCTTCACCATTCCCTTTTAGTCTTTGCCCTTGTTTAGTCTGTTTGGACTTCCTCCTCACTTTATATAAGTTTGAGCGATTCATCTCAGTCACAAGGAGAGGCCCATCAATATGGTAGCTGCTATTCAGATATTCTTTTATTACGCCAAAGAAATGAGGCTCCTGATAAGGAGCCTCAGAAGCCGCATTCCATAGGTGCAGTTATTTGATGGTTACCTTGATTTTATTGTAAATGCCGTTTTGTGCAAATACATATACGTAGCATGAACCCTTGCTTTTCGTTGCTGCATGTATCACCTTATCTTAAGCTTTTTACAAATATACAATATAGCAATTTTGTCTCATTTTCGTTACTAGTCAATGCAGCATTAATAACCGTCCTCTAGTCACACTGTTTTTTTCTTCTGAGCTGGCCGCATGCAGCATCTATGTCACTTCCGAGAGTTCTTCTTACGGTGACCGCCACTCCGCTGCTTTCAAGTATCTGTTTAAAGGCGGCTACACTCCTGCCGTTTGCGGTTTTGTACTCCCGGCCCTTCACCTCGTTCAGAGGTATGAGATTAACATGCGTAAGCCATCCTTTCAATCCTGATGCGAGCTCTCTGGCGCAGGCAGCGCTGTCATTCACACCATCTATCACGGCATACTCGAATGTGATGCGTCTTCCGGTAAGCTCTGTATATTCCCTGCATGCTTTCATGAGGTCATCGTAATTATATTTCCTTGCGACCGGCATTGTGCGTTCTCTCAGTTCCTGATTCGGAGCATGCAGCGATACTGCCAGGTTCACCTGAGGGAAGTCAATAGCGAATCTCCTGATCATTGGTATCAGTCCGCAGGTTGATACCGTAATGTTGCGGAGACCAAGATCGTATCCCTTCTTTTCATGAATAAGTCTGATGAATCCCGAAAGCGCTTCGTAGTTATCGAAAGGCTCACCCATGCCCATCACGACTACATGACCGATTTCCTCACCGGTCAGATTTCTCATTGCAAGTACCTGTCCGAGCATCTCGCCGCCAGTGAGGCTGCGCTCAAGCCCATCCATGGTTGAAGCGCAAAAGGTACATCCCATGCGGCAGCCTACCTGCGATGAAATGCAGATGGAATTGCCGTACTCATATTTCATGAACACCGACTCCACCTCAGCACCGTCATAAAATCTGAACAGGCACTTCACCGTACCATCCTTCGACTGCTGCTTTCTGACCACTTCAGGCAGGCCAATATAATAGCTTTCAGCAAGCCTTGTCCTCAGTGCGGCAGGCACGTTTTTCATGTCGTCAAAGTCTGATACGCCCTTCGCAAGCCAGCCAAAAAGCTGTGTCGCTCTGAACTTCTTTTCTCCGAGTTCAGTAATGACAGTTTCCAGTTCTTCAGGCAGATAATTAAGGATGTTTTCTTTGCGTGCTTCTGTTTCCATGCTTTTCAAAAAGTTGTTGCCTGCGGCTTATCGATTCTCCGCAGGCAACGATGCTGTTTGCTATTTGATTCTCTCTACTGCGAGGCCTGTCTTGTGTCCGTTGATATCAAATATCTGGAGATCTTCCTTTTCTTCGATAGCAACCGCGATAGTCTCATCCATGATGAAATCCTTGGCGGCATCAACTGCTGCCTTGATCTCATCATCTGCAGTCATGTAGATTTTGATCTCGTCCATCATCTGGAAGTCAGCCAGCTTACGGAGCTGCTGTATCTTGGAGATGACCTCACGCACGTAACCCTGTTCGATGAGTTCCGGTGTGAGTGTTGTGTCGAGGATGGTGAATACGTTGTTGTCCATGCCTACGACGAATCCTTCCTTTGAGGAGATCCTTACGTCGACGAGGTCCTTTGTAATCTCGTAATCCTGTCCGCCGAGGTTCATTGTCACAGGTCCCTCGTTGAGAGCTGCGATCATTTCCTTTGCATTGGACTGTGCGAGCTTGCCTCCGAACTCCTTGACATTCTTTCCGAGAACAGGGCCAGCGGCTCTGAAGTTCGGCTTTATGCTGAAGTCCATGTACTTGTCGAGTTCGTCCTCGAACTGCACATCGTGAACGTTGAGTTCTTCCTTGATGAGGTCTGTGAGGTCGCTGATAACGTCTCTGTAGCTTCCGTCAACAATAACTTTGCTGAGCGGCTGACGAACCTTGAGCTTCTCCTGCTCTCTCGTGCTGCGTCCGAGGTTTACAAGAACCTTTACGAGGTCCATTCTCTCCTCCGTCCTGTCGTCGATAAGGCTGTCATCTGCTTCAGGATAGTAAGCAACGTGGACTGTACTTTCACCTGTCAGCTTTGTGTAGATCTCATCAGAGATGAACGGAGCGATCGGAGCCATCATCTTGGCAAGGCCTGTCAGCACTTCGTAAGTAGTTGCGTATGCAGCTCTCTTATCAACTGACATTCCGTCGCCTTCGCCTTCTGCGAAGAATCTTCTTCTGGCTCTTCTGATGTACCAGTTGGAGAGGTCGCCATCGATAAATTCGCCGATAGCCCTGACAGTTCTCATGTGATCGTACTCATCCATAGCTTCTATGGTTGTCTTGATGAGTCTGTTGTACTTCGAGATGATCCATCTGTCGAGCTCAGGTCTTTCATCATACGGCACGTCTAGGTGCTTCTTCTCTACCTTGTCGATGTTCGCATAGAGGCAGAAGAAGTTGTATGTGTTTCTGAGAGTGCTGAACACCTTGCTGATGACTTCTCTTATACCGTCCTCGTCAAACTTGGTCGGAGTCCATGCAGGCGATCCGTAAAGCAGATACCATCTGACTGCGTCTGTGCCGTATTTGTCCATCATCTCGAACGGATTGACTGTGTTGCCGACGTGTTTCGACATCTTTTTGCCGTTCTTGTCGAGGATGAGGTCGTTTACGAGTACGTTTTTGTATGGAGCGCAACCCTTTACGATGGTCGATATGGCCATGAGTGAGTAGAACCATCCTCTGGTCTGGTCGATACCCTCGCAGATGAAGTCTGCAGGGAACAGTTCCTCATCAAATCTTTCTTTGTTCTCAAACGGATAGTGCCACTGTGCGAACGGCATTGCTCCGGAGTCGAACCAGCAGTCCATGACTTCAGGGATCCTGTGCATGCTCTTTCCGCATTCAGGACACTTGATGGTTACGTCATCAACGTACGGTCTGTGGAGCTCAATGCTCATGTCGATGGTCTGTTCAGCATCTGCGATGAGCTGCTCTCTTGAGCCTACGCAGTGCAGATGACCGCACTCACACTTCCAGATCGGGATAGGTGTTCCCCAGTATCTCGATCTCGAGATAGCCCAGTCCTTAACGTCCTCGAGCCAGTTTCCGAATCTCTTCTCGCCTACATATGGCGGGAACCAGTTGACTGTGTTGTTGTTGGCAACGAGCTCATCTCTGAGCTTTGTCATCTCGATGTACCACGACTTGTTTGCATAGTATACGAGCGGTGTTCCGCATCTCCAGCAGTGCGGGTATGCGTGCTCGAGCTTCTGCTTGGCGTAGATCTTGTCGTCCTGAGCAAGATACTTGATAATATCTACATCAAGGCCGTCTTCCATGACGAATCTGCCTGCCCAAGGTGTCTCAGTGTAGCATCCTCTCTCGTCTACCGGCTGCATTACTGCGAGGTTATACTTACGTCCGCAGTTGTAGTCGTCTTCACCGAATGCAGGTGCTGTATGAACGATTCCGGTACCGTCTTCTGTCGATACGTAGTCCATGCATGTAACGATGAATGCATTCTTGCCTTTTTCAGGAACGACGAACGGTTCGAGCTGTTCGTAAGTCCAGTACTCCATGTCGGAGCCCTTTACCTTCTCGACTACCTCATACTCGTCCTTGCCGAATGTCTTGTCTGCGAGAGCCTCAGCGACCCAAAGGAGGTTGCCTTCGTTCTCTCCTGACTTCATGAGACACTTTACGTAATCTACGTCAGGGCCGACTGTCAGCGCGATGTTGGACGCGAGTGTCCAAGGTGTTGTTGTCCATGCGAGGAAGTACTCGTTGTCATGATCGACGCCGGTTCTTCTGAACTTGCATGTAAGGGTGTTTACCTTAACGTCCTTGTAACCCTGAGCTACCTCGTGTGAAGCAAGGCCTGTTCCGCAGCGCGGGCAGTAAGGAAGGATCTTGTATCCTTCGTAAACAAGGCCCTTGTCAAAAGCGTTCTTGATGATCCACCAGCCGGTTTCGATATAGTCGTTCTTATATGTGATATACGGATCTTCCATGTCAGCGAGGTAAGCCATTTTCTCAGACATGTCAGTCCACATCTGTGTGTACTTGAATACTGATTCGCGGCACTTCTCGTTGAACTCTTTGATACCGTACTTTTCGATATTCTGCTTTCCGCTGAATCCGAGCTGCTTTTCTACTTCGATTTCTACAGGCAATCCGTGAGTGTCCCAGCCGCCTTTGCGCTTTACCTGGAAACCTCTCATCGTTTTGTATCTGTTGACAGAGTCCTTGAGCGTCCTTGCCATCATATGATGGATTCCCGGCTTGCCGTTTGCTGTCGGAGGTCCTTCATAGAATATGAATGATGGAGCACCCTCTCTGGCCTTGACACAAAGATTGAGCATATCGAGCTCGTTCCATTTTTTTACCTGTTCTGCCTGATATACAGCAACAGGCTTATCCGAAAGGTTTTCAAACATGTTTTTATGTCTCCTGTTTCATGATTTCATAACTTGACTATTCTACCATAATGCCGCTCTGGTTTTAAACTCTTTTAGCTAAATAAATGCCTGTTTTTCCATACTTTTGAGCATTATATGGTTTAAGATGCCATTGACCCCCGCCTGATTGCAGTATAGAATAATTGCATCAAAAAGGAGTTATACATGCCGCTTATCATTCTGGGACTATTGGTCGTTATAGGAATAGTTATCTATGCTCTGGCAAGAAGAGGACAGAGCGAGGAAGTCGATACTCGCACCGTTCGCGAGCGGTATCCGCATGTCTTTGAAAAGATCGATGAAAAACTTGATCAGATGAAAAAAGGTGCTAATTACACTGTCATGGATGACGATGAAGGAGAAACTTCGGAATCCGATGATATCAACGCAAAATACCGCGACGAAGACGGACACACCCTGCACTTCCCGGATGATGCGGAAGTCGAAAAGAGAAAAAGAAACATTCATTGAAAATAAGCCGGTCGCTGACCGGCTTTTCTATTTCATCTCTGGTTTGACCGCATATGTACCGTCAGGCAGCATGACGCGTCCCTTTTCCATGTCGCAGTATACGTCATACATGATATCCCTGATGCGGTCTCTTATTTTGCCGCTTTTTACAGGGCATGCCACTTCCACCCTTCTGTCGAGATTCCGCTTCATTAGATCCGCAGAAGATATATACATGACTTCGTCTATCCCTGCGCCAAAAATGTATACTCTGGAATGCTCCAGAAACCTTCCGACTTTGTTCACTATGCATACGTTTTCAGTGCAGCTTTCTATTCCCGGCAGCAAACAGCAGATCCCCCGTACTATCATGCGCACCTGACAGCCGGCGCACGATGCCTCCATCAGCGCCTCTATGATCTCTTCGTCTGTAAGTGAGTTAACCTTAAAGAAAATCTTTCCGGACTTTCCCTTTTTTGTCTCGCGCCGGATCATTCTGAGGAGCTCACTGCGCAGGCTCAAAGGCGCAACGGCCAGAGGTGCGTAACTGCGTCCCTTTTCTGTAACCCTGCCCTTGCAGATATCCCTGAAGAGCCTTGACGCTGCCTTTCCAATCTCACGGTCATACGTGATAATCGAAAGATCGGTATAAAGCCTTGCTGTTTTTTCGTTGTAATTGCCGGTAGAAATCTGAGTGATGTAGTTCTTTTCAGTGCTTCCGTCCTTAGCGGTTCTTTCGAATACTATCTGGCACATCTTGGAATGGACCTTGTACTTATCCGTGCCATAGTATACTTTGCATCCGGCCGCAGAGAGCTTTTCAGCCCATGCAAGATTCCTTTCCTCATCGAATCTTGCACGCAGCTCCAGTACTACTCTAACTCTTTTGCCCGTCCTTGCGGCATATATCAGGTAGTCTGCGATTTTAGGGTTCGACGCCAGCCGGTAGACAGTAATTCGTATTTCGCTCACATCAGGTGAAAAGGATGCCTCGCGAAGCAGTCCCAGGAAAAGATCCATGGAATCCTGCGGGTAGGAAGAAAGCAGGTCCTTCTTCTTTACCATATCAATTATATTACCACGCATGCCTTTTGTCTGGTCCACAGGGACATGCGGCTCATATGTGATCTTTGGTTTTATCTCAGGAGGCAGCCGTCTTTCGAGTTCATCTACATACGAGAAGTCTATCCTCGTTGTTGTGAACATCTGCCGTTCATCAAGGCCAAGCGTCCTGGCGAAGTAAGCTCTGAGTGCCTTACCCGGCCGTCCGTCAGAAATGAGCTTATCAGCGGGGCCGTGCTTTCTTCGCTTAAGCGCATCGCGCATTTCTACGGCCGTGTTCGCCGAATCTGTCCCGCCTGATGCTTCAGCATTGCGCGCAATATCTATTACATGAAGATCGAGCGGAACAAACGGAACAAACAGGGTATCTGCGAACATCCTGATGATGTCTTCAGTCAGAACATATCTGAAGCCCTCTCCCGGAAGAGTCTTAATGAGCGGCAGTGAGCGGGGGATGTCGATGAACCCGAACCTGTCTTCCAGCTCAGAATCAAGAGCAGCGATTATATACGGCTTCTCTTCATCTATCAAAGGCATTGGCTCATCAGCATCCAGTACCCTTATAATCAGATTGTCTTTAATATCGTCCCTGAAGAAATCAAAGCATCTGCCTCTCTCTTCATCGTTGAGCTGCCACGGTTCCAGTCTTATGACTCCGGCTTCAGCCAGCTTGCTTTCAACCAGTCCGTAAGCCATGTCTTTTTTCATCAGAAGGCCCGGCACCAGATCGAGTATGCGTCTGAGCTGGTCAGCAGCTGTCATGCCGGACTTTTCGTCAATAATATCATCACCCTCATCGTCTTCTCCGAGCAGGCTGCCTACCCTTACCCTGAAAAACTCCTCAAGATTGGAAACGAAGATGGCGATAAAACGAAGGCGTTCAAAAAGAGGCACTGAATCATCCAGCGCCTCTTCGAGCACACGCTCATTGTATCTCAGCCATGAGATTTCTCTATTCTGCGTGAAGCCTTCTTCGTATAGCATTTATTTTCTCTTAGTGTCAGAACGCTTAGCGTCAGAACGTTTAACGTCAGGACGTTCAAGATTGATGCGGTTCTGGCTGTCGATCTCAGTGACCTTTACCTTTACAACATCACCGATGTTCATTACATCCTCGACCTTAGCTACCCTGTGGTCAGCCATCTTGGAGATGTGCAGCAGGCCTTCCTTGCCCGGAAGGATCTCAAGGAATGCTCCGAAGTTCATGATCCTTGTAACCTTACCTTCGTAAGTCTCACCTACTTCCACTTCCTTTGTGATGAGCTCGATCTCTCTCTTTGCAGCCTCAGCGCTTTCCTGATCGACTGCATAGATAGCGATGAATCCGACATCTTCATCAGAGATATCGATCTTTGCACCTGTTTCATCGACGATCCTGTTGACAGTCTTTCCTCCCGGTCCGATGACCAGTCTGATCTTGTCAGGGTCAACTCTCATGCTGATGAATCTAGGAGCATATTTGCTGAGCTCTGCTCTTGGCTCAGGGATCTCTTCAAGCATGTTCTCGAGGATTTTTGCCCTGCCGATCTTAGCCTGTTCAAGAGCCTGTTCGAGGATCTCTCTGTTGAGGCCGTGAACCTTGATATCCATCTGGAGAGCTGTTACGCCGTCAGGAGTACCTGTGACCTTGAAGTCCATATCGCCCAGGAAGTCTTCCATTCCCTGGATGTCTGAGAGGATGGCGAACTTGCTCGATCCGTCCTCATTGAATCCTTCGATGAGTCCCATTGCAATACCGGAAACCGGTTTCCTGATAGGAACGCCTGCGTCCATCAGTGCAAGTGTGGATCCGCATGTAGATGCCATCGAGGAGGAACCGTTCGAGGACATTACCTCGGAGACGACTCTGATGGCATATGGGAATTCCTCTTCGCTAGGGAGTACAGGCAGCAGCGCTCTTTCTGCGAGAGCTCCGTGTCCGATCTCTCTTCTTCCAGGTGATCTGCTAGGCTTAGCCTCGCCCGTGCAGTATCCAGGGAAGTTGTACTGATGCATGTATCTCTTGCGTGTCACGTCGTCATCGATACCATCGAGGTACTGAGCCTCTGAAAGCGGTGCGAGTGTGCAAACGGAGAGTACCTGAGTCTGTCCTCTCTTGAAGAGTCCGGATCCGTGTGTTCTCGGAAGATAACCGGTCTCGCTCCAGAGCGGTCTGATCTCGTCAGGTCTTCTGTTGTCAGGACGTACGCCCTCTTCGAGTATACGGCGTCTGACTTCTTCCTTCTTGATGTTGTAGAGAACCTCGTCAACTTCAGCCATTCTGTCTTCGAATTCCTCTGCAAAGTGTTCCTTTGCATCGACTGCGACAGCGTCCATGTTGGCAAGTCTCTCCTGCTTGTCAAATGTGTAGATGGCATCTACCATCTTCTGTGTAGCGTATTCCCTGACAGCTGCGTCTACATCTTCGCCTGCCTTGAATACTACGTAATCCTGCTTTTCCTTACCTACTTCTGCAACGATCTCCTTGATGAATCTGCAGATGTTCTTGATCTCTTCGTGACCTGTAAGGATAGCCTCGAGCATCTGGTCTTCTGGAAGCTCATTAGCTCCTGCCTCTACCATCATGATGGCTTCTTCGGTACCGCAGACTGTAAGGTTAAGGTCGGATACCTGTCTCTGCTCGAATGTAGGGTTGATAACGAAATCTCCGTCAACTCTGCCTACGACAACGCCTGCTGTAGGACCGTCCCATGGGATGTCAGAGATTGCTATCGCTGTCGAAGTACCGATCAGTGATGCTACCTCAGGTGAGCAGTCGTGGTCTACCGACAGAGCGGTTGCCGTTACTACTACGTCATTTCTGTATCCCTTTGGGAAGAGCGGTCTGAGCGGTCTGTCGATCAGTCTCGAAGTGAGAGTTGCCTTATCACTCGGACGTCCCTCTCTCTTGATATATCCGCCCGGGATTTTGCCTACCGCGTAAAGTTTTTCTTCAAAATTGCATGTAAGCGGGAAGAAATCAACGTCCTGCTTTGGCTCCTTGCTTGCGCAGACCGTGCAGCTTACGACCGTATCTCCGTATCTGACCGTAGCCTGTCCGTTTGCCTGCTCAGCAAGCTTGCCGATCTCGACTTCGAGAAGTCTTCCGCCAAGTGCTGTCCTGAATGTTCTGTAATCTTCAAATCTACCCATTTATTAACAACTCCTTCCTGTTAATCTTTCTTTTCCTATGGGCATTAACTAAATACATACAAAGCGGGAGGCGTGCTCCCGCTTCGTTGTCAGATATTATTTTCTCAGTCCGAGACGAGCGATCAGGCTTCTGTATCTGTCGATATCTGTCTCTCTGAGGTACTTGAGAAGGTTTCTTCTCTGTCCTACCATCTTCAGAAGACCTCTTCTGGAGTGGTGGTCTTTATGATGCTCCTTAAGGTGCTCATTGAGGTCGTTGATTCTGAAAGTAAGGATAGCTACCTGAACTTCAGGGGAACCTGTGTCACCTTCCTTGATGGCATACTCTTTAATAATTTCCTGTTTTTTCTCTTTTGTAAGCATAAAAATAAACTCCTTTTCTTTAGTTCGCCCGCTCTGCGTGGCCGTCGGAGATGCGAACCACTGCGGCGCGGGTATATTGAATTGATTTACAACGTTGGTATATTAACACGAATGAAACGTGATGTCTATTACTTTTTTCGATAATTCCGGGCGTTTTCGCAGTCGCGCGCGATCTGTGCAAAAAGCTCTTCCTTGTTCCTGAACTTCCTTTCTCCGCGCGAAAAATGATCAAAATAAACGGTTATTTCCTGTCCGTAGGCATCATCATCATAATCGAAGATATTGGTCTCTATCGTCTTTCGCATGCTGTCCGCATTTACGGTCGGATTCATTCCGATATTTGATACACTGTTATATGTGACACCGCCTATGAGGATACGGCTGAAGTAAACTCCGTTAGGAGGCAGCATCTGCCTACCAGGTGCAGGAATATTGATGGTCGGAATGCCCATACGGGTCCCAAGCCTTTTGCCATGTGAGACAGTGCCGGTGAAAGAATACGGTCTTCCCAGCAGCTTTGCAGTCATTTCCATGTTTCCGGTAGCAATCATCTCACGTATGAGTGTAGAGCTGACAACTTCGCCGTCCACTATTACCGCATCATGTATGCTCACTCCGATCCCGGCTTCTGCACATTCCCTGCGCAGAGTATCTGGTCTGCCCATTGCCCTTGCGCCGTAGGTATAGTTGAACCCTACAGAGACATATCCTGCATTCAGCTTGTCCCTTACGATATCAGAGAAGAAATCGTGTGCCTGCATTACCATGATATGTTCATCAAACGGAACGTTCACGAGAATGTCGAAGCCCATGTCCTCTATGAGAGCTATCTTTTCATCTTCTGTGCATATGAGCTTTACCGCGTCCGGATCGCCGTCATCGCGCCTGAGAATAAAGTTGAATGGGTGGTTTGAAAATGTAAAACAGAGAGAATCAAGTCCCTGCTTTTCTGCAGCATCAAGGGCTGCGCGGAAGATCTCCCTGTGTCCTGTATGTATACCGTCAAAGTTTCCAAGTGCTACGGAAGTCTTCTTTTTTAAATTTAACTGATCTAGGCATGTAATGATTTGCATTTCTTATAAAGCGATGTATTTATTGATCTGATATATTACCGGATGACCTTTCTTGGCACAAGTGAGCCGTTTTCAATTACAGCTACCCCCAGGAAAGAAGTATCCCGGCCATTTACGGTGTTTCTGGCATATACCCGGTACAGTCCGTCAAAAAGCGAACGTTCCGTTATCCTGAATCCGTTTCCCCAGGAACTGTTCCCGTTCAGAAAGGCGGTAATCCTATTATCGTTAAGTAGTATCTTACCCAGCTTTTCAAGCGTAACATCAGCCGGGATGATCATTTTACGGAGAGATTCTTCGCTGCTTTCGCCGCCAGCACTGTTCTGTTCTGCTGCATCGATTATCTCTTCGATCGTATGCGCATCTTCTATCCTGAAGTACCCGGATGCAGTCCGCGTCAATGCCGTCATCACGGCTCCGCAGCCCAGTGTGCGGCCTATATCGTCACATACCGTGCGTATGTACGTTCCCTTTGAGCATGTGATATCGAACTCGATCTCTCCTCTTTCAGGGTCAAAGCGTGTGATCCTGTTTTCATAAACAGTTATCTCCCGCGGTTTTATCTGAAAGTCTTTTCCTTCGCGCGCGAGATCATATGCTCTTTTGCCGTTGATCTTCAGTGCCGAGTACTTCGGAGGTATCTGAAGCACATGGCCTGTATAGGCTGTAAATGCCTCTGTAACGGCTTTTTCAGCGACATCTGAATATCCGGACGTTTCAAGTACTTTGCCCGTTATATCAAGAGTATCGGTCACAACTCCAAGCTTCATCGAAGCGTGATATGACTTTGTATCCTTATCATAGTATTCGATTATGCGCGTTGCATTACCCATACAGACAGGCAAAACGCCCGTAGCCATCGGGTCGAGCGTTCCTGTGTGTCCTATTTTCTTTATATGAAGCACGTGCCTGAGTTTTGAGCAGACATCCTGTGATGTCCATCCGGCCGGCTTGTTTACATTTATGATTCCGTCTGTCATTTCAGTCAGTGGGCATTCACGGTATCTATGAGCACCGGTATAAACAGCTTTTCAGCCTCCTCAAGAGGCATGAAGAACGTGCAGCCGGCTGCCAGTGTATGACCGCCGCCGCCGAACTTGGATGCAGCTGAGGCCATGTTTGCATAAGTCCTTCCCCTCAGGCTGGCCCTTACGTTTGTCTCGGTCTCCTTGAAAAGGCAGGCCCCCTCAACTCCGTCGATACTCATCATCTTCTGTATGATGCCATCTGCCTCATCCAGGGTACAGCCGTTTTCCTTAAGCAGCTTCTGCGTTACCTTTCCGACAGCAAGCTTGCCGTCAGCGTAAAACCTAAGGGACGAGATGACCTCGCTTTCCATTTTGAGCGCTTCCTTGGATCTGCGGTCATAGATGAGCGCAGAGATGATCTTTGAATTGAAGCCTTCGATCTTGTACAGATGTCCCGCTATCTCATGCGAGCGGCTCGTAGTGTTGCTGTGCTGGAAGTTGCCGGTATCCGTAGTGATGGCAGTGAATATGCAGTTGGCAATATCGAGAGATATCTCGACACCGAGAGCTCTTATCACGTTATATACGATCTCACCCACCGCTGCGGACTTTGGCTCGATCCTTGAAAAATCGTATCTGATATCCTTGGCCTTGGTAGCGTGATGGTCGAAGCAGCCCTTAAGGCGTCCTCTTTCCCAGGCCTTTTCCCTGCCTGTGATACGGTTCATGCCGTTGCAGTCTATCATGAGCGAAAGCTGCACATCGTCGAGAACGCTGTCATCAGTTGTAGTGCATCCGCACTCGAGGAAATCAAGATTCTTTGGCACCGGTTCGTTGATCATGACATAAGCCTTTTTTCCGAGGCTTCTCAGCGCAAGACAAAGAGCCGTGCATGAGCCCAGCGCATCCCCGTCCATGTTAGTGTGCGGGAACAGCAGTATGCCGTCAAGATCCTTCATTATTGTTGCGATGCTTTTAATTGTATCGTTCATTCCTCGTTGCTGTATGTAAGACTGTCGATTATGGAATCGATATGTCTTCCGTAGTCCTGTGATGAATCAAGTTTAAAGATAAGCTCAGGTGTATGTCTCAGCTTGATGTCTCTCGACACCTGGCCCCTGATGGCGCCTTTTGCGCGCTCAAAGCCGGCGAGAACACCGGAGTACACCATTTCCTTGTCCTCATCCGAAAGGCATACAGGCGAAACGTAGATCGTGGCATAGCTTAAGTCACGTGTCACGTCAACGCCTGTTATGCTTATTATTCTTGAAGTAAGTGCCGGGTCCTTGGCTCCGTTGATGAGAAAACCGCTTACGCTTTTCTTTATCTCTTCACTGAGCCTTCCCTGTCTGTATTTAGCCATTTTTTCTCCGTTATTAACGTGCTACTTCAACCATGTTGAAGCATTCGATCACGTCGTCAGGCTTAACGTCGTTGTACTTCTCGATACCGAGTCCGCACTCGTATCCTGCATTGACTTCCCTGACGTCGTCCTTGAATCTTCTGAGTGAGCTGATAACGCCTTCATGGATGACTATGCCGTCTCTTACCAGTCTGACCTGGGCGTTTCTCTTTACGATGCCCTCGTTGACATAGCAGCCGGCGATGATTCCGACGCCAGGAACCTTGAACGTGTCTCTGACGACGGCCTTGCCGAGTACTTCTTCCTTATACTCAGGATCGAGCATGCCCTTCATGGCATCCTGGATCTCGTCGATGATATCGTAGATGACTCTGTAGAGTCTGATCTCGACATCGGCAGCCTGAGCCTGATTGGTAACTGCAGTCGTAGGTCTTACGTTGAATCCGATTATGATGGCGTTCGATGTTTCAGCGAGCATTACGTCAGACTCGTTGATAGTACCTACGCCGCTGTGGATGACATTGATCTTGACCTCAGGAGTCTCGAGTTTCTCGAGTGAAGTAATGATAGCTCCGACAGATCCCTGCACGTCAGCCTTGACGATAAGGTTGAGCTCCTTGGCTTCGCCTTCCTGAATCTGACTGAAGAGCTTTTCAAGAGTCATGCTGGCATTCTTGGCCAGGACTTCTTCTCTCATCTTCTCCTTACGGTTTGCGGCTATCTCGCGCGCAGTCTTGTCATCCCTTACTGCATTGAATGCATCACCTGCATCAGGAACGTCTGAAAGTCCGAGGATCTCTACAGCCGTGGCCGGACCGGCCTTGCGGATGGTCTTGCCCTTGTCGTCTGTCATGACACGGATCTTACCGGATGTTGTTCCGGCTACAACGCTCTGCCCGGTCTTGAGTGTACCGTTTGAAACGAGGAGAGTCGCAACAGGACCTTTGGCCTTATCAAGCCTTGCCTCGATAACGGTTCCGAGAGCCAGTCTATCAGGATTTGCCCTGAGCTCGAGCATGTCTGCCTGCAGAAGTATCATCTCCAGAAGATCTGTAATGCCCTCGCCCTTCTTTGCAGATACCGGAACAGAAATGACATCGCCGCCCCAGTCTTCTACAAGCACGCCGTGCTCCATGAGTTCCTGTTTTACCCTGTCCGGATTGGCACCAGGCTTATCCATCTTATTGATGGCAACGATGATAGGAACATTCGCAGCCTTTGCGTGGCTTATGGACTCTATGGTCTGCGGCATTACGCCGTCGTCTGCAGCTACTACGAGTACAGCGATATCCGTAACCTGCGCACCTCTGGCACGCATCGTAGTAAACGCTTCGTGACCCGGTGTATCAAGGAATACGATCCTTCTTCCGTTGATCGTTACCTCAGAAGCACCGATATGCTGTGTGATTCCGCCGGATTCTCCTGCAGTAACATTTGTGTTTCTGATTGCATCGAGCAGTGAAGTCTTACCATGGTCGACGTGTCCCATTACAGTGATGATAGGAGGACGAGGCTTGAGTTCGCTCTCGGCGTCTTCATGCATGTCGATACCCGGCTCTTCGATTTCAGGCTCTTCTTCAGTTACGACGATCTGGAGTCCGAGATCCTCAGCAAGCATCTCAACAGCATCCTTATCGAGAGTCTGGTTGATAGTCGCCATAACTCCCATCTGCATCATTGCCATGATGATCTTGCTGACGCTGATCTCAGCCTGCTCGGAAAGACCTGCTACGGTGATCGGAACTGTCACTGCTATTGTTCCTTCAGGCAGAAGTTCCTCAACCGTAGGTTCTTCAACTACCTTGGTCTTGTATTTTCTCTTATGACGCTCCTGCTTCTCAAGAGCAGCCTCATCATAGATATTATTGGTGGTATTTCTGCGTCCGCCCGGGCCATCTTCACGCCTGTCAAATCTGGACTGCTTGTCTCTGTCGCGGTTATCGAAGAACTTCTTGCTCTTGCCCTTGGCCGCTTTGCCTCCGCCTGCTGCCGGTGCTGCAGGTGCAGGTCTGTCACCCTGTGGCTTTCTCGGACGATCCTGACGTTCTGTACGCTCCTTGCGGTCCTGACGGTCTTTACGGTCAGAACGATCCTGACGGTCCTTTCCGCCTTCGCCTTTGTTTTTCGGGGATTTCTTCCTGTCTCCATCCGAAGCCTTGTTCTGGGCTCTCCTCTCGCGCTGAAGCTTCTTCTGCTCCTCTGCCTTTTTCCTTTCAGTCTCTGCATCAGAGATCTTCTTGAAGCGCATAGGCTTACCAGGAGCATTTACATACTCCTCTTCCTTTTCAGGTTCAGGCTTTGCCGTCTCTTCTTTAGGAGTTTCCTTAGGAGTTTCCTTATCCGGCGCCTTTTCTTCAGCAGGAACATCAGCAGGTTTTTCTTCTGCTTTTTCCTCAGTCTTTTCGGCCGCAGGTTCCTTCTCAGCATCTGCCTTCTCTTCAGCAGGTTCTTCTTTTTCAGGTGCTGCAGGCGTATCAGAAATCTCCGGTTCTTCTGCTGCCGGCTTTGGTTCTTCCGGCTCTTTTACAGCAACAGGAACCTCAGCTGCCTTAACTTCAGTCTCTTCGACTGCAGGTTCGGCGACTGCTTCTGCCTTTTCCTCAGCAGGGATCTCTTCAGCAGGTTCTTCCTTTTTAGGCTCTGCAGGCTTCTTTGGGATTACCGGCTTTCCGATAGGCGGCTTAGGTCTGGCTCCTTCTTTATGCACTACAGGGATGGCTTTGATCTTAGGCTTGTTTCCGCCGGCCTTGGATCCGGAGGAAGTTCCTCTCATCATGTTTATAGATCTCGTCAGTCTCTCTGCAGCCTGATCTTCGATCGTGGATCTTGCAGAACTGATGGCGATACCCAGCTTATCCGCGTATCCCTTTAATTCCTGTATACTTATGTCAAGATCTTTGATAAGTTCGCTAACTTTCTTTGACATCCATACCTCCTTGATAGCTATCGGGCACCGGCCCGATCAGTCTATTGATTTCCTTCTCATCCAGATTTCGCTTGCATACACGGTTGAATGCTTTCTTCTTTACCGCAGCTTTTACGCAATCCGCGCTTCTGCATAGATAAAAGCCTCTTCCTTCCGCCCTGCCGTCTATATCCATGACAGGATCCTGACCTTTCAGTACGAATCTTATAAGCTCGTCCTGAGGCTTCGACTCCCTGCATGCAATGCATCTTCGCATCGGTTTAGTTGTTTTGTGTCTCCTCAATTTCAGTGACCTTTCCGGCTTCTTCTACATCGGAATCTTCATATTCATCGAATGCGAAGCCCATCTCCTTGAGCTGATCATTGCTCTTGATGTCGATCTTCCATCCGCTGACTCTTGCAGCGAGTCTTACATTCTGGCCCTCGCGTCCGATAGCGAGCGACAGCTGCTGTTCAGGCACTACTGCCGTAGCAGACTTCTCTTCTTCGTTGATGTAAACACCTTCTACGATCGCAGGTCTCAGCACGTTGCTGATGAGTACTGCAGGATCCTCATCCCAGACGATAATATCGATCTTCTCTCCGAAGAGTTCGTCCGCGATGTTCTGTACTCTTGCTCCCCTGTTTCCTACACATGCTCCTACAGGATCAACGTTAGGATCATGCGAGTAAACGGCGATCTTCGTACGGGATCCGGATTCACGGGCTGTACCCTTGATTTCTACAGTTCCGTCTGCGATCTCAGGGATTTCGAGTTCAAACAGGCCTCTTACGAGTCCCGGATGCGATCTTGAAAGGAGCACCTGAGGTCCCTTGTTCTCTTTCTTGACATCCATTACATAGACCTTGATGCGGTCACCCGGCTTGAAGCTCTCTGTCCTTACCTGTTCTGAAGCAGGAACACGGCCCTCAGTGCGGCCGAGTGAGATGAGCATTGTGCCGTTGGAGATCCTTTCTACCTTACCGGTAACGATGGTTCCCTTTTTCTCGATGAATTCGTTATAGGAGTTTGTGCGCTCAGCTTCCCTGTTCTTCTGTACGAAGACCTGCTTGGCGCCCTGTGCTGCGATCCTGTTGAAATCTCTCGGATCGATCTCGTATTCTACTATATCGCCTATCTCGTAACCGTCGTATATCTCCTTAGCATCCTCGATCGATATCTGAGTCAGATAGTCTTCGACTTCCTCAACTACTTCCATACCCATGTAAACAGTGACGTTGCCTTCAGTCATGTCTACATCGACTCTTACATTGGATGCTCCGTAATTCTTCCTGTATGCATTTTCGATAGAGTCCTTAATAGCTCCGATGATCTCTTCTTCTGAAAGATTTTTCTCTTTTTTGAGATCTGCAAATGCATCTAGAAATTCCTTGCTCATTGTTTCCTCCTGATTCCCTTTTAGAAAACTACTGCTAAATTTATCTTTGCTATTTTATCGGCAGAGATGGCAAGTTCTCCTGCTCCCGTGTCTATCGTCACGATACCGTTCTCCTTGCCTTTGAGGATTCCCTCGTGTGACTTGCTGCCGTTAATCTGCTCATACGTCTTTACTTCTACTTCTCTTCCGGCAAAGCGCACATAGTCGGATTCCTTCAGGAGCTCCCTGTCGAGACCCGCCGAGCTTACTTCGAGATTGTAGCTGCGATCTATGATGTCATTCTTATCAAGCGCTTCACTCAGCCAGACATTTACTTTTTCACAGTCATCTATGCTGACATACTCGGATTCTGCATCAGCCGGTTTATCAAGGCATACCCTGAGTACCCATGCAGGTCCTTCCTTCTTATACTCGACTTTGTAGATGTCCAGTCCGTTCTCTTCAAGGAACGGCATCAGCATCTCAGTTACTCTTCTGCTGATATCCTCTTTTGCCATGTCTTCACCGTAGAAAAATCCAAACATAAGTGAAAGAGTGGGAGTCCCCACTCTTTCGAAACGTTAGCTTACTTTGCACTTATACCACCAAAGTTATGTAATTGCAAGGTTTTTTTGCTAAAGGCGCTTTGCAGCTAATTCTTTTTGTCCTTTTTATCCGATTCAGGATTTGCATTCGGAGCTGCCTGTTTAGCGTCATCCTTAGCGTCTTTAGCCTTGTCTTTATCTTTATCTTTATCCTTCTTTTCTTCCGGTGGTGGATCAGGCGGCTGAGTTCCATTGGTATAGTACTCACCGTTCTTGACTATGACGTTATCCGGTCTGGATTTATACTCTCCTCCCTTGGCCCTCTTTACCTGGCTCATTATCCTGCTCCACAGTTTTGCAGCTGTTGCTGAAGTAGTGTTGAGCTCTACGTTGTTGTCAGTACCGATCCAGAGTGCTGCCGCATACTTTGGTGTAAATCCGTCGAACCAGATGTCCCATGTTTCATCTGTCGTTCCGGTCTTTCCTCCTACTTTTTCTCCGGAGATCGCGGCATCATATGCGATTCCGTCTGACACTACCGACTGGAGCACGTCGGTCATGATATATGCAACGCCCTTGTTAAGGACTCTGGACTCTTCCGACTTTCCTTCGAGAAGGATCTTGCCGTCGCTGTCTGTTACCTTTGTGTAACAGATTCCGGAATTGTAGACTCCTCCGTTCGGGAATACTGCGTATGCAAGCGCCATATCAAGCGGCGTAACGCCTTCTGTCATGGCTCCCAGACCCAGGGCGGCGAGGTTGACATCGTTATATGCCTCACTCGTGTCATCGATGGCTGTGCTTATACCGAACTTCTTTACCATCTCCATCGAGTAATCGGTCCCTATCTGTGCCAATATCTTTACTGCGCATGTATTGATCGACTGCTGTATCGCCTGTCTGAAAGTCTTGTATCCGCTGTACGATCTGCTGAAGTTCTTTGGCCATGTTTTTCCGTTGACCTTCATCACTTCGTCAGTTACACCGGAGCTCGCGGTTATGTAATTGCCCCAGAATCTTGTTCCCTGGTTATCATAGCCGGTATTCTTGAACTTGAAGAGCTTTCCGTCTTTCTGGTACTCGTAGCTCTTCTGAAGAGCCGGAGCATATACGGCAATAGGCTTGATCGACGATCCCGGCTGACGCGGGCTTACAGCTCTGTTGAAGAGCTTCTCTCCGTTTACGCGTCTGGTACCTGCCATCGCTTTGATCTCGCCGGTGCCGACTTTTACTATGACCATGGCACCTTCAACCTTTGCGTCATCGCGCACGGCACTTGGGAAGTTTTCTTTCTTCTTGAATTCCTTGGTGATAATTTTCTGAGCCTGGGAATCAAGAGTCGAGTAAATGTTCAGTCCCTTGGTGTATATCAGTTTTTCAGCCTGCTCATCGCTGAGATCGTACTGCTCCATCAGATCATGCTTAACGGTATCAAGCAGGTAATCCTTGAATGAAGAGCTTGAACTCATGCTTGCTCCGCCCGGATTAATGAATTCTTCCAGAGGCTTCTTTGCTGCATCGGCTTCTTCCTGTGTTATGTATCCCTGTTCAGCCATCAGGTCGAGAACCAGATAACGTCTGTCGCGGGATATGTCGTTAGCATAAAGGCCCTTTTCTACCTTAGTTGTCGTCTCTGCTTCGTCGTCCTCAGTCATCAGCAGTTCATATACTCCAGGTGCCTGAGGCAGTGAAGCAAGTGCCGCACATTCCTCGAGAGTGAGGTCCTCAACATCCGTACCAAAGTATTTCTTGGCTGCTGTATCAACACCGTAGCAACCATAACCAAGATATATCGTGTTCAGGTATGCTGCCAGTATCTCTTCCTTACTCAGAGTCTCTTCGATCTCATGAGCGTAATACATCTCGATGATCTTACGCTTTATAGATCTGACGCTCTTTTCTTCAGGCAGGAATATGTTGCGTGCAAGCTGCTGAGTTATAGTACTCGTACCGCTTATTTCCCCGCCTCCCGAAACAGAGTTCCAAATGGCCCCGAAGATTCTCTTGAAGTTGAACCCCTTATGTGTCCAGAAAGTCTTGTCTTCGATCGCTATGAACGCATTCTTCAGATTCTCAGGAAGTTCTTCATACTTGGCTATCTCGCGGTTTTCTGACAGATAGATATCGTCAGTCAGATTGCCCTTATCATCATATATATGAGTACTTACTTCGAGAGTGTTGTATATCTGTTCAGGATGGATCGTGTCTGCATGAGCAATAGTTATCGCAGCGTATGCTCCGCCGGCAATGCCTCCCACGATTCCCAGAGCTATCATTATCTCTATGATAGCCAGCAGCCATCCAAAGAAGCCTTTTTTCTTTTTGACCTTTTTCTTTTTCTTTCCGCCTTTTTTCTTTCCGGATGGTTTCGCGGCATCAGCGGCCTGTTTTGCTGCTTTTTCTTCTGCTTCCTTTTTCGCTGCAGCTTTTTTATTTACAACAGCTTTCTTTTCTTTAAGGCTCTTGCTTTCCGGCCTGACTTTTCCGGAAGCACCCTTCTTTACGGTTTTTGCTGGTTTCACGGCCTTCTTTCCTTTTGCAGCCTCCATTTCAGCAAGGATCGCTGCTTCAAGTTTAGCCTCATGCTCAGCTTTATGTCTTGCTTCTTCAGCCCTCTTCGCAGCCTCCTCAGCCAGTCTGGCCTCTTCGGCTTTTCTGAGTTCTTCCTGTCTGGCAGCCTCGGCTTTCCTGATTTCTTCTTCCCTGGCAAGCAGTCTCTGTCTCTCCGCTTCAGCAGCCCTGGCTGCCCTGCGTGCGTCCTGCTGCGCAGCTATCTTTTTCTTTAATGCAGTTTTAGCTGAGCCAAGCTTCTTTGAAAACTCAGACTGTCCCTGAGGCGCTGCTGTTTGCAGCGGCTTCGGTTCCTGCGGCCTGCTGTAATCTTCAGGCAGACCGTACTGTTTCTTTGGCGCTTCAGGAGTTTTCTCTACAGAAGCGTTTGCTTCAGAAGCAGTTTCTTCTTCCTGAGCCTTTTCAGGAACAGGTTCTTCCTCCGAAGACTTCTCAGGAGCAGGCGTTTCTTCAGGACCCTTTTCATGAGCAGGTTCTTCTGCAGGGACCGCTTCAGGTGCCGTATCCTGTACCGGAGTAACTGGCTTGTTGTCGAAATCGAAGTTAAAGCCTTCCGGATCTGCAGGCCTGTTGTCAAATTCAAACGAAAGGCTCGCCGGTTCCTGTTTTCTGCCCATGTTTGCAGAAACATTACGGCGGTCCTGTGTTATCTCTCTGACCTTTTCGTTATTATTATTGTTGTTGTCGAACTGATCTGGTGTCATCTTTTTCTCCAACAGTATATTTATCATTTTCACTTTTAAATACAAAAAGTGCGGTAATCTTAGTTCCGCACCATTTTAGCACAAAATGTTGTCTTTATATCAATATATGACGCTATATTTAGATTAAGATGTATTAAGGTAACAATTATGCTACATTTCAATGACTTTATGGTTAAGTGCAGGATCATGAGTACAGAGTATGCCTGCACATGCAGGATCCTCAGCTGTCTTTGCAAGCCACCTCATGGTCCTGAGCTGCAGCGCCTCATTGGCTCCAAGGCCCGGAGCTTTCATGTATTTCCAGCTGTCCGGAGAAAAGGCTGCGTCTGAAGCTATGAAAGCATATCTGCCCTTTTCCGATACCTTCACACCGGCCTGACCGTCAGTATATCCCGGGATGCTTACCATCATCAGGCTTCCATCACCGAGAACGTCGATTGCCTTATTCATGGGGCCGGTAAGATAACCCCTGAAGAACAGCCTTTCTATTTTATATGGTTCCCAGAGTTCCCTGTTCTGTCTTATCCTGTATTTCGTTCTTACAGACCAATAGGCCTCGTCCTCAGGTACTATGATCCTCCCTGCGTCCGACACATGCTTCAGTCCGGACACATGGTCGATGTCAAAGTTGGTTATTATCACCGCTTCCAGCTCCGCAGGGCTTATGCCCATCGATGCAAGCTGTTCATGCACGGCCATTCCTGCCGGCACATACGGATGGTATACCGCAGCCAGATGCTTTGTGAGCACCTTCTCAGATGCTTTCTTATCGTATTCTCCCGCAGGACTTATGTCCCTGCTCAGCCCGGTATCTATGAGAAACAACCCATTCCTGTGTTCAATCAAAAAGGCGTGCACGGGAAGTTCAACGCGCTTATGGTCCGGTGTCAGGACCGCGTGGCGCAGATCACTCATCATGCCGCCTGTTTCGATCAGATTTTCCGATATTCTTATGTAACCGCAGTTCAGTACATGTATTTTCATATACTGATTATAGCACGTTATTTTTTAAGCATACGCATGGAATTCAGTATGCATATCACTGCGACGCCTACATCGGCAAATACAGCAACCCACATGTTGGCTATGCCAATTGCTCCCAGCAGGAGGCAGGCGAACTTGACGAACAGCGCAAACGCAATGTTCTGCTTCGATATGCCGAGTGTCTTGCGGGCTATTTTCATGACAGCCGGTATTCTTCCGATGTCGTCATCCATTATGACTACATCTGCAGCTTCGATTGCCGCATCAGATCCGAGAGATCCCATTGCTATGCCGACATCTGCAACTGAGAGCACAGGAGCATCGTTGATGCCGTCTCCTATGAACGCGAGCCTTCCACGTTTTTTATCAGCATTCTCACCAGCGCCGGCTTTACTCCTGAGGCCATCCAGCAGATTCTCTACGACACTCACTTTATCCTGTGGCAAAAGCTCAGCATGGTAATCTGTTATTCCCAGCTCAGCAGCTACAGCAGAGGCGACCTTCTCAGAGTCACCCGTGAGCATTATCACGGATCTCACACCGGCTTTCAGCATTTCGCTTATCGCTTCTTTGGCTCCTTTTTTAGGAATGTCCGCAACTATGACAGTACCAATATACTTTCCGTTCTTTGCTACATAGCAGTTTGTACCGCTTACTTCAGCAGCCATTTCAGGCAGGTCGATACCCTCTTCATCGAAGAAGCCCCTGTTGCCGACAGTTATGGTATCACGTCCGGCTTTTGCGGTTATTCCCTTGCCGGCTACGTTTCTTACATCCTTTATCTTAGACTGTGCGATAGGCTTTTCGCAGGCTTCCAGTATTGCTGCTGCGATAGGATGCGTGGATCCGGCCTCGGCAGCGGCAGCATATCTTATTACCTCATCGGTATCATGGCCTTCTGCAGCTTCAACCATGGCCACTCTGAACTTTCCTTCTGTAAGCGTACCCGTCTTGTCTGATACAACCGTATCCAGGTTAGCAAGGAGTTCAAGATAGTTTGAACCCTTTACAAGTACACCCTTTGATGAAGCGGCGCCTATGCCTCCGAAGAATGCGAGAGGCACGGATATGACAAGAGCGCAGGGACATGATATTACCAGGAATGTGCATGCCCTGAGCACCCACTTTCCGAATTCAGCAGCAAAATGTCCAGATATCAGCGGCGGCAGGAATGCGAGTATTACCGCTGCGATGACAACCGCAGGAGTGTAGTAGTGTGCGAACCTCGTGATGAAGTTCTCAGTCACTGACTTACGTGACGATGCCTCCTCTACGAGCTCAAGTATCTGAGATACCGTGCAGTCATCGAATTCCTTCTCCGCTCTTATTCTGAGCAGCGTTTCACCATTGATGCAGCCGGATATTACCTGCTCTCCCTCGCTTACAAGTCTCGGGAGTGATTCACCGGTAAGTGCCGAGGTGTTTACAAAGCCGCTTCCTTCTATGATTATTCCGTCTGTAGGCACCTTCTCACCCGGCTTTATGACCAGAATGTCTCCGACTTCAATATCATCGGGATCTATGACTTCAACACTGCCGTCCTCTGCTTCACGGTTGGCAAAGTCAGGAGCCATGCTCATGAGGTCCGCTATGGATCCTCTGGACTTGCCTACAGCATATCCCTGGAAGAACTCTCCCACCTGATAGAACAGCATTACGGCAACAGCTTCACCGAACTCCCGGCATCCGAATGCGCCAATTGTAGCAAGAGTCATGAGAAAGCTCTCATCGAAAAGCTGGCGGTTCTTTATACCTATAAGACACTTGCGTACAACATCATGCCCTACAATGAAGTACGGGACAAGGTACAGCAGCAGCTCAATGACAGTGCCGCCCACAGTATCAGGAAACAGCCCCATGTGCTCAGCAATCATGAGGATCACAAACAGCACGAGGGATATTCCTATGTTCCTTAATTCTTTTTTCTGCTTTTTTGTGAATCTTTCCATTACAGTACTACCTGGCAGTCAGGCTCAACCTTGGCGATGCATTTAACCGCTTCTTCAACGACTTTATCGAACACAGCATCATCAGCCTCGATCATCATCTTCTGAGTCATGAAGCTCACTGAAGCGTCTGTAACTCCGTCGATTTTCTTAATTGCTTCTTCCATCTTTGCAGCACAGTTTGCGCAGTCGAGGTCGATGAGTTTGAATTTCTTTTTCATTTGTCTGTTCTCCTTTGCTATTCTTCGATGTGTTCCTTACCCATCTCGATGATGGTCTTTACGTGATCGTCGTCAAGGGAATAGTATATGGCCTTTCCCTCGCGGCGGCTTTTAATGAGTTTGCCCGTCTTAAGAGCCTTGAGCTGGTGCGATACTGCGGACTGGTTCATTTCGATGTCTTCGCATATCTCGCTGACGTTCTTTTCACCGTCAAAGAGATCGTAGAGGATCTTGATACGTGTCGAATCCGCGAACATCTTGAAGAGCTCAGCAAGCTCCAGCAGTTCCTCTTCGCCGAGATCTTTTATCATGTAGTCATTTTCTGTCATCTGTTGTTCCTTTCATAAGAAAAAACATATGCCGATACATTCATATGAATATATTAGCATATGTTCATTATAAGTCAAGCCCTATCAGGAAATAATTTTTCAGTCTTTGAAGCCGGTCCATACCGGTATGCCCGTGTAGACCTGCGGTTCCTCCTCGCCCCTGAGCACTCTCAACGCTCCTGCGGCCATGGCTTCATGCTCGACCTCTCCCGGATAGAAATAAACCGGTGCTATCCAGCTGCAGCGCTTTGTTATGTAATCGCAGAGGTCGTCGAATCTCAGAAGCCCTCCTCCGCATATTATCGCATCGACTTCGCCCGACAGCACTACCGCCATTTCTCCGATTGCCTTGCATATGTTGTAGAGCATCGCATTCCAGACACGTACTGCCTTAGGATCTCCGGCTTCGACCATGCCGTGCACCTTGTCTGAATTGGATGTGCCGAAGTGGCTTACAAAGCCGCCCGCTCTTGTGCATGCGTCACGGATAGGTATATCCGAACATGCTCCCCCTTCCCTGAAGTATTCGACAGCGAGCTGTGCAGGCAGCGCTCCTGTGCGCGTAGGCGTGAAGGGACCTTCACCCCAGGCATTGTTGGTGCCGTCTATCATGCGTCCGTGATAATGTGCGGATATCGACATGCCTCCGTCTATGTGGCAGACGATGAGATTCGACTTCCTGTAATCCATGCCGTGATCCCTGCAGTGCATCCTCGCCGTGCCCACGAGATTGAGCACATGCAGGCTGGCACCTCTGTAAAGCCCGGCCATGCCGGTGATCCTGGCCTCATCTATGAACTCATCCACTTTAGGGCCGTCCACCATCAGGGCCAGACCGCCGTATTCAGCGGCAAGTTCTGCTGCGAGCGGCACTCCGAGGTTTGCTGGGTGATCAACTCCGGTCACCATGTTTCTGGTATCCTCCAGCAGCTTATCATTGATCCGATAGACTCCGCTGTTTATAGGGGCGGTGCTTCCGCCGCGGCCTACTATCGCGTCCACGCCATGAAGATCTATCCCGTTCTCATCGAGGAATTCAAGTATCATCTGCTTCCTGAAATCCAGCTGATCGTAAGCGCTCGCAAATCCTGCGAGTTCAGATGAATCATGAAAGACGTTCTCTTCGTAAAGTTTCTTCTCGTCTTCGAAATATGCGAGTTTTGTGGATGTTGATCCGGGATTTATGACGAATATCCTGTAGCTCATGTCGTTTCTGTTTTTATACAAGTAAATACAACTTCCGATATTGATTATAGAACATTTGTTCGGTATTATTATACTGCCGGGACACAATGGAGTATTATGAGACAGGCAGTTGATGTTCTGGCCGTTTTTGATGTAGGCGCGATGTCTCCCCGCCCTATCAGATTCAAGGTGGTGGAGTTCGGCATAAAAAAGACGGTCAGAGTAACGGACATTAAGAATATCGAATACTTCGGCGCAGGCGGTGTATCACGCATCGTCTATGATTGCTGTACGATCAATGAGGGCCGCCGCGTCAACTATCAGCTGCTCTACTTCTACCGTGAATGCCGCTGGGAGATCGAGCGCAGTGCGTGATCCCCCTACAGATCGAATATGCTTATCTGTGCGGATTCTGGCAGACCTTTAAACAGTCCGTGTTTCTTAAGGTCGTCTATGTTGGTGCCGGTGAGCTTTGTTCTTGATCTTACATCATCGAGAGTATTGAACGGCTTCTCAGCATATGCAGCTGCGAGTGATTCAGCAGCAGTGTCTCCGATACCGCTTACCGCATTGAACGGCAGCATTATCTTTCCGTCTACGACCGAGAACCTGCAAGGCTCTGCAACTCCCAGTTCAGGCTCTGCAAAAGTGAATCCTCTCGAGAATGCTTCGTACATTACTTCATATACCGTCAGCTGTTCCTTTTGCTTGGCAGTAGCGGTATTACCGAGCTTTTCTATCTCGTCCATCCTCTTCTCTACCCCCGGTATGCCCAGGCCGATGATGTCGGCATCGAAGTTATCTACCTTCGAACTGAACCATGCAGCATAGAAAGCTTCCGGATAGTTGACTTTGAACCAGGCCATTCTTATTGACATCATTACGTATGCCGCTGCGTGTGCACGCGGGAACATGTACTGCAGCGTCTCGCATGACCATATGTACCAGTCAGGCACTCCGTGATCCTTCATCATGTTGAGCTGTTCCTCACTGAGCACGCGGTTCTTTCTTACGATCTCCATGATCTTGAACGCGTCTCCGTTCGGAAGGCCCTTTTTGATGAGGAAGTTCATGATATCGTCACGGCACGAAATGACTTCGTCGATGGTCGCAGTCCCGTTTCTGAGAAGGTCCTGCGCGTTTCCTGTCCATACTGCAGTTCCGTGGGAGAATCCCGACATCTTGATCAGCGCCGAAACCGTAGTCGGATGGATGTCATCGAGCATGCCCCGGGTAAAGCTGGTGCCGAACTCAGGTATTGCGTATGTACCGTGCGTGAACCTGTAATTCTCATTCTTTATCTTAAGTGCGTCCAGTGATGTAAATATGCTCAGAGTCTCCCTGTCATCCAGCGGGATGTTCATAGGGTCGACTCCCGTCATTACCTGAAGGTGTCTTATCAGCTGAGGCACATCGTGTCCGAGAATATCCAGCTTCAGAAGGTTCTCATCGATCTTGTGATAATCGAAGTGAGTCGTTATTACGTCAGTGTCCCTCTTGTTGGCAGGTTTCTGTATAGGACAGAACTCATATATCTCGTGATCATCCGGAACGACGATGATTCCTCCCGGATGCTGTCCGGTTGTTCTCTTGACGCCCGTGCATCCCTTCACAAGATAGTCTATGTCGTATTTGTTGGCGTTTATATGATTGTCTTCGACGTAGTGCTTTACATATCCGAAGGCAGTCTTGTCGGCGATTGTAGCTACCGTTCCGGCCTTATATACATTCTTTTCACCGAAGATCTCGCCTACGTATCTGTGTGCGACCGGCTGATATTCACCCGCAAAATTAAGGTCGATATCAGGCTCCTTGTCGCCTTTGAACCCGAGGAAGGTAGCGAACGGGATGTTGAGGCCCTCTTTCTTCATGCGTGCGCCGCACTCCGGACATGCCTTCTCCGGCATATCATAGCCTACATCGTATTTGCCCGGTTCGTCCGACCACTCAAAGTGCTTGCACTCCGGACAGATATAGTGAGGTGCAAGAGGATTTACCTCTGTGATACCCGCCATGGTAGCGGCAAATGAAGATCCTACCGAGCCTCTGGATCCTACCAGATATCCGTCCTTGTTCGACTTATGAACGAGCATCTGTGCAGCTATATACATCACGGCATATCCGTTTCCGATGATGGAGCTAAGCTCAGTCTCGAGCCTTTCCTCAATTTCAGGAGGCAGCGGATCGCCGTAAATGGATTTCGCCTTGCTGTAGCAGCTCTCCCTGAGCTTATCTTCGGCACCTTCGATTTTAGGCGGGAATTTGCCCTTAGGGACAGGCAGCACCTCTTCAACCATGTCGGCGATTTTGTTGGTATTGGTAATGACTATTTCCTCTGCCCTGTCTCCGAGATATTCGAACTCCTTCATCATCTCGTCCGTCGTTCGCAGATAGAGCGAATCTGACGGTGTATCACGGAAGCCGATGCCTGCCATGATGATGTTGCGGTATATAGATGCCTCCTTAGTCGGATAATGCGAGTCTGTAGTGGCTACGGTCATCTTTCCGAGCCTGTCGGCAGTTGCAATGATCTTCATGTTATTGGCTATAAGATCGTTATCATCCCTCGCGATGCCGTCTTCTATCATGAAGCGGTTATTGCCTAAAGGCTGTATTTCCATGTAGTCATAGAAGGACGCGATCCTGTCCAGTTCATCGTCATCTGCGCCCCTGATCACTGCCTGGTAAAGCTCGCCTGCCTCGCAGGCGGAGCCTATTATCAGCCCCTCTCTATGAGCCTGCAGTACGGAGCGTGGTATCCTCGGACGCTTATAGAAGTAATCGATGTGCGAAGTACTGACGAGCTTGTATATGTTTTTGAGTCCCGTCTGGTTCTTCGCCAGAATGATTATGTGATAAGTCCGGTTCTTCCTGATGTCGATGGTGCCGTCAGCTTCCGTCGCGTCCTCGTCAGGATACAGATATCCTTCGACACCGTATATTATCTTTATGTTCCTTCCGCTCTTGGCCTGTTTGGCAGCTTCCTTTGCGGCATCCGGGAATGCCTGTACAACGCCGTGGTCTGTGATGGCAACGGCAGGCTGGCCCCAGTAAGCGGCCTTTTTCACAATATCCTTCACCTCGTTGAAACCGTCGTTATCGCTCATCTTGGTGTGGCAGTGGAGTTCTACCCTCCTGCCGTTCGGATATGTGTCTTCCTTGAGCTTTTTCTCTACCTTTCTGATGGAATTGACCATCATGAGGTTCTGATGTTCGTATGTATCGTATTCGATGCTGCCGCGGGCTTTTATCATGTCGCCCTGCGAGAGATTGTCCTGGATCTCCTTGAGCTTGTCTTCCGAAATGAACGCCTTGAGTCCGAACGTACGGATCTCAGAGGCAATGAGTATGGTTATCAGCTGACGTCCGCTCTTGATAGGCATCGATTCTATGCTGAACACCTCACCCTCTATTACCGGCTTCTCCTTGCTGCCTACAAGTCCTTCAAGCTCGGAGTAAGGTACTGATTCCCCGTTGAAATCATCCCCTAAAAGCACCAGTTCCCCTCTGGAATTGGTGAAGGCAGGCTTATCCTTCTTGCTTTGCCTGTAGCGGTTTCCGCCGTTATAGCCACCGTTTCCGGATGACTGTTCTGCAGGCATTTCGTCGTAGTCCGCCCTCTTCGGGATCATCACTCCGGTATATGTGTAATTGAATCTCACTCTCTCAGCTGAAGCGATCCTTGCCGCGATCCTCTTCTTCATGAGATTCTCTGTCTTTTTTGGCATCACAAAATTGAGCTTGGCGTCGATGTTCAACGCCACGCTCGATCCTCCGTTCACCTTTGACACAGCCACGTTCGTTATCTCTATGTCTATGTCCTTGATGTCCCTGCCGCTCGCCTCTTTAAGCTCATCGGCAGTCAGTATGTCCTCAGAGATTTTTATCATTTTGCCTGTTTATTCACCGTCAGCCTCTACAAGCTCTATGAGCCTGTCTATGAGCCTGTCTTCTGAAACTTTTTCAAGTATCTCGCCGTGACTAAACACGAGACCTTCGCCCTTTCCGCCTGCAATGCCGTAGTCAGCTTCCCTGCTCTCTCCCGGACCGTTGACCGCGCAGCCCATGACTGCGATCTTAAGAGGCCTGAGGCCCGCATCCGCACGCTTCTGTGCTATAGGCATCAGTCTGTCCTCAGCTTCGTTTGCCAGTCCGATCAGGTCTATCTCAGTTCTTCCGCATGTTGGGCATGATACCACGTCAATTGCCTTCTCACGCATGCCAATAGTCTCCAGTATGCGCCGTGCAAAGAGAACCTCCTTAACCGGATCATCAGTGAGAGATACTCTCATGGTGTCTCCGATCCCTGCGAGCAGGAGCGCACCGATGCCTATTGCCGACTTCAGTTCTCCGTTTCGCGGGGTTCCAGACTCTGTAATGCCGATGTGGATCGGTGCATCTGTCAGCTCTCTTAGTTTCAGATGCGCATCGTAGTTCATGCGCACATTCGAAGATTTTATGGAAACGACCAGCTTGTCATATCCGAGTTCTTCGATGTACCTCAGCATGCCTGCTCCGCTCTCAGCAAGAGCATCTGCTGTAACTCCGCCGTACTTCTCTATCAGATCCTTCTGAAGCGAGCCCGAATTGACTCCTACACGGATCGGAATGTCGTGTTCCCTTGCTTTATCAACTACGGCTCTGACTCTTTCTACACTGCCGATATTGCCCGGATTGATCCTTATTTTATCTGCTCCGGCATCGATCGCAGCAATGGCGAGTCTGTAGTCGAAATGTATGTCAGCTACCAGAGGAACTCTGACAAGCTTTTTTGCCCTGCCGAAAGACTCCGCAGCCTCCATGTCAGGTATGGCGCATCTCACGATCTGGCAGCCCGCATCAGCGAGCTCATCTATCTGTCTGACAAGTAAATCAGTGTCTCTTGTGTCGACGTTTGTCATCGACTGTATGGATACCGGCGCCCCGCCTCCGATGGCGACATCGCCGCAATAAACCAATCTTGGCATTCCGTCTCCTTTAACCGAAAAGGTTCATTACATCATTTATGGTTATGAGTGCAAAGAGTGTCAGCAATACTGCCATACCCACGACAGTAGCCTTGTACTCCATATCATCGTTTATCCTTCCGCCCGAAATTATCTTGAGCAGTATGAAGAATATCTTTCCTCCGTCAAGTCCAGGTATCGGAATCAGGTTGAATATCGCGAGGTTTAAGCTTACGATCGCAAGAAGCATCAGGTATGATCCCAGACCGTATTCTGAAGCAGTCCCGACTATCTTTACGAGACCGACCGGCCCTGCGATATCATCCCTTTTTACACCACCCGTGATCAGCATTTTGAACCCTTCGATAAGGCTTTTGTTGAGCTCCCAGGTGGTTGCAGGTCCCAGTTTTGCGCAGGTCCAGAAATCCCTTGTGGTACCGGCTACTATTCCTACCATGTAGCTTCCGTATTCTTCGCTCATCTCCGGTGTGACCGAGGTGGTATACCTTTCACCGTCACGCTCATATGTTACCTCGAGAGGATCTCCTCCGTCATAAGAGCCTATTCCCTCGACTACCTTATCCCATGTATCGGTCCTGACACCGTTGATCTCAACAATGGTATCGCCTGCCTTTAAGCCCGCAGCATCCGCAGGAGAGCCTGCCTGTACTGAGTCAAGTGTATTGCATACCACTCCGGATACGCAAAGCGCTATAGTCACAGCAATAACAGCGATAATAACATTCATTGTTACGCCCGCGAGCAGTATGGCTATCTTCTGCAGGTTGGTCTTGCTTGAGTAAGAAGTAGGGCTGTCTATGCTCTCTTCTTCGCCCTCCATGGCACAGTAACCTCCGAGAGGAAGCAGTCTCAGGGAATACTGAGTGTCTCCCTTCTTTTTCTTGAAAATCAGAGGCCCCATACCTACTGAAAATTCATTTATTTTAACGCCGCACCATCTTGCGACTGTCATATGTCCCCACTCATGCGGTATTACCAGTACCAAAAGCATGATCAGGAATAATATTGCAGTTTTCAATTCTTTTTCTCCTGTCCTGTTAATTTTTAGGTCAAGGCTGTGGTGTTGGAATCCTATGGCATGCTGTGCGGGATTATGCCTCTTTTTATCTTCATCAGCAGAATTCTTCTTACAGAAGCATCCAGCTGGGCTTTTGATATCTCACCTTTCTTCACAGCGCTTTTTATCGCCTTGAAACAGGCCTTGCGGCTTGTTGTCACACATAGCATGTCATTTCCTGCCTTGACTGCCATGACAGCTGCCTTTCCCGGATCTCCTCCCGCGAAATCCGTGATACCGGCCATCCCAAGACCGTCCGTAATAATGACGCCTTCAAACCCCATTTCGTTTCTCAGATACTTATGTACCTTTTTTGACAATGATGCCGGCCTTTTGCTGTCAAAGGCATTTACTTTTACATGCGACATCATGATCATGTCTGCACCGGCCTTTATGCCTTCGGCGAATGGCTTGAGGTCTCTGCGCTCAAATGTCTTGAGAGACCTCTTGTCACGGATGATACTGCTGTGTGTATCACCGTTGCCGCCATAGCCAGGGAAGTGCTTAAGCGCTGACAGCACTCCATCATTTCCCATCTGCGTGACCGCAAGTCTTACAAACTTCTTCGTTCTGACTGTACTTGTCGAGATGGATCTGTCGTACATGAAGTTGCTTTTTCTGTAAGGCACATCTGCGACAGGCCCAAAGTTGCAGTTCAGGCCAAGGGACTTGAGGAACCTGTCCTTGTTTTTTGTATCTTTTGTTATCGCTTCATAACCGCCGGACTTATATACCTGGCGGGGCGAGCGAAACTTTTTTTTGCGGTACTTTGAATAAAGCGACGCTCTCACTACAGTGCCGCCTTCTTCATCTACGCCCATAAGAGCCGGGATCTCAGACTTCTTCTGTATTGAGGCAATAAGCTTTTTCATTCCCTTTTTATTGGTCCTGTAAAAGTCCCTTCCGAAGAGAATGTATCCGCCGAACTGATACTCCTTCTGCAGCTTTGCTGCGCCTGATGCCGGCATCGCGACCACCATCATCTGCGCGATCTTCTGATCAGTGCTCATACCGGCAAGTATACGATCCGCCTGTTCTTCAGGAGAGTCCGCAAACGCCGGCGTGGCAGCTGCGGCGCTCAGCAATATGATGGCCATCAAAATGGTCATCAATGCAGCTGTTCTTCTGAAGATTTTGCAGATCATTGTTTTCATATGTTCAGTATGCCCGTAAGAGCGCAGATCGCGTAATAAACGACAGGTGCTACGAAAATAACGCTGTCGAATCTGTCCATGATCCCGCCATGACCCGGGATGAGTGTTCCGTAGTCCTTGATACCCATCTTGCGCTTGAACATGGATGCCGTGAGGTCTCCTGCCATGCCGGCAGCTCCTCCTACGAGTCCGAGTACAAGACACACAACAGCCATTTCTCTCATGAATATGAATCCGAAGAGCCATGACAGCAGAGAGCTTCCGATGAGCCCTCCGACAGCTCCTTCTATTGTCTTCTTAGGACTGAGGTTCGGAGCCATCTTGTGTTTTCCGAGAAAGAATCCCGTGAAATACGCGAAGATGTCCGACCCGAATGCCGCGATCACGACTATCCAGATGAAGAGGCTGTATTCAGTCATATCTATCAGCACCATGTGATATGTAAAGAACGGGATGTAGACGAGGCCTGTCACTGTCGCTGCAGCATCGTAAGTACCTCGCTTATCTATCTTCCATCCGTATATCATGCCTGAAGCAACAGCAAGGAACATCCAGATGCATATGACCATCATGTTCTCGTAAAACTGCGGTACTGCGCTCTCCTTGCCTCCATACGGGATAGCCGTCACAAAGAGCAGCACTGTCATGATGTAGCCGATCTCTTTCGACGGATGAACATCCAGATTGTTCCATCCTTTATAGAATTCCTGCAGACCCATTATGGCTATCAGAAGCGCTGCAGCCCACAGGAACCAGCCGCCCAGATACAGAACGATCAGCAACGGCGCCATTATCAGTCCTGAAATGATCCTTGTTTTCATTTGTCGTTCTCCTTGCGTCCGCCGAACCTTCTGTCACGGTTCGCGTATGCGTCAACCATCTCAGCGTATTCCTCAGGCGTGAAATCAGGCCAGAGTGTATCCGTAAACATCAGCTCACTGTACGCTGCCTGCCATGTAAGGAAATTGGACATGCGCTCCTCGCCGCTCGTCCTGATGATGAGATCCGGATCCGGCACATCAAAGTGCGCGCTTCCGGAATAGAGGAACCTTGAGATGTCGTCCTCCGTAAGCTCCTGAGGATCCCGTCCCTGCTCCATGCATTCTGCAGTGAGCTGCTTTACACTCCTCAGTATTTCATCACGGCCGCCGTAATTCAGCGCTATGTTGAAGGTCAGTCCGTCATTATCGGCCAGTCTTCCGACCATTTTATTGATGGCATCGACGGATGCCTTTGGCAGCATGTCATATTCCCCGAAAATATTGATGTGGACGTTGTTCTCGTCGAGCTCTTCAAGCTCCAAATTCACGTACTTTACAATAAGATTGAAAATGCCACTCACCTCTTCGGTGCTGCGTTTCCAGTTTTCCGTGGAGAATGCATAGACAGTCAGATACTTTATGCCGAGATTTGACGATGCGATGACGATCTTTTTCATCGCCTGCATTCCGGCATTATGGCCCATAACGCGCGGCACACCGTGAGCCTTGGCCCATCTGCCGTTTCCGTCCATAATAATTCCGATGTGAGTTGGTATAGGTCTCTTTTCCATATCTTTTATAAACAGCAGGCGTGGCATATAGCCACGCCTCAGGTCATCATCAAAGTGCTCCTCTTAGACTTCCATGAGTTCTTTCTCTTTATCGGCGATGATAGCGTCGATATCCTTGATAGCCTTCTCAATGGTCTTCTGAGTATCCTCGAGTTCCTTCTTGAGATCGTCTTCCGTGAGTTCTCCGGCTTTTTCAGCCTTCTTGAGCTCATCGTTTGTATCACGTCTCAGGTTCCTGACAGCCACCTTGGCGTCTTCGCCGTAGTTCTTTACGACCTTTGTGAGTTCCTTACGTCTTTCCTCTGTGAGCTGAGGGATCGCAAGTCTGATAACCTTACCGTCGTTTGTAGGGTTGATTCCGATGTTTGCCTCCAGGATCGCTCTTTCGATGTCTCCAACCGACTTAGGATCGAACGGCGAGATCATCAGCGTTCTAGGATCAGGCACCGAAATGTTTGCAAGTGCCTTGAGTGGTGTAGGTGATCCGTAATAGTTCACCATGATCCTGTCAAGGAGTGCCGGATTGGCTCTGCCTGCTCTTACGGTGTTAAGGTTGTCTTTAAGAAAGTTCTTAGCGCCTTCTATTCTCTCTTCGAGTGGTTTCTTTGCCATGATTTGCCTCCTACTGTATGAGTGTTCCGACATTTTCGCCGTTGATAACCTTCATGAGATTGCCCTCCTCCTTGAGAGCAAACACATATATCTTAGTCTGTGTATCCTTGCAGAGTGTTGCTGCAGTAAGATCCATGACCTTAAGATCTTTATCTATTATGTCCATGTATGAAAGCTCGGTATAGCGTTCTGCGTTCGGGTCCTGCTTAGGGTCTGCCGAGTATACCGCATCGATGTTCTTTGCCAGGAGCAGCACGTCCGCTCCTATCTCAGCAGCTCTCAGTGCGGCTGTTGTATCCGTTGTGAAGAACGGGCTTCCCGTACCGCCTCCGAATATAACGACCTTACCCTCTTCGAGATAGTCCAGAGCCTTGCGTCTGGCGTAACCTTCAGCCATGTCTCTGATCTCGATTGCTGTCATGAGCTTTGCCGGGCATCCTGCTGCCAGAAGTGCGTCCTGGACTGCCAGTCCGTTCATTACGGTAGCAAGCATACCCATGTAGTCCGCAGTAGGCTTGTCTATATTGCCTCCTGTACGTCCGCGGAAGAAGTTGCCTCCGCCTACTACTACGGCTACTTCAACTCCCGCATCGCGTATCTCTTTGATCTGAGCAGCTACTTTTCCAAGCTCCTTATCATTGACTCCGAAGCGGTCATCGCCTGCAAGCGCTTCTCCGCTCACCTTTATTAGGACTCTTTTATATTTGATTGCCATGATTAAATTCCTCCAACTGATTTATTGTACCATGTTTGGCGGATTAACTCTATGCATCTTTCTTTTCAATCTTGCGTATCTCTTTTGTGCGGATCTCTTCGCAAAGCGCGCTTACGAATTCACCGAGAGGCTTTACGCCTTCATCGCCGAGATATCTTGAACGCACCGAAACGTTTCCTTCTTCAGCTTCTTTTGCGCCGAGTACCAGCATGTAAGGAACTTTCTCCATCTGAGCCTTGCGGATCTTGTATCCGATACGCTCGCTGCTGTTGTCTACAGTAACATCTACTCCGTTTCTGCGGAGCTCCTTGCGTACTTCTTCAGCATAATCAGCGATTTTATCTGAGATAGGAAGTACCCTTACCTGTTCAGGACAGAGCCATGTCGGCAGGTTGCCGGAGTACTTCTCGATGAGCCATGCAAGCGTACGCTCATAGCAGCCTATCGATGTGCGGTGGATTATATACGGGCGTTTTTTCTGACCGTCCTTATCGATATAGTACATGTCATAACGCTCGGACAGGAACATATCGAGCTGGATCGTGATCATTGTATCTTCCTTGCCGTATACGTTCTTCGCCTGGATATCGAGCTTAGGTCCGTAGAACGCAGCTTCACCGGCTTCTTCAGTATATTCAAGGCCGATCTCATCAAGTATGTCTCTCATGAGATCCTGAACGCGCTCCCATGACTCGGCATCGCCAAGATAATCCTCCGCCTTTTCCGGATCCCACTTGGAGAAGCGGTATGTAACATCCTCTTCCAGACCGAGAGTCGTAAGGCAGTATCTTGCAAGGTCAACACAGCCCTTGAATTCATCCTTGATCTGCTCAGGTGTGCATACGAGATGCCCTTCGGAAATAGTGAACTGACGTACTCTCGTAAGTCCGTGCATCTCACCGGCCTGCTCGTTTCTGAACAGTGTTGATGTCTCGCCCATCCTGTACGGAAGATCACGATAGCTCTTCTGGCGTGCCTTATATACATAATACTGGAACGGGCAAGTCATTGGTCGAAGCGCCATTACATCAGCATCGGCGTCATTCTCAATAAGGTTGAGGTCCTCGACTCCGCGAATCTCACTCGAGCGGTCCTCAGCTGACATGACCTCATCCATGTTGTCATATCCGAGCAGGAACATGCCGTCTTTGTAGTGATACCAGTGGTCAGAGATCTTATAAAGTGTGGATTTGGCCATCAGAGGAGTTCTTGTGCGGACATAGCCCCAGTCATATTCCTCGAGATCCTCGATCCATCTCTGCATCTTCTGTATGATTTTTGTGCCCTTAGGCATGAAGAGCGGAAGTCCCTGGCCGATTATATCCACTGTTGTGAAAATATCCATCTCACGGCCGAGGCGGTTGTGATCGCGGTTCTTGATATCTGCAAGGTAAGCCAGATACTCCTCGAGATCATCCTTCTTTGTATAAGCAGTACCGTAGATACGTGTGAGCATCTTGTTGTGCTCGTCACCTCTCCAGTAAGCACCGGAGCTCGATGTAAGTGCAAATGCCTTGATCGGCTTTGTGCTCATGATATGAGGTCCTGCGCACAGCTCTACGAAATCACCCTGCTGATAGAACGAGATCTCCTCGTCCTCAGGAAGGTCTTCTATGAGTTGCACCTTGTAAGGCTCATCCTTATCCTTGTACATCTGTATTGCTTCTTCTCTCGGAAGTGTGAAGTAAGTCAGTCTCTCACCCTTCTTGATGATCTTCTTCATCTCAGCTTCGATCTTGTCGAGATCCTCCCTTGTCAGAGGCGGCATGTCGAAGTCATAATAGAATCCGTTTTCTATTGAAGGTCCGATTGCAAGCTTTGCATCCGGATAAAGATTCTTAACGGCTTCAGCAAGTACGTGCGAGCATGTATGTCTGTACGCGCGCTTGCCTTCATCGGAATCGAATGTCAGGATATTGAGTTCGCAGTCCTTGTCTATCATGGTCCTGAGGTCGACCGCCTTTCCGTCGATCTCAGCGATGCATGCTACTCTTGCGAGTCCTTCGCTCAGATCTCTTGCGATGTCATAAGCGGACATCGGCTGAGCATATTCCCTTTTGCTTCCGTCTTTCAGTGTAATAATCAATTCTGTTTTCCTCCTTCTATTCTCCGGAAGGGCAAAAAATAAAGTCCCCTCCGACATGTTGTCAGAAGGGACGCATACTCTGTTTCATATGAGTATCCGTGGTTCCACCCATCTTCCGGCAAGATCTCTTACCGGCACTCATTCAGACTTTTAACGCGGTCTAAGCGGGCAGTATTGGTGCCACTCGGAGGTGGTTTTCAGAACACCGGGACTTAGGATGATTCCAGCTGCCATCCCTCTCTGGCAAGCCCCATTGGTGAACTTACTGTCCTCGTCATCGTTTTCACTCGCCTATAATACAATTTTTAAGGCCTTATTTCAACTATTTCTTCAGACTCTACCGCATTCTTTACAAGCGTTTCCACATCGAGAGCCGACTCCGATCTTTCAATGCGCTCTTTCTTAGGTTTTGTCACAGGGTGCTTAGGCAGGAACACCGTGCAGCAGTCCTCGTAAGGCTGTATCGAGATATCATATGTGCCTATCTCACGCGCCTTGTCCATTATATCCACCTTGTCCATAGCGATAAGCGGTCTCATTACCGGCATTTCTACAACGCTGTCGGTTACAACAAGCGCCTCGGCGGTCTGGCTTGCCACCTGACCGAGGTCCTCTCCTGTTATGAGCATCATGCAGCGGTTTTTCAGGGCAATCTGCTCGGCTATTCTCATCATGAAGCGCCTTACGAGCAGAGTAGTCTCGTCCTCAGGACAGTTTTTAACGATTTCCTCCTGGATAGGAAGCAGGTTTATCACGTGCATCCTTACCGTGCCCATGTATCCTGCGAGCGTCCTTACCAGCTCCTCTACCTTACGCTGCGCTCTCTGGCTTGTGTACGGGTATGAGTGGAAGTGTACTGCTTCGATGCTCATGCCTCTCTTTGCCATCATGAATGCCGCAACAGGGCTGTCTATGCCGCCGCTCATCAGAACGAGACCCTTTCCGTTCGTGCCGAGAGGAAGTCCTCCGAAGCCGCGTATCTTGTCCCTGAAGATATATGCTCCCTCACGTCTGACATCTACAGTGAGAACACAGTCAGGATTATGTACATTAACGCTGAGAACCTTGCAGGCTTTCAGTACCATGCCGCCTACCTGCCTTGCGATCTCAGGCGACTCAATTGCAAAGGATTTATCTGCCCTCTTTCCTTTCACCTTGAAGGTCCTGATATCTTCCGTCTCAATTACCTTCTGCATGAATTCGGCAGCCTTTCTGCCTATCTCATTGATGTCTTTAGGCGCTTCGACCGCCGGACTGACGGAGGCTACCCCAAATACTCTAACGCACCTGGCGATAACCTCATCTTCAGGTATATTCTCCGGCACTCTGACAAACATAAGCCCTTCGATCCACTTAGCCTCCGCTCCTTCATAGCAGGACAAAGCGTTCCTGACTCTGTCGAGGAGCACACGCTCAAAGTACGGCTTATTCATGCCCTTAAGTGCGACCTCGCCGCACCTGACTATATATAAATTCTTATCCATTTATCATTTCCCTGATCTTATCTCTAGCGGAAGCTGCCGAGACGGCGGAATCGTTCAACCGCGATCTTTGTGCGTTCTATCACGTAGTCCATTTCTTCCACTGTGTTGAATTCCGAAAAACTGAAGCGTATCGCGCCTTCTATCTCTTTGTGGTTCATCGACATCGCCTGGAGCACATGGCTGTCTCCGGTCTTGTTTGAAGAGCATGCGGAGCCGGTCGAAACGTATATGCCGTCCTGCTCCAGAGTGTGCAGGAGAACCTCACCGCGTGTGCCCTCAAAAGTAACATTCAGCACTCCCGGGCAGCGCTTTCCATGCTCATGCAGTGTGTATCCGAGGTCTTCAGGGCCATTGATGATTATGTCCCTGATCTCAGACTTCAGACCGTTGAGAAGATAGTTGTTTACTATACCCATGCGGCTGGATTTCATCATGAGATCTGCGCATGCCATTTTAGCAGCAAGGCCCATTCCGGCTATTCCCGGAGTGTTCTCTGTTGACGATCTGAAACCGCCTTCCTGACCTCCTCCGATAATATATGCAGGCAGACTGTGGCGTTTCTTCATGTATATGAACCCCATGCCTTTAGGTCCGTGGAACTTGTGGGCACTTGCGGATATGAGATCGGCGTCTATATCATCAAGAGGAAGCTTGCCGAAGGCCTGTACTGCATCAGTGTGGAACATGATATCGGTTCCGTGCTGTCTGTTGTACTCTCTTACAGTGCGTCCTACGGGTATCACCGGCTCTATTGTACCCACTTCATTGTTGACAGCCATAATGGAGACGATAATTGTGTTTTCGTCAAGTGCCGCCTTTACTGCCTGTTCTTCCACATATCCGTCCACGTCGACATCCAGCAGCACTACCTCAAAGCCGTCTTCTTTAAGCCTTTTGCATGTTTCAAGGACGGCCGGGTGCTCAACCCTGGTTGTTATGATTTTATCGCCGCGGCGTCTCAGCTTGCGCGCAGACGATAGCAGTGCCATGTTATCGCTCTCGGTGCCGCCTGAAGTAAAAACGACGTTGCCTGCAGGCGGCAGCAGATCTTCGATCTGCCTGCGCGCATCATACAGCAGGTTGCCGGCTTCAAATCCGAGTGCGTGAAGAGAAGACGGATTCCCGAAGTCGTCTTTTGCGACCTTGTACATCAGATCCGTTACTTCGTCATATTGTCTTGTTGTGGCACTGTTGTCAAGATATACCATTCTGTATGCCCTTCTCTGTTAAAAGGCTCCTCTCGCGAGGAGCCTTTGTCGATACCTTTATTTAGCGTAATCAGTTGCTCTTGTTTCTCTTATAACGTTTACCTTGATCTGTCCAGGATATTCGAGCTCAGCTTCGATCTTCTTGGCGATCTCTCTTGCCAGCATAGGCACTTCGTCGTCCCTTACCTGATTTGGCTTGACTGCGACTCTGATCTCGCGTCCGGCCTGGATCGCGTAGGACTTCTCTACGCCCTTTGTAGTGTTGGCAATGTTCTCAAGATTCTGGAGTCTCTTTATGTAGGACTCGAGAGTCTCTCTCCTTGCTCCCGGTCTTGCTGCAGACAGTGCATCGGCAGCTGCTACCAGCATGGCCTCAAGCGTGGTCGGCTCCACGTCACCGTGGTGTGCCTCAACTGCGTTGATGACCTTCCAGGACTCCTTGTACTTCTTGCAGATATTGACTCCGATCTCTACATGTGTACCTTCGACTTCGTGGTCGATGGCCTTGCCTATGTCATGGAGGAGTCCGCCTCTTCTTGCAAGTCTTGGATCGAGTCCCAGCTCCTCAGCCATCATGCCTGCGAGAGTCGAAACCTCGATGGAGTGCTGAAGCACGTTCTGTCCGTATGATGTTCTGTATTTGAGTCTTCCGATGAGTCTTACCATCTCAGGATTCAGGTTGTGCACGCCTGTTTCGAAGCACGCTCTCTCTCCTTCTTCCTTGATAATGGTATTAACTTCTTTTGTGGCCTTCTGGACCATTTCTTCGATCCTTGCCGGATGGATACGTCCGTCAACGATCAGTTTCTCAAGAGCGATCCTTGCGATCTCTCTTCTTACAGGGTCGAATCCGGAAAGAATAACTGCCTCCGGAGTATCATCTATGATGAGATCCACTCCCGTCAGAGTCTCGATGGCTCTGATGTTGCGGCCCTCTCTTCCGATTATGCGGCCCTTCATGTCGTCGTTAGGCAGGCTGACTACAGAAACAGTAGTCTCTGTGACCTGATCTGATGCGTATCTCTGGATCGCAGTCGTGATGATCTCTCTGGCCCTCTTATCTGCCTCTTCTTTTGCTTCGCTTTCGACATTGACTATCATGTCAGAAGCTTCCTTGCGGATCTCGGTTTCAAGTTCCTGGAGGAGCAGGTGTTTGGCTTCTTCTCTTGTGTAACCAGAGATTCTTTCGAGCTCTTCTACCTGCTTCTGGATGTAGGAATCGATCTCTTTGTGCTTTTCGTTCATCGACTGCTCTCTCTTTGTGAGATTGTTCTCACGCTTCTCGATGCTATCGAGTTTGCGGTCGATGTTTTCCTCTTTCTGCTGGATCCTTCTCTCAGCCTTTGTGACCTCAGCCCTTCTGGACTTAAGCTCACCTTCGTATTCTTCTCTCAGCTTATGTATTTCCTCTTTTGCCTCAAGCACCTTCTCTTTCTTGAGGTTCTCGACAGTATTCTGCGCATCCAGTATCATGTTTCTGGCCTGCTGTTCTGCGCTTCCTATGGCCTTCTCTCCGACGTTTTTACGAAGTATGTAACCAATTGCTATACCGACGATAAGGACTACAATGCTGATCACAACAGCTAAAACCGGTGACATAAGCACCTCCTTATCAATTATTTGGGTTTGTAATATATACATTATCTACGCATTGCGTTGCATTTTGAGCTTATTTAGGGTCAGAACAGCCCTGTTTGTACAACATATATGCGGTTAGATGACATAAACATACATCGATATTATACATATCCCCATAAATCCAGTCAATTAAAAAAACTTTCACAGACTGCTCAGAGTGCTTTCCAAAAGAAAGAAGCACACCGCGGTGTGCTTCTGATCTTTCTCCGGAATACATCCTTTTGCTTCTGTTTCCGATTTACTTCATATACTGTATGACTACATCTGCATCGGAAGGTGTGTCAATGTACTTTATACCACGCTTTTCACGGGTTTCGCGTCCCTTGCCCGGCAGGAAAAGTATGGTGTCATCATCCATGAGCGTGATGGCCTTTTTGATTGCTTCCACCCTGTCCGTGATGATCTCGCATCTGCCGCCTGCTGCTTCCACAAAACCTGCGATCTCACTGCAGATCTTATTGACGTCTTCTTCGCCATAATCTTCTTCCGTAATGATCGAGTACGAGCAGTTATGCCCCGCTATCGTGCCAAGCTCCTCTCGCCTTGCAAATGCCTTACCTCCGGGGCATCCGAATACTATCATCATCTTTTTACCCGGGAACTCCCCACGTATGGTCTCAAAGAATTTCTCGTAGCTCAGCTTGTTGTGCGCATAATCTACTATCGCTATACGTTTGCCGTCCTCACTGTAGAACACTTCCATGCGCCCTGGCGAATTGGCCTTTGCAAGACCGCTCTTCACGTATTCGACCGGGACTCCCAGCAATGCAGAAAGCGATATTGCTGCCAGTGCGTTCTCAACGTTGATAGTGCCGAATGTGCCCAATGTGAACTCCTCATCGAAGTCCCCGTAGCCTTCTATTGATCTGCCTCTCGCCCTGAAAGAGACCTTTCCCTCACAGGATTTTACGTCATAACCGTACACGTCGGCGTTTTTGTCCTTCTGGCTGAATGTGATCACATAAGGGCAGTCTGCCGAAGCAGCCCTGATGCGATCCTGCTCTTCACAGTCGAGATTAATGCATGCCTTGCGGCAATGCCCGAAAAGTCTGAGCTTTGCTTCGAGATAGTCGTTGAAGTCAGGATGTTCGATCGCACTGATGTGATCGCTGCCTATGTTAAGGAAAGCTCCTGCAGCAAATTCGACACCCGTTACTCTGTCATATTTGAGCGCCTGGCTTGAGACTTCCATCGTCATATGGCTGATGCCGCTGTTAAGGGCATTGTTCATGTGCTGATAGAGTTCCATTATCTCAGGCGTGGTGAGATGAGATTCTTCCTCTATAACTCCGTCGTAATTATCTATGCCGGAGCATATGGCACTTCTGCGTCCGCCTGAAGCTGCCATGTAATCATCGAGTATGTATCTCATGAAATATGCTGTAGTCGACTTGCCTTTTGTGCCTGTAATGCCTACCATGCACAGATCATCAGACAGCTTGCCGTAGAACGTCTCGGCGATCACCGGCATGGCTTTACGGATGTCCCTGACCCATATGTCAAGGCAGGAATCCTTTGCCTTTTCTGATATGCGCTTTCCCGCTGCAGCAGATTCCTCTTCACTGACAATTCTGCATCCTGCAGTTTCAGGCGCGTCAGGGTCTTCCCTGACATAACATACAGCACCCTTTGCTATCGCATCATTCAGATACTGCTCTCTGAAGTGAGCGCCCTTTACCACGAAAAGTGATCCTTCCGAAGCCTCCATTGAGTTATATGTGACACCTTTCACTTCGCAGGCTCCGAGTTCCATCATCTCCGGCTCTGTATAAAAAGCCATGATGGCGCTGCATGCAGGCTCTCCTCCTACTGATGTAAGAAGTCCCTCCATGCCCAGTGAATCTATGAAATCCTGAATCGTAACTTTTCTGTCCATACTGTTTCCGTTAATCTCCGAAATATCCCTCTGACTTCATGCTTGTAAAGCATCCGTTGCCGACTATGACGTGATCGAGCAGTCTTATCCCGAGTATTTCCGATGCTTCAAGAAGTCTTTTTGTGACTTCGATGTCCTGAGGACTGGGAGTCGGATCTCCGCTCGGGTGATTGTGAGCAACGATGACTGCAGCCGCTCCTCTTCTGACAGCCGGTCCGAACACCTCTCTCGGATGCACAGGCGCACTGTCGATGTTCCCAATGGATATGACCGACTTCGACTCTACCTGCAGTTTCGAATTAAGATTGAGTGTCATGAAAAACTCGCGTTTTTCAAACATCATTTCTTCCATCAGTATCTCAGCCACCTGCCTGCTGTCTCTTATTCTGACCCTGACAGCTCCATGATGGTCTGATATCAGCCTTTTGGAAAGCTCCATTGCGGCAACTATTGAGCAGGCTTTAGCTTCCCCTATGCCGTCTATACCGGTAAGTTCCTTTACTTCCGCAGCTCCCAGCCCGCCGGTATTTTCATTTGCATAGGATATCACCTCGTCTGCAAGTCTCAATGCTGACTTGTTTCCCGTTCCGGTCCGGATGATGAGCGCCAGCAGTTCGGAGTTGCTGAGCCCCCCTGCTCCTCCGTAAAGCATCTTCTCCTGTGGTCTCTCGGCCTCAGGCATCTTTTTTATCTGCATATTTACTCCTTTCCGGAGCACACATGCTTATAATACTACTTTAAAAGCCACACCCACAAGGACGTGGCTCAATGATTATGTGCCATATCTGACGTTACGCGCTGCGCCCCGTCTTAGCGGTTATAATATCTGCAACCGCATCTACATTCTCTTCGATTGACATATCGGATGTATCGAGGAAAACGGCGTCATCAGCAGCTCTGAGAGGGCTTACCTCGCGATGAGAGTCCTGATAGTCCCTTGCCTGTGTTTCCCTGAAAATAGTTTCATAATCCGCTTCCTTGCCTGCAGCCAGCAGCTGATCATAGCGTCTTTTTGCTCTTATTTCCGGCGAAGCAGTCATGAAAATCTTGACCTCAGCATCAGGAATAACTGTTGCTCCGATGTCCCTGCCTTCCATAACTACATCTTTTGTTGATGCAAGATAGCGGCTGACTTCATCGACCTTGGCTCTGACTATCGCCAGTTTGGATATATTTGAAGCAGCCATAGATATCTCATGTGTTCTTATGAGACCGCTGACATCTTCCCCGTCAAGATGCGTGTGTCCTTTAACGAAATCTATGGATGTATCAGCAAGCATCTCCCTTACCGCATCTTCATCAGATTCGTCCACGCCGTTTCTTCGTGCCTTAAGGCCCAGCGCTCTGTACATGGCGCCTGTATCAATATATTCCAGTCCGAAGCGGGCTGCCACCGCCTTCGCTATCGTGCTCTTGCCCGTTCCTCCCGGACCATCTATTGCAACTCTGAGCATAATTACTCTCCTGTTTTATTTTTTACCTTTAGTGAGCTTGTTGATCTCGTCGATGAATGTATCAATCGTTTGGAATTCCCTGTATACCGATGCAAATCTTACATAAGCGACCTGGTCTATGGCTTTCAGTTCCTCCATAATGAGAAGTCCGATATTCGTTGACTGGATCTCCTTTTCCATTGTGTTCGAGAGTCCGCGTTCAATATTGTCGGCTATTCTCTGAACATCCTCGTAAGTGACCTTTGTTTTCTGACAGGCTTTCATGATACCGTTGATGATCTTGTTCTTGTCAAAGCTCTCACGGGTGCCGTCTTTCTTTACAACAACAAGCAGAGAATTCTCTATTTTCTCAAATGTAGTGAATCTCTTGTGACATTTTGTGCATTCACGTCTTCTCCTTGTGGCAAGTCCGTCCTCAACAGGTCTCGAGTCGACAACCTTCGTGTCTTCATAATTGCAGTACGGGCATTTCATATCGATTTCCTCCATTATTGCAAACTCCAAAATGGAGTCCTTTTTCCATATGCAAACCGATGTTATCACAATATATAGTGGTATTGCACACTTCTTAACAGAATTTGAGTTTATATGGCAGGCGTATGCTCATCCCTGCAGAATAATGTGAACAAATGCTTCACATAAGCCTAATATCGTCTTCACAAAAGGATGCTACAATGCAAGTGTCGAAAGATCGACGATTTACCTTTTTCTTTTGATTGTTCTTTCTTAGTTAGATATTTTCGCAATTGAAAACTCCGGCAGCAGTGCCGGAGTTTTCAATTTATTTATTTAAATCGATTTTCAATATCCGTCAGAAAACTGTCGCTGAGATAATCATCAAGTTTTTTTCTTGTGCTTTCGTTTGCTATCAGTTTATCAGGATCCTGATACTGCACCCAGGCCATGGCACACCATGTCAGTCCGCGCAGACAGGTGATGTTGATCAGCTGATATATCCTTTCCCTGATCCCGCAGGTGCTGAAGCGGCCGTCAACTGCTTCAATATACTCTCCTGTCAGACGTTCAGTCTCTGCGGAAGAAAGAATAGTGTCGGTCTTCCAGAAAGTTGTAGTCGGAGCAAGCAGATGGGCAATGTCCTGGGCAGGATCGCCATAAAGAGGCTTTTCCCAGTCGACAAGTCTTACATAGCCGTCATCATCAACTAAAAAATTTGTTGAATTCAGTTCTGTATTGATGCAGCAACGGGTAACGGCATGACCGGAACTTCCCTGACCGGCGATCACATGCCCCCTGTCAAGCAGCCTGCGCAGTCTTGTCTTTGTTGCAGCATCTCCGAGAGGAGAATCCATGTAGACACTTAGCATTGACTCGCATTCATCCAGGATCGCACCGGTTGAGCTGCCTGGCGCAATAAGTCTGACAGTATCTCCCGGAACAGCGTCCTCTCCGAAAGGCTCACCGCAGACCACCTCTTCGGGAGGTATCGGTGTGCTGTGCACGTCAGCCATGCACCTCATCACTCCGTTCATATCGCCTCTGCTTTCGTATGACGGATATCTTCCCGGAAGGAATTCCATAACCATGACCCCGTATGGGATAAACGATTTTGATCCGTCGACATATAACACTTCCGGTGTCCGGCCGCATCCTTTGAGAAGATCCAGCGCATGAGCCTCATACTCTATCTGCCTTTCAAGATGCATCTGGCTTCCTGTGTTTACACGCAAAATAAGTTTGCGCCCCGTTATCGGATGCGCAAACAGATAATTCACATTGTACTCGCCCTGTGCTAGCATACTGTAAGTTTCGCTTACTTCAGCCGGCATGCAGAGCGCGTTTCTGTATTTATTGTTCCTGATGTATTCACTTATCATCGTCAGCAAGGTATTTTCGGCGTATCAGCCATCCCAGGAGCATCACAAGTACTAACAGGCCTGCAGCTATTCCGAAATAAAGCCAGCGGTTACCGCCTGAAGTGAAACCTGCCGTGCCTATCGTATACAGTGCAACACCCGGTATCATAAAAATGAACGTGTAAAGCGAATAGTGCAGAAGAGAGATGTCCGTTATCCCATAAGCAAAGTTCTGTATGTTGTACGGAAACAGTGGCACAAGCCGTGTTATCGCAAGAAGCACTATATCGCTCTTGTCGGCTTCATCAAAAAGAAGTCTTTTGAGAAGCGCACTTTTTTCGACCATGGGCTTTATTGAATCCTTAAGGAAGAACCTGCCCACAATAAATGCAATTATTGCTCCGAGGGTAGTAGCTATCAGGCAGAACAATGTTCCCCACCATGGTCCGAATATGATAGCAGCCAGTATCGCAAAGGTAACTCCTGGCAGTGCAAGAACCACGCAGGCTATTACTGTCAGTCCTATGTATATCAGCGCTGCCATGGCGAAATGTTCATTTATCATTTCGGAAAGGAACCTCAGGTTATCCGTGTTGCTCAGATAATCTGACCATCCGTATTTCTGATTGAGCACGAAAATCAGTACTATAATCAGTCCGAATACTATTAATTTGTAATTCTTCCTGACTTTTTCCATCATGCAGTTTCAGAACCTGTATCAGCCTTTTCCCTAGCATCTGCTTTCATTCTCTCATATTCTTCCCTTGAAGCGGCATCAATACCTTTCTGCCTCTTCCAGAGCAGGACTATGATGATGAATCCCACTATTATAAATGCCGAAAAAATGATGTTGAACGTTGTCAGTGGTATCGTTCTGAGACCAAGGCCCATCCTGACTATTCCGGCAGGTTTGCGCCCGAGTGCCGCAGGAGATCCGCATAGCACATAGATTAATGCCATCGATACCATAACACTGACTGCTGTAAATACAGGACCGCATTTGAATTTTCTGAAAAGAAGTGCGATAGCGAACAGTCCGAGCCAGAGTCCGAGATATACCCATCCGATATTCATTGCGCCGGTTATCTTCGGAACGCCGGAGCATATCAAAGCAAGTACCATGGCCCAGATTGCAGAATTATAGAGCTTGCTGAATAGTCTTGCCGGGTTTGACGGCTCCTTGTAGAACACTTCTCCCACTGCCAGCGCGGCTTCTTCCTTTTTCTTCTGGCTCGCATTGTAAACCTGCTTGATGAGTATGACAACGATAGCAAGTGCAAAGAGACACATCAGACCGATGAACATTTTTTTTGCACCACCGGTCAGCATGCCTCCTACATAAGAGTATACGATGCACGCAGGCATCTGTCCTACACCTGTGGCTACAAAGAATCCCCAGAAATCCATCGCCGTGAGACCGGCAGCATAGGATACTATATCAAATGAGATGAACGGCAGAAGCCTGGCAACGAGTATGCAGCGTTTTCCGTATTTAGCAAAGAATTCCTCGATGGAAAGAAGCGCACCTTTCGTGCAGATCTTCTCGACCACGTCTCTTCCCAGTATCCTGGCGATCCAGAAACACAGTGCTGCTCCGGTCATGGAGGAGACCCATGAAAGTATGCATCCCTGCCACCAGCCGAACAGATTGGCATTTGTCAGTGTTATAAAGAACGCAGGAAGCGGTGCAGCTATTGACTGGAATACCATGAGCAGGAATGATATAGCCATCGCCCATTTGCCGTACTGCGAAATGAATTCGCGCATGTCGTCAAAGTTGCCCGTCCTGAACATATTTACAACATTGTTGACCCATTCATGTACAGCGGGCACAACAAAGTAAGCAGCAAGAGCTAAAAGGAACAGTACCGCAATGATTATTCTGCCTGTCCAGCTTCCTTTCTTCTTCTCAGGAGTTTCCTCCGCCATATGCCTGGCAGAACCGTCTGCAGCAGCATGTTTTTCTGCCTGCTCCGGAGCCTTTGTTATATTCTTTTCTTTATTATCAGCCATTAATGATCCTGTTATTATTTGAGAGTAAACGTAAGCTGGACGTCAGTACCGTCTGCAGGCATCACACTGTCATCAAGGAATGCAGCTACTTCGCCTGAATCAATGGCATTATATCCATAGGCAGCATTTGACGTGACTCCTGCCCAGCAGCTGTTGAGGCATGCTATGCAGCCGGAACCGCAGTCCTTGTTATTCTGCAGATTGCCGGAGAATCTCATATCCACATTAAGCTTTCCGTCAGCTGTTTTAACTGTGTCTGCAAGCGGAACAGGTGTATCCTGACCTTCCCATGTCAGAGTTACTTCCACTTTCTGTCCGTCAGTGAACTCTCCGTCAGCGATCTTGTCAGTTGTAGTATTCCATGGCTCACCGCCGGCTTCCACCATACCGTTGTAGAAGTCCTCGGCACTGCAGTAAGCTGCAAACATGCACTTGTCACCCATGCCGCCGTCTTTCCATACACAGTAGTGCATGGTTGACTGGTCAAAGAATGTACCGTTGAGCTGGGCTGTTATCGTTACGCTTTTATTCTCAGCATCAACGATCACATCTCCCGGGGCTGCTGCAGCTTCTTCATTTTCTTCTGCAGTTTCTTCTGTTGCTTCTTCTTCAGGTTCTTCTGCAAACTCAGCTGTTCCGCCACATGCTGCAAGACTGAGTGCCAGCAACAGCATGAGCAGCAGCGCAAGTAATGATTTCTTTTTCATTGTTCACTCCTCTCAAGACAGTTTTACTAATAATTTAATACCCACTGATAATCTTATCGATAATATTTCTGTCTAACAAATAGATACATTCAATATGACTCCAATTACTGATAAAGCAAAAATATATTAGACCCGGTCCAATTATAAAAATGCGCTGAATGCACCCCTCATCTTACATCCTTGTACATGCCTGCAAGTTCTTCTATGTCCCTTCCTCTTCTGTACTGTCTCCTGAGATTCCACATCCTGAATTCTGTCTCCAGGATCTCCTTAGTATTCATCCCATATCTGCGGGAAGAAGTCAGAATGCGCCTGCATGTCATTCCGGGCCTTATGCCATATCTTTTTAATCTCATTGAAAATTCATAATCTTCCATCAGCGGTATCTCCGGGAACATTCCTGATTCAAAGAACAGATCTCTGTCTATGAAGATGCCCTGATCCCCGAAAGGAAGTCCTCTGATAAATGCCCTGTGATTGGAAATGATACGGTTTGTGATCATGAAAATGTTCCGTGACGAAAACCTTATGCCGAAGCAGCCGAAATCATGGCTCATCATGCAGTGCTTTATCTCATCCACGAAATCATCCGGGAGCACACTGTCGCAGTGCAGAAAGAAGAGCACATCTCCGTTGCTTTTCATTGCTCCGGTGTTCATCTGTACACCTCTTCCCTTTTTGCTGCTGAGCACCCGGAAATCATTGCCAAGGACTGACAGAGTGTTGTCATTACTGCCTCCATCGACGAAAATGATCTCTGTGTCATTTCTGCCATGCAGGCAGTTCATTAACTGCTTCTTCAGTAATCCGGCCACTGCCTCTTCATTATAAACCGGTATTATTACAGACACTTTGAGGTTTTCCATAACAAAGCGGCCCGAATGTGTGCGTCTCAGGGTGGGATCTTCCGTGATGCGTCTGCGGAATTCCGCTATATCGTTCTTGGTGTCGATATCAGAATATTCGTCAACTGCTTCAACAGCAAGTCCTTTTTCACGGATCGAACTGACTGTCTCTTCAAATACTGAAGAGACGCCGTATACTTTTGCATTAAAAGCTTCATGATGAAGCGAGGACATGCCTATAAGATAGTATCCTCCATCCTCTGTAGGACCTATCACCACATCGCTGCTTCCGAGCATGGCAAAAGCGGTCTCTATTGTATCAGCTTCGAGTTCGGGTATGTCGGATCCGGTCAGCACCACTTTTTCATACCCCATGCGAAGAACATCAGAAACCGCATTCTCCATCCGCTGCCCCAGTCCGTCTCCACGCTGCTGGATATACTTCACCTTTCTGCCGAAGATCTCTTGTAAAGACACCGGTTCTCCGCCGGTATACGATACTATCACATCGAAGTCCCGGTTCTTCATCTCCTCTGAGATGTCGCGGAGAAAGCAGCGGTGAAGCTCTGCGCACTGATCTGCGGTATAATAAGGCATCAGTCTTGTTTTTGTGGATCCCGGCACAGGTTCTCTTGTGAAGATCACATATGCATTTTTCTTATTCTTCTTATCTTTGCAAGTGAAGTTCATGTTGTTTCATCAGCATCCCGGTATCTTCAAGGGCCATGGCGATCACGTCATCCATATCATAATATCTGAAGCTTCCAAGCCGCCCTCCGAAATAAACCCTTTCGTCATTTTCCGCGAGCATTTTGTACCTTTCGTACATCTCCGAATTCTCTTTGTCGGTGACCGGATAATAAGGCTCATTGGTGCCGTCATACGCTTCCGGATACTCCCTTGTTATTACTGTGAATTCCCGTTCCATTACAGCAGGGTCTGCTTCAAAGTATTTATGTTCAGTGGTTCTGGTATACGGCACATCCATATCCGTATGATTGATTACAGCTCTGTCCTGAAAATGCCTGATTCCGTCAATTCTTTTTTCTTCAAAGGCTATGCTCCTGTACTCAAGCTTTCCGAAACAATAGCCATAATAAGCATCTATCATACCGCTGCAGATCACTTTATCAGCCATGTCATCCAGTCCCGGCCTTATGTCCGGATCGTAATAATCAGTGCATAACATAACGTCGATGTCTTTCAGCATTTTTTCGACCATCGGCGTGTACCCTCCCCTGGGAACGCCCTGATATCTGTCGTCATAGTAGCTGTCTCTGTAATCGAATCTGACAGGAAGGCGCTTTATTATTGACGCAGGAAGACTGCTGCATTCCCTGCCCCATTGTTTCTCAGAATATCCCTTTATGAGCTTACGGTATATTTCGGTCCCCACCATGCTTATTGCCTGCTCTTCGAGGGATCCGGGCTCTTTTCCGGTTTCTGCTGCACCTGCCTGTAACTGTATGATCCGGCGGGCTTCTCCTGAATCTCTCACATCCCACATTTCTTCAAAAGTTTTCATGTTGAATGGCAATGTGTATAGTCTGTCTTTGTACATGGCAGCCGGCGCGTTGATGAAGCTGTTGAACTCTGCAAACCTGTTCACGTATTGCCACACATCCTCATTGTCGGTATGGAATATATGCGGTCCGTACTTATGAACTATTATGCCGTCCTCATAAACGGTATATGCATTTCCGGCGACATGGCTGCGTTTCTCCACAACGATCACTTTTAAGCCATGGTCTGTAAGTTCTCTGGCCATGACTGCCCCGTAGAGCCCTGCGCCGACTATCAGATAATCATATTTGCTCATCGATATGCTCCAGCGCTTTCTCTACTGCATTGCGTATATGTACACCCTTCCTCATTTCGTTTCCTACTCTGCAGGCGCTTTTTTTCATTTCTTCATATTCTTCGTCTGTAAGACTGTCGATCAGTCCGGGGACTTCCCTCAGGTTATCCACTGTCAGACCGCACTTTTCCTTTCTCACAAAGTCTGCCATAGCTGCTCCGTTCCACACTATTACCGGGATTCCAGATGCCAGATAGAGTGCGATTTTATGAGGGTTATTGAAAGTAAGATAGTCTCCGTATGCTCCATAGCATCCATCGACGGAGTTGCCCTCCCATACAAGACCGAAAGATCCCTCCATAATGTCCATTAATTCGATCGGATCGAATACTCCTTTATAGCATACGTATTCATTAACAGGACCGGTATAATCCTGCCCATACAGATTGCATCGGAAGCCTTCCGGCAGATTGTATTCAAATGTCGACTTTTCCGATGTAAGGTGCCCTGCGTATATTACAGGCTTATCCTTGCTGATACGACTGGATGGAGGAATATGAAGAGCTTCCTCTCTCAGATAGTCCATTACTCCGACCGGGAACATTTTTCTTCCATCGAAGCCAGCACTAGCCAGTCTGTTCTTCATAACATCGTTGTGAACAACGACTGCATCGGAAACATTAAAAAGCACTGCCTCTGTTCTTTTTGAGGCACTGCGTTTGATGCGTGCAAAACGCCTGTAATCCATCATGAAAAAAGTCTCCAGCTCGAATGTGATTGTCACAATACGGCAGCCCTTTTTATGCAGCCTTCTGATCATATCCGCAAATGCGATAAATTTCTCACTGTTAGGACTGTGTATTATGAGAGTATCTCCCGCCTTCAGTACTTTCAGGCTTTTTCTCCATGCGTCAGTGAGTCTGAGCTCAAAGATCACCCTTTCCTTAAGGGAAAGAAACCGTCGCGGTCTGAACGGAGGTATCGCGATGCGTCTGAACCCCATTCTCCGGAGCACTTCAAAGTAGTCGTCCCGGCCTTTGCTGAGCGAGTTCTTCAGTAAATCATGATCGTAATGTACGGTTTCCGTGTAATATATCATTTCCGCCTTACACTGCCGGCAAATTCTGCGGCTCCTGAGATAAGTGCTGAGATCGTTTTTCTGTTTATGAAGAATAATCCCAGCAAGCATAATACTGTAAATATATAGCTGTACCCTTTAAGCAGTAAAAAGGATTCAGCAAGGACTATAGCCATGTCTGCATGTACTGAAATATAGTCATTCCTTATCCCCAGAAGCCTGCCTGTATGTACCGACATTATCAGCCAGAGGAGGTAGAATGATGCAAACGAGGCAACAGCAGCTCCCTGAATACCGATGCGCGAAGTGAGAATAATGCTCATGGCCAGACACACAAGCGCTCCAGCAAGGGAAGTTGCAAATACACCAATAGTCTTCTCACACAATGTGTAATTAATATATACAAAACCGCTCAGCCCAAGGAATACAGCAGATAACAGCATGAACGGAGCATATTGCCACGCTTCCCGGTAAGAAGGGTCGAGCAGCATCATGACAGGTTTCGAAAACGCTATCAGCAGCGCTGCAGCCATGAAAGTGACAGTTCTGTAAGCACCAAAGACCGCAGAATAGAACTCCCTGAATCCGTGCTCCTGATACTTTTTTATTGCCGACAGCTGCCACGCCTGATGGAATACGGTTGACAGGCTTATCACTATCGCTGACAGCCTGCAGGCTATCGCGTATATGCCCACGGAAGATGCTCCTGAAAGCCAGAGAATTACATATCTGCCCGATGAATTCATTACCCACCACAGTATCACTCCCGGCATTATCGGAAGTGAAAACTTCAGTATAGAAGCAAGCAGTCTGCGGTTGACTCTTTTTACCGATATATAACCGGACACATGTATCATCAGTGATATGAAAAGCATCCTGAAGACCGATGCAAGAGCCAGTGCAAGCAGATAGCCGCGCAGCCCTGCCCTGAAAACAGCCAGCAAAAGCAGATTGAATATGACAAGGCTGGCAGCACTGACTATTTCAGAAACCGCGAATACCTTTTTTCTGCCTAAGCCTTTTGTGAAAGAAGTGAGCAGTGTTTCTGCTGCACTGAGAATGACCAGCAGTATCATCAGCCACCAGTTGTCATGAAATACTGAAAGACGGATCAGAGGGATGCACAGCATGATACCCGGCAGACTGAACATGATCAGCAGCGCAAGACAATTGGAGAGGATGTCTTCAGGCTTGTATTCGTCTTTCATCGTGAAGCGTATAGCAGCCTCATTTGCTCCCAACAGAAAAACAGGCCCCAGCAGGCTGATCGTAACCTGCAGTGTTTCGGCAGTACCGAATTCTGCTGTCGTCATAAAGAATGTATATAGCGGCACGATCAGTATTTTTATCAGCTTGCTGATGACGTTTGCACCGGTAAACAGCGCTGTCGTTCCTGTCAGTTTTTTATACTCACCTTCCATACCAGTTTTATTCAGGGGAGTCTTTCCGGTATCGGGTAGAAGCTCAGTCCTTCAATCGTTCCGTTGATAAGGATCCCCGCACGCCTTTTCTTCTCTCTCATGCTGTGTCCGCTCAAAGCTATCCTGGCCAGGTGAAACGGCAGTCTGACCGCTTCATAGGCAAAGCCTTTGAGGCCTTCTCTTCTGTAAAGTACAACATCATTGCGGTACAGATATCTGAATCTGTGCAGCCGTTCTTCAGATGCGCTTGCGATATCTGCTTTAGAATTGGCTTTTATGTAATGTGTAACTACACTGTCAGTAATAAACATGCACGGGTATTTTGATGAAATGCGCCTGGTGTATTCCCAGTCATCAGTCCAGATGAAAAATTCCCTGTACGGAAGGCCAACATCCCTGATCACGCTGACCGGAATAAAGAGAGATGCGAACGAAGCCATCGTTACGGGAATAATTTCTCTATCCATGTCTTTAACATTGCGGACAAGGGTTTCTCTTGGCACATTAATGATACTTATGCTTCCGTCCTTCCACAGCACTTTGCTGCACAGGAATCCATACTCTCCTTCATGAGCGGAGGCATATTCATAAAGCTTCCCGAAAGCTGTTTCTGACGGGATGCAGTCATCATCCATAATCCAGACATAATCGTAACCCAGTCCGGCTGCTTTTCGCATTCCGAAGCTGAAACCTCCTGCACACCCTGTGTTTGCTCCCGTGTTGAAGTATTTAACATCTTCACTGGAATAACAGGCTTCATTGCCTTCAAACAGCAGATGCGTTCCGTCCGTGCTGCCATTATCAACCACAATAACATCCGGCGTTACGGATCCTTTCTGCCCGAGCACCGCATCCACACAGCTTTTCAGTATTTCCTTACGGTTATATGTCAGTATTATTGCAGCTGTTTTATCCATTGGACACTTTCACCTTAAGATTATGCCGCGCATTTTGCGGGCAGCCATCAGGACCGCCTTTCTCATCAGGTGTTCCCTGCCTGTAAAAATATAGTTGAGCTCCGATGTCCTGAGACCGCGGGCATCTATCCATACATCCAGAAGCCTCTCGGCTATATGACCGAACACCCTTTTATCGTTGCCGCTATGATCAGAAAGGTCAAGTCTTTCTTCGAGTTCAAACAGAATATCAAACAGCCAGCAGCAGTATTCGTCAAACAGGGCCTTTCTCATCATCATCATATTGAAACGGTGACCGGAAGTCATGTCCATGCGTTTCTCAAAAGCATCAAGGTATTCGGGATGCTTTTCTTCGATTATCTTTCCTGTTACGTAAAGATCGTTTCCATGATGAGCATTTGCATAATGCGACCGGTTTGTCTCTATCACATAGTTTCTGGCTTTCGGCAGTATCACATCGCAGACACGAAGGATATGCTCCGCTTCATCCGGCCTTAGAAAGCTTTTTCTGTCTGTGGGAGAAGCAAAATACCGCCTGTAATGACATAAACCTATGATATCCGTATCAAGATTCTTCCATGCCCAGTACATGGCAGTAAGCTCGCAGAAGTTAGGATTCCTGTCTGAGATATTGTCACCTGTATCATCACGCAGATACCCCGGCGGAATATCTCCGCACATCAAAGCGGCTCCCGCCATTACCGGCTGACAGTACGTTCCGTCTGGTACCCGCTTTTCATTGTGTGCTGCTGCTAATATCTGTGTACTCATATCTTAGGTTTTCTGCATGCTCCTCGGAGTACCACGGCCGGTGTTCTTATCAGTATAATGCAGTCCAGCCGGAGCGATGCATTCCTTGCATAGTAAAGCTCCATCTGCTGTCTTTTACCATTCTGATATGTCGCAGTATCTTTGCCGAATACCTGCCAGTATCCGGTCAGTCCGGGCCTGACACCAAGAAGTTCTTTCCTTTCGCTTTCGCTGTAAAACTCAAGTTCTTCACATGTTACCGGCCTTGGACCCACAAGACTCATTTTTCCGCTAAGGATGTTTATGAGCTGAGGCAGTTCATCAAGATACGACTTCCTGAGAAAACGTCCGGTCCTTGTAACACGCGGATCATTATCAAGCCGGTATTCCATGTAGTATTTCTCTATTTCTTCATCAGTAAGAGAAGATTCAAGGTCTTCAGCCCCCTCACTCATACTTCTGAATTTATACAACTTAAAGCTTTTGCCTCCAAGGCCCATCCTTTCATGAACGAATATCAGCGGCCCGGAGCTCTCTGCCTTTATCAGAAGAGATACTGCCATCCACAAAGGAAGTGAGGCAGCCAACATGGCCGCCGATCCCGCGATGTCTGCACTTCTTTTGATAGAATTATACAAATGCTTCATAAGTGTATATAGAGATAACGGAGCAGCCAGGCTGCTCCGTCTGATTTAAAATATTATCTCACTGAATTATTTCAGTTTCTGTATCACCTGAATGATACATTGTCGTTTTTCATCTCCGAATCAATTACCAGGTGTTTCAGGATCAGGTGTTTCAGGATCAGGTGTTTCAGCAGCTTTTACTACTACAGTAACAGTTGTAACAACCGTCTTGCTTTCATATTTTGAATTTCCCGCTGCGGTTACACTCACTTGTACCTTATACGTGCCTTCAGCAAGACCCTTTCCGACGGTTATATCTCCTGTCGCTCCGTTTACTGAAATAGCATTGTTGCCTGAAACTTTTCTGTAACTGACAGTACCCTGAGGATTCGCTATGGTCATTGCCTGTGCATTTTTTATAATGACATTTGCACCATCAAGGTTTTCTTTGCTGATCTCCACAGTCTTGCCTGCAGCTGTTAAAGTATTTGCTTTTCCGACTACCCTTACAGTAACAGTGGTTGTTCTGCTCCTAGGTTTATATTTTGAGGTGCCGGCTGCACGGACTTTGATCCTGACCGGATAAACGCCCTTTTTTAACCCGCGTTTTACTTTAATTTTACCGGAGGTTTTGTTTATAGTGATTTTTTTATTACCCTTGAGCTTCTTATAAGTTACCTTACCCTTTGCTTTTGACAAAGACATGGCTTTCTTCCTTGCTACTGTAACACTCCCCTTAGCAAGCTTATCGACACTCACACTGGCAATCTTACCCTTGACTGTAATAGGATTTGCCTTTTTCTTAGCAGAAGCTTTTTTTGTTCCTGAAGATGTCTGTGATGAAGACGATCCTCCTCCACTAATACTGCTGCCTCCGGATGAACTGCTTCCGCCGCCTCCGTCTCCTCCCGAAGGTTCAGGGTCGCCTGCTGAAGCAAGAACGCTGGCAGCTACAGTTGGTCCGCCACTCATTACAACAACTTCTGCCAGACCGGCAATCAGCATGACAGTAAGAACTAATGCTAAAGTGCTTAATAGTATTTTTTTAATCCCGGATTTCATAATAAGCCTCCGATCCCTAATATCAATATAGTTATTCTACATTTACAAAAAATAATTCGCAATAATCCTTTTCTCTATATCGGTATTATCGAAATAAACTATACAAGTTATTTATACAAGGCTTCAGTTTTTATCACCTGCTGCAATACCCATCAGGATAAAGAGATACGGAGCTGTATAAAACATGGCCACCCCAAACAGTGACGACAGAAAGTATGCCATTGCACCAAACGAAGCTATCATGCATGCCTTGCTTTCTTTTGCCCTCAAGCCTTTTATTACTGCGGCAATTACGCCGGCACAGTAGAAAACGGCCGCCGGTATTCCGAAAAACGCTGCATATGTCAATGGCTCGTTGTGAGGGTTTGTAGTCAGAGTATAGTCTTTCATTATCTCAGCAATGCCTTCACAGCCGTATCCCCACCATGGATAATCTGCGATATAACTCGCAACATACTGCCAGATTCCCCATCTTCCGTTTCCGGCGTAAATATTGTTATCTCCTGAGATGATCTGTCTGAACTCCATGAAAGTCTGCACGAAATCTGCTCTCAGCTGACTGCTTATAACCAGCATGCATGCTGAAACCACGGCAATGCAGACTGCCATTAAAAGTGCTTTATTCCTCTGTGTATCTCCCTGTATAACTGATATTAGGAAAATGATTGCAAGAGTCGCTGCTGCCGCAAATATACATCCCATGCTGCGATTCAGAGCGAGAGCAGCCAGACCTGTAATGAACGACAGGCCTCCCATAAATGCCGTTTTTCCTCTGCTGAAGCAATAGCACCCTGCAGAGACCGCGATCACCGTAACCAGAAAATATCCGTAATGATTCCCATGAAAGAATATCGCGGACGGTTCAAGCTTATCATTGAAAGCCGGTATTTTTACGATGAAATGATCACAGAAGAAAGCTGCAGCAACAAGATCCGAGACTGTCATCAGGCAAACAAAAAAAGCAGTTTTTAGCCTTTCAGAGCCAATGCAGCCGGAGCAATACATATAGATAAAGATAAAAATAAAAAGGTCGAATACCCCTACATACCTGTACGGGACGCTGAAGAATGCTTCGTGACTAAAACCGTTGATACAGGTTGAAATTAAAATGCATACAGTGAAAAGCATAAAGCATACATCCTTAAAGTCGATATGCAGTCTGTCACGGTCTATATTCATGCTGAAGCATGCAGCCATACAAATAATGCTGATGAGAGAGACCGTGCGTATCATTGCCGGGTATATCTTGTACTGCAGGGCACTCATTGAAGGCACAAATAAATCCAGCAGAAGGATAATAAAAGGGACAGCACATAAAAGCATCGCCGGTATAACGGCTGTTATGCCTTTTCTGTCTTTTATTTCATTATTCATTATGTGCTTTTCTGCCCTGCCCATATAGTTCTTGCTCTATCGTATTATTTGACCTTTGTCATAACCCTGTTCAGATAAGATTTCAATGTATCCGGCTGCTCATCCGTTCCCATTATGAATGGCAGTATATGGTCGACCGGTTTCAGGCCGCTCCTTCTGAACCTGCCCACACATGAGGCACAGTAAGTAAAAATATGGTCATCGATACTTTCGCCGAGTTTTTTCACGAAACCGTCAGCCAGTTCCCTCTCACATGAAATGGCGCTCCCGCCAAGACCGCAGCACTGTGCGGAATCATTTATTCTGATTTCTCCCTCTACGAATGGCCTCAGTTCTTCTACCCAGAGCTTCTTTTCTCTGTCCGGACAAGGAAGATAAAGTTCTATATCTCCTTTTACTGTTTTGCCTGCACCAAGCTCAGAGAGTTTATCATATACGCTTCTGACCTTAACACCAAGTCTGTCACCAAAGAAATCCCTGCAGTTTGGGCACGCAGTTACTATCTCAGTTACAGATGCTTCTCTCAGCTTTTCCCTGATGCTGTTGATGATCCTCTCTTCATCTTCCGCGAGTCCCAGTTCTGCTACAGGCTTGCCGCAGCATTCATATACTGTACCTATGCCATTATCCGCAAACAGTTTGGACAGCATCTTATTTGTTTTTGGGTACATCGAAGGGAAATTGCAGCCCGGAAAGAAGATGCTTCCTGATGTCACATGTTTCCAGTTGCGGAATCTGTAGTTGCGTTTTTCACTGATAAGGCCTTTATATGCATCTTCTATTGATGTCCGTTCATCCGATGAAGCACGCTCACGCCTCATCTCCATTATGATTTCTCTGCCATCAATTCCAACAGGGCATACACTGGTGCATTTTCCACACAGAAAGCAGTGATATGCCAGCTCCCTGAGCCGGTCAGTATCGCATATGTCTATCCCGTATTTTGTTAGGAAATCGCAGTTATCCCTGCACAAATGGCAGTTTATGCATTTATCGAGGTTTTCCATTATAAGTTTACCTGTAATTATTATTTATTTTGACCTGAACACTTTTCTTTTTGACCAGCTTGAATAGATTCTGCCTGATTATTTTAAATTTTACAGGAAATCCGGGAAATATATTATTGATATCTTTTATACAATAAAAGGGCCGGAAGACCGGCCCTTTTCTCTGCAACTGGCAGATTTTTGTAAACTACCTATTAGAGATTCTGAAAACATCAGAGAATATTAAGGTAATTTGCTGCTTAGTAATTTTTTTCCGGCAGATCCTTTACTGTCAAATGCTGGCAATCCTCGCTTGCAGGGTCACCTACCTGAACAGGATAGTCTTCATGCATTATCCATTCATACCAGCCTCCATCGTAAACGGATATGTTCTTGTATCCGTTTTCATAGAGAACCAGGAATGGGACAGTAGCTCTCCAGCCTGTTCCGCAGTAGAACGACAGCTGTTCTGAATCGTCAACCTTGAAGTTGCAGTCTTTCCAAACTTCCTTGAATCCATCAAGATCTTTCACAGTTCCATCTTCATTTATGAAATCATCAACATCAAACGCTGTCTTTGCGCCTTTACCCCATACTGCGCCTTCCGGCTCACCAGCCTTATGTATGTAATCATATCCACTTGTTGTTCCAAGCCACTCAGGTTCAGAACGGATACTGACAAGTTTAAAGCTTGGATCATAAGCTTCGCTTTCTTTATCCAGTTTAGCTCTTGCGTCAGCAATTGAAGTCCAGTATTCAGGATGTGCCGGTACAGCAGCGCCAAAGTCAGAAGCAGCAACCGGCGTGTTTTCTTGTGTCTCTACCGGGAAGCCCGCATCGGTCCATGCCTTAAGATGTCCGTTAAGGATCTTTACATCCTTAACTCCACACCACAGGTATCCATATGCCTGACGGCCTACTTCACATGGATCTCCGCCAGCGTCATAGAGGATGACCTTTGTGTCGCTCGTTATTCCGTTCTTGAGCAGATTGTCTTTGACTGTCTCAGCATCAAGAATGTTGTATGCCCCCTTTTCGTCTCCGGTGGCATCTTCGACCTCAACAACGCCTGCCTTGATTGCTCCAGGTATATGTCCCTGAGCGTATGTCTTATTGCCGCTAGTGTCATAGTTTACTTCACATATTACAACATTTTCATAGCCTGCCTGTCTGCCATGTATAGCACTGTTTACCCATTCAGGTGTAACGTATACTGTTCCTTCAGAAACTGCTGGAATTTCATCGACCATAGGTTTATCTTTCCAGCCGTTGTTCATTCCGCCGATAAGTCTGATTATGTTGCTTTCAGGAACACCGAGTTCCTTCAGAATGGAATCAGCCGTGTCAGCACATTTCTGTCCTGTGTAGCAGCACGAAACATATAATGCATTTTTGCCAAACTTGTTCACGACCTCGCCAACAGCAGCTTTTGCAACATCAGTAGCTCCCGAGCCAGGGCATGTAGCAAGATAAGCACCGTCAATATGACCCTTGTCATAGTCGGCCTTTGCACGTACATCCATCACTGCAAACTTACCAGGCTCATTACTCAACGCCTTTTCGAGATCATCAGCGGTGATACCATTATTGATAACTCCGGCATTCGAAGTTACTTCGGAAACAATGAAGCCCTTATCAGCATACTTCTGCCATGCCTTCATTCCGCCGTTAGCGCCCTGAGTCTTGTCATCCTGTGCAAGGATGAGAGCGTTTTCAGGCTTTACGCCGTTTGTGAGCAGGATGCTTGCAGTAATATTAGCATACTTATTTCCTGTGTAGCAGATGATCGCATACTTTGTGCCTTCAGCATCACCCTTGATAGCGTTGAGTACGTTCTTTTCCGCACTTGCAAAATCCTTACCTGATGCTGCTCCGCTTACGTCAGCTGAAACTGCTCCTGGGATATGTGCTGTCTTATAATCAGCAGCTGCACGGGTATCAAGGATCTTATACTCGCCCTTTCCGAGTCCTGCAAACAGCTCATCTGCATTCATCATGGAAGGATTCAGGACAGAATGAGCTATCTCATAATGGAAGTTTTTACCATCTGTAAAATCTGCAGGCATTCTCTCGCCGTTAACCTCGGCAGCAGGATATCCGAACGTATTGCATGGTCCCCATGCCTGTGCAGGTTCGAAAGTTACATCGCGGCCTCTGCTGAGAACGACTCTGTTGTTGTCAACATGTCCCCAGAAGTTTTTCGTTGCTGTTGCACAGTCTTCTGAAGCTTTTGCATCCTTCCAGGCGTCAAGATCGATTACAGGGTTTTCTTTATCATACTTAGGCTTGATAGCCTTTAGTACGTCAGCAGGATCTGCGAATACCCATCCTGTACCAGGCAGATAAAACTCAGCCCAGCAATGCTGGAATCCTGTAATATCTGCGTCAGTTTCTTTTCCTAGACGGATTCCAAACATCTCCCTTGCGGCAATACCGTTTGCACGGCAAAGAGCTACGAATGTGGAGTTAAGATCGGTGCAGTGACCGCCGGCGATACCATACTTATCAAATTCGCTGAGAATCTTCTTAGTGTCGCCGTATCCGCAGCCTTCAACTCCGAAGGTGAACTCGCCTATCTTTTCTCCATTGTCAATTCTTGCAAGATTTGCAATTACCCACTCATAGATGGCTCTTGCCTTTTCAACTGTACTGTTTTTATCCTGTACTTTCGATACAGCTTCAGCTGCATACTTCTTAACGATTGGATCAGAGATATTAACGTATGTAGATTCCTTACTTACATAAGCTTTTGCCTCAGCAGACAGTCCGGCGTCAGGATTATCCTTGAGATCTGTGCGGCTAACATCGTATCTTGTAGCGGTATATGTAAGCGTTGCAGTTCTGTCTTCAGGAGCAACAGTATCTGCCCATTCGACATAGAGCATTTTGTTGCCAAACTGCTTGTCAGTTGTGATCCTGGCATCGGTAGCTTTTTCAGCTGTGAAAGTCGGCTCAGAAACTACCTGATATCCATTTACCTCATCTGTCTGAGGTACTGGTATCCACACCTTGACTGATTTACCTTCCTCCACCGCATACTTTGACATATCGACACTAACCGTATGAGTCACAGTCTTAGCAGCTCCGATAGTAGCCGGAGTCTCACTTGCAGGTTTGTCTGCCGGTGCCGGTGCCGGTTTTGGTGCCGGTGCCGGCGCCTTCTTGGTAGTTGCATACTTGATTGTGCTGTACTTACCCTTCTTTTTGCCGTTAATGGCTCGTACTTTAAAGTAATACTTTGTTCCGGCCTTGAGACCCGTCTTTGTGTAAGTCTTCTTCGAAGATTTTACTGTAGCAACCTTCTTGTACTTACCCTTTTTGGATGTGGCCATATAGACCTGGTACTTCTTGGCATTCTTCGCTTTTTTCCACGTAAGTTTAATTGCGGAAGTCGAAGTTGCCACAGCCTTCAGGCTCTTGACCTGAGCAGGCTTCTTTGATGATGCAGCATAAGCCTGGTTCATAGGCATTACTGAGTATGTGAAAACAACAGCAAATGCCAGAAGCAGAACCATCACCTTGCTCATCAAGGATGATTTTTTATTCATACTTTCCTCCAATAAAAAAGATCCTATAACTAACATTTAGATTCTATCAATAAAAGAAACGCATATAAAATTGATGGGTTTTATACACGTTCCTTAACAAATATTAATTATCTATATGTTTTTTCTATTCTTCTGCTTTTTCAGCTATGAAGTCTTCAGAATGGTTTTCTTCCATGCTGTCCAGGATGCTGATCGCATCGAGCACTAATTCAGGGCATAGCGTAAACATTATTCCTGCTTCAAGTATTCTTCCGAGTCCCTCCGGAGTAGAGATATCATCACCCAGCAAATCACAGCACATGCATGACCCGCGTTTCTCTTTCCATTTCTCAATGAATTCAGCACGCTTTGTCATGAGGACTTCTCTGTGTTCCATGTCGTCAGGGCCATTGTGCCCGTATCTCATTCCGATCACCATCATGGCTCCTATGACCGCTCCGCATGTCTCACCCATTCCGGAGCCCCCTCCAAATGCTGCTGCAAGTCTGTTTGCTTCTTCTCCCGGAATTCCAAGTTCTTCAGCAAAATGTTCGAATACTACCTGTCCGCAGTCCTGTCCTCTCATAAAGAGGCCTGCTACCTGTTCCTTATCCATGGCTGTTTCCCTCTCAGTGATCACTATGCTTCAGTAGTACCGCCGCAGCTGGAGCCAGCACCTGCCGTGCAGGCATAGCAGTGCTTATCGAAGCAGATCTTTCTAGGCTCATATGGTTTGCCTGCTATGTCAAAAATAGTCTCTCCCGTAGTTGCTTTCAGACCGGCCGCCTGATTGAAATCACAGTCATATAATGAACCGTCCCACGCAACCGATATCTGGAACCTGCACATCATGTTCTCAAGCGTTGCCGGATTGAATGCATCGTGAAGCTTTTTCATGTAACCTTCCAGATTTCCCGAACTGACGAGGAATGCTCCGAACCTTCCCATAGGGTTGTTGGTTATGCAGAACAGGTTATTGAAGACAATCCCGTACTCACGGCCGAGAATCTCCTTATACTCTTTCTCCATCGTTGTCTGGTCAGGCGGGAAGAATGCTCCGCTCGGATTATATACCATATTGAGTACAAGATCAGGATCCTTGCCGTATCCAATCGAGTTCAGCTTCTGCAGCACTTCGATTGAACGTTCAAAAACTTTATCGCCGCGCTGACGGTTAGTCTTTTTCGCTTTATAGTGAGGCAATGAAACGAATAATTCTACTTTGTTTTTTGCATAGAATTCAGGGATGTCTTCGTAACCATCCTCGAGCATTATAACCATATTCGATCTTACTATAACGTGACTGCAGACCTTACAGCACTCTTCTACGAACCATCTGAAATCCGGATTCATTTCAGGTGCACCGCCGGTTATATCCACGGTTTCAAAACCCCAGTTTGTACAGAGCTTCAGGCATGCCTCCATGACCTCCCTGCTCATGATCTCAGTCCTGTTAGGCCCGGCCTCAACATGACAGTGCTTGCACGCCAGGTTGCAAAGGCGTCCTACATTTATCTGCAGAACATTCATGCCGGCTGTCATTGCTATTGCCGGATCTTTTATCTTTGACTCAAAGTCGGGAATATTATTCAGTTCCCTAAACTTCTCCCTCATATCCATTTCTGTTTTTTCTGCTCCTACTGCTCCAGCTTGTCAACTACGTTCTTCATCTGTACGCCGTGAACGAGCGTGATACCGGCCTTCATTGCCGCTGCAACATGGATCGCTTCGGTCATCTCCTCCTCATCAACACCCATTGAAAGCAATGTCTGTGTGTAGGAATCTATGCAGTAAGGACACATTTCCGAATGAGAAACAGCAAGTGCGATCAGAGCTTTTTCTCTTGCTGTAAGTGCGCCGTCAGCCATTACCGGCCCGTAGTATCCCATAAATGCATCCCAGAGTGCAGATGCTTCTTCTCCCATTGTAGGGAACTTTGCCAGATCATCAGGATTATAATATGTGTTCATCAGTCTCCTCCTATTAATTTGTAATAAACATCTGATTAGAGGATAACACTTTATTAGACCTGGTCCAAAGTGAGAGTTCCTATATGAACTGCCCTAGATATTGAATGTTTCGATATAAAAAACTCCGGCTGTAATGCCGGAGTCTTCAGTTATTTGTTTTTATCTGATTCAGTATCCTTATGCCGTGCGTCTGCCTCCGCGGCCCTGCGCTTTGCCTCTGCCCTCTGTCTGATGAGCATGGCATTTCTTTCGGTCAGATACCACCAGCCTACCGCGCAGGCTGCCACGAATGCCGCCGCTATAAAGATTATTCCTAAATGGCTGACAAAATAACTCATTAGTTGAACTTCTTAGCTGTCTCGCAAAGTTCAGCAAATCCTGCTGCGTCAAAGATAGCCATCTCGGAGAGCATCTTGCGGTTGATCTCGATGCCAGCCTTCTTGAGGCCGTTCATCAGCTTGCTGTAGCTGAGGCCGTTAGCTCTGGAAGCAGCGTTAATTCTTGCGATCCAAAGTCTTCTGTATTCTCTCTTCTTGTTCTTGCGGCCAGCATATGCTGATCTCAGGCTTCTCATAACTGCCGGGTTGGCGGCTCTGAATGTGTTCTTTCTTCTGCCGTAGAATCCCTTAGCCTGCTTCAGAATTTTCTTATGTCTCTTGTGAGCGTTTACGCCCTTCTTAACTCTTGCCATTTGTTACACCTCCCCGATTATTTAGCCATCGATCTCAGCATACGCTTCAGATCTGCACTTGTAAGAGTAGTTGCCTTGCGCAGGCCTCTTTTTCTCTTTGCGGTCTTCTTAGTAAGAATGTGGCTCTTATAAGCCTTGTTTCTCTTGACCTTGCCGGAGCCTGTAACGTGCAGACGCTTCATAGCGCCTCTGTGTGACTTCATTTTGTTCTTAGCCATTTGGGTCTTCCTCCTGTATGTAAATCTTATTTTTTGTCTTTTTTAGGTGCAAGGAACATGTTCATCCTGCGGCCTTCCATTTTTGGTTCTTTCTCGATGACGCCGTAGTCAGCTACCATGTCGGCAAACTTTTTCATTGCGTCAAACCCGAGCTGTGTGTAGTCGCGTTCCCTTCCGCGGAATCTCAGCGATACTTTTACCTTGTCGCCGTCCTGCAGGAACTTTGTCGCAGCTTTTGCCTTGACCTCTACATCGTGATCTTCGATCGAAGCACTGAGTCTGATCTCCTTGATTTCAGTCACATGCTGATTCTTTTTGGCGGTCTTTTCTTTTTTCTGCTGCTCGTAACGATACTTGCCGTAGTCAAGGATCTTACATACCGGCGGATCTGCGTTAGGCGAGATGTTCACCAGGTCGAGATCTGCTTCTTCTGCGAGCGAGAGAGCTTCGTCAATGCTGACGATGCCGCGCATTACTCCTTCTTCGTCAATGAGACGTACAACATCAGCCCTGATTTCATCGTTGATCTGGGTCTGATTCTTTTTATTATCTCTGGCGCTAATGGTTCTGTTCCTCCCTTTCCGAATAGAGCACCTGATTCCAATCTGTCCGTAAATAAAAATTTGCGGACACACAAGCATCCGCAAAATAAGACATTTCCTGAATCTTATGTGGCCCTACCAACGCTAGTCTGTAAGGCGAGAAGCGGATAACTTCTGCTTTGACCTCGATAATTATATGCACGCCTTAGTGTCTTGTCAACACAAAAATGATACAATTTCAGCATTAAATATTATCAGGAGTACATATTATGCGCATAATTCTTGCATCTGCGTCGCCAAGACGACTCGAAATACTCAATAAGCACGGTATAGAACCGGTCGTGCTCCCACAGGATACTGACGAGCATCTTCCGGATGGTATCGGAATGACTGAAGCTGTCGAAGAGCTGGCTTCTCAGAAGGCACGGGCATGCTATGCCGCCGTTAAGGATGATCCATTATATGACGGTTATCTGATCATCGGAGCTGACACCATAGTCTGGAAGGATGAGATCATGGGAAAGCCAGTAGATGCTGATGACGCTTTCCGCATGCTCGATAAGATACGCGGTACATTCCATTATGTAGTCACGGGAATCTGCCTCATCGATAAAAGCAGCGGATCCGGGACGGTCATGAATGACGTGACCATGGTGCATTGCGTAAATTATACTGATGAAGATATCAGAAACTATATCTCACAGGCGGAGCCGTATGACAAAGCCGGTTCTTATGCAATACAGGGTTATTTCGGCCGCTATATTGACCATATAGAAGGCGATTATGAAAATGTGGTCGGTCTGCCCTTTTACCGGATAGAAGATGCTCTGAAGCCATATATTTAATGCACAAATATAACAGCGGGCTGATGAGGAAACCTCAAATGCCCGCCTTGAAACACAGTGCATAAATTGGATGCACCATGGAATGAAACAGTCCGGCTGACCGGACTGTTTTTGACTTTTTCAGTTGAAGTATCTGAATACTCCCTTTACCTTGCCGACTACTGTAACATCCCTTGCAATTATCGGATCCATATAGTCATTCTCCGGCTGAAGTCTTATATGGTCAGACTCTCTGTAGAATCTCTTGACTGTGGCTCCGGTCTCATAATCATCATTGACAAGAGCTACAACTATCTCGCCGTTAGATGCTTCATGTGCTTCCTGAACGATAAGATAGTCTCCGTCGTTGATGCCCACATTTACCATGCTGTCGCCATGAACTGTAAGAATGAAGTTTGTGCCCGATCCGACAAAACGTGCAGGGATAGGCATCTCGTCAACGATATTCTGTTCAGCAAGTATAGGCTCACCTGCAGCCACCCTGCCGATTACAGGAAGTGCTACTGTATCATATGATACATCAGATGACTTGATATATTCATTCTCAACAGGAAGTACTGTTCTCGGCTTCGATGGATCCTTCTTGACCAGCCCCTTATCCTCAAGCGCCTTGATGTCACTGTGAACTGTGGATGTTGATTTGATGTCCAGTGCTGCGCATATTTCTCTGACTGTAGGCGAATAGCCCTTTGCAGCTATTGTTTTTTTCATAAATGCGAGGATGTCGTTCTGGCGCTGTTCACTCTTTTTCATGGCTTTCCTCCGCTATTTGTACTGGTGATCCACCAGGTCGTTGATATTCAGCTCGTGGCCGTACTCATTCCAGTCATCGTAAATGCGGCCAGTCTGCCTGATAATGATGTCTCCGACGATACCGTCTACCTTGGCGAACGGCAGTGTCTTGTGGTATGTGATTTTGCTGCCTTCACGCTCGAACACGAATCCCGTTCTGAACCTTTCCTGTTCAAGAGGATACTTATATTCGCAGATCTCTGAGATCAGTTTAAAGAGGTTGTCATTTTCAGTGTCGAATACATTCTCAAGCGTCAGGAACGAATAGTTAGCTCTGAGCTGTATTTCATGCCCCTTGAATCTGTCAAGGAATTTTATCAGTTTCTCCTTTGTCTCAGGGTCTTTCGCGTCCTCAAACACAACGCAGTTGATCCTCGTTCTGAACCTGAGAAGATCGAATATCTCATCAGGACATTCCTTTACGTAATGTTTCAGATGTCTGGATACATTTATGCAGCTTATGCGGTCAGCATACTTATTGAGGATCGCAGCAACGCTCTCTATAGTCTGGCCCTCTCCGACCGGCATGGTTGTATTGATATATATGTGATGGCCTTCTTCGATATGATCGAGAATATCCTGAAGAGCATCGAGCTCTGCCAATGGCTCTCCGCCTGTCAGAACAATGTCATTATGTGGAAAAATCCTGTTCAGCAGATCGAGTGATCTGTAGCATCTCTGGAGGTCAAACCCGGATGTGTCTCTGTACTCTTTTTTGTTAACGCAAAACGGACAAGCATTATTGCAGTCGTACGGAACAAACATCGTTACCGTAGGACCGATCTTTGGAAAATCTTTCTTCATTTGTGTGTATCCCAGTTGTATAAAGCCTTTTACACCAGTGTGTCTTACCCGTAGATTGTAGCACTTGAACATCTGTTTGTAAATAATGCTCAGAATAGTTTATAAAATAACTTGAAACACTACAGCCGCTGAGTGTTACAATGGTTACGTATTCAATGTATCAGGCACTTTCATATGGAGGATAAAATGAAAATAGGATTTCTTGGCGCAGGAGCAATGGGAGGAGCTATCCTCTCCGGAGCTATCAAGGCAGGCGTAGTTAAACCTGAAGACGTATATGTATATGATGTTTCGAAGGCTATTACCGACAAGTATGCCGGACTCGGATGCAATATCGTATCGAGCAACAAGGAACTTGGCGAAAAAGCCGATATCCTTCTCTCATGCGTTAAGCCTCAGTATGCTGCAGGAGCTCTGGCAGAACTCGGCGACACCCTTGACGGCAAGGCTATGATCTCCATCATGGCCGGACTCACCACCGAAACGATTCGTAAAATGACAGGCGGCAGCTTCAGACTGCTCAGGCTCATGCCTAACACCCCTGCTCTTGTCGGAATGGGAGCATTTGCTCTTGATTCCGGCACAGATCTTACTGACGAGGAAAAAGCTTTCGCACAAAAACTGTTTGAATCTCTGGGAATAGTCGAGTGGATGTCTGAAGACCTCATCGATACTGCTTGTGGCCTTTCAGGAGCAGGTCCGGCATATATCTACCTTGTCATTGAAGCGCTTACAGACGGCGGAGTCGCTAAAGGTCTTCCTCGCAAGACTGCACAGAATCTCGCAGCACAGACAGTCATGGGCGCAGCCAAAATGGTTCTTGAGACCGGTCAGCATCCAGGGTTCCTGAAAGATCAGGTTTGCTCGCCTGGCGGCAACACCATCGTAGGAATCAAGACGCTTGAGGAGCACGGTGTACGCGGAGCATTCATCGACACAGTCATTAAATCGACAGAGCGCACCAAGGAGCTCGGCAAAGGCAAGTAAATCGTTCCACAACAAAACCCGGTTCAAAGAACCGGGTTTTGTTAATTTCATTTATCAGAACAGTGCACCTGCTCCGTATGTGACGGTAGTCACAATGACTCCTGCGATCAGCACACCCAGAATAATTGCCGGCATCGCCCTCTTTAGCCGCATATCCATCATCGCAGCTACAAGAGCTCCTGTCCATGCTCCTGTGCCCGGCAAAGGAATAGCTACAAGCAGAACCAGTCCCCAGAACTCGTATTTCAGCACCACTTCCTTGTTTTTCTCAGCCTTTGCCTCAAGTTTGCTGACAAATCTGTCGAGCCCCGAGCTGATCGTTCTGAGCCATCCGAAAATCTTTCGGGTAAAGACCACAAGTACAGGTATCGGAACGAGATTGCCGATGACCGCCAGAATGAACGCTGCAGGCACACTAAGTCCTGCGATAACACCGTAAGGGATCGCTCCTCTAAGTTCTATTACAGGCACCATGGCCATCAGGAATGTTATAATCGCAGCCTTGAACAAATAGTCCTCCTGTCATTCTAGCATTCGATCAGGAATGCCTTATATCCTTTAAAGGCTTCGTAAAGGTCGGATTTGCTGAGTGTCTCCCATGGGGAATGCATCGACAGGATCGGTACTCCGCAGTCAACGACCTGCATGCCGTACAGTGACAGAATATAAGCAATCGTTCCACCGCCGCCTGCATCTACCTTGCCGAGTTCGGAAGTCTGATAAACGACACCGTGTTTATCCAGAACTCTTCTGATCAAACCGAGGTATTCAGCATTAGCGTCATTTGCACCGGATTTTCCTCTTGCGCCGGTGTATTTATTGAAAGTGAGTCCATGCCCGAGCTTTGCCGTATTTTTCTTTTCAAATCTGTCTGCATAAAGCGGATCATATGCTGAGCTGACATCTGAACTGAGCATACGGCTGTTTCTAAGGCATCTTGCCAGGTTGAGTTCGCTGTAAATGCCCATTCTGTCGAGAATCTCTCTCATCATATCCTCAAAGAAATGAGACTCCATTCCGGTAGCCCCTACACTTCCGATCTCCTCTTTGTCTACAAAGAGTCCACAGGACGTAGTCTTAGGATCGACTACATCAAACATTGCCGCAGCTGAAGGAAATGCACAGCATCTGTCATCATGCCCATATCCGACTATCATAGAACGGTCAAAACCTGCCTCTCTTGCTTTGCCGGCAGGAACAGCTTCTATCTCAGCTGAAACAAAGTCATCCTCTTCGATACCATACTCTCTCTTCAGAAGATCTAGCAGCTGTGCCTTAACGGCATCTTTTTCTTCTCCCTTAAGAGGCTTGCTTCCTACAAGAATGTCAAGGGATTCGCCCTCTACTGCTTTTGCTGCGATCTTATTCATCTGCTCTGATGCCAGATGAATAAGAATGTCGCTTATGATAAATACAGGATCATCATCCTTTTCACCGATATTAACAGTTATCTTCGTACCGTCAGTCTTTACAACTACACCGTGAAGTGCAAGAGGCAGTGTAACATACTGATACTTCTTGATACCGCCATAATAATGTGTGTCAAGGTAAGCAAGTTCATCCGACTCATACAGAGGATTCTGCTTGAGATCGAGTCTAGGAGAATCGATATGAGCACCCAGTATGTTCATTCCGTCATTGATGATATCCTCTCCGATATTGAGCATCATCACCATTTTGCCCATGTTTACGGCGTAAACTTTATCGCCACTTGCCAGTTTTTCATCATTTTTTATGATATCGGCAAGATCTCTGTATCCCTTCCCCTTTGCCATTTCGACAAGCTGCACTGCACATTCGCGTTCAGTCTTGCCGTTGTTCAGAAACCCAATATAATCAGCGCTAAGTTTCTCAAGTTCCTTCAGATCCTCAGCGCTGTAAGTTAACCAAGCATTATCGTGTATCATTTTTTCCTCCGTAGTGACAGTTATTTTGCGTCCTGGTCAGACGCCATAACATTGTATCACAACAGTCCCCTTTTTTAAACGCCCACAGCCTCCTTTACCTAATTGCGGCGAAATAAAACCTTCCGCTCGTGCCCCGTCGTAATGCTTCCCTCAAAAACACGGCGTTGCCGTAATGATGGAAGCATTGATCTCCGTCGACTTCGCTCCTCCTCGGACCATCTCGCTCAGGCTTTTTTCGCTGCCATTTTTAAGCAAAAAAAGCTGCCCCGTTTTACCGGGACAGCTCTTAAACATTGTTGCTTATATAGAGCGAAAAAGACAAGCTTTTTATCGGAGGAGCTTGCCTCCGAAGATCAAGGTTCTCGACCTTACGGCAACGCCGTATGATCGGAAGAAAACCTTACTCGTGATCTGCATTTACCTTGCGTGCAACATAAGTTGTATGCAGAACTTCGTGAGCCTTGTGGCTTCCATATGATCCGAAGTACTCATCGTAGATTGCCTTGATGCTTGGATTCTCATGAGATCTTCTCAGAGGTCTTGCTGCATCGAGGTCATACAGGCCCTTAGCTCTTACTTCACGAACATCGATGAAGTTCTTGATCTTGGATGGAACGTGTGGCTGTCCGCCGCCGTTTACGCATCCGCCCGGGCAAGCCATGATTTCGATGAATGTGTAGTTCTTCTCGCCTGACTTGACCATCTCAAGTACTTTACGTGCGTTAGCAAGTCCGGAAGCTACGGCAACGCTTACTTCGAGGTCGCCAACCTTGTAGCTTGCTTCCTTTACGCCTTCAACACCACGGACATCCTTGAACTCGAGGAGATCCTTGCCGAGCTGCTGTCCTGTGATCCATTCAACAGCTGTTCTGAGAGCAGCTTCCATAACTCCGCCTGTTGCGCCGAAGATTACAGCAGCACCTGTGCTCTCGCCCAGAGGATCATCATATGGCTCGTCCGGCAGATTTACGAAGTCAATACCGGCCTCGTTGATGAGTCTGCCGAGTTCTCTTGTTGTCAGAGCATAATCTACATCAGGTACTCCTGCTGCAGACTGATCGTCTCTGCCGCACTCGAACTTCTTAGCCGTGCATGGCATGATCGATACGGAAACGATGTCCTTAGGATCGATGCCCTTCTTCTCAGCCCAGAAGGTCTTTACTACGCCACCGAACATCTGCTGCGGCGACTTGCAGGACGATACGTTCGGGAGAAGTTCAGGATAGTAGTGCTCGATGAACTTGATCCATCCAGGTGAGCAGGATGTGATCATAGGGAGCACGCCGCCCTTTGTAACTCTCTCAATGAGCTCGTTAGCTTCCTCAACGATTGTGAGGTCAGCTGAGAAGTTGGTATCGAATACAGCATCGAATCCGAGTCTTCTCATGCCTGCAGCCATCTTGCCTTCTACCTCAGCGCCGATCGGCATGCCGAAGCATTCGCCGAGTCCGACTCTGACGGATGGAGCAGCCTGAACGACTACTGTCTTCGAAGGATCTGCAAGAGCAGTCTTGACAGCCTGAGTAGCATCTACTTCATGCAGTGCGCCAACCGGGCATGCAACGATGCACTGTCCGCAGTTTACGCAGCTTGTCTCTGCGAGAGGAAGCTCGAATGCGCTGCCGATATGAGTAGCGAATCCTCTGTCATTGGCGCCGATAACGCCGATGCTCTGATACTTCTCGCATGCAGCTGTACATCTTCTGCAGAGGATGCACTTGTTGTTGTCTCTTACGATCGAAGCCGAAGAAGCATCGATAACGAATTCATTCTTAACACCTGCATAGTAGTCAGTCTTCTCAACGCCATAGCGTTTGCAGAGAGCCTGAAGTTCGCAGTCTGTGGATCTTACGCAGCCGAGGCAGTCCTGATCGTGATCGGACAGGATCAGCTGAAGAGTTTTACGTCTGTAGTCCTTGATTTTCTCGGTATTGGTATATGCTACCATACCGTCTGTGCATGGGTATACGCAGGCAGCGACAAGAGCTCTAGCTCCAACTACCTCACAAACGCACATTCTGCAGGCACCGATCTCGTTGATGTCTCTCAGATAGCATAATGTAGGAACGTCGATGCCCGCCTTATGAGCTGCATCCAGCAGGGTGGAACCTTCCGGAACAGTTACAGTAATATTATCAACTGTTACTTTGATATCTGCCATTGTGTTCACCTCCCCTTACTTTCTGCTTATTGCACCGAATGCGCAGTTCTCCATGCAGGCACCGCACTTGATGCATTTAGCCGGATCAATAACGTGTGGCTGCTTGACAGCGCCTGTGATAGCGCCGACCGGGCAGTTGCGGGCACACTTTGTGCAGCCCTTGCACTTCTCTGGATCGATCACGTAGTTGAGCAGTGCCTTGCAGACGCCTGCAGGACATCTCTTGTCGATGATGTGTGCTTCATACTCATCTCTGAAGTGCTCGATTGTCGAGAGAATCGGGTTCGGAGCTGTCTGTCCAAGTCCGCAGAGAGCGTTAGCCTGGATGTAGTGAGCCAGCTCATCGAGTTTGTCGAGATCTTCGATCTCGCCTCTGCCTGCTGAGATCTTCTCGAGAATCTCGAGCATGCGCTTTGTACCGATACGGCATGGTGTGCACTTTCCGCAGGATTCGCTTACTGTGAATCCGAGGTAGAACTTAGCGATATCTACCATGCAGTTGTCCTCGTCGAGTACGATCATTCCGCCGGATCCCATCATGGAACCGATAGCCTTGAGTGACTCGTAATCGATAGGAACATCGTATGACTTAGCAGGGATACATCCGCCGGAAGGTCCGCCTGTCTGAGCAGCCTTGAACTTCTTTCCGTTAGGAACTCCGCCGCCGATCTCTTCTACTACCTGTCTCAGAGTAGCTCCCATAGGAACCTCTACGAGACCAGTGTTGTTGACCTTGCCGCCGAGAGCGAATACTTTTGTTCCCTTTGATGTCTCTGTGCCGTACTGGTTGAACCAGCTTGCACCGTTGAGGATGATCTGTGGGATGTTTGCGTAAGTCTCAACGTTGTTGAGTACTGTTGGCTGAGCGAACAGACCCTTTACAGCAGGGAATGGAGGACGAGGACGAGGCTCACCTCTGTTGCCCTCGATGGAGGTCATCAGAGCTGTTTCTTCGCCGCATACGAACGCTCCTGCACCAAGTCTGAGGTCTACGTCGAAGTCGAATCCCGAACCGAAGATGTTCTTTCCGAGCACGCCATAGTCTCTGGCCTGATCGAGAGCGATCTTCAGTCTGTCGACTGCGATAGGATACTCAGCTCTTACGTAGATGTAGCCCTGGTTAGCGCCGATAGCATATCCGGCGATAGCCATAGCTTCGAGTACTGAATGAGGGTCACCCTCAAGGATGGATCTGTCCATGAATGCGCCCGGGTCGCCTTCGTCAGCGTTGCAGGCTACGAACTTCTGGACTTTTCCTCTGTTAGCGGATGCGAACATCCACTTCTTTCCGGTCGGGAATCCGCCGCCTCCACGGCCTCTGAGTCCCGAATCAACGACTTCCTTGATAACATCGTCCGGAGTCATCTCCAGAAGAGCCTTTGCAAGAGCCTGATATCCGTCTCTTGCGATGTACTCATCGATATCTTCAGGGTCGATCTTTCCGCAGTTACGGAGAGCCATTCTCAGCTGATCCTTATAGAACGGAGAATCAACGTAATGGATCTTCTCACCGTTAGGGAGCTCTTCTACCATGAGATATTCATCAACAGGTGTTCCGCCGAGGATATGCTCATTGAAGATGCGCTCTACCATATCAGGCTTTACTTCCTGATAGAAAACGTTACCCGGATGGACTACCATGATAGGTCCCTTAGCACAGAGTCCCTGGCAGCCTGTCTGGATGACCTGGATCTCGTCCTTCTTGCCTGCAGCGTCGATCAGACTGTTGAGTTCGTCCATGACCTCAACGCTGTGGTTTGACTGGCAGCCGGTACCTCCGCATACGAGGATGTAGGTCTTTACGGCTTCTTCAGCAGTGTCAGGATTGAATCTGATATCGACCTGACCGCCCTTTGCCGCTTTAATGTCTTTTAATTCTTGCAGTGTTTTCATGACTTGCCCTCCATTATGCGTTATTCGTATTTCGCAAGGATGCCGCCGACTCTGTCAGGGGTCATCTTACCATATACATCTCCTGCAACGATCATAACAGGTGCCAGTCCGCATGCGCCTACGCAGCGGCAAACCTCGAGAGAGAACTTGCCGTCAGGGGTGCATTCGCCGTCGCCGATTCCAAGCTTGGCCTCAACTTCTTCGAGAACCTTGCCAGCGCCCTTAACATAGCAAGCCGTACCGAGACATACCGATACGATATACTTGCCCTTAGGCGACATCGAGAACTGCGCATAGAAAGTAGCTACACCGTAAATCTTTTCGATAGGAATACCTGTCTCATCAGAAATGATCTTCTGTACCTGGTAAGGAAGATATCCGTAGATATTCTGTGCCTCCTGCATGATAGGCATCAGTGCTCCCTTCTGGCCTTTGTACTTGGCGATCACTTCGAGCAGTTTGGCTTCCTGATCTTTAGTTCCCTTGAAAGGAACGCTCGATACTTTCATCTGCTAGTGCCTCCTTTATACTTATCTAATTCCTACAAACTTAATGGGGATTAATGCCTGAAATTTCAATACTTACAAGCATTCCACCACTCATAGTTATTTTACAATATCGTTAGAATTCTGGCAATGTTTAACTTTTTTTATTAGGTGATTTTCTTTTAGAGCCCTTGAATTGAATCCGCGTATTGTTAATGCATCCTTAAGAATCAACAGCAAATTGTTTTTTCTGCCAATTAATTAACGAAAACACTATTGGATAGTATCAAATACCATCCCCTGACATGTATCCGGCAAACCTGCCAGGTTATGTTTTTTATTCCGAACGTAAACAATTATGCTTCGAGCATATAATTATTTTTATGATTTACACGGCATTGCCGGGAATTTTTACAGAAACGGAGAATTAAAATGATTTATCCTGAGTTTCCACAAGAAGGATCTTATATAGGAATATGTGCTCCAAGTGCAGGCGTTGGCTGTAAGCAGGACTCTTTTGACATGTCGCTGGATATACTCGAGCAGACAGGACTTATACCTTGCGAAACTGAAAGTGTAAGGAGCGAAGACTGCCCTTCCGCACCTGCTGAAGTGCGTGGCAATGAATTCAATGAGTTGTTTGAAGATGACGATATCGACATGGTTTTCTGTGCTTCGGGCGGTGATTATGCTATTGAGATGCTTCCTTATATAGACCAGGATCTTGTGAAGAGAAATCCAAAATGGTTTTCAGGCTATTCAGACCCTACGGCTATTGAGATGCTTCTCACTACTGTTTTAGACATAGCTACAATCTACGGAGTCAATGCAGGCGCCTGGGACTGGAGACCTCTTCATGAATTTCACTTCAATGCCCTCTCGGTAATCTTCGGGGACTTGCCTGTGCAGCATTCATATGAGCTTTACAACTCTACCGGATACAACGAAGAAACAGAGGAATACGAAATGGACGCACCGGTCGAGTGGCTTCTTTTTCGTGGAGATCCGGAAGAATGTGAGCTGTTTGAAGAAGACGCACTGGATGTGACGGGCAGGCTGATAGGCGGATGCATTGATGTCATAGACGAAGTGATAGGCACACCGTATGTCGATCTCATGGGCTTTGCTGATAAATATAAGAATGACGGACTGATCTGGTTTTTCGACAACTTCGAGCTCACGCCGATGGGTCTTATGTATTCCATGAACAGGCTGAAACAGATGGGCTTGTTCAAACATGCAAAAGCTGTAATTATCGGCCGCACATGCTTCACAGGTGATGCTACAGATGATGATTACCTGGAGCAGCTCGAAAGAGTTTTCGGTGACATGGATGTTCCTCTTATATGGAATGCCGACATCGGTCACACAAGACCTTCATTCACACTTGTAAACGGAGCGATCGGGCATCTCGAATTCGAAGACGGATATGCCGAGCTCAGCATGGAACTTATGTAACTTTAAACGCTTCCGGCAATCTGCACGGAAGCGTTTTTATTTTGCTTTGTTTACAATTCTTCAGTTTCGGCAGCCAGCCACTTTGCTGTCTCTTCATCAAGCAGAGGTGTGAGTGTTTCCCTCACCCATTTATGATAGTCATTGACATACCTGAGCTGTTCATCAGTGAGAAGCTCCTTTTTTATTGCCTTTCTCTCGTACGGGACGCATGTCAGCGGCTCATTAACGATATATCCTGCTTCGTCGTCCCTGAAGACAACAAGGTTTTCGATCCTTACGCCAAAACTACCTTCGATGTAAACACCCGGTTCGTTGGACATTATCATGCCAGCCTTTATCGGATAGGATGGAACGCCCTTTCTTATGCCGTTAGGACCCTCGTGTACACTGAGCACATGACCAACACCGTGTGAGATGCCGTGGTTGAAGTCAAGTCCTGCAGGAGCCATCTCTGCTCTGGCGGCCCTGTCGATCTCAGCGCTTTCCATTTCAGGAGCCAGTCTGAACATGCTCATCACAAGATGTGCCTTGAGCACGTAGGTGTAATCTTCTATCATCTCCTCTGTCAGAGGGCCGACTGCTATGGTCCTTGTTATATCCGTTGTTCCGCCCCTATACTGTCCGCCGGAGTCTACCAGCAGAAAACCTTCAGGCTTTACTTCCGCATCAGATTCAGGCGTAGGAGAATAATGGATAATTGCTCCGTTTGGGCCATATCCGGCTATCGTCTCGAACGAAAGATCAAAGCATTCTTCATTGCTGAATCTCAGTTCTTTCAGCTTTTCAGAGACACTGAGTTCTGTCTTTGGCACGGTAAGAGCAGTATCTTTCAGCCATTTGATGAGCCTGGTGACTGCAACTCCGTCGAGTACATGAGCCCGTCGCATACCTTCGATTTCGGCCTCATTTTTGATCATCTTCATGAGTGCTGCAGGTGTTAAAGCCTCGAGGGTGCTGACTCCATCCGGCACGGCGCCATACAGTGCGCAGTTACATGTAGCAGGATCAAGCCACAAGGTGCTGCCCTCAGGGATCCCAGCGATATCCTTATATATATCTCCATACGCTTTGACTTCAACAAATGATAATCTGTCAGGCAGGCCATCAGTCAGAGTCCCGTCCATTACATAGAGACATGCCTTTTCCTGGGTCAGGAGAATGAACGAAAAGAATACCGGTGTATAGAGAACATCGTCAGCGCGCAGATTAAGGAGCCAGGCGGATTCCATGAGGTCCGTAATGAGCAGATAATCTGAGTCTTCTTTCTTCATTTCGTTCCTGACCGCTTCGATCTTATCTGCAGAGTCCATGCCGGCTGAACTGACAGGAAGCTCCCACACCCTGCTTGGTCTGATCTCAGGTCTGTCCTTCCAGACCTTTCCGCCGAGGTCCATTTCGATGCTGAAGCTTACCATTTTGCCGGATCCGCTGAGTTTTTCTTTTAAAGCCTTGCCGAATTTTGAGGAAACTACCCTTCCGTCAAAGCCTATAACATACTCCTTATCTGATGAACCAACGAGATCCAGGATGAAATCACTGACAGCAGGAACACCTTCCTCTCCCATTTTCATGAGCTCGATGCCGCTTCCTTCGAGCTGTCTGGCAGCCTGCAGGAAGTATCTTCCGTCCGTCCACAGCCACGCTCCGTCTGCGGTGACCAGCAGTTCTCCTGCAGATCCCGTAAATCCGCTGAGGAACGCACGTGTCCTGAAGAATGCATTCACGTATTCTGAACCGTGGAAATCGCCAGATGGAACAAAATATGCATCTATCCCTTCTTCTGCCATTAGCTTTCTTAACTCGATGATTTCTTTTTTCATGTTCTGTCTTCCTTTAAAATTTTCTCTTTGTATGTGCATGATCAGATATGCCACAGTAAAGTATTCTACAACTGTTCCTCCCGTATCTCAACTTCCACTTCGATTTTAAAAGTCGTTAGCCAACTTTTTGCGTTACATGAGGAGTTTTTTATTGTACACTTATAATGATAAGAATTAACAGTAAAAGCATTTCATACTTAGTGACAGAGCTCTTCAGAGGAGGAATTAATTATGGCTGAATGGAAAAATCTTGATACCCTGGAAACATATAAAACTCTTATGGGATCTTCCCACAGGGTGGATCTGAAAGACGTACTCTCAGGTGATGCAGGTGCAGAACGTGTAAAGAACTATGCAGTACCAATGGCATGCGGACTTACGTACAACTACGCGGCAAAACAGGTAGATGAAGAAGTTCTCGGCATGCTTGCTGCACTTGCCAAAGAATCAGATCTTGAAGGCAAGTTCAGAGAACTGTATAACGGAGCAATGATCAACACAGGTGAAAAGAGACTTGTACTCCATCACCTGACCCGCGGCCAGCTGGGTGATGCGGTTATTGCAGACGGAACAGACAAGAGAGAATTCTACACAGGCGTACAGGCAAAGATAGCTGATTTTGCCGCAAAGGTACATGCCGGTGAGATATGCAATGCTGACGGCGAAAAATTCACGACTGTTGTTCAGATAGGAATAGGCGGAAGCGATCTGGGCCCTCGCGCACTATATATTGCACTTGAAAACTGGGCACGCGCCAACGGCAAACTTCTGATGGATGCAAAATTCATAAGCAATGTCGATCCGGACGATGCGGTAAGTGTTCTCAATACGATCGATGTTGCACACTCGCTGTTCATTCTGGTATCCAAGTCAGGAACTACTCTTGAGACTCTTACAAATGAGGCATTCGTAAAGAATGCACTTGCTGCTTCAGGTCTTGATGTTTCAAAGCACATGGTTGCCGTAACCAGCGAAACATCACCGCTTGCAAAGAGCAGTGACTATCTTGCCGCATTCTTCATGGATGATTACATTGGCGGAAGATATTCGTCAACATCCGCTGTAGGAGGAGTCGTTCTGTCTCTCGCCCTTGGTTCTGATGTATTCGATGCTATCCTTAATGGAGCGGCAGAAGCTGACAAACTTGCAGCTCAGGCTGATCCTATGTCAAATGCAGCAATGCTTGATGCGCTGATTGGCGTATACGAAAGAAACGTACTTGGATATGAAAGCACAGCTGTCCTTCCTTACGCGCAGGCACTTGCCAGATTCCCTGCACACCTACAGCAGGCTGACATGGAATCCAACGGAAAGTCCGTAAACCGCTTCGGAGAACCAGTGAATTATGTAACCGGTCCGGTAATCTTCGGAGAGCCTGGCACAAACGGCCAGCACTCATTCTATCAGCTGCTGCATCAGGGTAAAACAATAGTTCCACTGCAGTTCATTGCCTTCAGAGAAAACCAGACGGGAACAGACGTAGATATTCAGGGCAGCACGAGCCAGAAGAAGCTCGAGGCAAACGTTGCAGCTCAGATCGTTGCATTCGCCTGCGGCAAGGAAGATGAAAATCTCAACAAGAACTTCGATGGTGGAAGACCTTCAAGCATAATCGTCGGTGATAAGCTTACACCTGAAACTCTGGGAGCTCTTCTCGCCCACTTCGAGAACAAGATCATGTTCCAGGGCTTCCTGTGGAATCTTAACAGCTTCGACCAGGAAGGCGTACAGCTTGGTAAGGTGCTTGCAAAGAAAGTGCTTGCTCACGAAACCGACGGTGCTCTGGCTGAGTATTCAAAGCTTCTTGACATCTGATTCAGTAAATGCAGGATAGATCTATAAAACATCAAATCAAAAGCTCCGGAAGTCCGGAGCTTTTTCTGTGCCAGTAACCTATATGTTGCTGAATCTGTATATTGTGGAAGATGTGAACTCCTCTCCTGCCCTCAGGATACAAGCCTCACGTATGCCGGGGTCATCACTGTTTATGGCGTTTGGTCTGAACTGCGTCTCAAGACAGACAGCGCTTCGTCTTCCGTATACCGCACCATCCTTGCCCGGTTCTTCTTTAAGGCCATTTGCTGTATATACCTGCATATCCGGCATGTCTGTCAGCACGGTCATGCAGATACCGCTGTCAACAGAATAGAGTACGCCAGCCTCTTTTATATGCCTTTCACCGTCCTCGATATCTGAGTCCCCAATTACGAAATTGTGGTCATATCCACCTCCGTATGCAATCTGCTCATTATCCGCATTGATGTCTTTTCCGAGCATCTTGTCTTCCCGGAAATCGAACGGCGTGCCCCCTACCGGCGCAGGCTCCGCCAGAGGAATAAGTCCTGCATTTACCGGAGTATAGTATTCGGCATTTATCCTGGCCATATGGCCAAGTACGCTTCCGCTGTCGTGTCCGTTGAGATTGAAATAGCTGTGATTAGTGAAGCTCACAGGAGTGTCCTCATCGGATACAGCACTATAGTCAATTCTGAGCTTGCCGTTTCCAGGAAGCGAATATGTTACTTCTATGTGCATGTTTCCCGGGAACCCCTGATCGCCATCGGGACTGTCGAGGCAGAAAGTGATCGTGTTGTCATGCATTCCTCTCATACCGCGGGATGGATCCTTATCAGCAATGCTCTCCGATGCAAATGCTGCCATTATGTCTCCGGACCTGACGCTGGTGAAATCAATTTTGACACCCCACAGCCTGTTTTTGAAGAAATCTCTTCCTCCGTGAAGACAGTTAGTTCCGTTATTTGCAGTCAGCTCATAAGTACGGCCGTTCAGCTCAAAGCCGGCACCTGCTATGCGGTTTGCGAAACGTCCTACGGAAGCTCCTATATGACCGCTTCCTTTTTCATACCCGGCGGCGTCATCGTGGCCGAGAACTACATCACGCAGTACACCCTTTCTGTCAGGCACGGCAAGACTTACAAGAGCCGCTCCGTAATCCGTGACTGCTGCTCTCATGCCATCAGGTGACTCAAGAATATAGAGGCCTGCCGATCTTCCGTCTTTCAGTTTTCCGAATTTTATGGATTTCATTTATTTGATCCTTTCAAGTCTTTCTTCTTCCTGCTGTTTTTTTGGAAGGAAGAGCGGTACATATTCGATCAGCACCCGTGAAGTCTGCAGTCCGAACCATCTGACCGGACTGCCGGCAATTCTCCTGATCAAATATTTATTGTGTATTAGGAAGTTATCAATTGGAGAAAGATCCCCCTCACCCGGCATCATCTTCCGGATCATGCAGAACTTGAATGATCCTACTTCAGACGGTCCATATATCGAGTGCTCACGGATCTGCTTAGGCAATTCACCTGTTTTCAGAAGATCCTGTACTATCTGTCTGAGATAGACGTTGACACTCTGCTTGACTTTAAATCCAAGTATGAGATTCACTCGGAAAATATAATCTGTTCCGAACGTTTCCACTTCGTATTCCCTGTCGAACGGTTCATGGGTTGTATTAATACTGATGAACCAATACGCATCAGCTTTCTTCGGATCCCTGTCGAGTATTGAATAAAGAATGTCACGGTCTATCTCTTCAAAGTTATCACCTTTTGCTATGTATACAAGATTGTTGCTTGTATACGGGATATCCGGATCGTTCTGCAGGCCCTTGATGTTGCTCAGATAGTCGCGCATCGGGAGTTTGACCTTCTGCATGCGTTCAATCTGCGTTCCTCTGTACCAGCTGATCATTATGAGCAGAATAATGAGCGATATGATGATAGCTACATATCCACCGATAGAGAACTTTCCGAGGCTGGATACGAAGAATACTCCTTCAAGTGCAAAGAACGTGACCGCAAACAGTATCGCTCCTACAATGTGCCTGTGCATCACTCCGATGTATACCGTAAAAAGTACAGTCATCATGAGCATGCTTATCGTGATCGCAAGGCCGTATGCGTTCTCCATGCGGGATCCGCTCCTGAAGTACAGGATAACTGCTGCACAGAGTATCCACAGAATATTGTTTACCAGAGGGATGTATATCTGGCCATGTGTATCCGACGGATACCTTACGTTCAGATGAGGCATAAGGTCGAGAGCTGCTGCCTCGTGCACTAAAGTATAGCTCCCGCTGATGAGTGCCTGGCTGGCGATAATAGCTGCCATCGCGCTGAGTATAATTGCTACAGGACGCATACCCTGAGGCAGCATCATGTAGAAAGGATTAAGATCGTGTATAGCAGCCATTTCAGGGTTATTGCGATTAGCCAGTATCCAGACGCACTGTCCCATGTAGTTCAGTATCAGACAGGTCTTTACGAAAGGCCAGCTGCGCATGATGTTCTCTTTGCCTACATGGCCCATGTCTGTATAGAGGGCTTCAGCTCCTGTGGTACAGAGGAATACGCTTCCCAGTATCATGAGACCGGCCTTATTGCCAGGGCTGAAAAGCACCTTCACAGCATAGATCGGATTGAGCGCTTTAATGATAGAAAGATCACCCAGTGAAAGCCATATGCCTGTAGCTCCAAGGTAGAGGAACCATATCATCATAACAGGTCCGAACATCTTTCCTATTGAGCTCGTTCCGCTTCGCTGGATCATAAACAGAACACTGACAATGGTAAGTGTAATGACGATCACTACGAACTGTCCTTCTCCGAGGAGTCTGTTCATGAAAGGGATGCTTCGGAGACCTTCAACAGCTGTCGTAACTGTAACAGCCGGAGTAAGAACTCCGTCTGCCAGCATCGTACATCCTCCTATCATAGTAGGGATTATAAGCCATTTGCCATAGTCCCTTACCAGTGTGTACAGGGCGAAAATGCCGCCTTCACCGTGGTTGTCAGCTTTAAGGGCGATGAGTACATGTTTGACTGTTGTCAGAAGTGTAATGGTCCATATGACGAGGGACAGGGATCCGACAATGAAATCCGGATCGACATACTGTATGCCTCCGTTTCCCTCTACGATTGACTTCATTACGTACATCGGTGATGTACCGATATCGCCGTATACGATGCCTATCGCTACAAGGATCATCCCCATGCTGAATTTGCTTTTTTTGTTTTCAGTTTGAATTTCTGCTTTGCTGTTTAACGGTCTTCCCATTTTTCACGCCTTCTATTCAAAACGAAGTTAACATATAAAACTATTGAAACGAATTGATTATAACACAACACATATGTATAGGTTGGTCTATTTTATTGACAGATATGTATCAAACAATTTCTGATATTTGATAGCATGGTAGTGTTCGCCGGTTATGGCAAGATGTCTTTTTTTATAGGTGAATACGAGTGTCTTTCCGAAATAGAGCATGTCCATTCCGCTTATGTCTTCAAAGGCAAATACTTCTGCCCCTGCTTCAAACCTGTCCCTGTATCCTTTTACCTCACCTGAGATCAAATCAATACGGCTATGATCAGGAAGCACCTCGTACAGGACCACATCTTCATCTGAAAAAACCGGCCCTTCTCCTTCAAATTCCCTTATATATTTACAGGTTTCTTCTTCTGACCAGATTCCCCAGTCGTATACACTGTCAAATCTGAGACCGTCACCTTCAAGGAATCCCTCCGGCGTATACCTGCCAGACTGCCCGCACTTTGTACAGCGGAATCTGTCATCTTCCGTAACCATGGAATCGAAGGCTCCGCAGCGGGAACATTTTACGAGATAATTCTCAAGACCTTCAGCCAGCCTTTTCCCTTTATATGTATACATATTGCGGCGTTGCGTCACGTATGCATTCTCGTAGATGTCTCTGTTGATGCAGTCAGTGAGCTCTTCCCTGCTCAGGTTTCTGACATCTTCCGACGAATAAACATTGACTATATTCCCTTTCATCGGTCCGGTCCTGGTAGTGTAAGCCCATCTTGGCGCCACAAAGTATCCTCCTTCTATGTGGTAAGTCACGAGCGCACAGCCGGCCATCTTAACGAGTTTAGCAATGCCGTTGCCGAGCTTTATTGTCTCACCGTTGAATGACCTGCTCCCTTCAGGAAAGATCATTACATTGTGGCCTGCCTTGATCTTTCTGATGACTTCCCTCATGGTATCAATGGAAGGAGCTCCCTTGAATGTGAAAACAGGGTCCTGTGCCCATTTCATCTTAGGGCCTGCCTTGGTCCTGAGCAGGTGCTCACCGGCAACAAAATACATGTGCTCGGAAAAGGCTCCTGCGAGCATAAGCATATCTACTTCAGTCAGATGGTTGGCTACAACAATATACGGCTCGTCCCTTTTGCTTATTCTGTCTGTCCTGAAACCATACTTATGCAGAATGAGCGGAACAAGGCTTCGCACCGTCTTATATATTAATTTGTATCTTAATTTAAACCGGCCTTTATCCACGGCCATAGCCCTCCGCATACTTCTTTATCATCTCGCTGAGGCTCACCTCAGGCTCATATCCCAGTTCTCTTTTTGCTTTATCAATGCTGAATATCTGGCTTCTCCCAAGCGTGCAGACATTCATGCGTGTCAGCGGAGGTGCTTTATCATAAATGCGGAAAAGCTTCCAGACTGCCTCCAGCACTCCTGCTATAGCATAAACAGGAATAAACGGCATTCTTATGTATCTTGCTTTTGTACCCAGAGCTGTAAACATTTCTTCTGCAAGTTCAGTTACGAGCTTCGGTTCTCCGTTCGTTATATTATATGCCTGTCCGAGAGCCTCTTCCTTTTCCATGCAGAGTCTCAGCGCAAGTGCAGCATTTTCTGCACAGACCAGATCGACCAGCACCTTTCCTTTCTGGAAAAGCGGAATGCCTATCTGTCTGTTTACATTGATGAGAACAGGCAGCATGTTTTTATCTCCCATGCCTGTAATTCCTCTGGGTCTTATAATTGAGTAAGGAACTTTATCCTGACTTCTCACAAGCTTTTCTGCCATCAGCTTGCTTTCAATATAGTAGTTGAGCCTGTTGTTCCAGTTCTGGTCTTCTTCCTTTATGCTGAGATTGTTACGCATGGCATGAGCACTCGGCGAAGATGTGTGAACCAGACGTTTTATATTATTTTTTGCACATGCATCCAGCACGTTCCTGGTTCCTTCAACATTTGTTTTAATGTATTCACTCCGTCTGCCCCATCCCTTCAGGAGTGCGCCGCAGTGAATGACATAGTCCATGCCCTCGCAAGCCCTTTCTATATCTTCAGGCTTACAGAAATCCCCTGTAAAGGTTTCTATATCATTGCCGTCATACTCTGCAGCAAGCAGCAAGAGCTTTCCGGCATCACGGCCGAAAGCTCTTACATAATACCCATTTTTGATCAGTTCCCTGACAGTGTGGCTGCCCAGAAGGCCGTAAGCTCCTGTTACCAGTACTTTTTCTTTCATATCATCCTTTATCAGACATTTCTGTATGATTTCTGTTATACATATGTAGCTATTATACCACACACATCTGTATTCTACCTTCAATCGAAAGCACCCACACTTACGTGTGGGTGCTTTTTAATCAATACATGTATCAGCTTACAGAAGGCTTACTGAAGCGATAAGGCCTGCAAATACGATGGATACCATTGATACCAGCTTGATCAGGATGTTGATCGAAGGGCCGGACGT
>JAFWMD010000026.1 GCA_017510725.1 Mogibacterium sp. | reverse complement strand
TTTTTACACAATAAAAATAATTCATTAAAGACACGGAGGTAGATAACAATGATTCCGGATTATGAAGCTATAAAGAAAGCCGCAGAAAACTACGGACCAGAAATCAGCAGATTCCTGAGAGACATGATCTCGCATCCGAGCGAAAGTGCTGAGGAGAAGGAGGTAGTAGCATGCATCAAGGCCGAGATGGAAAAGCTGGACTATGACAAGGTTGAAGTAGACGGCCTCGGCAATGTTATCGGCTGGATGGGAGACGGAGACAAGATCATTGCCATCGATTCCCACATTGATACAGTAGGTATCGGAAACATCAACAACTGGACCCATGATCCTTATGAAGGATATGAGACAGATGACATCATCTACGGACGCGGCGGATCCGACCAGGAAGGCGGAATGGCTTCGGCTGTATACGGCACAAAGATCATGAAGGATCTCGGTCTCATTCCTGAGGGCTACAAGATCATGGTAGTAGGTTCCGTAATGGAAGAGGACTGCGACGGAATGTGCTGGCAGTACATCGTAAACAAGTACTTCAACGGACCTGAAGACGCAGCTTCAAAGATCGACTTCGTAATCTCGACAGAGCCAACAGACGGCGGCATCTACAGAGGACACAGAGGCCGCATGGAGATCAGAGTAGATGTTAAGGGCATCTCCTGTCACGGCAGTGCTCCTGAGAGAGGCGACAACGCTGTCTACAAGATGGCTGACATCATCAGCGACGTAAGAGCTCTCAATAACAATGACTGCACAGAGAGCACATCGATCCGCGGACTGGCAAAGATGCTCGATCCTAAGTTCAATCCGGATCACTATGAGGATGCAAGATTCCTCGGACGCGGCACATGCACTGTATCCCAGATCTTCTACACATCACCGAGCCGCTGCGCTGTAGCAGACTCCTGCGCTATCTCAATCGACAGACGTATGACTGCAGGTGAAACCTGGGACAGCTGCCTCGAAGAGATCAGACAGCTCCCAAGCGTACAGAAGTACGGCGATGACGTAAAGGTTTCGATGTACATGTATGACCGTCCGTCCTGGACAGGCGAAGTTTATGAGACAGAGTGCTACTTCCCGACATGGATAAACAAGGAGAGCTCGGCTCACGTAAAGGCTCTCGTAGAGGCTCACAAGGCTCTCTTCGGAGACAAGAGAATCGGCTCACCAAGTGCTATGCATCTCAGAGACGGCCGTCCGCTCTGCGACAAGTGGACATTCTCCACAAACGGCGTTTCCATACAGGGCCGTTACGGAATCCCTTGCGTAGGATTCGGACCTGGAGCTGAGAGCCAGGCACATGCACCTAACGAGATCACATGGAAACAGGACCTCGTGACATGTGCTGCTCTCTATGCTGCAGCAATTCCTCTGTATCCTGACCAGGAGAAGACAGGCGATGTAAGCCAGTTCCGTCAGGGCAAAACAAACAACGACATCAAATAATATTTCTGAAATATGAAATACGGTCCCGCATCCGTGTGAAGGGTGCGGGGCTTTTGTTGTTAAACTGCCTTATTTATGATATTCTCACTATGTATGGGCAACTTTACAAAACATACTGATATAGAGAGGGAAGACTGATGAAGAAAATGGAAGAAATGATACTGAAAGAGGGCAAAGTACTGCCGGGCGGAGTGCTCAAGGTAGGAAGCTTCCTCAATCAGCAGGTAGATACAAAATTCATGAAAGAGATAGGGGATGAGATCGCGCGTCTGTATGAAGGCGAAGGAATCACCAAGATTCTTACCATCGAATCATCAGGTATCCCTATTGCCATCTCAGCAGGCTTCGCAATGAAGGTCAAAGTAGTATACGCCAAGAAGAACAAGTCTTCGAATGTTTCCGGCGATGTCTATGCGACTCCTGTCAAGTCATTTACACACGGAGTTACAAACAATGTAGTGGTTACGAAGGAATACCTTTCGCCAGATGACCGCATTCTCGTAGTCGATGACTTTCTGGCTCACGGAAGCGCACTTACCGGGCTTATAGATATAGTCAGACAGGCAGGTGCTACTCTTGTAGGCTGTGTTGCAGCAATTGAGAAGGGTTTCCAGATGGGCGGCGACAAACTGAGAGCACAGGGGTACAGGATCGAGTCCCTTGCCATCATCGATGAGATGACTGACGACGGAATCACATTCCGCGAACAATAAAAAACGGACAACGAATGAATATAAATATCGGTGGATTAAACATAAATTATAAGATAAGCGGTCCGGACGGGAGCAAGGATGCTCCTGTTCTTGTGGTGCTCCAGGGATGGGGTACCGGGATGGAAATATACGATTCAGTTGCGGCTGCAGTAAATGACAGTTACCGCGTTGTGCAGTTCGATCTTCCTGGATTCGGCGCAAGTGACGAGCCTGAGGAGCCATGGAATGTTGATGCATATGCGGACTTCTTCTGCAGCTTCATGAAAGAGCTGGGCATAAAGAAAGCAACGCTTCTCGGCCACTCATATGGCGGCAGGGTTATCATAAAGCTTGCGGCCAGGGACAGCCTTCCGTTTGAGATAGAAAAGATCGTGCTTGTGGACAGTGCAGGCGTGATGCCTGAGCGCAGTGCATCACAGAAGTTCAGGGTAAAACTTTACAAGATCAAGAGGACCTTCCTCATGAGCAAGCCGGTGCATGCGATGTTCCCTGAGGTCATCGATTACTGGATGAGCAAGCAGGGCTCCGAAGATTACAGAAACGCGAGCCCGATAATGAAAAGGTGCCTTGTGCTGGCTGTCAACGAAGACCTGCAGCATCTGATGCCTTCAGTGAAGCAGGAAGTACTGCTCGTATGGGGAGACCTGGACCTCGATACGCCTATAAGCGACGCTCACAAAATGGAAGCTAAGATGCCGAATGCGGCTCTTGTTGTGCTGGAAGGGACGGATCACTACTCGTTCCTTTACAAGCCTGTTGAATTCAGGAACATACTGAGGGCATTCCTGGGGATCGGAGGTGCGGCATGATCATACGCGATCTGATCTCACTGCTTCTGGGTATCCCGGCTATCTGGCTGGTGCTCAGATACAACATGCACATGTTCCAGCTCAATACGTACATGAACAATGAGCAGCGGGAATGGCTGCGCAGGAACAGCCACCTTCAGTGGATATTGAATTTTGCGATAATCCTTGGTATTGTCCGGCTTGCCGGAAGGGCATTCATATCTGCACCATGGCTTGGCCTTGCTGGAGACATCCTGATATGGTTTACGTTTATAGTGATCCTTCTTGTTTATCGTCTCATGGTGGAGATGAACTCGAAGAAACCTCTGAAGTTCACTCCGAGAGTAAAGAGAATGATCGCGACAGACATAGTGCTGTGCGTGCTGTTCCTGGCAATACCGGTAACTGTTGTTGCATTGATGGGACTGCTCGATACCGAAGCCATGAAAGCATTCCCTCTGGGAGCGTTCCTTCTGCTCCTTACCGGACTGCAGAAGGTCATGATCATGGTTGCCAACAAGGTGAACCGCCCTATAGAAAAGGGTGTGAACAACCATTACATCAACGATGCTAAGCGCATCCTTAAGGAGAATCCTGATCTCACCATCATCGGAGTAACCGGAAGCTACGGCAAGACGAGCGTCAAGTTCTATCTTGAGACTCTTCTCAGGGCTAAGTACAGGGTGCTTGTAACTCCGGAGAGTTACAACACTCCGATGGGCATCGTAATTACCATAAGAAAGTTCCTCAAGCCGACGCATGAGATATTCGTCTGCGAGATGGGAGCCAGATATGTGGGTGAGATCAAGGAGGACTGTGATCTGGTGCATCCGCATCACGGCCTCATAACTTCGATAGGACCTCAGCACCTTGATACCTTCGAAAGCATGGAGAACATCCAGAAGACGAAGTTCGAGCTTGCTGACGCTGTTCCTGACGGAGGAATACTCTTCCTGAACGGCGACAATGAATATATCGCAGAAGAGCTGGAGCGCAGAAAGGGCAGCAGACCGCTCTACGATAACCCTGTCATGTATCATTCTCAGAAAATCGGCAGCGGATATTACGCATCAGATATAGTCATTACAAACCACGGAACTGACTTTACAGTAAATGCACCGGACGGCGAGAAGGAGAGATTCTCCATGAAGCTCGTAGGCATGCACAATGTAATAAATGTAATGGGTGCTATCGCCGTTGCGCATGAGTTCGATATTCCGCTTTCGGAGCTCCGGATACCTGTCAGAAGGATACAGAGCGTGCCTCACCGCATGGAGATGAAGAATCACGGCGATGTTACTATCATTGACGATGCGTTCAACTCGAATCCGATAGGATCAAAAGCAGCCGTTGAAACTCTCGCGATAATGGACGGCATGAGAATACTCATCACACCGGGAATGGTAGAGCTCGGCGAAGACGAGGCGGAATACAACAGAAAGTTCGGAACATACGCGGCAGACTGCTGCGACAGGATATTCCTGGTCGGCAGAAAGCACACAGAACCTATCAGGGAAGGAATATTAAGCAAGGGCTTCCCTGAGAAGCATCTCGAAGTATTCGACAAGGTAGAAGACGCGATCAGCCGCGCATACGCAGTGAAGACTGATAAACATAAATACATTCTGTTGGAGAATGACTTACCTGATAATTATTAGGAGATTATTATGAAAACGAAAGTCGCTATGATGTTCGGCGGCAAGACCGTCGAGCACGAAGTGTCTGTAATATCCGGCATCCAGGCCATCAAAAGCATGGATACCGAAAAATACGAAGTCATACCGGTTTACATGACCAAGGAGAATGACATGTACACCGGTGCGGATATCGGCAAAATCGAATCGTACCGTGACATCCCTGCGCTTCTGAAGCGCTCGCAGAGGGTCATCATGGTGAATGAAAGGGGCAGGGTGCTGCTCGTGCCTTATCCTGCAAAGATGTTCGGCGGGCAGAAGCCTGTCGCCATTGATATTGCCTTCCCGGTAGTCCACGGCACCAACGTTGAGGACGGAGCCCTTCAGGGCTATCTGAAGACAGTCGGCATCCCGTTCGTAGGGCCGGATGTCACATCATCTGCTATCAGCATGGACAAGTTCATCACCAAGGCGGTGCTCAAGGAAGCAGGCGTGCCTGTTCTTGACGCAAAGGTCTACACAATGGCTGACTATGAATATCCTGAGAAGATCGCAGATGACATTGAGAAGACTTTCGGATATCCGGTCATCATAAAGCCGGTCAACCTCGGATCCAGCGTAGGCATCGGCGTTGCGAAGAGCAGGGATGAGCTCATCGACGCGATCGATGATGCGTTCAGATACGCGGCCCGCGTGATGGCAGAGCACGCTATATCCAAACTCAGGGAAATCAACTGTTCGGTGCTGGGCGACGAAAACGAAGCGACCGCATCTGAATGCGAAGAACCGCTGACATCCGGTGAGATCCTCAGCTATGAGGACAAATACGTCAACAGCGGCGGCAAGAAGGGCGGTTCAAAGGGAGGCAGCGGCTCAAAGGGAGCCGGCATGGCTAACCTTTCGAGAAAGATCCCTGCTGAGCTGAGCCCTGAGAAGCGTGAGGAGATACGCGAACTTGCTGTTAAGTCATTCAAGGCGCTGGGATGCTGCGGAGTGTCCCGTATCGACTTCATGATCGATGAAGAAGAAGACAAGCTTTACTTCAATGAGATCAATCCGATACCGGGCTCGCTCTCTTTCTACCTGTGGGAGCCTGTAGGTGTTCCTTACAAGGAGCTGCTCGACCGCATGATACAGCTGGCTCTGAAGAGGACACGTGTGGAAGAGTCGCTCACATTCACATTCGATACTAATATTCTCGCTAATGCGAAACTGTAAGAGGTAAGTATAATGGCACTTGATGGATTCAAAGATATATATAACGATTTTTACGGCCCATCCGACAGCTACGATACTTTCGTAAAGAGAAAGGAACAGAATGTCAGGGACAAAATCAATCAGCTTTCAAATGAGGGCAAAGCCCAGCTCAGTATAGAGACTGAAGTTGAGACTGAGGAAGAAACCGAAAGAAAACCTGTGGCAGTAGCTGCGAAAACACCGGGTGATGAGCCTGAAAAACCGAAAGAACCTGAAAAGTCGGGTATGGAGGAACTGAACGAGCTCGTCGGACTGAAGACTGTCAAACACGATGTTGAGGAGCTCATAGGGCTGGCTAAAGTCAGGAAGATGCGCGAGGAGAAGGGAATGAAGGCGGTTCCTATGTCGCTTCACCTTGTTTTCTCGGGCAATCCGGGCACGGGCAAGACTACTGTTGCAAGGATACTGGGCAAGCTTTACAAGGAGATCGGTATCCTTTCGACCTGCCAGATGATCGAGACTGACCGCTCGGGACTCGTGGCGGGTTACGTGGGGCAGACTGCAATAAAGACACAGAAGAAGATCCAGGAGGCCATGGGCGGCATCCTGTTCATTGACGAAGCCTACATGCTCAACCAGAAGGATGAAAACTTCGGCCAGGAGGCGATCGATACCATCCTTAAGGCCATGGAGGACCACCGCGATGAGTTCATAGTGATAGTTGCCGGATATACACAGCTAATGAAGGAGTTCGTTGAGAGCAACCCTGGACTCAAATCCAGGTTCAATAAGTTCTTCGAATTCCCTGACTATACGGTCGATGAGCTGCAGGCGATATTTGAGCTGCAGTGCAAAAAGTATCAGTACAAGCTTACAGAAGAGGCGGATAAAGCCGTGCGTGAGGAGATTATAAGGCTCGAGGAATCAAAGGGCGAAAACTTCGCGAACGCCAGAGAGGTGCGTAATCTCTTCGAGAAGATCATCGCCAATCAGGCGGCAAGAGTTTCAGCTCTGGAGGATGTGGATGAGGAGACACTCTCTACCATCACCATTGAAGACCTCACGGATAAGTTCGAAGAGGAATATCAGAAAGAGCTTGAAGCAAGAGCGGCAAGAGAAGCCGAAGTTGCTGAGGCGCTGAAAGATGTAGCTGAAATGAACGGCGAAAACCAACCTACCGCAGAAGAGAGAGCCAGTGAGATAGTCGACCTCTTAAAAGAAATTGCAGAAGAAAACGGCGAAGGATCTCAGGGCGGTAAAAAGAAAAAATTCAAGGCTCCTGAGAAAAAGCCGATCATCAGACGATGAAATGCTGAAAAAGGATAATAGAAGTGAAAAGCATTATAACTAAAAAGAATGCATTCGAATTCGCGCAGATGGTGCTTGGAAACGCCATCTGTGCTTTTTCGGTAACATGTTTTGCTCTCCCTTACAACATGGTCGTAAGCGGAGTGAGCGGAATCGGCAGGATATTTAATATACTAACGGGCTTCAGCGTGAGTGCATCAGTTGCCGTGATCAACATAGCATTGTTCATAATAGGAGCAGCCGTACTTGGCAAAAGGTTTGCAGCTACGATCGCACTCGGAACATTCGCTTTCCCGTTCTTTATGAGCATATTTGAACAGATGACGTCACTGCACCATCTGGTGAATGAGCCGATGCTGGCAGCCATATGCGCCGGAGTGCTCGACGGTGTAGGCCTTGGCCTTGTTATGAGGCTTGGAGGTTCCACCGGAGGCATCGACGTTCCTGCCATGATAATGAACCGCAAGTTTGGGTGGAAGCTGGCAACGGTCATGTCAGGCATGGACATTGCCATCTTTCTCCTGCAGATACCGGTGACTGCAGCCGAGGGTATAATACTTGGCATCCTGTACGCGCTGGTTTACGGCGTTGTCATGGACAGAATGATAGTTCTGGAACAGGGCGGATACCAGATCATGATATGGACGGAGCAGATCCATGAAGTGAATGAGGAGCTTCTGAAGATCGGATTCGGAACATCTATCCTGAGGGGAGTAGGCGGTTATCTCAGGGAAGACAGGGACATAATCCTCTGCGCGGCCAGCAACAGAAACTTCAACAAAGTGAAGCGGGCAGTACTTTCGATAGACCCGGAAGCGTTCATGACCATTACCAGCATGAACGAGATAAACGGCAACGGCTTTACGTTCAATGTAGCTGATGAATATATTTCAGACTTCAGTGAACGGCATGACGGCAGGGGAAATGCCAGATAAAACACAAGAATGATATAAATCCAAAATTTGTTAGCACTCACGACAAGTGAGTGCTAAATTTTTCTTTACAAACGTTGAAAAGTGTACTATTATTGTTTTGTAAAAATGACCAAAGATCATTTTTCGCAAAAATCAGCTAATAAATCTTCTTACAGGAGGTAAGCATATATGAACATCGAAAAATACACACAGAATGCACAGCAGGTGGTTATGGACTGCCAGAACATCGCTGTTGCCATGGGCAATCAGATGATTGATGGCGAGCACATTCACCTTGCACTGCTCAGACAGCAGGACGGGCTGATCCCTAAACTGCTTCAGTCGATGGGCGTTAACATCATTGCCGTTACGAAGGATGTCCAGGCAGAGGTAGACAAGATCCCTAAGGTGTCGGGCGGCGGCGACGGCATGTACGGTACACGCAGATTCAACAAGATCTTCATGGATGCCGAGGCTGTTGCGGATCAGTTCAAGGACGAATTTGTCAGCGTGGAGCACATCTATCTTGCGCTTCTCGCAGAAAAGGGAACACCGAGCGAGAGGATATTCCTCAGATATGGGATCACCAGGGATAAGTTCCTTGAAGCTCTCACAAAGGTGAGGGGCAATCAGAGGATCACAAGTCAGAATCCTGAAGACAATTACGAAGCGCTTGCCAAGTACGGCAGGGACCTCGTTGAGATGGCAAGGGCAGGCAAACTGGATCCGGTCATCGGCAGGGATTCTGAAATAAGACACGTTGTGCAGATCCTTTCAAGACGTACAAAAAACAATCCTGTGCTCATAGGTGAACCGGGCGTGGGAAAGACAGCTGTAGTAGAAGGCCTTGCACAGAGAATACTTGCAGGAGATGTTCCTGAGGGACTCAAGGACAAGACCGTATACGCTCTTGACATGGGCGCTCTTATCGCAGGAGCCAAGTACAGGGGTGAATTCGAGGAGAGGCTCAAGGCCGTTCTCAATGAGATCGAAAAATCCGAAGGCAGGATAATCCTGTTCATTGACGAGATCCACAACATCGTCGGAGCCGGAGCTGCTGAAGGTGCCATGGACGCCGGCAATCTTCTGAAGCCTAAGCTGGCAAGGGGAGAACTCCACTGCATCGGTGCCACAACTCTTGACGAGTACAGAAAGTACATCGAAAAGGATGCTGCACTCGAAAGAAGGTTCCAGAAGGTGCTCGTCGATCAGCCAAGCGTGGAGGATACTATATCCATCCTCCGCGGACTCAAGGAGAAGTTTGAGATCCATCACGGCGTAAGGATCACCGACAGTGCGCTGATCGCATGTGCTACTCTGTCCGACAGGTACATCAGCGACAGATACCTGCCTGACAAGGCCATCGACCTGATGGACGAGGCTGCAGCGCGCATACGTACCGAGATCGACAGCATGCCGTCGGAACTCGACCAGATATCACGAAAGATCACTCAGCTCGAGATCGAGAAGCAGGCACTTTCCAAAGAGGAAGACAAGGGCTCGATGGCAAGGCATGAGATACTCGAGAAGGAGCTGGCCGAGCTCAAGGACAAGAGCGCCGGCATGAGAGCCCAGTGGGAAAATGAGAAGGCTGAGATACTTGAAGCAAAGAACCTCAAGCAGCAGATCGAAGATATAAAGCTTGAGATCGAAGATGCCGAGAGACAGGCTGACTACGAGAAAGGCGCCCAGCTTAAATACGGAGTTCTGCCTGATCTCGAAAGACAGCTCGAGGAGAAGAAAGCCGCTGCCGACAAGAGGGAAGAAGCAAGGCTCCTCCAGGAGGAAGTAACCGAAGAGGAGATCGCAGAAGTCATATCCGGCTGGACCGGAATCCCTGTGAGCAAGCTGGTGGAGACCGAACGCGATAAACTCCTCAGATTGCCGGATATACTGCACAAAAGGGTCATCGGTCAGGATGAGGGCGTAAAAGCCGTCTCAGAGGCAATATTGCGCGCCAGAGCAGGCCTCAAGGATGAGAACAGACCTATCGGATCGTTCATTTTCCTGGGACCTACGGGTGTAGGCAAGACCGAGCTTGCAAAAGCTCTGTCGGAATCTCTCTTCGACAGTGAGAGAAACATGGTAAGAATAGACATGTCAGAGTACATGGAGAAGCACTCCGTATCGAGACTGGTAGGAGCGCCTCCGGGGTATGTCGGATATGACGAAGGCGGTCAGCTGACAGAAGCAGTGCGCCGCAAACCGTACAGTGTCATCCTCTTTGATGAGATCGAAAAGGCTCATCCGGATGTGTTCAACATCCTGCTGCAGCTGCTCGATGACGGACGCCTGACAGACAATCAGGGACGCACGGTAGACTTCAAGAATACGATAGTCATCATGACTTCGAATATCGGAAGCGCGGATCTCATCGACAATATGAAGGATGACGGCACGATCGATCCTGAAGTGGAGAAGCTCGTAATGGCACAGCTCAAGGCAGGCTTCAGACCTGAGTTCCTCAACCGTATAGACGACATCATACTGTTCAGCCCTCTCACAAAGGAGCAGATCAAGGGCATCATTGAACTCTCGTTCAAAGATATCGCAGAGAGACTTAAAGACAGGGACATCGAGCTCAGAGTCACTGACGCGGCACTGGAATTCATCGCTGACGAAGCCTATGATCCTCACTACGGCGCAAGGCCGATAAAGCGCTATCTGCAGCAGCATGTAGAGACTGAGATCGCCACAGGTGTGATAAGAGGCACGATTCTTGACGGTCAGTCACTAATTTGCGATTCAGATGGTGAGAAACTGGTGTATACTTCTAAGTGAAGAGGTAACCGGGCTTAAAACAAAACAAAGAGATAAGGCATGGCCGCAGACAGAAAACATATCGCACTCGGTGATCTGATGATGCTTGCGGCCACCATGATATTCGGAGCTATGACGATATTCTCAAAGCAGATACTCGCCGAGCTCGAGGTGTTCAACATGGTGGCTCTCAGATTTTTGATTGCCTTCACGGCATGCCTTATCGTATTTCATAAAAGATACCGCAGACTGGATAAAGAAACGTTCCTGCACTCAGGAGTGCTTGGGACGTTTTTATTTGTTTCATATTTATGCATGGTGCTCGGCTGCAAGTATACTACAGCTTCAAACGCGGGATTCATGGTGAGCCTGGTGGCATTTTTTACGCCCCTCATCATACTTGTGCAGGAGCATATAGTGCCTGGCAGGGTGCAGATCGCGAGCATAGTAATTACCATCATAGGAGTAGGGTTAATGTGTCTTTCAGCAGGGCTGTCGCTTAACAAAGGAGATCTAATCTGCATAATGAGCGCATTTTTCTACTCTTTTCAGATGCTGTACACGGAGCGCTATGCGCATAAGCATGACCCTATAGTGCTGGGCACGCTGCAGCTGGCTTTTGTATCCGTATTCGGATTCATATTCGCTTTTGCTCTTGAGGACAGCTTCAGGCTGCCGGTCAGCGCCGCCGGATGGTGGCAGCTGCTTTATCTGGCGCTTGGCTGCGGTGCTCTGGGATTCATCTTCCAGACATCCGCGGAGAAGCTGAGCCCTACGTCGCATACAACGCTTATATACGCGTCTGAGCCGGTATTCGTGGCACTGTTCTCGTTCCTTATGCTCGGCGAGCAGATAGGCGTTCGTCAGATGATCGGTATAGTGCTGGTGTTCATAGGAGTATGGATAACAGTCAGGCCGAAAAAAGATACAGATGAGAGGTTGATCAGAGATGCAGACTAAACTCGGAAAGAAATTCTGGATATCCATGCTTGTTTTCGGCCTTATGGGTCAGGTGGCATGGGTAGTTGAGAACATGTACTTCAACGTGTTCATCTACAAGATGTTCCACGCAACGGCGGCAGATATATCAGCTATGGTAATGGCAAGCGCCGTCACTGCAGCTCTTACGACTATAATCATGGGAGCTGTCTCTGATAAGGTCGGAAAGCGCAAGGCCTTCATGAGCATCGGCTATATGATCTGGGGCGTCAGCATAATAGCATTTGCATACATACACAGTATAATTCTCACCATCGTTATGGACTGTGTAATGACATACTTCGGCTCCACAGCTAATGACGCAGCATATAACGCATGGCT
>JAFWMD010000025.1 GCA_017510725.1 Mogibacterium sp. | reverse complement strand
TACCGTGGTGTCCGCTCCTCTAGGCGCGAAGAATTCCACTACATCGAGTCCTACGGCGCCGGCGCCGATAACAACGACCTTCTTGCCTGTGCAGTCCTCAGGATAGTTGTCCAGATTGTCGATAACGCCGAGAACTGTCTGGACCTTGCCCTTGCCTACGTTTTCCTTGAGCCCAGGGATAGGGAGGATCAGCGGCAGTGAACCTGTGGAGTTCACGATGATATCCGGGTTAAGTGTTCTGATGAACTCAGGAGTCGCCTCGGTGTTCAGGAACACGTGCAGGTTGTGAAGCTTCTTGATCCTTCTCTCGAGGTAGTCAGGGAAGTCTCTCAGTCTGCTCTTGTCAGGGAACTTCGAGATCTCATAAGCAAGTCCGCCAAGATGATCAGCCTTTTCGATCAGGAATGCTGTGCATCCGACCTCAGCAGCTGTGCATGCTGCTTCCATACCGGCTGTACCGCCGCCGATAACTACAACGTTGCATGGCTTGTTGACTTTGAGCTTCTTGTATTCTTCGCCTTCAATGACTGCAGGGTTTACAGTGCATCTGATAGGTCTGTTGTTCTGGATACGGTTGCCTGCGCATCCGATGTTGCAGCTGATGCACTTTCTGATGTCGCACTCTTCGCCGAATTCAGCTTTGTTTACCCAGTCAGGGTCAGCGATCAGGCCTCTGCCGATACCGATGAAATCAGCGTCGCCTCTTTCGAGGATGTCGTTAGCTACCTTAGGACTTCTGATGTTGCCCATTGTGACTACCGGCTTGCCGAATCTTTCTTTTACAGCCTTTGCGAGATATGCTCTCCAGCCGTCAGGATAGCAGTTGCTGTCGATCTGATACTGCAGGGATGGGTTAAGAGCAGCAGATACGTTATATACGTCTACTTCGTCTCCGAAGTACTGCAGGTACTCAAGGCAGTCGTCGAGGTTATTTCCGCCCTCGAGGAACTCATCTGCACTGATTCTTGCGAGGATAGGAATGAAAGGTCCAACCTGCTTTCTGACTTCGTCGATGACCATTCTGGCAAGACGTGCTCTGTTCTCAGCACTTCCGCCGAACTCATCAGTTCTCTTGTTATAGATAGGCGAGAGGAACTGGCTGATGAGGTAAGAGTGTCCGCAGTGGACCTCGATTGCATCGAATCCAGCCTGAACTGCACGCTTTGCAGCTTCGCCGTATTTCTTTACTATAGCTTCGATTTCATCTTTCTCAAGCGGACGAGGTGCTTCGCCGCCGAGCTTTGACGGTACTGTAGATGATGATACAGTCGGAACTCCTGTACGTGCAGATGAAGCAGATGCTCCTGCATGGTTGATCTGTACTGCGATAAGTCCGCCCTCGTTATGGACTGTTTCTGTCAGCTTGTAGAGCTTCGGCATAAACATGTCATGGTCGAGTCTGAGCTGGCTTGTTCCGTTGGAACCTGTAGGGAAGTCCACGCAGACGTTCTCTACGATGATGAGGCCTGTACCGCCTTTTGCTCTGAGTTTGTAGTAGTTGATGTGATCATCATTGATGCCGCCGTCCGGATCAGCGTAGTTTGTGCCCATCGGGGTCATGACTACTCTGTTCTTGAAAACAGTCTTTCTTACTGTGATAGGTTCAAAAATGTTTGGATAATCCTTCTTCATTTTGTACTCCCTCCGGTGGTTATCTGCTGCCTTGTGGTACTTATATGATAAAAAAATAACGGGCAAAAGAAAAATATCTTTATTGCCCGTTTTTGATAGCCTGAAGGTATCAGATAGATGAAATCAATATCATCTGCCTATGTAATTGCTTTCAGCGATGCCTGATCAAGCTCGGATTCGCTGATCATGAAATCAATAAAGCGTTTAGTAGCAGGCATCAGGTAATGGTTCTTCTGCCATACGACATTTACATAGTGAGTAAGATCAGCATCTGACACGCTGTGTATCTTCAGATACTTATCATTAAGAATATCTACTTTTGCGACCAGGGCTATACCGAACTGCTCGCGGACTAATGCCTGGATGGAGTTTTCATCAGAGCATTCACACAGGATATCCGGCTTTATGCCCAGGCTGCGATAAAGCCGTTTAGTATACCCGCCCAGAGCTGACACGCGGTCATATCCAATCACCGGATAACGTCCCAGTTCGCTTATGGAAAGCTTATCTTTTGAGGCAAGCGGATGTTCATTGGAAGTTATGATCACCATTTCCTGCTTAATGATAGGAACGAATTCAAGCTCTTCTTCATTTTCAGAGTACGCGCAGAATCCTACATCAAGCTTGCCGTTTTTTATTTCTCTTATTATTGAAGACGTCCGGTTCTGCGTAAAACCGAATGTCACATGTTCGTTGCCCGGAATACTTAGGAAAGAACGCACCTTGTGAGGAATGTAATAGTTAGCCAGAGGGAAAACGTAGCCTATATCTATACGGCCTCCGGAAGTAGATATTTCCTTCATTTTATATACAGCGATATCGCACTCCTCAAGAATACGGTTGGTGTACTCAAGAAAAAGTCTTCCGCTTCCGGTCAATGAAATGCCTCTGCCTGCACGTTCAAACAGAACTACGCCCAGTTCATCTTCAAGGGAATCTATTGATCTGGAAAGGGAAGGCTGCGATATATACAACTCTTCAGCTGCTGCCCTGAAGTTCTGCAGCCTGGCAACTGCCTGAAAGTATTTAAGCTGATTCAAAGTCATGCTCGGTCTCCTTGTTATCAAAGTTCTCACAACTGGTATATTAATTATTGAAATATTTAAAAAAATATATCATAGACTAAGTTCGAATGATAGCGTCAAGCTATCATTTTTTGCGATATATGGCATTGGACTGCATCAAAAAGCATTGTTAAAATGTAAACAAGAAATAGTTATTGTTTTAACAAAGTTGTCTTCTGGCTTGTGGTGAATCGGAGACATTACCGGGAGAGGCATACAAAAGTGCCTGAATAACGATCATAAAAAACTCATATTAATAAAAGGAGAAAAACAATGGCAGAAAGAATCACAGGACATACCGAACTTATCGGACTCATGGCTTATCCAATTCGTCATTCCAGCTCACCTGCTATGCAGAACGAAGCTTTCGCAGAAGTAGGTGCTGACTATGCATACCTCGCATTCGAAGTAGGCGCCGATGAGATCGAAGATGCTGTAAAGGCTATCCGCACTCTCAAGATGAGAGGTTCAAACGTTTCCATGCCTAATAAGACTCTGGTAGGTCAGTATCTTGACGAACTCGACCCTGCAGCTGAACTCTGCGGAGCAGTAAACACTATCGTCAATGACAATGGCTACCTCAAGGGATACATCACAGACGGTATCGGATTCATGGCAGCTCTTAAGGATAACAACATCGATCCTATCGGTAAGAAGATGACGATCGTAGGAGCAGGCGGTGCTGCTACAGCTATCGAGATCCAGGCTGCACTCGACGGAGTAGCAGAGATCTCAATTTTCAACATCAAGGACAAGTTCTATGTAGTTGGAGAAGAAACAGTAAAGAAGATCAACGAGAGAACAAACTGCAAGGCTCAGATGTTTGACCTCGCAGATACTGAAGCTCTTCGCAGAGAGATGGCAGACAGCTACCTCTTCGTAAACGCTACAGGCGCAGGCATGAAGCCGCTCGAAGACGTTTCTGTAGTTCCTGACAAGAGCTTCTTCAGACCTGAGCTCATCGTAGTAGACGTTCCTTACGGATGCCTTCTGACAAAGATGAGAAAGATGGCTAAGGAAGTCGGATGCAAGACAATGAACGGACTCGGAATGATGCTCTTCCAGGGAGCAGCAGGATTTGAGCTCTGGACAGGCAAGCCAATGCCGATCGAGCACATGAAGGAAGTTCTCGGCATAAGCTATGACGACTAATTTAAAAACGAAAAGTATTCTTTAATGGAAAATGAGAGGAAAAAATCATGACTAACAAAAAATATTTACCAAGTGTAATAGTTCTCTATCTGAACTATTTCCTTCACGGTATTGGCTGCTCCGTTCTCGGACAGGCAGTAATAAAAGATGCACTTGCTGCAAGCTGGAATGTTGAAGCAATGGCTATCACAGCTATCGCAGCTGCTCTCGGACTCGGAAGACTTATCGCACTTCCGTTCGCAGGTCCTCTTTCGGACAAGCTCGGCCGCAGAGTATCGACAGCTATCGGCGGATTCTCGTATGCAGTTTATCTGATCGGACTCGCTATGGCGTTCAACGCAGGCGGCGGCGCAGGATACAGGATCGCTTACATCTGCGCTATCATAGGCGGAATCGCAAACTCATTCCTCGACACAGGAATCTATCCAGCTGTTGCTGAGATCATCAACAAGGCTCCTGGCGTTGCAACAATGGGTATCAAGTTCGCTATCTCCGGTTCACAGTTCCTGCTGCCATTCTTCCTTGGAATCACAGTAGGCCAGACAGCTACCGGAATGGTAAGTTACAACACTCTGTTCTACGCAGTAGGTATCTGCTACCTCGTGCTCATGGCACTGATCCTCTTCTTCCCTCTGCCTGATACAGACAAGAAGGCTGAAGAGAAAAAGGAAGGACTTCTCCAGAGCATCAAGCACGCTAACTTCTCTGCTGGTTCGATCGCTATGATCCTCATCGGATTCACATGCACAGGTACATTCCAGCTCTGGCTCAACTGCGCACAGAACTTCGCAAAGGATGTCGTTGGCTGGGCTGAGCCGCAGGCTATGCAGTCGTTCTACGCTATCGGAACTATGATCGGTCTCGTAATTACAGCTCTGCTGACAAGCAAGATCAAGGACGTAAGATTCGTAATGATCTATCCTGCAATCTGCGCACTCATGATGGTTGCAGTACTTATGGCTCCTTCGCAGGGAATTCTCAAGATCGGCGCATTCGTACTCGGCTGGTTCGGAGCAGGCGGACTTCTGCAGATCGCAACGTCCGTATGCAACATGCTCTTCCCTAAGATCAAGGGAACAGTTACAGCCCTCGTAATGATTGCTTCATCTCTGTGCAACTACACACTTCTTACAGCTGCTGCATCGATGACTCCGTCCGGAGTAATGATAATGAACATCGTGCTGACAGCAGTAGGAACACTGCTCGGAGTATTCGTAAACATGAATTACAAAAAGATGCTCGAGGCTGCAGAAAAATAGTACTCCAGCATGCTTAACAGAAAGGAAGGAAATTATGAACACTGTTAAGGTCAGAAACGTTGTTATCGGTGAAGGTATGCCAAAGATCTGCGTGCCTATCGTAGGAGTAACAAAGGAAGCTATCCTCGATGAAGCCAGAGCCATAACAAAGCTCCCTGCAGACGTAGTGGAGTGGAGGATTGACTGGTTCGAGAACGTATTCGACTTCGCTGCTCTCGAGGATGTTATGAAGGGCCTTCGCGAGGTTCTCGGAGACATGCCTATTCTGATGACATTCCGTACTTCGAAGGAAGGCGGAGAGAAGGCCATTGAGGATGAAGTGTATGCTGACATCAACATCAAGGCTGCTCAGACAGGATATGTTGACATGGTAGACGTAGAAGTCTTCACAGGCGACGAGATCGTTAAGAAGATCATCGACGGAGCTCATGCTGCAGGCGTAAAGGTAGTAGCATCCAACCACGATTTCTTCAAGACTCCTGACAAGGACGACATCGTAGGCCGTCTCCGCAAGATGCAGGATCTTGGTGCAGACATCCCTAAGATCGCTGTTATGCCGCAGAATAAGAAAGATGTTCTTACGCTGCTTGCTGCAACAGAAGAAATGGCAAACGAGTATGCTGATCGTCCGATCATCACTATGTCAATGGCAGGAACCGGCGTTATCAGCCGTCTTGCCGGTGAAGTGTTCGGTTCAGCACTGACATTCGGTGCAGCTGCAAAGGCATCTGCACCTGGTCAGATGGGAGTAGAGGATCTCAAGCAGGTACTCACTCTCCTGCACGGAGCGCTCTAGCTAATTGTTTATACATGCCCCGCTTCTGACGACATACGTCCCTCCGGGGCGGGGCATGCTATATAGAAAGGAAAAGAGCCATGACAAAAGCAATAAAATGGCTTGATCATAATCTGGAAGAATTCCTGCTTACTCTGCTGCTTCTTGCAATGGCAGTGATCATGGGAGTACAGGTGTTTTCAAGATTTGCACTTAAAGCTTCGCTGTCGTGGACTGAGGAGCTCACGAGATATCTGTTCATATGGGCAGGCTTCCTGAGTGTCAGCTACTGCAGTAAGAGGTGCATCTCGATCAAGATAGAACAGTTCGTGGCAAAGTTCTCGAGGCGAACGAAGGCGATCATCAAAGTGGTCAATCATACGATAGAGCTGGCGTTTTTCTTTTACATGATACCGTTCGCTTTTTCATATATGATGTCAGCGGTTGAGAGCGGACAGGTGAGTCCTGCTCTTGGAATACCGATGTATTATATACAGGCAGCGCCTTTCGTATCGTTCATACTGGTAGCATTCAGGATAATCCAGAGATGGATAATCGAGCTCAAGGTCTCACTCGGAATGGAGGTCTATGACCCTGCTCATCCTGAACGCAATACTCCTGATTCATTCATCGAAGCAGGCCAGGCCGCAGCAGCGGCAGAGGCCGGAAAGGAGTAGTCATGCCGGTAGGATTATTGTTCATACTGTTCGTGGTATTCCTTGTAATAGCAATACCGGTAGGCATAACGCTTGGAATAACAGCTGTTTTGCCTCATATATTCGATCCGTCGTTCACAGTGGGAGCAAAGTATCTCATCAGAGCGATGTTCGGCGGACTCGACAGCTTCCCGCTGCTTGCGGTGCCGATGTTTGTTCTGTCAGGCATCATCATGGCAAAGGGAGGCATATCAAGAAAGATATTTGACATATTTGCTTACTTCTTCGGCAGATTCACTGCCGGAATGCCTTGTGCAGTCATAGTAACATGCCTGTTCTACGGCGCGATCTCCGGATCAGCTCCGGCGACCGTTGCTGCCGTAGGCAGCATGACTATCCCGATCCTGATCGGGCTGGGCTACGACAAGACATTCTCGACATCTGTCGTAGCGGTCGCCGGCGGACTCGGTGTAATTATCCCGCCGAGCATCCCGTTCATCATGTACGGAATGGCATCCGGCGCGTCTGTAAGTGACTTGTTCCTTGCAGGCATCATTCCGGGGCTTGTTATAGCAGCTCTCCTGATGGGGTACTCAGTGTTCTACTGCAAGAAGAACGGAGAGGATAAAGTCAGGATAGAAGCAGAGATAGGAAAGCTCCATGAAAAGGGCTTCGGCAAGGTGTTCAAGGAGAGCTTCTGGGCAATATTAAGCCCGGTGATCGTTCTTGGATGCATTTATTCGGGCATTACATCTCCGACTGAAGCAGCTGTAATATCGGTATATTATGCACTGATAGTCAGCCTGTTTATCTACAAGGAGATAAAGATAAAGGATCTTTGGGGCATCCTCGTTGAAGCCATCAAGACCTTTACTCCGATACTGTTTATTCTGGCAGCATCCACGGCTTTCTCAAGAGTGCTGACTCTCATGCAGGTGCCTCAGACGGTAAGCTCGTTCATACTCGGAAACTTCTCGAGTAAGGTAATCATACTGCTTGTCATAAACGTGTTCCTGCTTATTGTGGGCATGGTCATGGATACGACACCTGCGATACTGATCCTTACACCAATCCTGCTGCCGATTGCGCAGGGTATCGGAATGGATCCTATCCAGTTCGGTGTGATCATGGTAGTAAATCTGGCTATAGGATTCGTAACTCCGCCTATCGGAGTCAACCTGTTCGTAGCCAGCGCACTTACGGACGTTCCGGTCATGGAAATCGCCAGAAAGGCGATGCCTATGATAGGACTCTTCCTGGTAGCACTGCTTCTGTTCACATTTGTACCGGCGTTCTCGCTGCTGCTGCTTTAGGAGGTGTGTCATGAAAAGAATAAACAATCATAAACACATCCGCCTTGCAGCAATTCTTATCAGTATTCTGCTTATAGGAATGATGATGACTGCATGTGGCAAAAATGACGGAGAACAGAGATATGCTTATCCGCTTGCTACGGCGAGTCCGGAAGATACAGTAACTCAGATATATGCCGAAAAGTTTGCAGAAGAAGTCGACAGACTTTCTGGCGGAAGCATAAAGATTCAGGTTTATGCCAACTCAACGCTTGGTGGAGACCGTGAACTGCTTGAGTCCTGCAAGGATGGAGATATCCCGTTCGTAGTGCAGAACACTGCTCCTCAGGTTACCTTCATGCCCGATCTTGCGATATTCGATGTGCCGTGTGCATTCGAGAACCTTGATGAGTGCAGAGAAGTGCTTGACGATGCTGAATTCAGCAGCCTCATAAGCAGCGTGTATGAAAAGGGCGGATATCAGCTCCTTGGAATCGCTGATCAGGGATTCCGTATAATGAGTACCAACAAGCCTGTTAAGGGAATAGGTGACTTCAAAGGACAGAAGATTCGTACCATGGAGAACCCGTTCCATCTGGCGTTCTGGAAATCCATAGGAGCCAATCCGACACCTATGAGTTTCGCTGAGGTATACATCGGTCTTCAGCAGCACACTATCGATGCACAGGAGAACCCTTATGAGGTCATCGTATCAAACAGGCTTTATGAGCAGCAGGATTATGTGGTAGAGACCAATCATCTGCCTCATCTGATAACGCTGATCATGAACGATGAGTTCTTTAAGGGCATGCCGGAAGAGAATCAGCGTATTCTCAGGGAGGCAGCAGCCACGGCAACGGAATATGCACGCCAGGCATCTGATGACAGAATCGCTGACAGAGTCAGGACCATTGAAGAAAGCGGTACACAGATACTCAAGATCGATGAGAAGACTTATAAAGAAATCGTTGAGGAAAGTGCAGGAGTACGCGAAAGCATTAAGGAGAAAGTAGATTCCGAAGTCTACAACACATTTATCGAATGCATCGATAAATACCAGAAATAAAATTCATAATAACTATGGCCGCCGGAGCATCAGGCCCCGGCGGCTCTCTCTTTTTTTGTACGTCATCAAAATAATGTGCTACAATCATATGTATTAAGAAATACTTAAAGACTTTACTGGTTTAAATGATTATGCGGAAGGAGGAACAATGGAAACTGCAAGACTCAGAGCATTTGTAGAAACTGCTGACAAGGGCAGTGTAAAAGCTGCTGCGGATTCACTTGGATACACTCCATCAGCTATAAGCCAGCTGATTACTGCATTGGAGAAGGAGCTTGGAATCACACTCTTCATGCGTTCGCAGAAGGGTATGAAGATCACGGCAGAAGGCGGAGAGATGCTTCCTCTCGTAAGATCATATCTTACACATGAAGAGGAGCTATATACTTTTGCAGCCGAGCTTAAGGGAATAACAAAAGGAAAGCTTACTATAGCATCATACCCGAGTATAGCTACAACATGGCTTCCTGAAATAGTGAGACGTTTTAAAAATGACTATCCGGGTATACAGATAAGCCTCATGGAATCCATAAAGTCAGACATTTTCCATCATTTTGAACAGAATGAGGCTGATCTGGCTTTTCTGGCTTACTCCGAACCGATGCCTTATGAGTGGATATCTCTTACCAAAACAAATATCATAGCCGCTGTTCCGGAAGATCACAGACTTGCAGACGCAAAAATGTTTCCTCTGGCAGAGTGTGAGAATGATGACTTTATTATGGGATCCTGGGGCAAGGAGATGGAGATACTCGAGATTCTTGAAAGAAATGATGTCCATCCTGAGATAAAATACACAACTTACGATACTCCGGCTACGCTTGCCATGGTAAGAATGGGTCTTGGCATAAGTTTTGTAAACGAGCTGTCCGCGCAATTCTGGAATGAACATCTTGTTAAAATGCCTCTTGATCCGCCTCAGAAAATCACTTTCGGCGTGGCTTTTCCTTCAAGGGAACACATGACCGGAGCGTCCAGAAAATTTCTGGATTACACTCTGAAATATTTTGAAAAATAAAAAAGAAAAACGCCTTTTCAAAGAGGGAGGTAAGGCGTTTTCCAAAGAGAATAATATATGAATTGTGGTTTGCGATGTTGACTGTTGCTATTATAGTAATCACAATAAATTAAGTAAAGTTAAAGATAATTATAGAAATATTAAGTGAAGGTGAATGATGCATCCGATAGATCACTTCAAAACAGTAAAAGAACATAGAAAGCTGGTCAGAGAATACTGCTTCAGGCTGGGCCTTTACAGACAGGGGCTGATGCACGACCTGAGCAAGTACTCTCCGGTAGAATTCTGGCGCGGTGCAAAGTATTATCAGGGCAACCGCAGCCCGAATAACAAGGAAAGGGAAGAGACCGGTCATTCGATGGCCTGGCTGCACCACAAGGGACGCAACAAGCATCACTTTGAGTACTGGATAGACTACCTCATAAACGATGACGGCACGGTCGGGTTTGGAGGCAACAGAATGCCTAAGCGGTATGTCGCGGAGATGTTCTGTGACAGGATAGCTGCATGCCGGATCTATCTCGGAGACAAATATACGGATGCTTCGGCATATGACTACTATAAAAAAGGTACCGGAAAAAGAGTAGGACCGCTCATACATCCTGAAACAGCTGCTGAGCTGGAAGAAATGCTGCGCGTGCTTAAAGACGATGGTGAAGATGCCGCATTCGAATATGTCAGGAAGTGGCTGAAAGAAGAATAAAACAGACAGACCCGGATATGATCCGGGTCTGCTTTTTGAAATAACGTCTGAAGGAATTATATGAGAGGTGGAGATTTTTTAAATTAACCTTCGATCATTATGGTCTTCTTTTCAGGGAGTTCAGGTTCTTTTTCCTTAGGGAAGGTGAGACGCAGGACTCCGTCTTCAAACTTGGCTTTTACATCGTTCTCATCAATGCCTTCGCCAACATAGAAGCTTCTCTGCATTGCTCCTGAATAACGTTCCTGACGGAGCAGCTTGCCCTTGTCGTCCTTTTCTTCTTCATTCAGCATCTTGCATGCTCCGACTACGAGATAACCGTTGTCAAGAGTAAGTGAGATTTCATCCTTCTTGAAGCCCGGCAGATCGATGTCGAGTTCATAATTTCCGTCCTTGTCGCGGATATCGGTCTTCATGAGACCTGCCGCATGCTTTCCGTAAAGCTTGTGTTCTGCCTCTGCAGGCATTCTGAATCTTGGAAAGTCGAAAAAGTCATCAAAGATATCATCGTTGAAAAGTTTTGGATAAAACATAGTATTGCCTCCTTTATATATAAGATGTTTTTAACTTGTTCGGGTGCGGCTCTGTAACTGCCGCTTTCATCTGACAAGTATGTTATAGCACTTTTGTTAGCACTCGTCAATAGTGAGTGCTAACATTTTTTTAAAAATTTTCCGGTTTGTGATTTTGCTGTGAAAAAGGAGTACATACAATGTGTTTATGGTATTATATATACGTATAATTATGTAATTTGCGGAGGTCCTGCCATGAGAATAACCTTTATCGGAGCCGCACATGAAGTCACAGGCTCATGCTCACTGCTTGAGGTATGCGGTAAAAACATAATAGTGGACTGTGGAATGGAACAGGGAGTGGATCTGTTCGAAAACATCGAGATCCCAGTAGCTCCATCAGATATAGATGCAATAGTAGTGACACATGCTCACATTGACCATACGGGTAAGCTGCCTTTCCTTGTTGCCAGCGGTTACAGAGGCCCGATTTATTCAACGGAGGCTACAAGGCAGCTGTGTGATATCATGCTGAAAGATTCCGCACATATTCAGGAAATGGAAGCGCAGTGGAGAAACCGTAAGGGCAAGCGCGCTGATGAGGATGGTGAACACACTCCACTGTATACAATGGAAGATGTGCTCAGCACCATGGCCTTGTTCAAAACGGCAGGCTATGGAACTGACGTGGAACTGTTTGACGGAGTAAAGATCAGCTATACTGACGCAGGTCATCTTCTCGGATCGGCAAGTGTGCTGTTTACGATAAACGAGAATGGGACTGAAAGGACTATTCTCTTCTCGGGAGATCTGGGCAACCTTGAAAAGCCGCTCATACGCGCTCCTCAGGATCCTCCTCATGCTGACTATGTTGTCTGCGAATCCACATATGGAGACCGCACACATCCTGAGGCTCCTGACTATGTGTCACAGCTTACCAGGATCATACAGACTACTCTGGACCGTGGCGGCAACATCGTGGTACCGTCATTTGCAGTCGGAAGAACGCAGGAACTCCTGTATTACCTTAGGATAATAAAAGATGAAGGTCTGATCAAAGGCCATGACGGCTTCCCGGTAGTGGTTGACAGCCCGCTTGCAGTAGAAGCTACAAATATATACAGTACAGGAATGTACGAATACTACGATGAAGAAGCGATTGAGCTGCTTAGGGCCGGCATAAATCCTGTAACATTCCCTGACCTTAAGATTTCGGTCACTACAGATGAGTCAAAGGCTATAAATGATGACACGACGCCAAAGATCATCCTTTCGGCATCGGGGATGTGCGAAGCCGGCAGGATTCGCCATCATCTGAAGCATAATCTCTGGAGACCTGAGTGTACTATCCTCTTTGTTGGATATCAGAGTGCAGGTACTCTTGGAGCCAAGCTGCTCGCTGGTGATTCAGCAGTCAAACTCTTCGGTGAAGAAATAGCAGTAAAGGCTGAGATACTCAGAATAGACTCCTTTAGCAGTCATGCTGATAAACCTCATCTTCGCACATGGCTAAAAAAGGTGAAACCGGGCACGAGGATTTTCATCAATCACGGCGAAGATAAAGTCACTGAAACCCTTGCTGAGTTAGCCTCGATGGATACGGGCAAGCCGGCGATAGCTCCATACAGCGGGGAGGTCTGGGATCTGGCAGCTGACGAACTCGTACACAGAGCTCAGGTCATTCCGGTCATAAGGAAACAGTCTTTCAGTAATTCCGGAGATGATCACAGGGCTTCATCGAATGCTTCGCCTGCATACAGGGATCTCAGGAGGGCCGGTGATGAACTCATGAAACTCATAAACAGAAGCGAAGGCGGCGCCAATAAGGACCTTAACAAGATGAGAAGAGAGATAGAAGCTATCCTCAATAAATACGGTTCTCAGGAGGGATAGGATGGATAACAGACCAATTGGAGTATTTGACTCGGGACTTGGCGGTCTTACATCCGTACAGGAGCTTCACAGACAATTACCGGAAGAAAGAGTAATTTATCTGGGGGATACAGCCAGAACTCCTTACGGATCCAAATCACCTGAGACAATTGTGAAGTTTGCCAAACAGAATGTTGACTATCTGGTAGCCCGCAACACCAAAATGATAATCATAGCCTGCAACACCGTGACTGCGGTCGCGCTTGATGCCCTTAGGAAGCGCTATCCGGCTATTCCGATAATCGGCGTTATCGAACCTACGGTCAAAAAGGTGGTAGGCGACGGATGCAAAAAAGTAGGAGTCATCGCAACTAAAGCGACCATAGGCAGCGATGTGTATGGAAAAGAGCTCAGAGCAATGAGCCCGGACATTGAGGTGTACAGTGAGGCGTGCCCTGCCATAGTACCTCTTATAGAGGACGGACTCACAGATACTGAAATAATGAAGCTCACGGTCAGTCATTACATGGATGACTTCGTAAAAGAAGGGGGCTTCGAAGATCTGATCCTTGGCTGCACACACTATCCACTGGTGTCCGGACACATCAGAAGCCTTTATCCGAATCTTCGCATGTACAGCTCTTCTGCTGAGGTCATCAGGGAAGCCGCGGAGATACTTAAGGAAAAAGACATGCTTGCATCGGGCTCTGAATTCACCGACAGATATTATGCCAGTGACATGTCAGATAACTTCATTGCAATGACTGACAGGCTGTTTAAGGATACTGATTTCAAGATTCATCTGTTAAAACTTGAAGAATAGCGAGTTTTCTAGTACAATCTATAGGCTTGTGCGTTACGCGCTCCGGAAAGGAAAGAATGAAGCGCAGAGCGACGGAGGAGTTATATGGAGACAGAATTCAAATACCGTCTGGACGATACATCCGTATTTGACAGCATAGTTGAGACTGCAGCATCCAGAAATGTTGGTATCGAGGAAGTAGAAACCATCGATATGCATGCAGCGTATTTTGATACGGAAGATTTCGATTTCAGAAAAAAGGGAATCGCTTACAGGATCCGCCAGGAAGATGACAGGTGTACAGTCACCATAAAGTGGGATGTAAATGTCAAAGATGGCCTTCACAGACGCGAGGAGTTCAACCTCGTTGTAAATGATGACCGCTTTGCATTGAATCCGAACATCGGGATCTTCATCTCGAGTGATGCTTATGATGTGCTTCTTGATGCTGCAGGCGATAAGCCTCTTAAACCTACCATTTCAATGGATTTTGAGAGAAAGCAGTTCAAGGTCGATACAGGCAGGTCTATAAGCTGCATATCCGTGGATGAGGGAGTCATACACCACATTGACGGACATCTGGTGCCGGTATCCGAACTCGAAGTAGAGTGGTATTACGGCAGTGAAGAAGATTTCATGGAACTCGCGCGCAGGATACAGAACAAATACGGTCTGGAGACGGAGGACAGATCCAAGCTCCAGAGAGCGTTTGAATAAATAAAAGTAATAAACAAGAATAAATATAAAACGGAGGAACAATTCAAATGAAGGCTACACAGGTTTCAAAGGAAAACGGAGTCGTAAAATTCAACATCGAATTCTCGGCAGAAGAGTTTAAGGACGCACTTAACAAGGCATATCTGGCAAACAGAGGAAAATTCCAGATTGACGGATTCCGCAAGGGCAAGGCACCTAGGAAGATTATCGAAAGTCACTATGGCCACGACGTATTCTGGGACGAGGCACTCAACGATCTGCTTGAGAAGAACTATTATGAAGCTGTTAAGGACATGGATCTCGAAGTCATTTCACAGCCATCATTTGAATCCCCTGAGGTAAAGGCTGACGAGCCTGTAGTGCTGTCCGGATCCGTACAGATCTTCCCTGAAATCGAAGTTGAGAACTACAAGGGACTCGAGATCGAAAAGGTTGAGACAGTAATCGGTGACAAGGAAGTCCAGGAAGAGCTCGAGAGAGTTCAGAAGAGCCAGGCAAGAATGGAAATCGTAGAAGACCGCAAGTCAGAAAATGGCGATACAGTAGTGATCGACTTTGATGGAAGCGTTGACGGCGAAGCATTCAGCGGCGGAAAAGCTGATAATTATGAGCTCAAGCTCGGTTCGGGACAGTTCATCCCTGGTTTCGAAGAGCAGCTCGAGGGTAAGGAAGCCGGCGATGAAGTCGACGTAGAGGTCACATTCCCTGAAGATTATCACGCAGAGGAACTTGCAGGAAAGCCTGCACTCTTCAAGTGCAAGGTTCACGAAATCGAGAAAGAGATCCTTCCGGAAATCGATGATGAGCTCGCAAGCGATGTAAGCGATTTCGAGACACTTGCCGAGTACAAGGAAGATCTCAAGAAGAAACTCCAGGAGAAGGCAGCAGAGACAGATCTTTCTGTAATGAAGGACAGAGTTCTCGAGCAGCTGTATACAAAGAATGAGATTGAAGTTCCGGCTGTCATGATCCAGAACGAGATCGAAAACATGCTTTATGACATGAACCAGAGTCTCTCTGCTCAGGGCCTCGGACTCAAGCAGTACCTCGAGTGGACAGGCAAAACAGTAGACGAGCTCAGAGAAGAGACAAAGCCTGATGCTGAGAAGAGAATCAGAACAAGAGTACTTCTCAAGAACGTTATCAGAATGGAAAACCTTGAGGTCGCTGAGGAAGAAATCCGCGAGCTCATGGAGGACTTCGGAAAGCAGTACGGAATGGATGTCGACCAGGTTAAGGAGATGGCAGGATCCGAGACTGAAAACTACTTCAGAGAGGATGCACAGACAAAGAAGGCTATCGACTGGCTGTTTGACAATGCAAAGCAGGTAGAAGCAAAGACAGAAGAGTAATCATACGAGAGGACAGAACAGTATGAATTATGTACCTTATGTAGTCGAACAGACGGGCCAGGGAGAAAGAACTTATGACATATATTCCAGGCTCCTGATCGACAGGATCATATTCATAGACGAAGAGATAACTGAGCATACGGCAAGTGTTGTCGTTGCTCAGCTCCTGTTCCTTGAGGCGCAGGATCCGGACAAGGATATCAATATATATATCAACTCTCCTGGCGGCATGGTAACTGCCGGGCTAGCGATATACGACACAATGAGATTCATAAAGCCTGACATCAGCACCATCTGTGTTGGAATGGCAGCCAGCATGGGCGCTGTTCTTCTTGCCGCCGGAACAAAAGGCAAGAGATACGCACTGCCTAATGCTGAGATTATGATTCACCAGCCTCTTGGCGGATTCCAGGGTCAGGCGTCGGATATCAAGATCAACGCCGATCACATACTTGCCATCAAGGACAAACTGAACCACATCCTTGCGGATGCTACGGGTCAGGAACTTTCCGTCATCGAAAAGGATACGGATAGAGACAATTACATGACCGCAGCCGACGCTGCAGCCTACGGACTGGTCGACAAGGTCATCGAGAGGAGCACAAATGCCGAATAACGAAGCAAAATGTTCATTTTGCGGTAAAACAACATCTCAGGTCCGAAGCATGATGGTCGGACCTGATGTCTATATATGCAACGAATGCGTCGATCTGATCAAATCAATGATGGATGAAGAGATCAAACCGGTCCCGAGGAAGCGTTCAAAGAAACTTCCGACTCCTGAGCAGATCAAATCCGAACTCGATCAGTATGTGATAGAGCAGGACCCTGCAAAGAAGAGTCTTGCCGTAGCGGTATACAACCACTACAAAAGGATCAGGCATCTCGAAAGATACAAGAACAGCGATGTTGATAAGGTGGAGCTGCAGAAGAGCAACATCCTCATGCTGGGGCCGACAGGCTGCGGTAAGACTTTGCTTGCTCAGACGCTGGCACGTATACTTGACGTGCCTTTCGCAATAGTCGATGCCACATCACTGACAGAAGCAGGATATGTAGGTGAAGACGTTGAGAACATCCTGCTGAGGCTTTATCAGGCTGCCGACGGCGACCTCGAAAGAGCCCAGAAGGGAATCATATATGTAGATGAGATCGACAAGATCGCGCGCAAATCTGAAAACACATCCATCACCAGGGATGTCAGCGGAGAGGGCGTGCAGCAGGCTCTCCTCAAGATAATCGAGGGAACCGTTGCCAACGTTCCTCCTCAGGGCGGAAGGAAGCATCCTAATCAGGAGTTCATACACTTTGATACCAAGGACGTTCTGTTCATATGCGGAGGAGCATTTACAGGACTCGACAAGATAATCAAGGTCAGACTCGGAAACAAGGTCATCGGCTTCAATAAAGAGGAAAAGAAGGTAGACCTCAATGAGGCGGATATCCTTCTGAATGCACAGCCTGAGGATCTTCTGAAGTTTGGACTCATTCCTGAACTCATCGGAAGACTTCCTGTTACTGTAGCCCTCAGTGAGCTCAGCGAGGAAGCTCTGGTGAGGATAATCACTGAACCTAAGAACTCTCTTGTGAAGCAGTATCAGACACTGTTTGCGATGGATGATGTGGATCTCATCGTTGAGGAGGATGCAGTACGCGCTATAGCTGCGAAGGCGCTGGCACTTAATACCGGAGCCAGAGGCCTCAGAGGCATCTTCGAGAAGATGATGACTGATATAATGTACGAACTGCCTTCCAGACCTGAGGTAGATAAATGCATCATTACCGCTGATGTCGTGAAAGGCGAGGCGGAGCCTGTACTTATTCTCAGGGGCGAAGCGAAGGACGGCAAACCTTTACATACGGAAAAGGAAGCATAATGGGCGGAATGGAAAGCATAAAGAGAGTCCCGTATATCCCTCTCAGGGGGCAGACGTTCTTCCCGGGGACTATAGTGGGATTCGATATTGGAAGAGATAAGTCACTTGCCGCCGTTGATCTAGCGATGAACGGCGACAAATATATTGTAGTGTCAGCACAGAGAGACCCGTCTGTGAGCGCTCCTAAGATGGACGACTGCTACATGACGGGTGTTATCGTACGCGTAAGGCAGGTTGTAAAAAAGAATGAGGATTATGTCCGCATTCTTGTTGTAGTTGAACAGAGAGTAAGGATCGAAGACATCTATGAGGCCGGAGACCTTCTCATGTGTGATTATACTGTTGCGGAAGACTACGACAATGATACTGATGATATCAGCATGCAGGCAAATATCAGGGTACTGAGACAGCTGTACATGAAGTACCTCGAGCTGACCGGCCAGGGCGAATCTGCCGGCAGAACACTGATTGATGACATCGATGATCCGTCACTCCTCTGCAGTCTCATAGCGAATGAGGTAGATGTTTCGTTCGATATCAAGCAGACACTGCTCGAAATCGATTCGGTCAAACTCAGGGTAGGCCATCTGGTCGATATCATTGGCAAGGAAAACAACATTCTTTCGATCGCGAAAAGGATAAACAACCGTGTTGTCAAGAACATGAACCGCGGTCAGAGAGAGTACTATCTGAGGGAACAGCTCCAGGTCATCAAGGAGGAGCTCGGCGAAGACGAGGATACCGATGACGAAGCCCGCCAGTGGAAGGAAAAACTTGATGAGTTAAAGCTCGATGAGAAGACCGATACCAAGCTGCGCAAGGAGATCGACAAGTTCACAAAGATGAGTCCGATGAGTCCTGATGCCAATGTGTCCCGCACATACATCGAGACCATACTCGATCTGCCGTGGCACAAGGCTAATAAGATCAACCGCAATATCAACAAGGCGGAGAAGATCCTTAACGAAGATCACTACGGACTTGAGAAGGTCAAGGAGAGAATTCTTGAATGCCTTGCAGTTCAGCATCTCACAAAAAACAATAAAGGACCGATCATCTGTCTGGTAGGCCCTCCGGGAGTAGGAAAGACTTCCATAGCCAAATCGATTGCAAGAGCGACAAACAGGGAGTTTGTAAGGATGTCCCTGGGCGGAGTAAGGGATGAGGCTGAGATAAGAGGTCACAGGCGCACGTATATCGGTGCCATCCCTGGCAGAGTCATCAATGGCATCAGTGAGAGCGGCACAAACAATCCGCTTTTCCTCTTCGACGAAGTGGACAAGATAGGAAGCGACTTCAGGGGAGATCCTGCATCGGCACTTCTTGAGGTGCTCGATCCTGAGCAGAACAGCACGTTCACGGATCACTATCTAGAGATACCATTCGACCTTTCAGATGTCATGTTCATTACAACTGCCAACACGACTGCAACAATACCGGCGCCTCTGCTCGACAGGATGGAAGTAATTGAACTCACCAGCTACACGGAAGAGGAGAAGGTACACATTGCGACCGGGTACCTGGTGCCTAAGAAGATGAAGGAGAATGGTCTCAGAAAGAACCAGTTCAGCATCACTGCTGCTGCGATCCGTGACATCATCGAGTATTACACACGTGAGGCGGGAGTAAGAAATCTCGAAAGAGAGATCGGAAATGCATGCCGCAAGGCTGCACGCAACATCGTAAGCGGAAAGCAGAAGAAAAACAACGTAACTCCAAGAAATCTAAAATCATATCTTGGCAAGAGAATATTCATAGAGGACATCGGATCGCTCGAGCCTGAAGTCGGAGTCACAACAGGTATGGCATGGACTACCGTCGGCGGAGTCACACTCACGATAGAGACAGTCAAAATGCCTGGCACCGGCAAGCTCATCCTGACAGGTCAGATGGGCGACGTTATGAGAGAATCCGCTACAACGGCTCTCGGATACATCAAGTCTATATCCGGAAAATACAGGATCGGCAAGGATGTATTCAAGGATTACGACATACAGATACATATTCCGGAAGGGGCTACACCTAAGGATGGTCCTTCTGCAGGTATAACCATGTGCAGTGCGCTGTTCTCTCTCCTTACCGACCGCAAGGCTGATAAGACGGTCGCCATGACCGGAGAGATAACGCTGAGGGGCAAGGTGCTCAGAATAGGCGGACTTAAGGAAAAATCGCTTGCAGCATACAGGCAGGGAATCCGCAGGATCATTATACCTAAGGAGAATGAGCCGGATCTCGAGGAAATACCTGCATCAGTACGTAAGGAAATCGAATTTATACCGGTATCAGACTTTGAAGAAGTTATTCCGATAGTGATACAATAAGTACATGAAGATAAATAAAGCCGAACTCGAAGCCGTCGCCGTAAAGGCGTCGCAATATCCGCCGGAGGATATTCCTGAGATTGCTTTCGCAGGGAGATCCAATGTCGGGAAATCATCGCTGCTGAATCTCATCACAGGCAGAAAGGCTCTTGCCAGGGTCTCAGGAAGCCCGGGCAAGACCAGGACGATCAACTTCTACAGATGTGATGATCTGTTCAGGATAGTTGACCTGCCCGGATATGGGTTTGCGAAGGTGAGCCGGTCTGAGAGTGAGAAATGGGGAGCCATGATAGAAGGCTACCTTGAAAACAGAAGAAATCTGCGCAAAGTAGTGCAGCTCGTAGATATCAGACATAAACCGAGCGCTCAGGATGTGCAGATGTATGATTATCTCAAGTATTATGGTCTCGACGGCATAGTCGTCGCGACAAAGGCTGATAAGGTCGGTAACAACCAGAAGGCAGCCTGCATAAAGACGATAAGACAGACGCTGGGGATGAGCAGAGAAGACAAGGTGATACCGGTTTCAGCACTGAAAAAAACCGGTGATGAAGAACTGCTCGAAGTAATAGTATCTCTACTTTAGGAGATCAGGGAGGCAATATGGCAAGCGAAAGATTAGGTAAGATCCTTTTCACTGAGGAACAGATCTCAAAAAGGGCAAAGGAAATCGCCGCACAGATTGATAAGGATTTTGAGGGCGAGGAAGTCATCCTGCTCTGTACGCTTAAGGGATCGATTCTGTGGATCGGAGATATCATGAAAAATCTTACGGTCAAGACCAAGCTCGATTTCATTTCTGCAAGCAGCTATGGTGCTTCCAAGTCGAGCTCCGGTGTAGTAAAGATCAAATTCGATCCTGAGATCAACATGTATAATGCCAACATCATCGTTGTTGAAGACATTGTTGACACAGGCAACACTCTGAAGTATGTACTGGGAAAACTCGAAGAGAGAGGACCTAAGTGCGTAAAGGTATGCACGATGCTTAATAAGGAGTCGCGCAGGACTGCAGATTTCCATGCAGACTATGTAGGCTTTGAGATCGATGATCTTTTTGTAATCGGATACGGACTGGACTTTGACCAGAAATACAGGGATCTGCCATATATTTCATACCTTGAAGAGGACGACGTTGACTCACTGTAAGATATCAGAAGAATTCAATAAGGATGACATGCGGGCTCTCATAGAGTCAGACCTTAAAAAGGATCTTCACATGCATACCCGTTTCTCTGATGGTGAACTGACACCACAGGAACTGATTGATATGCGTGCCGCAGAGGGCTATGAGCTGCTTGCAATTACAGACCATGACGGAATTGGAGGATCTGTGGCGGGTGCACCGTACGCAGAGTCTCTTGGATTGCAGTTTATCTATGGAATTGAATTTGACTCAGAGGACGTTCTCGGCAAGGATCTCCACATACTCGGGTATGGAGTTGATCCTCATGATGAAGCGTTTATGGACACTCTTATCTATGTAACGGAGGAAAGAAGAAACAGGAACGAAAAATTCAGGGATTGTCTGAATAAAAGAGGCTATGGAATAACACCGGAAGAAATATGGAGTGTAAATAACGGCCGCTATGTGGGAAAGCCTACTTTTGCAACAGTTATGGTGCAGAAGGGCATAGTAAAAGATGTAAGGGAAGCCTTTGCTACTGTTTTTAAAGAACCGGATCTCAAAGCCATAAAAAAAGTTACATTGTCGTCACAGGAGGTTGTCAAAGTCATACAGAACGCTGGAGGACTTGCCGTATTGGCTCATCCAATGGAGCAGCGCCGGGCGAATGAAAGTTTTGAAGACTTCAAGCCGAGGATGTACAAGATAATGGACAGAATGATTGAGTATGGAATCGATGGCATTGAGTGCTTTCACCCGTCAGCGAGTCCTGAGCAGTCAGAATTGCTAGTTGCATATGCAAAGGAGCATGGACTGATGATCACCCGCGGATCAGACTTTCATTCAAAAGAGAACAGAAACTACGACATATTTCACAGACCATAGGAATCAGCAGGACGCCTCCGGCGTCCTTTTTTATTTCCGAAAAACACGAAATCCTGCAAAAAATGACCCCATTCCGACACTAAATGACCTCCTCACAGAACCTTCATAAATTGTCCGGCACATATCAATAAAATATGTGCAGACATTTATAAAGAGGAGGCAATATATGAGAAAAAATCAGTACAGTGTGCCTAAGGCAGTTTATTACCAATGTATCTGGCTGATCAAGGATCTTGACAGACTGAGAAAGCTGGAGGCAGTCAGCAATTATACTGCGGGAGACGATGAGCTCGTTTTCTTCATGGATGATGAGGAAGTTATAAGAGACGCTGAAGTGCTGGATAAAGCAAAATGGAGACTCAGCTGCATAAGAAGGGCTCTGATAAGGATCCCTGCAGAATACAGGCAGAGCACCCTGGATTGCATCAGCTACAATGTCCCATACAGTGACATGGCTCATGAAAATACATGGCGAAAATGGAGGCAGGTATTTATTTGGGAATTGGCAAAAAATCTGTTTCTGATATGACATTATGGTGCTAAAATAACCTTAATAGATAATAAGATTATTGTAAAGGTGTGCCATGATATTCGAAGAAAAGACGATAAGCAGCGAGATAGTGTATGAAGGACCGGTTTTCAGGATCCGTAAACACATGGTTGAAACAGTAAATGGCGGCGTGTCCGCAAGGGATATTGTAGAGCACAGCGGGGGCTCGATTCTGGTGGCAATAACCGGTGAAGGTAAAGTTGTTATGGAGCGCCAGTACAGAAAGGCTTTTGAGAAAGCGTTGTTTGAACTCCCGGCTGGGAAGGCGGATCCGGGTGAAATACCAGAAGTTACTGCAGTGAGGGAGCTGCAGGAAGAGACGGGCTATACCGCAGGTTCAGTAAAAAAACTGCTTACGTTCTACCCCACATGCGGGTATTCGGCAGAGACACTGCATATATACATATGCAGGGATCTTACGTTGGGCGAGAAGCATTGGGATGACAGTGAATGCATTGAGATTTACGAGTTTTACCCTGATGAGCTCATCGACATGATCATGAGAAACGAGATAAAGGACGCAAAGACGATAATAGGACTGCTCTTTGCCAGACAGGCCGGAGAGCTATAGGAGGGACAGAGATGCGTGAATTCATTGATTATATGAAAAACGAAAAACGTAAGGCTGCTAATACTCTCATAGCCTATGAGAGAGATCTGAAAGCATTCGAAAAGTTCCTTGCGGGGCGCGGTACAGACAGTCTCGAGAAATGCACTGACAACGATGCCATATCCTATGTACTCCAGCTCAGCAACGAGAACAAGTCCAAGCCGACCATAAACCGGAAGGTATCAGCACTCAGGGTGTATTATGAGTATCTCATTACAAAAGGGATCATCAAAGAGAATCCTTTCAACAGGATCAAGGCCATCAAGACCGATAAGCGCCAGATAGATTATCTGACAATAGAAGAGGCTGCAAAACTTATGGATCTGCCTGACGATGACACTAAAGGCCTTCGCGATAAGGCTCTTCTCGAGTTCATGTATGGCACAGGTGCAAGGGTAACAGAGGTTGTCAGGCTGAGATTCAGCGACATAAATCTGCGGATGAATTTCGTTACGCTAAGGGATGTAAATGACGAAAGCAGGATTGTCCCGCTTGGGAGCTATGCTTCGGCTGCAATGAAGAATTATCTGGACAAATCATATGATGCAATCAGAGGTAAGGCACATGGCGACGACGATTTCGTTTTCGTGAACTTCAGAGGTGAACCGCTGACAAGGCAGGGTATCTGGAAGATCCTTAAAGACTACGGCCAGGTGCTCGGCATCGAGTCTCGCATGACACCTCAGATACTCCGTGACAGTTTTGCTGTACACATTCTGCAGAATGGCGGCGATCTCAGGACGCTGCAGGAACTTATGGGCTTCGAAGACATGTCGGTTGGCATCGCTTATCTGTCAGTGATCGACATCCGCGTAAGAGAGGTATTCAGAAGCTGTCATCCAAGAGCATAAAAAAAGAAAAAAGTGCTTGCAATACCAGCTTCCTTATAGTATTCTATTATGGCTGTCGGCTTGCCGGCAGCCACTAGTTATTACGGGCGGTCCTCTGGAGACGGCATAAGGTCGGTAGCTCCAAGAACGTCTTGAGAGGAAGGAGAGAATAACGTGAACATTTTAGATCAGATCACAATGGATTACAAAAAGGACGACATTCCTGAGTTCAAGGTCGGCGACACACTCAGAGTACACGTAAAGATCATCGAGGGTCAGAGAGAAAGAATCCAGGTTTTCGAAGGCTATGTACTCAAGAGACAGCACGGCGGCGTTAACGAGACATTCACAGTAAGAAAGCTGTCAAACGGAATCGGCGTTGAGAAGACATTCCCGCTGCACTCGCCAAAGATCGAGAAGATCGAGGTAGTCAGAAGAGGCAGAGTCAGAAGAGCTAAGCTCAACTACATGCGTCAGAGAACCGGTAAAGCAGCCAGAATCAGAAGCGCTGAATAGTGATCACCATGCATACCTGAGACCTTGTCAAGGGTATGCATTTTTCTTTTCACTGAATAATGTATAATAAAAAACATGATAGACAATATTAACTGGTATCCGGGTCACATGAAGAAGACCCGTGAATTAATACAGGAAAACCTGAAGGCTGTGGACCTCGTTATAGAGATAGTCGACAGCCGTATTCCCGTGTCCAGCAGAAACCCGATCATCGACGAACTGATTTCCGGAAAGCCACGCATAATCGTGCTCGGAAAGGCCGATCTGGCAGATGATGCAGAGACTGAAGCCTGGGCTGAAAAGTTCTCGGGAGGAAAGGGCGTGAGACGCGTGATGGCACTCAACCTGCAGTCCGGAGAAAACATTAAGAAGCTCCTTAAGGCTCTTGAAGCTGAGCAGCAGAAGAGAAATGAGGAAAGGTCCATAAAGAGGCCTCTTCGCATCATGATCGTAGGAGTGCCTAATGTAGGCAAATCCTCGCTTATCAACCGCCTTACCGGCAAGAGATCTGCTCAGACAGGGGACAAGCCAGGAGTTACTAAGGGCAAGCAGTGGCTGACACTTTCAAACGGCATGCAGCTTTTAGATACGCCGGGCATACTATGGCCTAAGTTTGAGGACCCGAATGTAGGACTGAATCTTGCGTTCTGCGGAAGCATCAAGGATGACATCCTGGGCGTGCAGGATCTCGGTTTCGAACTCATAAGAGTTCTGGGAGAGAATTATCCGAATCTGCTGAAAGAACGATATAAGCTCGATGAGATCTCGGAAGAGACCATAGAAAACATGGACAATATCGCCATAAAACGCGGCTTTTTAATGTCGGGCAAAAGGATAGACTACGAGAGGACCGGGCGCACAGTGCTCGATGAGTTCAGAGGCGGAAAAATCGGCAGAATCACATTAGAAAAGGTAAAGTAAGCTTTACGGTAAAGAATGCTTTATATACTTAAGACGTAAAGATAACTTTACATAATAGAAATGACTAAACAGGAAAGACTGGAAAGAGACATAGCTAAACTGGCTGAGATGAAGGCTCATGAGGATGAGCTCAGGGCTGCGGGCTACAGGTATATCGCCGGGATCGATGAGGTCGGAAGAGGACCTCTTGCCGGGCCGGTATACGCTGCCTGCGTTATTCTGCCTGAGGATTTTGACGTTCCCGGCATTAACGATTCAAAAAAGCTTTCAGCAAAAAAACGTGAGGAGCTTTCAGAAATAATAAAGGACAGAGCAGTTGCATGGGGCATAGGCATTGCAGACAACAATGAGATAGATGAGCTGAACATTCTTGAGGCCACTAAGACCGCAATGAAGAGGGCGATCGCAGCAGTAAGGAGCATGCTTGATGAACGCGGTCTGCTTTCCGTTGGGGGTGAGGCACACGCGCAGGACATGCTCCTGATCGATGCAGTGAAACTGGATGCAGGGATGCCGACTGAGTCAATTATTAAAGGCGATGAGAAATGCCTCTGCATAGCAGCAGCTTCAATAGTTGCCAAGGTTGCCAGGGACTCATTCATGACAGAGATGGACAGAGTCTATCCGGGATATGACTTTGCCGGCAATAAGGGCTACGGAACTGCCAGGCACTACGAGGGGCTCAGAACTCTGGGTAAGACCCCTATACACAGGAAGACGTTCCTCAAAAAGTTTGATGAGAACCCTGAGACAGGGCATAAACCAGTCAGGGCAGAAGAAGGCATTAAGGAGACCGCGGAAATGGCGAAGAAGGTATATGCTGTGAGAAAAGGCAGAACGACAGGTCTTTTCATGAACTGGGATGACTGCAAGGCACAGGTTGATGGATTCGCAGGTGCTGAATACAAGAGTTTCGCAGATCCGGCGGAAGCGATGGCTTATCTTGGCCTGACAGACGGGGCAGAGGCTGCAGCAGAGAAGTTTTCTGAAGGAGTGCGCGCTTATGTTGACGGAAGCTACGACAATGCGAGCGGGAGGTTCTCCTGCGGTGTCGTCATAGTCGAAACAGACAGGAACGGTGAAAGTGAGACGACAGAGCTTAATGCTGCTTTTGATGATGAAGATGCGGCTCAGCAGAGAAACGTTGCGGGAGAGATCATGGGCGCAAAGCTCGCGATCGATCACTGCATTGCAAATGGTGTGAAGGCAGTAGAGATCTATCATGACTATGAGGGGATAGGAGCCTGGGCTGACAGACGCTGGAAAGCCAACAACCTGCTTACTCAGGGTTACCGTGACTATGTAGCGGAGGCCAGAAGGAGAATCAATATACAATTCGTGAAAGTCAAGGCTCATGCAGGCAACAAGTACAATGAACTTGCGGACAAGCTTGCAAAAAAAGCCCTTGGTATATAAAAGATTACATCTGAAAGAGAAGAGTATAATAGCTAACAGAAAGGGGTCAGAAAATGTTCAGGGAAGAATTCACTGCAGTAGCAAACGGCGCTGCAGCCAAAAGTCTCCTCCTAAAAAACAATCCGGCCGGGTACTTTGTGCTTTCAGTACTTGCCGGAATGTATATAGGCTTTGGCGTACTTCTGGTGTTTACATTGAGCGGGGCACTGCAAGGGGCTCCATATACTAAACTTGTGATGGGATGCTGCTTCGGAGTCGCCCTGTCTCTGGTGGTAATCGCCGGAGCAGAGCTTTTTACAGGCAACAATCTTGTCATGGCTGCCGGAATATTCAAAAAAACAGTCACTGCCGGAGAGTCAATCAAACTCTGGTTGGTATGCTGGCTTGGCAATCTTGCCGGCGGCGTGCTGCTTGCAGTGCTGTTCAATGCAACCGGTCTTTACAGCGATGCCACACTTGGTGCCATGACAGGCGCTGCTGCGGCTAAGATGAGTGCGGGTTTCATACCGCTGCTCGCAAGAGGCATTCTCTGCAATATGCTTGTATGTCTTGCCGTCTGGAGCGGTTTCAGGTGCAAGACAGAATCCGGCAAACTAATCATGATTTTCTGGTGCCTGCTGGCATTCTTTGCAACAGGCTTTGAGCACAGTGTCGCAAACATGACACTGCTGACGCTTTCGCTCTTTAACAACGGCGGCAATGAGGCGATCACCATGGGAGGGTATTGCTATAACCTCCTGACTGTCACGCTGGGAAACATGATAGGCGGTATCCTTCTTGTGGCAGTACCTTACTTCTGCGCAGGAGCAGACAGAAAGAATTGATAGAAGCATTTGAAGATATCCTCAGATGACACTTGCAACGGCAAAACGGATGTGCTACAATCCTTGTCGTAGCGGTCCATTAGCTCAGTTGGGAGAGCGACAGGGTGACAACCTGTAGGTCATTGGTTCAAGTCCAATATGGGCCACCAGGTAAAAGCACTGATACCAAAGGGTACAGTGCTTTTTTTTTGCCGGATTCTTTCAGGAGTATGTCTAAAACAGCCAATTATCTGCGTTTCTATGTGGTATAATTAAAAAAGTTTGAACTGATTTCTGCAAGGCTCTGAAAGAGGACGGGAGCCTGTAAGATGAGTAAAAGGAAATATAAATTGAGAATAAAAATGAAGATTATCCGCAGACTGACAGTGTTGATACTTGCTTTGACGATGCTGATGACAGGATCGGCATTTTCTGTGCTTGCAGAAAATGCCGGGGAGAATACGGACAGTGTTGCTGCAGAAGCTGCAGAGAACATGGATCTTCCTGCAGATGAGGAAGAGAAGGTGGATACTCCTTCAGAGGCAGAAGAGAAGGTGGATACCGCTTCAGATACAGAAGAAAAAGCGGATACTGCTTCAGATACGGATGAGACTGCAGCTTCTGAAAGCGCTGCTGCTGAGTCAGCTGGTGAAAAGCAAATCGTCAGGCAGACTATAGAAGCTGATGTAAATGATGACACTGCGTCCGTAGTACTTACGGGAAAAATGCCTGAAGACGCAGCTGTGACTGCTGAACCTGCAGAGGCCGGTGTAGATGGACATCAGACTATAACTGCTTACGATATCACTATTTTCTCTGATGGTAATGACAGCAAGGCAGATGAATGGGAGCCTGAGACAGAAATCAAAGTCAGCATAGGCGATGAAAGTCTTGCAGAAATAGAAAACGGAACCAAAGTAGATGTATATCACATTCCGGAAAACAACGACGGATCACAGGCTGAACCTGAATTCGTCTGTAAAGCTTCCGTGGAAAAGGGAAAAGTCACATTTACGGCAGACAGTTTCTCAGTATATGTGATCGTTCAGGGACCGGAACCTGCTGAGGTAAATCCGGAAATGATACAGTCACTCAGTGAACTTGCTGATGCATGCGATACGGGCAGTGACAGCTATGAGAGCGAAGGTTTCTATCTGTCCTATACAGATGATAGTGGGACCGTAAAGTATTTTACTGATACACTTAATAATAATAGTGCGTTTACGGTCACGACTTCGTTAGCATCAGCTTCAGAGTGGTTTCTGGAACCGTACACTTTATATTGCGAAGGATGCTTCTATTGCAAAGTGGACATTCCACAGTATCAGAGGGGATAAGTATGCACTCACGGCAGGTGGTGAATATCTCAGAATAGATGATTCGTCGCTTAAAATGACAGCCGAATTTGATAAAAACTGTGTATTTACCGTAGAACCGGGGACCGGTTCGAATAAGGGCAAAATTAAGCTGATAGGTGCAGGTTCCAGGGCGATAGCATTCAGCAGCAATGCTTTTAAAGCGGTCGCATCAACGTCTGCATCGTGGCTCAATATGGCTGAAGACTCGGTCTATGGGGACGATGATTTTGTAGAGTATTACGCCAGAAAGATAAGTGTTTCTGACCGGGAGAACATGCATGATGGCTGCCAGGTGATCATCTATACCCGTTTATGGAACGAGACAGACAAAGAGTATGAGTTTTATGCTGTCGACCAGGACGGGAACCTCGTGCGTGTATATGAGTCAGGTGATGATATCGTCTGGATAGGTACTCAGAGCAATACACTGCTGTGGGATTTCACGGAAAATTACGAGCCGGGAACTGCAATACCTGATGATTCCTACGACTTTCATAATCCGTCCAGCGGCAAATACTTAGCTCCGCAGATAAGCGGAGATCAGGTCTTTGCTGATGACCCTAAGGGCATAGAGCTTAACGGCAGGCGTGACGGCGATTACTATACGACCATACTGTCGTGGGACGACAGGCAGTATGACTATGCCGGCCTTAAGATTGATACACAGAATGGCATAAAGAGAATTGCTTCCTGCCCGATGGCTCAGGCGGAGACATTCTATTTTGCCCTTATGTCAGCTGATGATTCAGGATATACAAAAGTCAAAACTGTAGATCACGATTCTCTTGGGCTCACCATGAAGATGGTGGACTTCAACGGGAGCATAAAGACCGGCGGCGGAGGAACTTCACCTACGACATGGGAACAGTACAATGTCATGGGAACGCAGCTTTTCACAGAGAAATCAGCGCAGAAGAATCTCCTTTCGACAGATCTGAAAGACAACTATCCTGTTGCGACTGAGACCGGCAGATCGCTCGGCGAACTGTTTGAAGACGCTGTAGCTGTCAATCACCTGTTTGTTCAGAGTATTTATGACGGAAGCGGATACTATCAGTTCGACAGTACCGAGAACTTTGCCCACCTTAACGGGAATGAGTTCAGTGTTTATCAGGAGCTTGGCACCATACCTGACGGAAACAAAAAAACGCACACGCATGGGCAGTTTATGCCATATAACAACCTCAGCAGTTCAAAAGCATCATACTCGGATAATGCCAGAAACCTGACTGATATTTATGGTAATAACCTGTCTGATAATTTTCCTCGCAAAAATGAGACGCTTTACAGCCTGCAGGAAACTCCGAATTCATACTTCGGCATGGAGGTAGAAGGAAGCTTCATGCAGACTCCGGGAGGACATGATGCGTGGGGCCATGATATCATTTTCGAATTCGTCGGAGACGATGACTTCTGGCTTTATGTTGACGGTGAACTCGTAATAGATCTTGGCGGAATACACAGTGCTCTTGGCGGATCGGTCAACTACAGCACCGGAAGGGTAGTAGTAAACAAAGAAGAAACGACCCTTTATGATCTGTTCAGACAGAATTATGCCAAAAGAAACGGTTTGAATGTCAATTCCAGTAAAGTTACTGAGTATGCAGACGGTATATTCCAGGAAAAGACCGTAGACGGGAAAAAATGCCGTGTGTTCAGGGACTACTCAAGCCATGATGTGCGTATGTTCTTCATGGAAAGAGGAGCCGGAGCGTCCAACCTGCGTATGCGCTTCAATTTGTCGACTGTTACACCGGGAGAAGTTCAGCTCAGCAAGGAAATCACCGGTACTGATAAGCAGGACTATGCGAGCGTCAAATTCCCATTCCAGATTTATTATGACACAGGAGACGGGGAAAAGCTGCTTGGCGCTGAGGACGGTATTCCTGTGAGATATAAGAACACTAACGCTAACGTGGAATACAAAGATCATGCTACGATCGGCGGTAAAGGATATAATAATGTCTACTATCTGAAACCGGGGCAGACCGCATCTGTCAGGTTCCCTGGCAACTCAGTCAAGTACAGGGTTACTGAGTGCGGAGTCGATACTTCCATGTATGACAGCACGCTGATAAATGATGGAGATCCGGAAAAAACATCAACACACAAAACAGGCGATATCACTTATGCTGATTACTCTTCTGAAAGCAGAACGGTAGTAGGAAGACCGCGGATAATATTCAGCAATCATGTCAACGAATCCAGTCTCAGAACGCTTACAATCACCAAACGCCTTTTCGATAAGTCAGGAAAAGAGATACAGCGCAAGCAGGACGATACGGGATTCAAGCTGAGACTTTATCTGGGGGATGATCCGGGTAAACTGCCTTATTACAGCATGGGTGAATACTATGTAAAGGATCCGAAAGGCAAGTACTGCAGATTCGACCCTGACAGCGGATTTGTACCAACCAGCTGGAGCTCGGTTGATTCACTGTCTGACAGCGACCGGGCTAAGATCACGTTCACAACAACCTCAAGCGGCGCTGCAGATAAGCTTCCTGCGGGCTACAGTATAGAGATCAGGGGGCTTCTTGTCGGTACCAGCTTCAAGGTAGTCGAAGATGACGATGATATCCCTGTAGGATACGGCAAAAGGTCGTGGACAGAAGGCGGCAAAAAATATGATTGCTATAAGCGTGTGGAGGGATCCTATATAGTAGGCGATAGTGATTCGCAGAATTCAGGAACCATCCGCGACAACAGTCATCCAAAAATCGAAGTCCACAACCAGAAGGGCTACGGAATACGCGCCAACAAGCGGTGGTCAGATGCAGATTTCATGAGATCACATGGTGATACATATTTTGCTCTGTTTATCGACAGCGACAACGACGGTGTCAGTGAGGAAGATCTTGTTTCAGGATCTATTAAGAAAATAAACAGCAGCAACTATACTACATGGTTCATTCCATCACTGAAGACCGGTGCAAAATTCAGTGATTACCGCGTCCGGGAGGTCGAAAAGACAGATTCCGGCGGAGTAAGGATAATTGACAGGGATTCTCATATTACACTGAGCGGCACAAAGAAGGACGGAACATCCGTAGATAACCTTGAATATGCTGCTTCATATGCACAGGGTGATTCAGAAGAGGGCGATTTATACCGTACAGATACTGTTACAAATACCCGAACCGGAGGACTTGAGATAAGGGTGGAGGATTTATCCGGAAGAGGACTTGCAGGTGCTATGTTTACACTCGAAAAAAGTGATGGTACGGTTGCCGGCCATTACACTTCTTCGGAGGATGGGCTTGTAACAACAGCATACTTTGAGTCAAACGGCACTTACAAGCTGAAAGAAACCAGAATGCCTAAGGGTTATTCTGCGATCAGTCCTGAAATAAGTATCGAAGTCAATGGCTCAGCATTCACCATTAAAGCGAGTGATACGGATGCATTTGAATATGAATACAGTGAGGACTCCAAAGTACTTACTGTTAAAAACAAGCCGTTCACGCTGAAGGCAGTCAAAATCGCTGCGGATACGAACGGGCCTCTGAGCGGAGCACATTTTGCACTGTATAAGCAGATAAGCACCGCAGGCGGCTTAAGAAAAAATTACTATGCTATCAAAGGCTTCGAAGACGTTGAAACACTGGAAGACGGTATAGTTTATGGTGTGGATCAGAATCTCCCTGCCGGGACATACTATCTGACAGAGAACGAATCACCTCAGGGATATATTCTTCCTTCTTCTGCTAATTCAAGAGATGTGAAGTTCACGATCAGTCCATTGGGAGAAGTACACATAGACAATACAGACGGTTATGCCGGTGTGCTTGACACAGACGACAGCGATCAGAAAACTGAATACACCATTTCGATCATAAATAACAGGGAAGATCTGGTTGCTCCTACCGGAGTAAAAAACAATTATCTCCCTTACATACTGATCCTACTGGCAGGAGTAATGATGGGACTGCTCTTCTTTATACTTAAACGTCGCAGGGAAGACGAGGAAGAGGAAGAAGAGTGATCCGCTGTAAACGCCTAAAGGGCAGGACATACAGTCCCGCCCTTTTTTTTTATGCGGTATTCGAGTATAATTATCCGCAATATGGGAGTTTGCAGACAGATGAGACCTTGTCATGTACAGACAGGTTTCATAAAAACATAAAGAAAGGGGAGAGGGAACAATGAATTTCATCTTTGTATCACCGAATTTTCCGCACACATACTGGCAGTTCTGCGACAGGCTCAAGAGGAACGGTATCAACGTACTCGGTATTGGAGACGCACCATATGAGATGCTCGAGGAGCCTCTTAAAGCAGCTCTGACAGAATACTATAAAGTGGATAACATGGAGAACTACGATTCCATGTATCGTGCCGTTGCATTTCTGGATTTCAAGTACGGAAAGATCGACTGGCTCGAATCCAACTCCGAATACTGGCTGGAGCAGGATGCCAGGCTGAGAAAAGACTTTAATATCGGATCGGGCGTGCAGCCTGAAGAGCTTGCAATGTGGAAGAGCAAATCTGCGATGAAGCCTTTTTATAAGGAAGCTGGTGTTCCTACTGCACGCAACCACAAGGTCACAACTATTGAAGCGGCGCGCGGGTTCCTCGATGAGATCGGTGGTTTTCCTGTCATCGTTAAGCCTGACATCGGAGTAGGTGCTGCAGACACGTGGAAACTTGAAAGCGACGCAGATCTCGAGTGGTTCTACAATAACCTTCCGCAGCATCCATATGTAATGGAAGAGTTCGTATATGGTTATATTTACTCATACGATGCGATCGTGAATGCACAGGGAGAGGTGCTCTTCGAGAGCTCAAACTGGTTCCCGCCATCGATAGCGGACCTTGTCAACAAGGGACTGGAGCTTACATATTACACCACTCCGGAGGTACCTGCACAGCTGCGTGAATACGGACGTGCAACTATCAAGGCTTTCAAAGTAAGAAGCAGATTCGTACACTTTGAATTCTTCCGTCTTACACAGGCCAGGAAGAATCTCGGCGAAGTAGGGGACTTCGTAGGTCTGGAAGCCAATATGAGACCGGCAGGCGGATACACTCCTGATATGATGGATTACGCTCACAACACCGACGTATATGAGATCTGGGCTGAGATGGTAGCTTACAATGAGCGCCGTCTGCCTGATATCGGAGGAGATCAGTACTGCGCATATGCATCCAGAAAGGACATCCATCAGTACAAACACAGCCATGAAGAAGTGCTGAAGAAATACGGAGACTGCATGAAGATGTGTGAGCGCATGCCTGATGTACTGTCCGGAGCCATGGGAAATCAGTTTTACACTGCAGTGTTCAAGACATTTGAAGAGGTTGAGGAATTCAATAACTTTGTAATTGAACGGGCATAAATATCAACAATAAAAAAGAACAATATATAAAGGTAAAAGGGGAAATTTAATGAACGATTACTACAAGAAAGAGTACAGCTGGATAATGGACAGAGAGATGGAGCACGCTATCTTCGGAGACAGCGGCAGGCTCTGCGTAGCTTTTGGACCACAGAACGGTCACACATACGACTTCCGCAATTTCGGAATGATCGATACAATTGCACCGTGGATCGAGGCCGGCAAGCTGAGAGTTCTCTGCGTTGACAGCATAGATGAAGAGACTTGGTCTGCAGAAGGCAGGAACGAGCGCGAAAGACTCGAGCTGCAGGAGAGATGGTTCCGCTATGTAACTGATGAACTCGTACCTCAGTATCTCGGAGACGAGCGTGCGATCACTACAGGCTGCAGCATGGGTGCTACCCACGCAATGAACTTCTTCTGCCGCCGTCCTGACCTGTTCGGAGGCGTTATCGCGATGAGCGGGCTCTTCGATACCAATTATTTCTTCCACGGCTACAAGGATGATCTTACATATGCGAATTCTCCGATAGAATTCATTCCTAACATGCCTGAGCATCATCCGTGGATGGACCTCTACAGACAGAGCAATATTATCTTCTGCTGCGGACAGGGTGCATGGGAAGACGAGATGAGAGTAGACCTGCAGAAACTGCACGAGGCATTTGAAGGAAAGGGAATACCTCACTGGGCTGATTACTGGGGTTACGACGTTAATCATGACTGGCCTTGGTGGAGAAAACAGCTGCCGTATTTCATGAGCAACATTCTCGGTCAACCGTAAAAATTATCAGCGCCTTCGGGCGCTTTTTTATTTGAAAAAATGTATTGACAACATGGTATCTTGCGAGTATATTATGTCTTGTGATTAGCACTCTCACTTGATGAGTGCTAACAAAAAGAAAAAATTCAGGGAGGCAAGACATGGATCTGAGCGAAAGACAATTACAGATACTGCAGGCGATCATAACAGATTATGTAGAGAACGCCGAGCCGGTCGGATCGAGATCAATCGCAAAGAAATATGACCTTGGTGTCAGCCCTGCGACCATAAGAAATGAGATGTCCGACCTGGAGGAAATGGGTTATCTGACTCATCCTCATACATCGGCGGGCAGAGTTCCATCAGACAAGGCATACAGACTGTATGTAAATGAGCTGATGAAAAAGAAGAACCTCAGCGCCAAGGATAAGCGCATGATCAACGACAGATTGTCGGCGAGCAGGGATGAGTTCGACAGAACCATCAGACATGCTGCGGAACTTCTTTCAGAGATCACACATCTGGCATCGTTCGCGATGACACCGGCCACCAACGAAGAGACTATCAGTTTTATCAGGCTCCTGCCTGTGGATGAACGCACGCTGATACTTATGATAGTGGGCGATAGCGGAAATGTTACGAATACTACATTAAGACTGAATGTGCCTTATACACAGGAAGCGCTCGAGCTTCTGAGCAAAAACATGACGGTCAGTTACAAGGGACGCACTCTGGATGATGTTCTCAAGGGAGAGATTATTCACGATGTGGGTTCAGACATTGAAGCACTGAGTACACTGAAAGGAAGCGTAATGCCGAGTTTCCTCAGGACGCTCGAAGACATGCTGAACGTCAATCTGTATATGGAGGGTATGACGAACATCTTCAATCTGCCTGAATATACCAGCATTGACCGCGCGAGAGACTTTATGGAACTCTTCGCCCGCAAGGACTGGTTCACGCAGAAGATGCTCGCAAGGGGTGAAGGCGTTGTCGTCACCATAGGTGAAGAGAACGACACCATGAAGGACTGCACACTTATCACGGCGACATACCATGTGGACGGCAAGCTCGTCGGCAAGATCGGAGTAATAGGACCGACAAGAATGAAATACGACGAGATCACATCCATTATGGAATATCTCACTAATAACCTGAGTGAGAGCTTCAGACTTCCTGGCAGCACCGGGGACGGTAATGCAGGCGATAAGAAGCAGAAGAAATTAGATAAATAACCGCATGAAAGGAAATATTACTGATGTCAGAAGACAAGAACAAGCAGATCCCGATCGAAGACAGCACGGATGAAGCTGAAGAAGTAAAGGCTGAAGAAGCTGAAGAGAAGGCTGAAGGCGAAGCTGCTGAAAAATCAGAAGCGGAAAAGGAAGAAACGGCAAAGAAGGCCGAAGAGGAAGCGAAGAAGGCTGAGGAAGCCGAATCTGAGCGTTACATGAGGCTGATGGCCGAGTTCCAGAACTTCAGGAAAAGAGTCGCAAAGGAAAAGTCGGATATTCACGCGTATGCCAATGAAAAGATAGTCGGAGACCTGCTTCCTGTACTCGACAATTTTGAAAGAGCACTTGATACAGAGACAGAAGACGAGGGCTATGCAAAGGGTATGCAGCTGATATTCGAACAGCTGAAGACGGCACTTGGCAATGCAGGCCTTGAAGAGATAAAAGCGATGGATGAAGAGTTTGACCCTAACGTTCATAACGCGGTCATGACAGAGACCATCGAAGAAAAAGAAGACGGCACCATAACAAAGGTCCTTCAGAAGGGATACAAGCTGAAAGACAAGGTCGTAAGGCCATCGATGGTAGCAGTCAACAAAAAATAATGTTAATAAACCTATTTGAATACAGGAGGAAATAAAATGAGCAAAGTTATCGGAATCGACCTGGGCACCACCAACAGCTGCGTAGCAGTACTTGAAGGCGGAGAGCCTACAGTTATTACAAACGCTGAAGGTATGAGAACAACACCTTCGGTAGTATCTTTCACAAAGAGCGGCGAGAGACTCGTCGGTGAAACAGCAAAGAGAATCGCTATCACGGAGCCTGAAGGTACAGTAGCTTCCATCAAGAGACACATGGGTGAAAACTACACAGTAAATCTTCGCGGAAGAGATTACACACCGCAGGACATCTCCGCAATGATCCTTCAGAAGCTGAAAGCTGATGCTGAAGCATATCTCGGCGAAAAGGTAACAGAGGCTGTTATCACAGTTCCAGCTTACTTCAGTGACGCTCAGAAGCAGGCTACAAAGGATGCCGGCAAGATCGCAGGTCTCGAAGTAAAGAGAATCATCAACGAGCCTACAGCTGCATCACTGGCTTACGGACTCGATAAGGATACAGGAAGCCACAAGATCCTGGTTTACGACCTGGGCGGCGGCACATTCGATGTATCCGTTCTCGAGCTCGGTGATGGCGTATTCGAAGTACTCGCTACAAACGGTGATACACACCTCGGCGGTGATGACTTCGATAACGCACTGATGAACTTCCTTGCAGACAGCTTCCAGAAAGAGAACGGCATCGACCTCAGACAGGACAAGATGGCTCTTCAGAGACTCAAAGAGGCTGCTGAAAAGGCAAAGAAGGAGCTCTCGACAGCGCAGACTACAAAGGTCAACCTGCCGTTCATCGCTGCAAACGCAAACGGTCCGCTCCATCTGGATATGGACGTAACAAGAGCAAGATTCGAGCAGCTGACAAAGAACCTCGTAGACAGAACCATCGAGCCTATGCACAAGGCAATGAAGGACGCCGGAGTTACTTCTGCTGACCTCGAGAAGGTTATCCTTGTAGGCGGTTCCACAAGAATCCCTGCAGTCCAGGAAGCAGTAAAAAGCGTAACAGGCAAGGAGCCGTTCAAGGGCATCAATCCTGACGAGTGCGTAGCTATCGGAGCTGCTATTCAGGCAGGCGTACTTACAGGTGAAGTCAACGATATTCTGCTCCTCGACGTTACACCGCTGTCACTCTCCATCGAGACACTCGGCGGAGTTGCTACAAAACTTATCGAGAGAAATACAACTATTCCTACAAAGAAGAGCCAGATCTTCTCTACAGCAGCGGATAATCAGACTGCAGTAGACATTCACGTAATGCAGGGTGAGAGAGAAATGGCTGCCGGCAACATTACACTCGGCAGATTCCAGCTTACAGGCATTGCACCGGCTCCTCGCGGAATCCCTCAGATCGAGGTTACATTCGATATCGACGCTAACGGTATTGTAAACGTAAGCGCTAAGGACATGGCTACAGGAAAAGAGCAGAAGATCACTATCACTTCTTCCACAAAGCTGACCGACGAAGAGATCAATGCAAAGATCAAAGAAGCTGAGCAGTTCGCAGAGCAGGACAAGAAGCAGAAAGAGACAGTTGAGACAAAGAACCAGTCCGAGGGCATGATTTTCGAGATCGAGAAGCAGCTCAAGGAACTCGGCGACAAGGTCACAGAGTCTGAGAAGGCTGCAGTTGAAGCGGCAAAGGATGAGCTCCAGAAGGCAGTCGACGCAGGTAATGTTGACGACATGAAGGCAAAGATGGAGGCACTCACAAATGCGTTCTATCCGATCTCAACAAGGATCTATCAGGAAGCTCAGGCTGCACAGCAGGGCGCTGCAGGCGGACAGGGATTCGACCCTAACAACATGGGCGGATTCAATCCTAACATGGGCGGCGCAGGATTCAACTCTGGCAACATGGGTGGAAATTCGGCTCCTGACGACGGAACTGTAGATGCTGACTACGAAGTAGTTGACGACTAAGATCAAAAATAAAAAACTCGTGAGCGGGGGTCATACTCCCGCAAATGAGTTTTTGAGGATCGAAATAAACTAAGAAAGGTAATTACCTATATGGCAGATAAAAGGGATTATTACGAGGTCCTCGGGGTCAATAAGGGATCATCGGATGCTGAAATAAAAAAGGCTTATCATAAGCTCGCCATGAAGTATCACCCTGACAAGAATCCCGGTGACAAGGAGGCAGAGGATAAGTTCAAGGAAGTCAACGAGGCTTACGAAGTTCTCTCAGATCCCGACAAGAAGGACAAATATGACAGGTTCGGATTTGCAGGCGTAGATCCTAATTTCGGAGCAGGTCAGGGCGGATTCGGCGGATTCGGCGGATTCGGAAACTTCGGAGGCGGATTCGGCGGAGCCGGCATGAATTTCGACGACATATTCGATATGTTCGGAGGAATGGGCGGATCCAGAAGATCCTCAAGAAGAGGAGGCCCTCAGAAGGGCAGAGACCTGCAGAAGACCATAACCATCGATTTCACCGATGCGCTCTTCGGTTGCAGCAAGCAGATAGAGATAGCAAAGAATGTCAAGTGCAAGACCTGCGGCGGAAGCGGAGCAAAACCTGGCACATCAAAAAAGACATGCGATCAGTGCGGCGGAAGCGGCCAGATCTCCCAGGTAAGCAACACGCCTTTCGGAAGGTTCCAGAACATTACGACCTGCCCTAAGTGCGGAGGCACCGGTCAGATGATAGAGACACCTTGCACAGACTGCGGAGGCACAGGAGTCAACCGCAAGACCGTTAAGATCAAAGTAGACATTCCGGCGGGAGTCGATACTGACAGCATCGTAACAGTCAGAGGTCAGGGTGAGCCTGGCATCAACGGAGGACCGGACGGCGATCTCTACATCGTTGTAAACGTGAGACCGCACAGTACCTACAAGAGAAGAGGAGACGACCTTTATCTTGAGATGCCGATCACATTCGACATGGCTGCTCTCGGCGGCAAGGTACAGGTTCCGGGATTCGGTGAAAGCTACAGCTATACCATAACGCCTGGTACACAGACAGGATCCTCGTTCAGATTAAAGGGTAAAGGTGTTCCTAATGTAAGGACGGGCCGAAAGGGCGATCTGTATGTGAAGGTTGTGGTTGAAGTTCCGACGCATCTTAACCGCAAGGAGAAAAAGGCCATCGAGGAGATGGCACAGAAGATCAACAGCGAGTCGTATCCGAAGAAGGAAAGATTCAGCAAGATGAAATTCTGACTGCAATAAAAACAATTACAGAAGAGGCGCATCGCAATTCTCTGTGATGCGCCATTCTTATATCTAAAAAGGGTAAATAAGGAGTAAAAAATGATAGTAGTACCTGTATATAACATGATACTCGCGCCTGACGCGAATATATACTTCAACATTGATCAGGTGCGAAGGAACGCGGGTGATAAGGGGCTCGCAGTAGGTGAGAGAGTGGTCCTGATAGTAGCCAGAGATAATGAAAGCTACCGGGATCTTACTCCGGAGAGTTTCTATCCTGTTGGAATATCCGGAGAAATAAAGGAAATAAACCATCAGGGTTATGTCGTTATTCATACCGCTTACCGTGTAGACGTTGATAATATCGAGATAGGAGCGGATGATTCCATAAGGCTCACAATGAGCAGAAGAAACGACATAGACGATATGAGCAGGAGCGTTGAGAAAGAAAAGCTTGACGGCATGCTTGAGGAGATGCGCAGGTTTGCATCAGGATTCGAGTGGGCTGATTCAGCAGAATACTGGCTCAGGCAGATCGATTCGCTCGAAAGGGCAGCATGTGTCATGTCGCCATGGATGGATATTTCGAATGCGGAAAGGTATGCGATTCTTGCCGAGGACAGCCGCCTGAAAAGAGCAGAGCTTATTGAAGAGGCCCTGTATGGCTTCATGGAGGTAGGCCGCATCACCAATGAGGCGATTACATCACAGCAGGAAGAACATCAGAAGATGTATCGTGAGCAGGCCATAAAGCGTCAGATGGAGCATCTGCAGAAAGAACTCGATGAGATGCATCCGGAGAACATTACTGATATACGGAAATTTGAGCAGAAGATCGCGGAATCAGGGATGAACGAGACTGCAAGGAAAGAGGCTGAAAAAGTCCTCAACAGGCTCAAACAGGAAGGCAGTCAGAGCGCAGAATCCGGAATGCTTTATGATTATCTGGATTTTGTGACCGGTCTGTCATGGAAAAAAGAAGAGGCTTCTTATATAGATCTTGATAATGCACGCAAGGTCCTTGATGAGGACCATTACGGGCTAAACAAGGTAAAGGACCGCATTATACAGCAGATAGCGGTAATGGATCTGAAGAAAGAGCAGTCAGGATCGATACTTCTCTTCGTAGGTGCACCGGGAACAGGCAAAACAAGTATAGGAAAGAGCATTGCAAGGGCTCTGGGGCGTGAATATGTGAGGGTAAGCCTGGGCGGGATCCATGACGAATCGGATATCCGCGGTCACCGCAGAACTTACATAGGAGCGATGCCGGGGCGTATAATGGATGGCATCCAAAAGAGTGGTGTTTCAAATCCGGTAATGGTGCTCGATGAGGTCGATAAGCTTTCGGCATCATATCACGGAAGTCCTGCAAGCGCTCTGCTGGAAGTACTGGATCCTGAGCAGAACAGTACATTCACGGATCATTACATGAACGTTCCTTACGATCTGTCAGACGTGATGTTCATCTGTACTGCAAACACGACGGATACTATCCCTGAACCGCTTCTGAACCGCATGGAAGTCATACAGTTCAGCGGATATACACCAATAGAAAAGCTTTCCATAGCGCGTGAGCACCTGGTTCCGAAGTCGATGGAGGCCATGGGTATAGATGTACACAAAATGGAGATCACTGATGATGCGCTCAGAAAGATCATTTCGGACTACACTATGGAAGCCGGAGTGCGCGGACTCAGAAAGCGCATAGACACACTGTGCCGTGTTCTGGCGGTTAAGATTGCAAGTGAACCGGACCGCATGCTGACTGTCACGCCGGATGTAGTTGATGAAGAGATAGATGCAAGGCCTGTGCAGCACAGCAGGATACTTCCTGAACCTAAAGCGGGAGTCGTAACCGGACTCGCATGGACGCCTGTAGGCGGTGAGATATTATATATCGAGACCATGTTCACAAAAGGAAAGGGTGAGATCATCATAACAGGCCAGCTTGGTGATGTCATGAAGGAATCCGCAAGGATAGCGGTAAGCCTCGTGAAAACACTCTTCCCTGATAAAGCTGACATGTTCAGCAATAACGATCTTCACATCCATGTGCCTGAAGGAGCTGTGCCAAAAGACGGTCCGTCAGCAGGTATAGCGCTGACTACCGCATTGTCGTCACTGGTGACTGGATGCGTGGTCGATCCTCACATCGCAATGACGGGAGAAGTTGCTCTGAGAGGTGCAGTAACACCAATAGGCGGTCTTCCTGAAAAGCTGATGGCTGCTGAAAGGGCGGGCATCACAAAGGTGTTCATACCTGAAGAAAATGAATACGACCTTAAGGATGTGGCTGATGAAGTCAAGGAAAAGATCGAGATCAGAACAGTTTCAAAGGTAGGAGAAGTTCTCATGGCAGTAGGCATACTCGCTGCAGAGGGGAAACAGGCATAAATGATCAGATAAGACGAAAGACCGGTACGTATATTGACGTACCGGTCTTTGATTTACGATAATATTATATAGGTAGAACAGGCTATTTACCGTATTTTTCAATCAGACGCTTGAATCCAGGCATTGAATTCTTGATCGTTTCATTGGATACGCAGTATGCAAGTCTCAGATAACCCGGGCAGCCGAAGCCTGTGCCAGGAACGATCAGGATATTTTCTTCGAGCTTTGCAGCTTCGCTGAACGCCATGTCATCACCGTTAGGAGCTTTCATGAAGAGGTAGAATGCTCCGTCTGGTTTAGCACATTCATAGCCCATCTCTGTCAGGCCATTGTACAGGTCGTTTCTGTTTTCATCATATGCTACGAGGTCAGGCATGCAGTCAACGCATTCCTGAACGACTCTCTGAATGAGTGTCGGAGGGCAGACAGAACCGATCTCTCTGGCCGCACCGGCAACTGCGCTGAGTACTCCGTGCTGGTTGTGACACTTAGCAGGAACGTAAACATATCCGATACGCTCGCCAGGAAGCGACAGGCTCTTGGACCATGAATAGCAGACGATGGTATTGTCATATACCTCAGGGATGAAAGTTACGACAGCATCGCCGTAAACGAGTTCTCTGTAAGGCTCGTCAGCGATGATATAGATAGGATGACCGTATTTGACCTCTTTTTTCTTGAGGACAGCAGCGATCTTCTCGAGAGTCTCTCTTGTATAAACTACTCCGGAAGGATTGTTAGGGGAGTTGATTACGAGAGCTACTGTGTCATGGTTGATTGTAGCTTCAAGCGCTTCCAGGTTGATTTGGAAATCAGGAATATCAGGATCTACTCTTCTGACTTTGCCGCCGCCGGCTTTGAAGAATACGTTGTACTCAGGGAAATAAGGTGCGATTACAACGAAGTTGTCATCCGGCTTGGTGGTGAGCGCACACGCTACAGAAACAAGCGCAGGTGCGCATCCGCATGTCATGAAGAGCTCGCTTGCCTGTGCGTTAGTAGTAAATCTTTCTCTCAGGTTTGCTGCGATAGCTTCTCTTGTACTCTCAAATCCTGGAGCCATTGAATAGCCATGAAGCAGGATGGAACTTTCTTCATCAACAAGTTTCTTGATGGTGTCATTTACCTTTTTAGGAGCAGGTATGCTCGGGTTGCCCAGCGAATAGTCATAGACCTTGTCTCTTCCGAGTTTCTTTGCCTGCTCCAGTCCGTAGGCGAAGAGTTCGCGGATGATGCTAGGCGCTGTGCCATAGCCATAATATTTTTCATTTACCATAGCTGTTCTCCTTTATAACGATTTAATAATATATTTGTAAGGCTGTGAATACCTTTCGTTACTATTGTAACACAATGCGTTGTACCTGAATGTATTTATTTCAGCAGAAGGCCCGTTATGCTACAATGAGATGTCGGACCGGAGATTTTTCAGAAAAAGGAGTTATTATGTTATTCGGACACGAAAAAGTAGAAATACTGCACCTGCCGACACCTCTGGAGCGCCTTGAAAATGTTTCAGAGGACCTCGGTATAAATGTATATTGCAAAAGAGATGACCTTACCAATCTTGCAACGGGAGGCAACAAGCTCCGCAAACTGGAATACTTCCTGAAGGATGCGCAGGATAAGGGTGCTACCATGCTTATTACCGAAGGCGGCGCCCAGACCAACCACGGCAGACTGACAGCTGCTGTAGCTGCAAAATACGGCCTTAAATGCGCCATAGTCACTGAGGACAGGTATCCGGGAGAGATAAGTGCAAATCTGCTTCTGGACGGAATGCTGGGCTGTCTTGTCTACTTTGTAAAGGACATGGAAACAGGCAGACAGGCTGTAATAGACAAGTACACAGCCGAAGGTGAAAAAGTATATTATGTTCCGATGGGCGGCTCCAACGAGATAGGAATGCTCGGCTATGTGGAGTGCGCAATGGAACTCGATAAACAGGCCAGGGAGCTTGGAATCGGTAATGCGTCAGTATATGTCACGGTCGGAAGCATGGGCACATACCTTGGGATGCTGATCGGACTCAAAGAGCGCGGATCATCTCTCAGGCTAGTGGGCATAAATGTACTGCCTTATGCTGAGGATCCGGCTGATGAGGAAGGCAATGAGAAAGCTCTTCGCGAAGCTCTCTGCGAATACTATAAGAGGGTATGCGATTTCTTCCCTGAATACAGCGGCAGCTGGGGCATAACACCTGACGATTTCAACTTTACAACACGTTACATCCACGGTGCATACAACAACGCCGTCGATGAGGTGCGCGATGTCATGTACTACCTTGCCCGCAAGGAGGCAATAATCATTGATCCATGTTACACAGGCAAGACGTTCGAGGCTGTAGTAGATGGTGCAAAAAAAGGAACCATCGAAAAGGGCTCTGACGTTATATTCATGCACACCGGAGGACTACCGGGCATTTATACGAAGCATCACAGAGTTGAGCTTGAGCGTGAGCTCATGTCATTCATGCATGCGGATGAGTTTTAGAGGTGTGCCAATTGGCAGATAAAGAAGTAAAACAAGAGATAGTAAAAAAGGACGTTAAGGACATTAAACAAGAGAAAAGATCTTTCATGTCAACTCTCCGCCTGGCAGCAGTAGCTTTGATTGTAATGCTCGTATTGGCGGGGATACTTAAGCTGATTTTTTACATAGGAAGCATATCACGCATAAAGCTCAGCGATGAGGGACTGACACATGCGGAGCGCTTTCAGGATTGCATTGTTGTGCACGGTATCGATATTTCAGAGTATCAGGATGAAATAAACTGGAAAAAGGTAAAGTCCAGCGGAGCCGACTTTGTTTTCATCCGTGCAGGGTACAGAAGCTCCGAGACCGGAGAACTCAAGGAAGATGCGGACTTCAGGACAAACATGAAGAAAGCCGGCAAGGCAGGTGTAATGTGCGGAGCATATTTCTTCTCACAGGCACTTAATGAAGCCGAAGCCATTGAGGAAGCCGAATATCTTCTGAAGCTGGTAAAACGCTATGACATAGAAATGCCGCTCGTTATTGACTACGAACTGTATGACGGCGGCAGACTGCAGCAGAAAGTGGAAGCCGGCGAGATGCCTGCATCTTCGATGTACCACGATGTGGTTCTTGCATTCTGCCGAAGAGTGGAGAAAGCAGGATACGAATCCGCAGTCTACGCAAACTATGACATGCTGACCAATTACATGGATTCTGCGCTGCTTGACGATGAGGCAGTCATATGGGCAGCCCAGTACGGAGGGGCCTGCGATGTGACGGGTAATTATCTTTACTGGCAATGTGCAGAGGATGCTGCTGTCGGAGGCATTGAAGGCAACGTCGATCATGATGTCTGGTACATAGAGCCGGGCAGGGTCTACAACACATTTGCAAAAGGGAAAAAGAATCAGTCTTCTATAGGAGACTGCAGGGTCGACTTTGACGAGAAGAGTTATAAACTGAAAAATCGCAGGGCAAAACCTAAAGTCACCGTCACACTCGGAGACAAAAGGCTGCGTCAGGGCAGGGATTACATACTGTCGTTCGTAAAAAACACCGAGTCCGGTACCGGCTATGCCATAGTGCGCGGCAGAGGCAAGTATAAGGACTGGATGGCAGTACCATTCGCAATAGATTAATACGATCGGAGAAAGAGCATGAAATTCATCAGCTGGAATGTCAACGGCTTCAGAGCCGTTCTGAAAAAAGGATTTGAAGAGATATTCAATGACCTGGATGCGGACTTCTTCTGCCTTCAGGAGACAAAGATGCAGGAAGGCCAGGCCGACTTCCATCCGGAAGGCTATTTTGAGTACTATAACTGCGCAGTTAAGAAAGGATACTCAGGCACAGCGATATTCGCAAAGAAAACACTGGGAGAGCCTCTTTCGGTTGCCTACGGAATAAAGGGAGAGCATGATGATGAAGGCAGGGTAATCACTCTTGAATATCCGGAGTTCTACCTCATCTGCTGCTATGTTCCTAATGCACAGGATGGCCTCGCACGCATAGATTACAGATGCGAGTTTGAGGATGCCATGAGAGAATACATGAGCGAACTCGACAGCGTAAAGCCGGTAATATACTGTGGAGATCTCAATGTAGCTCATAACGAGATAGACCTCAAGAATCCGGGCCCTAACAGAGGCAATGCCGGTTTCTCGGATGAGGAACGCGGTAAAATGACTGAGCTGCTCGGTGCAGGATTTACAGATACATTCCGTTATCTCTATCCGGAAACGGTGACCTACTCATGGTGGTCATACCGCATGAAGGCCAGAGAGAGGAACGCAGGGTGGCGCATAGACTACTTCATCATTTCCGACCGCCTTACGGAAAAACTTGAGGATGCAGTAATACTGACAGACATATACGGCAGCGATCACTGCCCGGTATCTGTGATAATGGACATTTAGTGCTGACATCAAGCACCCATGAATAAAAGAGGTGTCAGAATGCAGAAGTTTATAACACATGATGGTCAGAAAATTCTGATAGATGTGGATCCCAAAAACAAAGAGCTCATCAGGCTTCTAACGGACATCATTCCCAGGTTATCGTATGATGAGATACTTGATGGAGAACTCGAAAAAAGACTTAGTAATAAGGACTTCGGATCAG
>JAFWMD010000024.1 GCA_017510725.1 Mogibacterium sp. | reverse complement strand
TCGTCTCTTGCCATCTCGTGAACTGTGTCATGAATAGCATCGAGGTTCTGCTCTTTAGCCTTCTTAGCAAGCATGAATTTTCCAAGTGTAGCGCCGTTCTCAGCTTCTACTCTCATTCTGAGGTTCTTCTCTGTGCTGTCTGTCAGCACCTCGCCAAGGAGCTCAGCAAACTTAGCTGCGTGCTCAGCCTCCTCAAATGCAGCGGTCTTCCAGTACTCACCGATTTCAGGATAGCCTTCTCTGAAAGCTACTCTGGACATAGCAAGATACATACCTACTTCGCTGCACTCCCCTTCAAAATTAGCCCTGAGGTCTGCGATAATCTCAGGATCAACTCCCTGTGCAACGCCGAGAACATGCTCAGCTGCCCATGTCATTTCTTCTTCCTGCTTGATGAATTTCTCTGCAGGAACCTTGCAAACCGGGCACTTTTCAGGAGGGGTATCTCCTTCATGAACGTAACCGCAAACACTGCATACCCATTTAGCCATAATTCTTTCCTCCTTTGGAATGATAATTTTTGTCTTGATTCGGACATCCCGTCCTTATGTTCAACGATGTAATATTACCATAACCAGCCCGAGCTTGCACCGATTTTTGTACAATTTCACATGAATTTCATTATGCAAATTGTAAACCAGACGCAATTGAATAACTCCACTGAATATGTTATTGTTATGAGGGTAAATAATAATCCTAAAAAAGGAGAAACTGTCATGAAGATCCAGCAGTCTGCAGAAGATTACCTCGAAGCAATGCTCGTGCTCCAGGAAAAGCACGGATATATACGCTCCATCGACATAGCAAGATACCTTGGTGTTACCAAGCCAAGCGTTTCGTACGCTGTTAAGCGTCTCAGAGAAAGCGGCTACATCAATATGGATGCCAATGGACCTATTACGCTTGCGCCGGCAGGCTACAAGATCGCAAAGAGAATCTATGAGAGGCACAAGGCACTGACTGCATTCCTCGAGAAGCTCGGGGTAAGTGCGGAGCAGGCAGAAGAGGACGCATGCAAAATAGAGCATGTGATCTCACACGAGACCTATGTTGCCATCTGTGATTATGTAAATGAAGGAAACGAAGATAAGCCTGGCAACTACGACTTCGAATAAAGAATAAGCGTGAACCTGATCTCTGTACATAACAAAACGCCTTACCGCAAGCGGTAAAGCGTTTTTTGTTCTGTATTCAGCAATTACTTGAGGATGATGGTGTTGTCTATAGCCGACGCATCCTCAGCGATAGCCTTCAGTCCGTCTGAAAGATCGGATACTGTAGCGTGCTCCAGATCAGTTAACGAAGCACTGAAATCTGCAGCAACAGGGGCATCATTTCCGATCTTGTCGATAACGATCGTAGGAGCCTTGCTGACAGTATCAGCAACTACAGGTTCTGCTGCTTCAGGGATCTCAACTTCGTCTGCAAGGTCTCTCATTATGTCAAAATCATCTCCATCGAGACGGGCAATCTCAGCCTGGAGCATCTTACGGAAGTTGCTCTTGAGTCTTCTTACCTTAGCACTGAGTATTTCGTGCTCGTCGTTAAGCTTTCTGACGTTGACCTTTGCATCCAGAAGCATGTTCTCTGCCTCGAGCTCTGCATCTCTCATCATGAGTTCTGCTCTTCTCTCAGCACTTGCCGAGATGTCTGCCATGAGCTTCTTTGCTGTCTCAAGAGTCTCGACCATTGCGTTGTCATCTTTCTGAGCTTCTTCGAGCTGCTTCTCGAGAGCTTTGATCTTGTGTGCCATCGATCTGTTGTCGTTGAGCACCTTTTCATAGTCGGCTACAATAATATCCAGAAATTCATCTACCTCTCTGGAGTTATAACCTTTCTTATCACGGCTGAATTCTTTCTTATCAATATCAATCGGCATTATCATAGTGTCTGTACCTCATCTTTCCTCTTGAATTATCTGACTAATATTTGTTAATGGAACTGATTATTTCCACGGACTTTCTGCTTTTGCTTTTGCTGGTTTTCCGGCTTCTGTAGCCCTGTCTACCATTGCCTTAATGTTAACATTATGAGGGGCAAAAAGGTAGATGTTCTGGTTGATTCTCTGGATGCTGCCCCTGAGAGCGTATGTAGCTCCGCTGAGGAAATCGAACATCTTGCGGGCTAGATCTGTCTCGACCTTTTCGAGATTAATGATAACAGGTTTATTTGCCCTGAGATTGTCGATCAGCTTGCGGCATTCATCGATGTTCTTTGGCTCTATAACCACCATCTTAAATGCGCCAGAGTCATTGCGCGAAATCTTGTCTACCTTCTCTTTGTTTTCGGTAAACTTCTGAGGCGGTGCCACCTCGCTGAATGCGAGCGGGCTGATGCCTGTACTGATAGGCGGTTCCGGAGCGGCTGCGGCTGCAGCAGGAGCTGGAGCTGCTGATCCTCTCAACTCATTTTTATAAGCGTCGATCTCTTCCTGCGAGATGTTATCATAGTCGTCATCATACTCATCTGTGATTCCGACCAGGTCTTTCATTTTGTCCATGAAACCCATTTTGCCTTTTCCTCCTCTATCTGTAATTGCGCGGTCCGAATATCGAACTGCCGACTCTGACTATCGTTGCTCCCTCTTCGATCGCCACTTCAAAGTCTCCCGACATTCCCATCGAAAGCTCAGAAGGCGCAAACCTCTCCTGCGGGAGCTCCCAGCTCTTCATATCTTCAAAGAGCGCTGCGGCCTCTCTGAAATAAGGCCTTGAATCCTCTGGCTCCGCTGCGATCGGTGGTATGCACATTATGCCGCAGATCCGCACGTTGGAACACTCTTCAGTTATTTCCGTTACGAGCTGCCTAAGATCTGATGCTGCAATGCCGGATTTAGTCTCCTCCATCGCTGAGTTGATCTCGATCAGAACATCCATCGTGATCCCTGCTGCAGCGGCACGCTTGTTGATCTCCCTCGCGAGCTTCAGTGAATCGACTGAGTGGATCATAACGACCCTGTCGATCACCTGCCTTACCTTGTTTGTCTGCAGATGACCTATAAGATGCCATCTGACAGGACTGACATCATCGTATTTTTCCAGAAGTTCCTGTACGCGGTTCTCGCCGATGTCGGTCGCACCTGCCTCGATCGCTTCATTTATCTCCGAAGCCGTGTGCGTCTTGGTAACTGCTACGAGCTTCACATCCGCGGGAGTTCTGCCGCTTCTTACAGCAGCTTCATCTGCACGCCTTTTTACTTCTTTATATCTTTCACCTATGGTCATTGCTTTGTTATTTTTTATCGCTATTGTCTTTTTCTTTTGATTTAAGATTCGCGATGTCTTCCTCTGAAGGCTCTGCTATTACCTCGTCATAGGTACCTATAGTCTCTACGTAGTTGCCGCCTTCATCGACATATATATCAGAATAAACAACGCACTTTGTTCCGTCATCAGCCTTGGTCCTGACAGGAGTAAATACGTGTTCTCCCAGCTTGTTTACAACGAATACACCGCGCTTGCCATCCGGGGCTTCAACTATGCTTGTGTCTTCAAGCACCAGGCCTTCGGCACTTTCTACTATGACTTTTGTGTCAAGGTTGCGGATCTCAAGAAATCCGTCGAAAAAAGTCTTGCACGTCAGTGTGATTCTTGTGTTTTTACCCTCATCCCTGACTTCTCTTACCGTGACCGGTACGTTCTCATCATTGACTTCAATATATACAGTCTCGCCTTCAGCGTACTTGGCCGCGTCCTCCTTTTTCAGGTAATAGACCAGGTACCACTTTCTGTTGCGTACGATCTTGAATACCGGGTAGTCCTTTCCGCAGTTTTTCGATGGTACCTTTACCGCCTTGTGTCCGGTAAGTTCTTTCAGATCACTGTAGTTGAGACTCTCAATAGCCTTTGTACTGAGCTTGGCTTCCGCTCCGTCTACATAATAACTGACATAACCGGCCGTGCGGGTGCTGCCGTCTTCGGTGACCGAATATGTATCGCCGAGATCCTTCATTATACCGGCATACCTGCTGCCTTTTATACCAAGCTTTGCGTCCTGTTCTGCGGCATTTTCAGTATCTTCGGTGTCGCTCTTTTCGTCCTTCTTTTTATCGCTGTTTTCAGCGGTGCCCTTCTCGTCCTTCTTATTATCTGTTTTATCTTCAGTCTTTTCAGACTTCTTATCGCTGCCGGCCGAAGCTTTATCCTTCGATTCAGCTGCATTCTTGTCATCCGCTTTAGCATCCCTGGCATCAGCCTCGGCTTCATCGTCTTCAACTCCCAGATCAAACGTTTCTGCATCCGTCGGTGTCAGTTCTACAACCTTTGCACCGGACTTTACAAGCCTGTTGCTGTCTGCAAGTCTGTTGATTTTGCTCTTTTGTGCTGCGACATACACTCTTTCGTCTCTCACAATAAAAGCAGAGACCTCATCAGCGACGTCTATTTTGCCATGTTCCGCTATATAGGTCCTTTCGAACATGCCGATGACTGAAGGCACGACATAGAGCGCTATACAACACAATGCGACAAGTCCTACATATACCAGGAACGCAACTATCCACTTTTTGTTAAATAGCCCTCTTCGATTGGTTTCCATAGTTCAGAAAGATTATACAACAAAAAAGACCTGCGGTACAACATCTATTTACCCGCAAGTCTTCTGATTACTACATTTTGTATTTTGCCAGTATGGCTTTCTGTTTTTTTGTGAGTACAGGGTCGCTGTTCACATATGCCTCAAAGAGGTCCGGACGGCGTTCCTTTGTGAGCGAAAGGGCTTGTTCCCAGCGCCACAGATCTATCTCTCCGTGATTTCCCGACAGCAGTATCTCAGGCACCTCATCGCCATCATATTCGCGGGGCTTTGAGTAATGCGGATACTCGAGCAGGCCCGAATATATGGACTCGTCATTGACTGATTCGTCTCCTGCCAGCACACCTTCAATGAATCTGGCAACCGTGTCAATCAGCACCATGGCGGGCAGCTCTCCACCCGTCAGCACATAGTCACCTATCGAGACCTCGCGTGCGTTGAGCCTGTCAAGAGCGCGCTGATCCACGCCCTCATAATGGCCGCAGAGAATGGTTATCTCATCCTTTTCAGAGAGCTCTCTCGCCAGATCTCCGGACAGCATTTCACCCCGCGGAGACATGTAAATCACATCCCCGCCGAAGCCGCTCCCTTCAAACGCGTCAAGGATAGGCTGCACCTGCATCACCATGCCGGCTCCTCCTCCGTACGGGGTGTCATCGACACGGTTATGCCTGTCAGTCGTGTAGTCCCTGATGTCAGTGACATTCAATTCGATTATTCCCTTGTCTATCGCTCTTCCGAGCATGCTCATGCGAAGCGGCGCGAACATGTCAGGGAAGATCGTGAGAATATTTATCTTCATATCAGTCTAAAAATCCCGGGATAAGCTCGACTTCAATGATGCCGGCTTCTTCATCTATCCCTCTGAGGAAGGCCTCTACGGCAGGTATAAGAACACTCCTGCCGTCTGCAGTCTCGACTTCAAGTATGCTCTGAGCAGTGTTTTGTATTACATCTCTGAGAACACCGATCTCCCTGCCGTCTGCTGCAGTATCAACGACCCTGCAGCCGATGAGATCGCGCACATAGTGCTCGCCTTCATGCAGTTCCTCAAGATCGGAGGCGTAAATGCTGACCTCCATGCCCCTGATTTCCTCAGCAGCGTTACGATCCTCGATACCATCCAGCTTCACGACAGGCCTGTCTTTCTGATATCTCAGTTTTTTAATTGCGGCGTTTACGGTTTTTCCCGCACGCTCAAGAAGGAGGACTTTGCCCTCCTTCAGATTGGTCGAATCCTGCGCATAGAGTGTGATCCTGACTTCGCCTTTTATCCCCACAGGACTTCCGACTTTGCCTATTAAGACCTTCTCTGTTTTATTAGTCTTCTTCAACTATCTCTACCGACACTCTGAGATTCTGCTTGATGGCCGCAGCCTTTACCACGGTCCTGATCGCCTTAGCAATTCTTCCCGACTTTCCGATTATCTTGCCGATATCTTCATCCGCTACCTTGAGCTTGACAATTATGTCTCTTCCGTCAGTCTCTTCGGTGACAAGGACCTCGTCCGGCTTAGTGACCAGCGCTTTCGCGATTACTTCTACCAGACTTCCCATGCCGCGCCTCCTTATTCGATAGCGCCGGACTTCTTGAGAAGTGCTCTTACTGTATCAGTTGGCTGAGCTCCGTTAGCGAGCCATCTCTTTGCAGCTTCGTTATCGATTATGATCTCACTTGGATCCTTCAGTGGGTCATAAGTTCCGATCTCTTCGATGAACTTTCCGTTTCTCGGTGTTCTCGAGTCAGCAACAACTACTCTGTAGAAAGGCTTCTTGTGAGCTCCCATTCTCTTAAGTCTGATTTTTACCATTTTTGTTCCTCCATGTATTAATTATTTAATTGATATCTTTTAAAAACCCAGATTGCGCATCATGCTGCGCGCTTTCTTCGAATCCGGATTTGCTATTACCTTTGTCAGCTTCTTCATCTCTTCGTATTTCTTGATGAGCTGATTGACATCCTGTACGGTGTGGCCTGATCCTGCTGCAATACGCTTTCTGCGTGATGCGTTGAGCACGTTAGGTTTTGCTCTTTCAAAAGGTGTCATCGAGAGGATTATGGCCTCCCACTTTTTGAGTTCCGCCTTGCTCTGCTCAAAGTTGATTTCTTTCTTCTGTGCCGCCGAGATGCCCGGTATCATGTCAATGAGCTTCGAAAGACCGCCCAGTTTGTTGATCTGTCTCATCTGGCCCAGGAAATCCTCCAGGTCAAACTTGTTGCGGCGGATCTTTTCCTCGAGTTTGCGGGACTCCTCCTCATCGAAAGCGTTTTCAGCCTGCTCGATGAGTGACATAACGTCACCCATTCCGAGTATCCTGGATGCTATCCTGTCTGGGTGGAAAGGCTCGAGAGCATTGTACTTCTCACCTGTACCCATGAACTTGATCGGCTTTCCCGTAACGGATTTTACTGAAAGTGCAGCACCGCCTCTTGAGTCACCGTCCATCTTGGTCATTATTATGCCATCGACGCCGAGAGCCTTGTTGAATCCGTCAGCGATATTGACAGCATCCTGACCTGTAAGAGCATCGACTACGAGAAGTATCTCGTGAGGTCTGATGGACCACTTCAGCACCTTGAGTTCGTCCATGAGCTGTTCGTCTATCTGAAGACGTCCGGCTGTATCGACTATCAGTACGTTGCATCCGCGTCTCTGTGCCTCTTTGATGGCTTCAGTAGCAATCTGCTCCGCATCGTTCGAATCCCTGTTGACGTAGACCGGTGTGTTTACCGCTTTGCCGACGATCTCGAGCTGATCTATGGCCGCAGGTCTGTAAATATCGCAGGCGGCCAGCATCGGATGCTTGCCTGTCTGCTTGAGCCACGCTGCAAGCTTGCCCGCGGTAGTGGTTTTACCTGTTCCCTGGAGACCGACCAGCATGATAATCGTGAATCCACTCGGTGAGAAAGTCAGCTTGCTCGCAGTGCCTCCCATCATCTCGACCAGTTCATCCTTGACGATTTTGATTACCATCTGGTCAGGAGTCAGGCTTTTAAGGACACCGGCTCCAAGAGCCTTCTCTTTTATTGTAGCAACAAAGTCCTTAACGACCTTGAAGTTTACATCTGCCTCCAGAAGTGCCATCTTGACAACACGCATAGCGTTGTCAAAATCCTTCTCGGAGACTACTCCCTGGCCCCTAAGGTCCTTGAATGCGCCTTGTAGTTTTTCGGATAATCCTTCAAATGCCATTCGCTTTATCCTTGTCCCGGCTGCGCCATGCTGCCGTCTTACATAAGCTTAATCAGTAATTTTCTTTACGATATGCTTCAGTTTATCTGCATACGGCTCTTTAACGCCTGCAGATTCAATTATCCTGTATGCCTCCATGGCAAGCTGCCGGTTTTCTTTGTAAGAGGCTACAAGACCCAGCTTTTCTTCATAGGACGCCAGAGCTTTCTCTGCCTTCCTGAGCGTATAGTGGACTGCCTGACGCGTCTGCATAAGCTCTTCGGCGATCTCTGAAAGAGACAGATTGTCTTCGTGATAAAGGGCCATCACTTCGTTCTGGCTCTTATTCAGCAAGCTGCCGTAGAAGTCGTAGAGCATGCTCGCGTATTCAACTTTTTCGATGTCGTCTTTCATGGCCCGTCCCCGCAAAAAGATCAGCGGCATGACCGGTACTCCCGGTCACACCGCCATATAATAACATTTCCCGATCGCCCTGTCAAACATTTTATTTGACAGTTTCTTAATTTGTTATATTAGTATTTCCAGACACTTTTTTCATGCTGACATAACCTTCCGGATTATATGCCCACATTATGAATGACTGGGCACCTCCATCGGAGTCTGCTTTCCATATTTCAAAGCCTGCAGGCACCGTAATATTACTTGTGTCGATATCTCTATAATAGTCTCTTACCTTATCGGCTGTAGTTTTGCTCCATCCGCCTCCGCTGCTGCTTGTAACAGTATTGTACCAGTCGGTGGAACCCATGTTGTAAATCTGACAGAAGCACTCCACCATCCTTCTTTTGGTAACATCTGTGTCATCAGCATGAGCCATTCCCAGTATCTTTCCGACTTTGTCAGTTTTGCGGTCACTCGTCCACCAGTTATTGTCTCCCAAAGCAATCGTATAGTAATATATCACCTTTGCAATCTTAGTGTTATTACCTATCCTTGTGATCGATGCTTTACCGGAGGTTTTCATGCCTACTCCCTGCTCAGAACAGGCCCCGGTATATGTCGTTCCTCCTGAAGTCACTTTGAACACACTTGTCTCTCCCGCATTCGAGCCCACTCTTTTTGCAGTATAGGATATCTTTTCGCCGTTGCCTGCCCTGAGCATCATCGGTGCCTTATTCACGAACTGAGCTTCTTCTGCTTCTTCAGGTTCTTCCTCCTCATCTTTTTTGTCTGCACCGCCTGCTCCATCCTCTTCATTGCCGGCATCTTCAATGCTCTCTTCTGTAATATCTGGTATGATTGATCCCTCATTTTCATTTTCTTCCTGCACCTCTTCCGTCATGACATTTTCTTCCTCGCCCGCTGCCTCCGGCACATCCGCCTCATTTGATGCAAAAGACGGCATGGCTAAAAGAACGATCATGGCTGCCGCCAGGATGCATACCTTTAATCTTTTTTCTTTTCCGTTTTTATTGAGCAGTTTTTTCTGTTTCATTCCGTGCAGCCCTCCTTTTGCTGATCCTGCCCGCTGCAGCAAAAGCCATCAATGCCGCAGCTGCAGCAACTGCCATGCAGAAATAACACACTGTGCTGTTATCGCCTGTTGCCGGCGCGACCCTGTCCATGTACACAAGCTCTTGCTTTTCATCACTTCCCGTCTTATATACGAGCACATATCCGTGACCGTCATTCAGGGCAATCACCTTTGCCCGGTATATCGAATCATCTTTTACGACTCCCTTTTTATCAGTCACTTCACGGGTGATCGTGTACCAGAACACACCCGGTCCCCCGAAATGCATGTCACCAAAGCCGTAGCTGCCCTCGTCACGAATCGTTATAGTCTTTTTTCCTTCAGATGTCCCCTCTGGCATCGGGGCGCAAGGATCATCCGCTTCAAGCACGAAACGGTCTCCTCCTGCAGTCTCAACATTGCCGTCTACTATATACGTAACCGTTATTTCGACCGTCACGGGAATGTTGGAACCTGCATGGACAGCAACAGGCATCATGGCTGCAAGCATTATCATGACCGCCAGCAAAACTGCTGTTGTCATTGATCTTTTATTTTTATGATTATTCATAAAGGCCTTCTCCTTATAATAGTGAATGCTTTTCCTTTTATATTTTTGCGTGGTATCAGCCCGAATGACCTTGAGTCTTCCGCCGTCTCCCGCCGGTCGCCGAGGATCAGGAATTCTCCCCGTCTGACCTCGCCGTTTATGTTTTTCTTTCCCGCAAACGTTTCGTCATACAGACCGCTTCTCTTCTGGACGGGCTGAATATTGCCGTTAACTGTCAGCAGCCCTCCGTCTGTGGTCCCTACCGTTTCTCCCTCCGTGCCTTCAACACGCCCGATCTGCATGCTTCCATCCGGGGTTTCATAGATCACAACATCGGTGTTGATGATGCGCCCCGGCCTGTAGTAGATGACGAGATCGCCCTGATGAATGGCCGGAAACATATCGTTTGTAGGGGCCAGTGTTACCCCGAAAACAAAGCGGAATGTGACAAACAGCGCTATTGCAAACCCTGCGACCTTGATAACTGCGTCATGTCTAAGCTGTTTAACGAGCCGGGTCTTTCTCTCTATTCCTGCATCAATCCTGTCCATCTGTTTACCTGTGTGTTCTCCTGTCAGTAAGCGCGCAGAATACTACGGCCCTGTTGTCGGTCATTTCATCGAGGCAGGTAGACAGGGCCAGAACGTGATCCGCGTTGCCGGAATCTCTCATGTTGACAGCATTTTCCGTAATATAATCAAAGGGAACTGTCTCACCTACGCTGTATACGTGTCTGTCATATGCATCGAATACCCCTGCAGCAATTACCTGTATGTCATAGTCGTATTCGGGTGTCAGCAGCTTCCCCGTACAGTTATCATTGAAAAACTCCGGCTCCAGATATCTTTCAAGATCGCCGAACATCGCTCCGGCCGCCATATGATGCCCGTGTATGATACTGTACGGGTCTTCAAAGCTCCTGTTGCCTTTATCCATGAACAGCGTGCCGCCGGCATAAAACTTTCCATCGAAGCCCCTGTCCAGATAATCGAAATTGTCTGTACTGCGAACAACCGGATGATCTATATGCGTTCCGTCCATTACAATCCATGCGACCGTATCCGGGTTTATGTCCATCAGCTGAACAAAGCTGTGATATCTGATGCTGCCCATCCCTTCCTCGAGGAACATGAATCCGTCAATCAGTGCTGAGCCTACGAAGACTATCAGAAAAAGGAGGATCGACAGAAGGATCCTGTCGATCCATTTGTTTATCTTTCTCCACCTTTTGAACTGTATTATTAACCTGCCGTATAATACTTCTTTCTCGCCCATGATCTTATGCAGTCAGCCTGTCTTCTTCAGCATATTCCCTGCGTCTTCTGATTATCAGAAATGCGGTCATTGAAAGCACCGCAAGTGCAGCAGCGTAGACCATATAGTCAAGACCTGCTACGCCTGTGAGAGTAGCGAGATCCCTGTTATTGCGGTAAATGATGGTAACCGTGCCGTCGAACCTGTCAACAAATTCGACCTCTGTAGACAGAGCCTGGTTTGCGTCCGTGTTTGCCTTTCCAAGATGGTCAGCGTCCGTACCGCCCGGAGTATGGCCGGTCTCGGCGAACACAGCAGCACCGCCTGATCTTGTGGCTCTTAACAGAGGAGGAGCTCCATCTGATTTATTTGTAGACACTATGTTGTACTGCGCAACATGATCAGAAGCCTGCTCTGTCACCTGATATGAAGCTGACATTGGCAGTGAATTGAGCACGAATATGTCGCCGTCCCTTAGCTTCACCCTGAACGTTACCGCGCCAGTCATGTCTGTTGTGAAACTTTTGCCGTCTGACGCAAGGCAGGATGCCGGACTCATGTCATACATTTTTACACTCGCCGAAGTCACATCATTTGTTGCATCCCCTGCATCTGCTTCCTCTGTTGAACCTGCAGGAATGTCTGTCGTATATGTCTGGCTGGTCTCAAGACCAGTCAGTTTTATTTCAAACTCAAACTCTTTAGACAGGTCTCCGAGATTACCCGTGACATTCTTTTTCAGCACCACATCGTGCGTGACCTGTCCGTTCCACATCCTGTAAGCCTCAAGGTAGTCCGGATTCTTCGGGGTCGAGATACCGACCTTTCCGACGTTGTCATGTGTAACCGATGAAGGTCCGCTGCTGTTATTATTGTCGACCCTTCCGGTATTCGGCTCAGCTGAGTGCCAGCCATCTCCATAGTCAGTGTTGTATCTGCCGTCGACGTCCTCACTTTGCATCAGGTCATTGAGCCAGTTCTGCGTATCTGCAAGAGCATCTGATGTCCTCATGCTGTTGTCAGGCTTATAGTCCGTACCTTCATCGTTAGTCCACGATGTGATGCTATGAACATATACTCCGTCTACAGTATCTCCCTCCCGGGTACCCTGTCCGTACTCATTGACTCCGGAATCTTCTGTTGCCTCCTTGTTGCATACGTAGAAAACAATATAGTAGGTATTATTGTCATAATCCACTCCTGCAACATCCTTTCTCAGATTGCTCAGGCTGTCGGTTCCGCCGTTCGGACATGAACCTGCTTCTTCAACCTTATACAAATAGTATCCGGCCTTTGAAAAGCTGAACGATACGTCAGTCACTCTCGTTCTTCTTTTGCCCTCGTCTATCTTCGCAATATTGCTGGCATCATCGGAATCAATGTACTCATGGTCCTTATCGCCATATATGCTGGATGCATTGTCTTCCGAGCCATCCTTGAAATTTCCGATGGCGACAAGAGCAGACCATGGCGCAGCATCATCTGCACCTGACTGTATGACGCTGATATTATGATGCGACTTGCCCGAAGCCTCAGGTTTTGGCATGAGGTTCTTTGAGATAGCTGTTCCGCTCTTTGACGTGCTTTGATTCGCGTTATCCCATGCTGCCACAGGTGTTATCTTAAATACGAAGTCCTCAATATTCGGGAACTTTCCCGCCTGATTTACAGTCAGTATCTTTCCAAGTCTTACAGTACCCGTGTCAGAGGAGTTATCCTGCCTGACCGCAGTGCTGTTCCCTGTCCTGTTCGTGATGTAATCCGTTCTGTCACTGTCAATCGCACCTGAAACAGCAAACGCGTTTGCAGCCATGGAAATCACCATCACAAGTGACAACATCAGAATTCCTGCTTTTCTCTTTATCATGTTTTTTCCTCCTATTCCTCTCTATATTTTTTTCGTTTTATGAGCAGCATCACTAAACCCGCAAGCAGCAATGCTGCAGCACACGCCCAGATACCCAGATATGACGGCACGGCTGTTAAAGTAGCGAGATCCCTGTTGTTTTCCCAGGCCACAACTACGGTTCCGTCCATAAGATCTACAGTCTCGAGAGCAGTCGTAAGTTCCTTTGCAGCATCTTCATCATTGCTGCCTGAAGCCTGAATGATCTTCGCTCCTTTGTCTGCCATATCTTCTGAGAACAGCCTGAATCCGGCTACATGGTCTGACGCTTTTTCTGTAATGCGATATCTGGCCCCTTTTGGAAGCTGTTTTATCGTTACACTCTTATCGTCCATGAGTTTCAGCGGGATCTCAGCTTTTCCCGAAGGATCTGCGATGAAAACCTTTCCGTCATAACCTTCCACTGTGTACGGCTGACCTGGTACCAGGCCTATGAATTCCGCAGTGTACTCGAACTCCTTTGTAAGATCCCCCAGATTTCCGGTAACGTTCTTCTGGACTTTAAGATCCTGATATATCTCTACCGTCTGGGATTTGTCATTTATGTCCTTGTGATCCGCAAGATGTACCTCAGTGTTTTCTCCGCCTTCTTCCTTCACGATATACAGCTCTTCAAATGCAGTCATGCTATGGCCCGGCATCCCATCATATCCGGAAGTCTTCATAGTCATTTCTACCTGTCCTGAAGAAGCAGTACACGGCAAAAGCTTTACACTTCCGTCAGAGCCTGGCACCTTCTCTCCGGTTGCTGTGTCCACCAGCCATCCTCTGAATACATAATCACTATCAGGTATCAGCCCTTCATATGAAATAACGTCCACGACCTCACTGTTGCCGTTTTGCAGTGAAGCAGATGTAGCTATCCTAAGCTCAGGCTCGTCCTCGAAGATGACCACTTGCGTCTGCAGTCCGCTGTCTGCCTTTGCGTCTTCAAGTTCTGTTACGACATTGCCGCTGCTGTCCCTGTAGATATGGCCGTAGCAGATTTTGTCCGTGAGCCTGAAGCCCTTCGGAGCAGCAGTCTCCTCAATAGTGAACCACCCCAGCGGAAGCACTCTTTTTCCATTACTGTCCCTGTAAAACAGCTTGCTGTCAGGCCGGCTTGAAGATACCGGCTCATCGGTCTGCCAGTCGAAGCCTGCGCAGTAAGTGCCTTCCGGGGCATCTCCAGGGGCATCCTTTTTAATAGTTTCGAATGTCCACTGATCCTTCGGAGAAGCTCCTGCTATCGCGGCCTTATCTGCAACATCGTAATACTTCACAGTGAATGCCGCGCCGGTAAGTCCGGTATAGTCAGATGTACCTGTGGCATCTTCTTTGAAAACCATGAACTCCGGAATTCCGAATAAAGGGGGCTCAGGCGAAGTAAACATCGCAGGAGCAGCCGCTGTATTGGACGCAGTGACCACCAACGTATAGATTTTTGTGTCGAGCTTATATCCCTTACTTGCTGTTACCTCTTTTGCATAATAAGTGCCCGGTTTCATTTTGAGCGTGTTTGCCCTTCCGTCCGCACCGGTCGTAAGGACCGCATTATTTCCGTTTGCGTCTTTGGCCGCAGCGGTACAGGCCGCGTTGGTATATAGCTGGTATTTTGCCCCTGCCAGACTGTACTGAGTATTACCTGCAGCAGCATGGACCACATCCGGAAAAGCTGCCTGGCTCATACAGAAGATCAAACTAAGCGTCAGGATAAGTGACAGTTTTTTTAGCATATTGCATACTCCTTTCATGCTTGTCCGCTCAGCGATCTCAGAGCGGGATGTCCCCATTCTACGCGCATCAAAGCAAGTGTCAACGCCTTGGAAATGCTGGGTTTCAGGCGTTTTCCGGTTTAGGTCAGCTTATGCCGTATACCGGTCATTTATTGTCTGATATCGTGAAAAAAAATCTTTGTGTGTTTTTCATCACAAAACTGCAGTACACAAAAAGAGCTCATATCCGGGCACATAAAAAGAGACGGGATCTCTCCCGTCTCTTACTCGTTCTATCAGATCGTCTGTAAAGAAATGCGTTTATTATGCCATGTATCTATATATCCGTCCTGGCCAGTATCTGAGCAGGTGTCCTGCGCATAGTCGTAAATACCGGTATGAGTCCGGCGATCAGATTGAAGACCAGTATGATACCCATCGTTATCGCTGCTACCAGCGGTGACAGAACATACATGCCTTCTAAATAATAGGTAACAGATACTACCCTGCTGAGCAGAAAATACATGATTGCTATGCCCGGCACGGCAGTTATAAATGTTATTACCAGGATCTCTCCTATAAACATCCTGTATATGTCCTTTTTCTTTAAACCGATAGCTCTCATTGTACCGACTTCTTTTATCCTGGAAAGGAAAGAAGATCTGAGCATCAGGAACATTTCTATTAAAGAGATAAGCACGATAACAGTGGCCACGATAATTGCGGATATAAGCTGATTCTTGTGTACATTTATGTAGATAATTTTATCTCTTTCGTCGTTTATGCTGGAAGGAATACCGACTTTATCCAGCACATATTTAAGAAGCGGTATATCTGCTGCATAAACGGAAATACTTTTCTGCTTGCTTGTATAATGCTTCGTTATTGTATCTGCATTAACATAATAAGTGTCATCGTCCACGAAATCACTTGTATAATAACCTACGACTTTCAGCTTATTCCCTGCCACTTTTGTATTAATGGTTTTCCCTATCTCCATGTCGTCCTTGTGGATTTCATTGACAATAACATCAAATGCATCCTTCGGTTTGCGGCCCTCACTGATCTCTATCCTGCCCCTTGACAGATCAAGATCCATGACCTTGCCGCTATTAACAACATCTATATCATCTCCATCATCACCCGTAAAGCCAAACGAAAAGTCACTGCCGGCATCAGCGGCATTCGTAAGAATATACATTGCCTGACCCGGATCCACAAATAGTGATGGTGATTCTGTATCAGCTATTCCTACTATTTTGTAGTCGTCCAGATTCGGCACTGAGATCCTTCTGCCTATAAACTCCTCCATTGTGTCAAGGCAGATCTCTCTTCCGAGTTTTTCCCTGAGGAAGGAATCTATTATAGATTTGTCGATTACAACATCATGTGCCTCTGCAGGCATGGATCCCGCTACCAGAGTATCCGGATCCAGCACGCTTGAAAAAACAATGGAAACCGTTATGTCTGCCTGTGCATTGCTGGTCTGTATGTAATCATCAAGAGGAAGTGAAACGATCTTTTTTGTCTCGCCAGGCAATGCATAGGTGACCGTTTCGAGAGTTCTCACCAGTTTCAGCATTTCCTCAGTCTTTTCAAGATTGGTAATCGTAACATAGTTGCCGTTTGTTGTTCTGTAATCCACCGGCGTTACTTCAATAAGGCCAAGTACATTGCTTATGGCAAGAAATGCGAACATTGCCGCAAAGACAAAGCCAAAAAGCAGCACCTTCCTGATCCATTTGAAATTCTTAACGGTATTCCACCCGCTGCTGAGAATGTTTGATATCCTGTAAACAGATGTATACTTTGCCTGGTAGTTAACCGGAAGGTATGCTGTATAATCGAAATCACTGTCTTCAAAAAAAGTCTCATCAAGGCCTGCATAGTGATCATCGACGAGCTGCACATTTGTTTTCTCATCTACTACATTGAGCGTCCCCTTAGTATCTATATAGAGATTGTTTCCCTTGATAACAAGCTTTATTTCCGTCTGTGGCTCCGAATCGCTATATACATCTACGATTACACCATCCTGCCGCAGCCCCTTATGGACTTCCATGTCTTTCAGGTAGATTTTGTTTTCAAGCTGGTAATCAAGAAACCTGGACGAATCATTATCATAAGTGTTTATGATCCTGCCATCCTTGATTTCTGCAACATAGTCTGAGTAGAACTCTGCGATATTACGTTCATGTGTGACAAGTATGACAAGTCTGTCCTTTGAGATAGTCTTGACTATGTTCATTATCTCAAGGGTATTGGCACTGTCGAGATTTCCGGTAGGCTCGTCGGCAATAATAATTTTAGGGTTTTTAACAATAGCTCTTGCAATCGCTACCCTTTGGCGCTGGCCTCCTGAAAGTGAGCCCGCCAGTTTGTTTCGGTATTGGTCTATTCCCACCTTTTCAAGGCAGTACCTGACGCGGGCCGTGACAGTCTTCTCATCTCTTATGCCAATCATGCGGAGCGCAATAGCAACATTCTCGAACACAGTCCTGTTATCAAGCAGGTTATAATTCTGAAATACATAGCCGATGCTTTCATTTCGTATGGTATCTATCTTGTCGGAAGTAGTTCTGGTGATGCGCTGACCGTCGATAGTGATTGTTCCGCTGTCTACACGGTCGAGTCCTCCTATGACATTAAGGAGAGTGGTCTTTCCACAACCTGAAGGCCCCAGAATACAGAATATGCCTCTGTCCGGCAGAGTCATCGAGGTATCATCAATTACATGTATCTGGTTAGCCTTTCCCTTGTTAAAGTACTTGTTTACCTTTTCAATACTGATCATGCGCTACACCCCCTCTCTAATAGTCGTCATGGCACTCTTCTCAAAGATATGCCTTGAGTATCTATTGGCTATAAGCAGTGACATGATCAGAAGCATTACGCCAAGGATGCCATAATCAAGTGGAGTGAGATAGAATAACATTTCAGTTATCTCTTCCATTCCGGCTCCTGTAAGCTCCTGCAATATTCCTTTGTTTACAAGCAGCACAAACAGCACATCTATGCCATATGTTAGCAGCATCATAAGAACGAGTTCGACCTTCAGGATATTGTACGTGTTTTTCTTTGAAGCGCCGAGAATCCGGAGTGTAGAGTAATACGAATTCCGCGATCTCATAATAAGCTTTATAACCGCATAGGCAACAAAGAACAGTACTATTAACTCAAGCGCCAGCCTTCCATATGACATCAAGTCGATCATTCCTCCAAAGCCTCCCGTAGCATCCGATAATGATTCTTTGATTGCCATTGTTGTGAACCCCTCTTCATTAAGTGCTTTCTGTGTGGCATCAGACTCCTGCTCATTTATCATAAACGCACTTATCTGGTAGAAGCCTTTGTCGAATAGCTCCCTGAAATCTTTCTCACTGATGAAAACACAGTTCATGTACGTAGAATATTCATCAACAGGTATACCGACAAGTCTCCAGCAGTTGATGTTGGTTATTATCTTATCTACTTTGTACTTGCCTTCTGATTCATAAAACCTGTTTTTTATATTGATGCTGAAGTCTTTTCCTTCTGCCTTTTCGTCTTTGTAATAATAAAGCTGATTCTCAAACAGATAAACTTTTCCGTCAGGCACATTAGGTGACGAGTAAACCGCACGTCCGTAATCATTGCTTACCTTCGCACCTGCAAAGTCCAGTACTGCCGTGGATGCAGCTGCCATCATTGAGAGATGAAGTTCGCTTGAGATGGCATCACTTGCATAAATGGTAGAATGCCCATAGAGCGAGAAATCCGAATTCTCATCAAGGTCATTATTCAGGATTATTCCGGCGATGGTAACATCTTCCTTAAATATATATGTCTGCGTCTGCTTCATATCTGTGATATCCACAGGCATACCGATGTATTCATCTCCGTCATTTGCAACCCTGATGAATGCATCAGTAGCACTATCAAGCCTGATGACGATCTCGTAATCATTCTGAGGCATGTGACCATATGTAATCTCGTCTTCTTTAAGTTGATCGACTGATACTACCGGCCCTTCAGCATAATACTCTCCGAGGTCAACTCTCACACCACTGTCAATTGCAATGTCATTTTTTACTATGGATTTGATATTAGGCGTGTTCTTTACTGCAGCAAAATCACTATCAGTAAAGCTGCTTTCGTCTGCCTTTTTCAGTATCAATCTATCAGGATTTGTATTTACAAAGTACGTATTACTTCCGAGCATGTCGTTCTCATGCATGTTGTTTTTTGTAGCTGCATACTGACCCAATACTGCAGTTGATACAAAAAAATAGATTACAAACAGAAGAATAAACTTTGCAGGCAGGTTAAAAGTATTGCGTACACCAAGTCGAAATTCGGAAGACTTTTTCATGTTTCCCGGCACAATTACTTCTGACTTGCACGAGCTGAGCTCAGCGGCGGCGGCCAACTTCTCATAAAGCTGATCAATGGAAAGTTCTTCCTCTTCAGCTTCAGCTTTTATCTTTTTGTCTTCGATTATCTTACCGTCATGCATCGTGATCTTGCGCGTTACATATGGCTCAGCCTGTTCGTAATTATGTGTTACGATGATAACAAGTCTGTCCTTAGATACTTTGGCAAGAGTCTCCATTACACTCTCAGCAGAAGCACTGTCAAGATTGCCGGTAGGCTCATCTGCTACTATAATAGGAGCATTTTTTGCAAGGGCTCTTGCTATAGCTACTCTCTGTTTTTGTCCTCCTGAAAGCTTTGATACCTTTGTGTTGCGATATTTACTGAGACCTACCTGCTCAATAAGCTCGTTGATCCGCTCTTTACATTCTTTCCTTTTCTTTCCGGAGATCAGCATAACAGCTTCTATATTCTGATAGACCGTGTAGCTGTTGATCAGGTTGAAATCCTGGAAAATGTTTCCAATATAAATCTTGCGGTATGTCTCGTAGTCTTCCGTTCCGTATGACGCGGTATCTTCACCGCATACAAGCATCTCTCCTTCTTCATAGGTGTCCAGACCGCTTATCACATTCAGCAAGGTTGACTTTCCACTGCCGCTCTCTCCGGTAATGGCAACAAATTCGCCTATATCAAGCTCAAGATCTATGCGCGAAAAACCCATGCTGACAGAATCATTTTCAGCATAGTATTTTGATACTTTTTTTAACTCAATCGTATGAGACAATTTGTGTCCTCCCCGTAATGACACTTATGGTAAGTCGTATACCTGAATATTATAACACTTAGGTGTATTTCAATCTGAACAAATCCTGAAAAACACCTTGCGATTAATCTGTAAAAAAATGGGAGACGAGTATACTCGCCTCCCAAACTTGTTACTTGTTTCCTGTTGTTTTATCACAACCTGCAATTAAGCATTCTTAGGAGCTGTAAAGTGTACGATTGCATGAACGAGTGCTACTGCACCGAGGATACCTGCTGCAATCCACCCTGTAGCACCTACTGTTGATCCTGCGATGCTTGAGAAATATGTGCCTGCATTTGTGCCATAGAATGCACCAAATGCTCCGGCTGCGGCTGCGAGGATCGCAAATACGCCAGCGCCTTTGTTCTTCTTAAGGAAGGACAGGATAGCTGCAATTACTGCGAGAACGCCTGCTCCAAGGAGTGCGCCCGTACCAACCGCTCTGGCCATGATTTCTTCTGTAATGAGAACTCCGTCTTCAGCCTGATATCCTCTTCCGACTTCTACCGCTGCAAGACCTTCATCCAGTTCGAGGTGCTTATCTCCGTTGTCGAAGTCATCATCGCCACCAAGTCTGTCAAGTATGCTCTTAAGACTAAGATCTGCCTCTGTGCCTGCAAGAGTAGCAAGTCCATCTCTTACCTGCTGTTCGCCATCTTCATATTGAGCAAGTTTAGCTTTACCATCTGCAAGTGCCTGACGGCCATCTGCAAGCTGCTTCTCTGCATCAGCCAGTTTTCCAGGAGCTGCGGCATAGTCTGCATAACCCTGTGCCAGCTTAGCCTTACCTGCAGCAAGATCTTTCTCGCCCTGTGCAAGCTGCTTCTCTGCATCAGCCAGCTTCTTTTCACCATCAGCTACAGCTGCCTTACCTGCAGCAAGATCCCTTTCGCCAGCTTTAAGAGCCTGCTTACCGGCCTTCAGTTCTGCAGCACCATCCTTTGCTTTCTTTTCAAGTGCAGGAAGTACAGCTTTAAACCCGGCCTCAATTTTGTTCATATCATTATAGAAATCTTCAAGCTTGGAATCAGAAGCCATGTCCTTTGCAAGCTTCGATGTTGCAGCTGGAATGAAGTCTGTCGGTGTGAATCCCACCTGCTTTGCAGCTGCGTTCATTCCTTTTATAAGCTCATCATTCTTGCTTGCTAGTACGCCGCCGATGATCTGTGCAACACCTCCGACGAGCTGTTTCTGCTTACCTACAGTATCAGAGCTTGTAATCTGCGCATATCCATTGATCCACTGGGTAAGCTGACCAGTTTCTTCATTTGTATATCCGTCTATCATGCCCTTGAAGCCTTCAATTGCAGCGTGGACATTGCCAAGAACAGTTCTGAGATCATCAAGTGCACCTGCAATTTTTTCCGGATCTCCGCCGGCAATCGTCGAAGAAATAGTTGCAACAGTTGGCAGGTCACTATCACTGAAGTTTGTTACAAGCTCCTGAAGATCTGCGCCATTGCTTTGCACAAAGGCCTGAACCTTCTGAACTATCTGCTGTTTCATCTGCTTACCAGCACCGGCAAGTTCTTCTTCAGACATCGAAGCGATTTTTGCCTGAATTACAGCTGGATCCGTAATACCCGCTGCAGCCATCTGCGCTGCTACCGCCTTAGGTCCGAGGTCTTTGTCAGGAGTATTCAGTGCACCTTGAATACCTTCAAGAGTCATTCCTTCACTGACAGGTCCATCCTTAATGCCAAGGACTTTCGTATCAACGGCACCGAGAATCGGTGTGCATGCATTCAGCGCATCCTTGAGTGCTGTCAGAGCAGTATTGAAGTCATCATAATCCTTGTTGGTAAATCCGGTATCCTTAGCCTGGCTCTGGAGAATAGTACTTGCTGTACCGAGCTTCTGCAGGGCAGCTTTGTTGTCAGCCTGTGTAAGAAGTTTCTGCACTTTTTCAAGTGTAGGAGCGAGAGTCGGAACCTTTGCCAGCACTTTTTCTGTCCCGCCGTCTCTCAGCTGTTTATAACCATTCTTAAATGTAGGATATCCATTCAGAACCTGCTTGATACCCCCGATAAGAGTATTAAGACTATCAAGCTGCTTCTCACCTGCTGCAAGTGCCTTTTTGCCTGCTGCAAGAGACTTCTCACCTTCAGCAACTGCTTTCTTACCTGCTGCAAGGTCTTTTTTACCCTTATTATACTGAGAATAACCGTCTGCAAGTTTTGCCTTACCTGCTGCAAGATCTTTCTCGCCTTGTGCAAGCTTTCCAGGAGCTGCTTCATAATCTGAAAGTCCCTGTGCATACTGGGCTTCGCCGTCAGCGAGCGCCTTTTCTCCGTCAGCTACCTGATCAATACCATCAAGGTAGGCCTGCTCGTTTTCCTTAAGCTGATTAAGTCCATCCTCCAGCTTATTCATGTTAGCCGTGGATTCCTCACCTGCTTTCTCCCAGTAATCTTTGCAGGCAAGCACATCGTTCAGACTTACTGCACTGCCGTAAAATCCGAATAATGCTGCCGCAACGAGGAGAATGCTTAATCCTTTCTTCATCGTCTTTCCCTCTCTATAACAAGTGTTATTTGTTAATCTTTTACCATCTGTACGCGCAAAAAAATGCGCAACCCAGATTGCTGAAACTATTTTACCATTTTCAGTGTCCAAAAATACAACATTTGTTAATATTTGGTGAAAAATAGCATGTACTAATTTTAAAACATGCTATCAGGGAATAAAAAAAACAACTATTCGTTGTCTGGAAACACAATAACTGCGATTGATATAAACTTCATTATGCATACAGGAGAATCGCTATATATATTGAAGAAAAAATCAAAAAAAGAAAAAAGCGGCGACGTCCTAATTTCCCAGAGGGTCACCCCCCAAGTATCATCGGCGCTAAGGAGCTTAACTACTGTGTTCGGGATGGGAACAGGTGGATCCTCCTCGCTATTGTCACCGCAAGTGGCTGAGAGTGCAGCCTTCACTGTACCCTCAAAATTGAATAACATCACCAAGTTTCAAAACCATCTGGTCAAGTTATCGACCTATTAGTATCAATCAGCTGAACACGTTACCGTGCTTACACCTTTGACCTATCAACGTGGTAGTCTCCCACGGGTCTTACCATAATGGAGGAAATCTCATCTTGAGGGGGGCTTCGCACTTAGATGCTTTCAGCGCTTATCCCGTCCATACGTAGCTACCCGGCTATGCCCTTGGCAGAACAACCGGTGCACCAGAGGTATGTCCATCCCGGTCCTCTCGTA
>JAFWMD010000023.1 GCA_017510725.1 Mogibacterium sp. | reverse complement strand
GATGCTCAGGGGCCCGCTTGCCAGAAAGGGCTATGACTGGTGGTGGCACTCAATGACAGCAGAGAATGCCGAGACCGGTGAACAGAAGCCGTTCTACATCGAATTCTTCACGTGTAACCCGGCGTGGGCTGAGGACGAGCCTGTGATCGTATGGAACGATCCTGAAAAACAGAAGGCGGGCATACTCCCGTCCTACCTTATGGTCAATGCCGGTTTCTGGGGTGATCCTAAGGGACAGCTCCACAGGTTCTTCTCTCTTAAGGACGTTCAGATCCATGCAGACGCTCCTTACAGCATCGTGGCTGATGACTGCAAATGCAGCGAAGTACATACTGAAGGACATATCAAAGTTACACCTGAAGAGGCGGAAGCTCATCCTGAGTGGATGTCAGATGCAGGAGAGATCAGCTGGAAATTCGACATCCGCAAGGAGATTGCATTTCATGTAGGCTATGGTGCAAGCAAGTTCTTCAGAAAGATAAACGCATTCGAAATGTTCTGGCATGCAGAGGGCATGAAGTCAGCATTCAGGGGCGAGATCATACTCAACGGTACAAAGTATCTGCTGAAAGAAGAGACATGCAACGGATACTCTGACAAAAACTGGGGAGGAGATTTCACCAGTCCATGGGTATGGCTCTCATCAAACAACCTCAAAAGCATGATTACCGGCAAGAAACTCGAGAACAGTGTGTTCAACATCGGCGGCGGAAGACCGAAGGTGTTCTTCGTGGCTCTCAACAGGAAACTTCTCGGAGAGTTCTACTATGAGGGCAAGGATTACGAGTTTAACTTCTCGAAGTTCTGGACCCTGTCGCGCACCAAGTTCGACTGCTGGGAGACTGATGACGAGATACACTGGCACGTTCTGCAGACAACTAAGAATGCAAAGCTGGATACTCAGATCAGATGTTATAAGAAGGACATGCTGAATATAAAGTACGAGGCTCCGACAGGCTACAAGAAGCACAACAGGCTGTGGAACGGCGGCAACGGAACAGGCACTCTGAAGCTGTACGAGCGTTCGCTGTTCGGCCGTAAGGAGAAGCTGATAGACGAAGTATATGCTGAAGGCATAGGATGCGAATTCGGCGAATACTGCGATCCGGAATAGAGAAAACATTTCAGGGGGATCAGAGAGTGATTTCATTGACATCAGGAATATACAGTGCATATTGCAGAGGCTTTCAGTGCGCAATCAAAATAGCTGACTATTTCCTAGGCTACCGCATGCCTGAATACATATTCGGAAGGGGATTTGTTGAAAGGCTGCCGCAGCTCCTGAAGGAGAAAGATGCAGGCAAAGTGCTGTTTGTAACGGATCCTGGCCTGATAAAGATCGGACTGGCAGGCCGTGTGGAAGAGTCTCTTAAAAAGGGCGGAATAGATTATGTGATGTTCTCAGATGTTGAGCCTAATCCTACGAGCGACAATGTTGAAGCGGGATACAGGGTTTTCAGAGAAAACAAGTGTAAGTCTATAGTGGCACTGGGAGGCGGATCTCCTATGGACTGCTCTAAGGGAATCTGTGCCAAGTCGGTGCATCCGAAAAAGAGCATAACCCGGCTTCAGGGCATCCTGAGAGTACACAGAAGAATTCCGGCTATATTCGCTATACCTACGATGTCAGGAACAGGTTCGGAAACAACGGTTGCGGCAGTGATCACAGACTCGAAGACGCGCCGCAAGGCGTCGATCAACGATCCGTGCCTCATTCCGAGGTATGCGGTACTTGATCCAGAACTGACAGCAGGGATACCGCCTTTCCTTACCGGAGCCACGGGCATGGACGCCCTGTGCCACGCTGTTGAAGCTTACACTAACCACTGGTATAACACTAAACTCGAAAACCTCCTGTGCATAAATGCTGTCAGGCTGATTTACGATAATCTGTATAAAGCCTATAAAGACGGCTCAGACATGATTGCAAGAGAAAACATGCAGATCGCGGCATTCTATGCCGGCAGGGCCTTCACAAGAGGATGCGTAGGATACGTACATGCCATTGGTCATACGCTTGGCGGGCTTTACGGAGTACATCACGGCAAGGCCATGGCTATACTTCTCCCGCACGTAATGCGCGCGTACGGGCCTGCAGTCCACAGGCGCCTGGCAGAACTTGCGGACGCATGCGGCATGCAGGGAAGAGATGATGCCGAAAAGGCTGAGAAATTCATTTCCTGGATAGAGGAAATGAAGAGAAGGATGGATATTCCGGAAAAGCTGGATATGATCAAAGACGACGATGTCGATCAGATAATCAGATGGGCGATGAAGGAGGCGAATCCGCTGTATCCGACGCCTGTGCTCTGGAGATACGACGATTTGAAGACGTTTATTGATTCCGTAAGGGAATAAGGAGGTAACAAGTGAAAACACTGTTCAGGGGCGGTTTGATATATGATGGTAGCGGAAGAAGGCCTTTCAACGGAGATGTCCTGATCGAGGACGACCGTATAGTTAAGGTAGCTGAAAACATAGATGATAAAGCTGATAAAACGGTTGACATCACTGGGTACCAGATATGCCCGGGACTCATAGACGCGCATTCACATAACGATTTCTTCTATGACAGAGAAGACGCAGAGAAGTTTTATAAGCCATTCATTGAGCAGGGAATAACCACTCAGATAACAGGCAACTGCAGCTTCTCTCCGTTTGGAGTCGATGAGGACACCCCATATCGTGACAAGATAGGCGGAGGCCTGTTCGACACTATGCATCCATGCAGCTTTGCGGAGTTCAAAAAACGTGCAGAGGGAAATCTTTATGTAAACCTCGTTCCGCTGATCGGTCAGGGTTCCGTAAGAGCAGGCATGACAGGATACGATCCGGCACCGTACACTGAAGAACAGATCGAAAAGGAACTCGGGCACGTCCGCGAGGCCATGGAAGGCGGCGCCTTCGGAGGATCGCTGGGATTCATGTATGAGCCTGACAGATACGCGAAGGAGGATGAGATCATCGCCTTTGCGAAGGAGATCGCAAAGTACGACGGTATAGTGACCATCCATCCGAGAGCCTGCTCAATAGTCAGTGCAGACTATCCGCTCCTCACTAAGAAGTCACACCTTGAGATGGGACTCGACGAAGCAGTGGACATAATGCACAAATCAGGCTGCAGACTGGAGTACAGCCATCTGATCTTTACAGGTCAGAGAAGTTGGAAGCTGCTCGACAAAATGCTCTCTACATTCCATCGCGAGCATTATACGGGTAATCCGATCGCTTTTGACAACTACGCATTCCATTACGGAGCTTCAGTCATAACAGTCGTATTCCCTGAGTGGTATGCGCAGCTCAGCAAGGAGGAGGCAGAGAAACCTGTAAACCGCCGTAAGCTCGAACTTACAATACTGATGTACCGTAAAGTTCTCGGCATCGACTGGGATGACATGGTAGTCGCGTATATTTCCGATGATCACCCTGAGTATGAGGGCAAGACGATTCCTCAGATTGCCATGGAAGAAGGAGCGCCGGAACTGGATACATACCTGAAGCTGGTTGAGCTTTCGAACCGTGCCGGCAGCATTTATCTCGGCAAGTATTACAACGATGAAATCGTACACCGCCTGATGAACGATGAGCTTTCAGTCTTCATGACTGATGCATGGGTAGAGGAGAAAGGTCTGCAGAACATAGCGGCATTTCAGACATTCCCGCAGTTCTTCATTCTGGCAAAGAAGTACGGCATACCAATCGAGAAGATAGTCCGCAAGATGACAGGAAAGACAGCCGACCGCTATAAGATACCTGAGAGGGGTTATCTCAGGGAAGGCTATAAGGCTGACATAACGGTCATTGATCTTGATCACATGAAGGTTGATGAGTCAAAGCCGGACTTCCGTCCGGAGGGCATTGTGCATGTATATGTCAACGGACATCCTGTATTGCAGGACGGTAAGTATACCGGCGGCAGGGCAGGAAAGGTGGTACTAAAGAAGTAGAGTAACTGGGAGAGAATATATGAAATCATGTACGGGCAAGATCCTTAAGGTCGATCTGACCGCCGGGACGACAGCAGTTGAAAAAATACCTGACGAGGTATACGAGGCAGTGCTTTCGGGCAAGGGCCTCGGTGCCTGGTATCTGTATAAGAATATCCCTGCAGGTGCGGATCCGCTTGGACCTGACAACATTCTGGGCTTCTGCTCAGGTGCCCTGACAGGTACGGGAGTATTTATGACCGGCAGATTTACTGTTGTCTGCAAGAGTCCGCTTACCGGAGGCTGGGGAGACGCCAACTGCGGCGGAGTCTTTTCACCTGCGATAAAACAATGCGGCTATGATGCCATTTTTATCAGCGGCATATCAGACAAGCCTGTATATCTTTACTGTGATAACAAGGGTGCAGAAATACGCGATGCTTCACAGTACTGGGGACTCGACGCCGTAGAGGCAGAGAAAAAGCTCCTTGAAGACAATTCAGGCGGAAAGATCCCGCGCATAGCAGTTATCGGTCAGGCTGGAGAGAACCTGTCGCTCATTTCGGGAATCTGTAATGAGGGCGGAAGAATCGCAGGCCGGAGCGGCGTTGGTGCAGTAATGGGCAGTAAAAGACTCAAGGCACTGGTTCTGGCGGGAAGCAGACCTATGCCGTGCGCAGACCCTGAGGCAGTAAAGTCAATTTCCAGAGAACTCGGCCGCAAGATCAACAAAATGTGGATACCGAAAGGAATGGGAGGCGGCATCGGGCTGATGGGAGTAAGCATGGGCGCGAGCCCGCTTGTACTTCCGCTGGACGGATCCATGACTGCATATCTCTTCCGCGAATGGGGTACACCTTCAAATACTCCGCTTGCTATTACGAGCGGTGACGGACCTCTCAAGAACTGGGGAGCCGGTCCTTCCGAGGTAAAGGGCATGCGCCTTGCACTGGACTACAATCCGGAAAAGATAAACAGGATAGAGGAGGCGAAGTATCATTGCTACTCCTGTCCTCTTGGCTGCGGCGGAAGGCTTGATATAAGTGACATTAAGTACAGCGAATACTATGAGACTCATAAGCCTGAGTATGAGACGCTGCAGGCATTTGGTCCTCTTTGTGTAAACAGGGACCTCAAGTCAGTACTTTATATGAATGAGCTCCTGAACAGGGCGGGAATGGACTCCATATCTGCCGGAAATACCGTTGCCTGGGCCATAGAATGCTATGAAAACGGAATACTTACAAAAGAGCAGACTGATGGCCTTGAACTCACATGGGGCAATTTTGAGGCAGAGACAGAACTCTTAAAGAAGATGATAAAGCGTGAGGGATTCGGAAATGACCTGGCTGACGGAGTAAAAAGAGCTGCTGAAAAATACGGCGGCAAGGAGTACGCAATGCATGTTGGTGGTCAGGAGCCGGGCATGCACGATACACGTAACGACCCGCAGCTGGGCATACACATGGTGGCAGAACCTGCGCCGGGAAAGCATACCATCGGCATGTCAGTACAGTACGGAGCGATGTCACTCTGCGACATCTGCAGCTGGGCACCTCCTGCAACTCTTCATCCGAAGTCAGATGACATAGAGCCGACAGAGACGCTTGCACTCATATCGAAAGCAAATGCCTGCTACTCGATGCTGTTCGACGGTTTCGGCGGCTGCTATTATGCGGAGATGATGGGAGTGCACATGTACAAGGCGATAGAGTACATAAATGCTGCTGCAGGCTGGCATTACGACGGCGATCATTACATGGAGATCGGTGCACGCATACAGACTATAAGGCAGATGTTCAATGTAAAGCATGGATATGAACCGGCGGACGTAAAACTCCCGAAGCGCATGCAGGGCATGCCTCCTCTGAAGAGCGGGCCGCTCAAAGGCGTGACTCTCAAAAATGATGAACAGGTCGCCATGCACTGGAAAGCTTTCGGATGGGATGAAAAGACCGGTCATCCGCTGCCTGAGACGATAGAAGCCCTTGGAATAAACAAACTGATGGAGGTATGACATGGCATTCAAAAAAACACCTGATTTTCATTATGAAAACTGTGTCAGCTGCAGCATCTGCGTGCAGGCATGCCCTGTCGGAGCCCTTGATCTGACACGTAAGGGGAAAAGCGGGAGATACAGAAATCTGTTTCCTGAACTAGTCAATAAAAGCTGCATCGGCTGCGGTCTCTGTGCAAAGAGCTGCCCTATGGAATGTATCCGCATGGTGATCCCGTATGAAGGTTAAGATCTTTCCGCCTCGCGGATGCGACAGGAGTGCGCTTGATGAACGCTCATGGGCAGATCTTCCTGAAGGCAGTACCGTGGGTGATGTCCTGAAGCTTATAAAATGCAGTCCTGTAAAAGCGAAGCTGCTTCTTGTGAGCGTGAATGGCGAACATTCAAAACTCAGCCGCGAACTTAAGGACGGTGATGTAGTGGGATTCTTCTCACTCGTCTCCGGAGGCTGATTCAGCTACGGACCAATTGTTAACTATATTCCAAACACGAATAATAGATATTTAGAAAAAGTGGTATACTATATTCCAAGTATATCATTTTTTTATACAAACTTTTTTTACACCCGGGGGACAATGGCAGCATGGGTAAGCATATCGTCATTGCAGGCAAGAGGCATGTAGGAAAAACCACTTTGGTAAACCGCCTGCTGGAAGGCTGTGACAAGCCTCTGTACGGATTTCGCACGGCACCGGGTTCCAGCGTCCGCAAGGGTTACAAATCTTTTTATATGTTTGCTGCCGGATCAGCCACGCGTACAGAGTCAGAAGAGAACCATATCGGCGACGGAAACGGCATCGGCCCGGTCGCATATCCCGACGCTTTCAACAATTACGGTGTCAGCTGCCTTGATGCTGAGCCGGACGGGATAATCATTATGGATGAACTCGGATTCATGGAGAAGGACGCAGAAGAATTCTGCAGCCGGGTGCTTGAACTTTTTGACGGAGACATCCCTGTCATTGCCACAGCCAAGGCAGGTCATGACATAGACTTCCTGAATAAGATACTGAACCATCCAAATGCGGATGTTTACTATATAACTCCCGAAAACCGGGATGAACTGTATGAGATTCTGAAAAGCAAACTGTAAGAATTGCGGAGGATCTTATGAATAATATGAATATAAGCCTTAAACAAGCAATTTCAGCGGTATTTAAGACCACATTGATCATGGCCTTTTTTGCCGCTGTATTTGTTTTTGCCTCAATAAATGTCTGCGCAGATTCAGATACTGTACTCATTGTACAGAAGGACAGTGAAACATGGGATTTCTCATATGATGATCTGCAGCAGATAGCATCGGAAGAGGGCAGCCTTTCATATAATTTCTCAGCATGGAACACTGAACCGGAATTCAGTGGGAATAAGTATACCGGCATCAAAGGACCAACTGTCCGTGGGATACTGGCTAAGGCCGGGATCCTGAATGAAATAGGTGATAAATGTGTTGTTTCATTTACATCCGGGCAAACAGTCAGTCTTACAGGAAAACAACTGCTTTCCGAAACCAGATATTATTATCCGTATGGAGGCAGTGTTGACCATGCTGCCGGTGTGATACCTCCTGACGCAAAGGACGGATCCGATGAGACACCCGCTGTTATAAGCCTGGCAGACGGGACTGAGCGCCATGGAATGCTTTGTGTAGGACAGACAGAGCCGGCTGAAGAAAATGATGAGCTGTTCATTACAGGCCTGTTAAATCCTGATAATCCCGGGATAATAAATGTATCAACAAAGGACGCTGATAAATGCAAAGGTGTTACTGTGACAGACCCAGAGCCGGGATCCATATCATATGACGGCACCGAGATCACTTTTGGTGAGGCAGCTGCGGGTGAAAGGATATGCTATACCTTTGACAAAAACGCAAGCCCCGGATTCGCAGGCCCTATATATAACTATGGAAATGAAAAATACTGCAAACCGTTGTTATCCGGCGACGGGGTGCGCATGACCATTAAAATAAAGGTCAAGTGCTACGGGAAGCAGGACAGCAGTCTGCAGGTATTCTCTTTTTCAGTTGGTAATGCATTGACGGTCACGGTAGATGGTAAGACCGCCAAGGCATATCACCTTGCTGATGACGTATTGTCAGGTTTTGAAGCAGAGACCTTCAGCTATTCCGGGTACAATACATTTCCTTCACTTTCCTTCAAAGAGGATGTTGAAGGCATACGTGTTGAAAGCATAATCAGAGATGCTGCCGGAAAGGAAATAAGTGATTTCGGGGGCAACAGTACCATAACTTTTACAGGCTCCGACGGCTATACTTCCGTATTTACTGTAGATCAGCTTTTCGGAAGCGAGAGATATTACTTCCCGAATGCCGCTTCCGGGACAAACAATACGGGAGGAAAAGCATCCCCTGCAGCATATGAAGGAAAACAGCCTGTCCCGGCGATAATAAGTGTTTCAGGAGATAATACTCTGATGATCGGCCAGACAGCTCCTAATGAGCAGAACTTCCCGCAGTGTGTGGATTATATGCTCAATCTTGCTTTTATTGATATCAATACTGCCCCTGCATCCAGATGTGCTGTTCCGGCACCGTCCATTGCTTCCGGATCGATAGTAAGTCCCGGAACAGTAATAAAGTTCCCTATGCCGGCGAAAGCGGACAGCCGTGACAAGCTATATTACATAGTTGATCCTGCTCCGGGAGAAGTACCGGGCCCGGGAGACGCATTTTACTATTATGGAGCTTTTCACTGGCCTCAGAAGCTGATAAATCCTCCGGTTCTGAGAGCTAACGGCAAACACACCATCAGCATCGTTCTTACATCTTATGGAAAGCAGGACAGCCCTGTCACGAATCTGACTTACTATGTTACACCAGGCGTTGGAAAACCGTCAGTCAAACTAAAGGCAGGGAAAAAGAAGATTACAGTAAAATGGAGCAAGGTATCCGGTGCGAGCGGATACGTCATATACAGATCAACAAAGAAGACAAAGGGCTTTAAAGCTGTCAAGACTGTAAAAAGCGGTACAAAAGTATCTTTCGTCAACAAGAAGCTGAAAAAAGGCAGGAAATATTATTATAAAGTCATAGCCTACAGAACAGTAGGAGACAGAAAGGTATATGGCAGCTTTTCTGCCGTGAAACACACAAAGGCTAAGTAATTGATTATGAATAGTTAGAGGAATTTGAGAGGAGGTAAACATGCTGTCCGGAAAGAGATGGAAGGTCACAGCATCCAGGCTGCTTGTAGCAGTACTGGCCGTGACCATGGTCTTCACGATGATGCCGACAGCAGGAGGCTATTATGCCTATGCTGAATCAGGCAGTCTTGAGACCATGACACCTGAAGTAGTTGTTTCAGGAAGCGCAGTTATAGGAGGCTCGGCTTATACTGCGGAAAATGTGGGTCTGGAGCGGTCATATACCAGGGATGAGCTGAAAAATCTTCCTGGAGGGGTCGATGTCCAGTACTCCTCAAAGAAGACTCAGGAGCCATTTACCAAGCTCCTGTACAGAGCCAGCGGAGTGTATCTGACATCACTGCTGGACGGTACGGCATTTGATCCGGAAAAAGATGTCCTGACACTTAGTTCAAATGAGGCGACACCTTATGTCGTTACGTTTGATCCTGCAGTAACAGAGCCAGGAAGACTGAATCTTACAGGTCTGGCAGTTCAGAGATACTTTTTCCCGGGTGTTTTGGCTGAAGACCCGTCTGATCCGGAGGAAGTTCAGCCGATGCTGTCCTGGGCAAATGCCAACAGTTCATCTGCTGATCCTGAGAGTGCAGGCAGCGATAAAAAGTACCTTACATTGGTGGTAGGTCAGCTTGCAGTCGACGATCAGAATAATGCTGCATACGGCAAGTATATGACATATGTGACCGGAGGAGATCCGCTGACAGAGGTGGTACTCACTGTAGGAAGCAAGGAGTATACACGTGCAGATGTGCTGATGATGGATTTCGCAGAAGCTTCCTATACGTATAGTACAAAGAGCGGTGAGGTGACGGATGCAGTCCGCGGCGTGCCTATGTCAGTGCTCCTGAAAGGAGAGGATCCTGACAGTGTAGTCTCGTTCGAGGCTGCTGACGGATATGATATGAGTTCTGCTACTGCGACCGTTCAGGAGCTTATAGACGGCAACTATATGCTGGCATATGAGGCGAACGGCAACGGAATTTATAAGACTGCAAAGAGTGATTCGTCGAAATACGGCTTTCTGACACTTTATGGAGATGGCTTCAAGCCGGCTTCGATGGTCAACAGGATCAGTGTGACAACACCATCAGGAACCGATTTCTCTAAGAGCCCGTATAAACACATAACCAATGGAGGGCAGGAGGGAACTGCTCCTTATAACATTGACTCGATTACAGGCGCCACTCTTACTGTCGAGGGACCTGGAGTAAAGACCAGTGTTCCGGTCTCGGTCCGTGACCTTGAGGGAAGAGATGCCGGTGCCGTAAGAGCTAATTATACAGATAAGCGTGATGGCAGTGATATAACAAGGACATATGAGGGGATAGACCTGTATTATATCCTTCACAACATGTCAAGTGGCGATAATGGTATCATCCTTACTGACCTGGCGAAGAAAGTCCTTATAAAGAATAGAAATCGCAGCACTATTGCTGAGTTTACGATAGAACAGGTTGAAGAGGCACACAACAGTGGAACACCGATACTTGTCGCATACGGAACGTCATTGACTGACGGAACCAATGTGAGACCGTTTGTATTCAACAATGCTGCCGGAGCAGATCCTGACCTCGGCAATGAAGACGGTTGTCTGAAGCTTGTTTATGATAAGTCTTCAATCACAGGCGATGGAAATGAAAAATATAAAACATTCGGCAACATGGCATATATCTATGTTGCTGATGCCGAAACTCCGGGATACAAGCACGACAAGAGTCCATATCAGTCACCGGATATCTCAAACTACATAGTTACTGTTACCGGAGATAAGATTGGCATGGAAGTCAACTATACCGTGGATCAGCTGGAAGGTATGGTGGAATATGACTCTGAAGGCAAGCCTGACAACAGTGGAATGGGCTATCGTGATGAATACAGCCTGGCCAATTCCACTTACTGGTATGTCAATGAATACGAAGGTGTCCAGCTGTGGAAGCTCCTGCTGAAGTCCGGTCTGGATCCGGCTCTGGCAGAAGATGATGAGACACTGGTCAGTTCAACTGCTACTGATGGTTATGCAGCTACTGATAAGTTCACCATAAAACAGGTTGCAGATCCGGACAGCTTTGGATTCTATGAGAAGAATCCTGAAGATCCGAATACAGCCGGCTGGTCTCATGAAAACAACGAGGTCATGAGGGATGATGACCATCCAAACGGAGACCTGATCGCAAAGGGATATCCGGTGCTTGTTGCATACGGCGTCAATGGATATCCATATGTGGAGAAAGCTTCTCAGGCGGGATATATATCCGGCCTTCAGAATGACGGAGGTCCGTTGCGTGTCATCTCGGGCAAGAAGCAATACAACCATGCGAACGGATCAAATCAGGCAAAATACCTTGACAAGATCATCGTAGGAGACAATTCAAATCACTACAGCACGCACAAATATAACCCTTCGGAACCTGTTTATCAGGAACTTGCAGAGGACAGCACTCTTGAGGTAAAGATCCTTAACGGTGCCGATGCAGATGCTCCGGAGCTTAAGAGTCAGACATATAAGCTGGGTGATATAGAGGAACTCATTTACGGAGGAAGTCTCACGACAAACAAGCTGAAAGAAGCAAAGGTAAAAACCTTCTATCAGCTGGCAAAGGGAAGCAGTTCATACAGCGATCTGTATGAGGGAGTCAATCTGAACTTCTTCCTTGAAGAGGTAGTCGAGCTTCCGGGACATAAGGGAACCATTACATTCAGTAACGGAACCAATGAGCTTACGCTAAGCCTTGAAGATGTACTTGCTGCTGACAACGGCAGCAACACTGAGACCGGCATGAGCGGACTTGTTCCGCTGCTGGCATACGGTAAGAATGGTTACCCTATGGTCCTTGACAAAAATGCTCAGGGATACGTAAAAGAACTAAAACTGGCAGAAGGAACAGAATATGAAAATCCTGTTACCGTCAAGAACGACGGCGGACCTCTTGCAGTACTGTTCCCGCATACGGACAGCAGCGTTTCCGATAAGAGCCTTACGAATGTAACATCGATCACGATTAATCTGTCAGCTGATCAGTATGCTCATACAAAGGCTCCATATAACAGTTATGCCGACTATGAAGTCACAATTTCAGGTGAGGGAACCAGACTCGGCACAGAAGGAAAGGCCATTAATCTGTCCGAACTTGAGGGAAAGCAGACATTAGCATTCACAGGTGACTACAGCATTCTTAAGAGCGGAGACGGGCAGACTGCATCCCAGACCAGATATCGTGGAATAAAACTGTACTCACTGCTCACATCCTCAGCGGTAGGACTCAAGAGCAATGCAGACAAGGTAATAATTACGACAACTGACGGAGAATCCAAGGAATTTACATTGTCACAGATCAGGAAATCTGACTATATCAACTCTATAACAGGTGATGCAAACCTTCCTGTGATTCTTGCATATGGTGTCGGCAAAGCAGGAACTGAAGACAAGGAAGATGGACTGCCGCTCGTTGCGGATAAAGAAAGTGAAGGATACGATTCGTCCTATGGCAACAACGGAGGCCCGGTAAGACTTGTCGTTGGACAGACTGATGCTGAAGATGTCAACAGCGGCAGCAATCTTAAACTTGTCAAGTCAATCGAAGTCACCGCATCGGAAATGACCAGCTGGAATCATAACAGTTCTGAGGTTTATAAACAGTACCGTAAAGAGCCTGTTCAGTTGGTAGTTAATGATAAGGACGGAAAAGAACTGTATAACAAGACGTTTACGGTTGGAGAGATAGAAGACAATACCAGTCTTGTGGAAAGAATTATTGCTACTGTTGTTCAGGAGTTTACCTGGGAAGGCATCAATTTCTGGAAATGGGTAAAGCAGGAAGTTGGTAATAACGCCGATTTGAGTGACCCGATAAGCGTAACAGTAACAGCTGAGGACGGATACAGCCAGGAAATAAGAGCTAAATTCGGAATCGACGGGCTCGAAAACGGAATAAAGGATGGAGAGGACAGAGTTCCTATTATACTCGCCTATGGAGTTGGAGGATATCCGCTTGTTATTGGTGACAAGAACCATAAGCCTGACGGTGAAGGATATGACGCGACAGCAGGCAATAATGGCGGTCCGCTGCGCCTGATCACGCATAATTCACAGGGCACATCACTGACATATGTAACAAAGATCACTGTAGTTGCCGGTGAGGGAGGCAGCCAGCCTGAAGAGCCTGCTGCATTTACCATCAAGGGACTCAAGAGCGGTGACATTGAGATGTCTGTCGAAGACATAAAGAACCTGAAAAACAGCTCGGGCGATAATGTAGGACAGGCAGAGGGCGAGTACACCGTAAAGGGAACTGTCAGGAAGGTAAAAGGTGCTCTCCTTAAGAACATACTTGCCGCAAAGGGCATAGACAATGAAAACACTGTAATAACGCTGAATACTCCGGATGGCTTTGAAACGACCGGTAAGGGCGCTTCATACAATAACATCACGCTGAAGCAGGCAGCAGAGCAGAAATACTTCCTCGCATATCAGGAGTGGGATGCTGCTTCCGGCGAGTGGAAGGATATCGATGATACTGTCAAGGGCACGGATATCCATACAAATCTCAGAATGTACCGCAACTACTGCGAGGCAAACGGACTGAGCAATCAGGATGAGTGGTATGACGAGTGCACCAATGTTACAGCAATTACACTTGATGTTCCGGAAGTAACGGCATTCAAGGAATATCCGACTACGGGCGGAATACGTTCCACATGGATGGACAAGGACGGCACGATCTGGGTCGGCACTTATGGCGGAGGCCTGTACAGCAAGGCAGCGGGAGCGGATTCGTTCAAGGTGATGAATACAACCAGCACGCCTGCGCTGAAGACTGACTTCACATCGGCTGTTGCAGCTGATGCTGACGGCGGTATCTGGGTCAGCCAGAATGCAAGCTACACGGATCCGACGAACAATCAGGGCGTACTGTATATCAAGGGTGAAGAAGTCACCCAGTACACTGCCGACGGCAACCCGGGCACAATCCCGAACAACTACGTACAGGCTATTAAGGTCGATACAGACGGCAAGGTATGGTTCGGATCATTCGGCGGACTGACGATCCATGATCCTTCAGCAGGAACATGGACTACCTATGGTAAGGAAGACAAAGACTTCCCGGCAACATCCATCAACACTATAGTACTTGACGGACAGGGAGGAGCATGGCTCGGATTCTATCCTGACGGATCCGGAACCGAAGCAGATCCTTACAAAGGCGGATTCTGCCATATCGATAAGGACGGAAACGTTGATAAGATCAAGACTGAGACCGGCGCTTCCGACCCGATGTTTGCACAGATCTGGGTACGCAGCATCGCTATCGACCAGAAGGGAACCGTATGGGCAGTTGCAGCAGGAACTAATCTTGAGGACAACGTCGGAGGAGTCATCTGGAAGTGGAAGTCAGGAAATGCTGAGCCTGAAAGATATACAGGAAAAGAAGTACTGGGAGATTATCTGGATGGAAGCACCACGACAGAAGTGCGTGTGGTTGCAGTAGATAAGGACGGATCCCTGTGGTTCGGAACATCCGCTGACGGCGTGCTCAAGGTAGACAACCCTAAGCTGAATTCTGAAGGAAAGATGGATGTCACAGCACAGTATGCAAAGGAGACCGGATCCTGGAGTGCTGCCAACATGAACAATGTCTACAGCATAGACTTCTGGAATGAAGGTACTGCATATGTCGGTACTTCCGGAGGCCTGCTCGTGCTTGGCGATGAGCCGCAGGGCAGCGGTGACGAACCGTCAGTCGAACCTGCAGGTGATGCTACACCGGAGGATGCTGCGCTGACAGTCACAGGTGATGCGCTGGCAAGAGACGGATACTTCTCAATCAAGGGCATCAAGAATGCAGAAGGTATCGTGAAAACAGACGCAACTTTCAGCTGGATGAACTCCTCGGGAACAACAGGAACATCCGACGTACAGGGTGCAACTCTTGAGAACATCTTCAGCGATGTCATCGGCATGAAAGAAGGAGCAGAGGTAGACTCTGTAGATATCTACTCAACAGATGGTCATAAGATAACATATACGGCAAAACAGGCACTCACGGAAGACCGTGAAGGCAACAAGGCTATGTTTATCTGGACCGAAGGAGCAGACAAAGTCCAGAAGGTAATCGTAGGACAGTTTGCTGAGACTGATAACAACAAGAGCTACTGGGCTAAGGATGTTAATAAGATCGTAGTAAATGCAAAGACCGGAGGCGGTGATGAGCCGGCTGTAACTCCTGAAGAAGTTGCCGGAGAAATCAATGAACTTCCGGATACAGTCACTGTGGATGACAAGGCGGCAATCGAAAAGGCACGTGCAGACTATGCTTCACTGACAGATGAGCAGAAGGCACAGCTTCCTGCAGGTACTGTTGAGAAACTCGAGGCTGCAGAAGCCAAGCTTGCAGCAGCGGAAATCAAGGGAGCTGCAGAGTCGGTTAAAGCTCTTGCTGATACCATAGTGAAAGCTGCGACAGGTGGATACACTGCTTCAAAGTACACTGCTTCGACTTACATGGCCTTTGAATCAGCATTTACTAAAGCTCAGGCTGTAATGAGTGATCCGAATGCGACCACAGACGAGATCGATGCAGCCAGGAAAGCACTTGAAAATGCAAAAGCTGCTCTCGTTGAGAAATCCGCAAATCCAATGAAGGTAACTGTTAAGAAAAAGACTGTCAGGGCAAAGGCACTCAGGAAGTCCAAAAAGACAGTTAAAGCTATAACAGTGACAAATGCTGTTGGAGCAACTGCCTTCAAGAAATTAAGCGGAAGTAAAAAGCTGAAGATAAACTCAAAGACGGGCAAGATCACTGTCAAAAAGAAAACCAGAAAAGGAACCTATAAAATCAAGGTCAGGGTCACTGCAGCGGGTGGTGACAATCACAAGCCGGCAAGCAAGACTGTAACCGTCAGGATCAAGGTCAAATAAAGGTGCCCGCAGGTTCTTATTCTGACAATTCATATGAAGAAACAACAGCTCTCCCACATGCAGGGAGAGCTGTTGTGATAAAATACTTATATCTATATTAAGACGGAAGAGATAAATGCAGGGCAGTCAGGTACAGTTACAGGGCAACAAACATAACAGCAGGTTGATCATTCCTGTACTTTTTGTTGTGCTGCTGGCTTTGATACTGGCCTGCCTTTGTGTTGGAAAGTATCAGATATCACCGGGAGAGTGTCTGAAGATACTGGCCGGTAAGCTGACTGGCGCTCAGCCTTCCTGGGACGGAATGGATGAGAACATGCTTGTCGGAGTAAGACTGCCGAGAGTGATGGCGGCAGTAATAGTCGGTGCTGCTCTGGCCCTGTCCGGTGCAGTTTATCAGGGCATCTTTAAAAACCCGCTGGTATCCCCGGACTTTCTTGGTGTTTCAGGCGGAGCCTGTGTAGGAGCAGCCATAGCGATACTGCTGTCGTTTTCTTCAGTCATGGTACAGATAACGGCTTTTGCCGGAGGACTTCTGGCTGTTGCCGTAACGATGCTCATTCCTAAAATGCTGAGAAGTGAGTCAGGCATCATGCTTGTACTTGCAGGAATAATAGTAGGCGGAGCGATGTCGTCCATACTTGGCTTCATTAAATATATAGCCGATCCTGAGACACAGCTTGCTGCAATAACGTACTGGCAGCTGGGAAGCTTTGCCTATGTAGACAATATAGCGGTTCTGAGCATATTGCCGCTTACGGTCTCAGCAGCAGCTGTTCTGATCGCCATGTCATGGTGGATCAATATTCTGTCGCTCGGCGAGCAGGAGGCAAAGAGCCTTGGCGCGAGAGTAAGCGTGCTGAGGGGTATCTGCATCGTCTGTTCAACAGTGCTGACTGCAGGAGCTGTATGTATATCAGGAACTATCGGATGGGTAGGTCTGGTCATACCGCATTTCGGCCGCATGCTTGCCGGTTCGGATAACAGAACGCTGCTCCCGGCATCGATGATAATCGGAAGCATTTTCATGCTTTTTGTGGATACGGTAACGAGGATGGCAGGTCCTGCAGAGATGCCTGTGAGCATATTGACAGGACTGATCGGAGCTCCGTTCTTTGCATGGCTGCTGTACCGTCAGCGCCGCATATTAAACTAGAATAAGCGAAAATGGGCGAAGCAATTTACGAAGTTGAAAATATAAGCTTCAGGTATCCCGGCTATGAGCGCGATGTGCTCAAAGGGGTCTCTCTTTGCCTGCATAAGGGTGAGATACTCTGCATACTCGGACCTAACGGTGCCGGAAAAACCACATTGCTTTCGTGCATGGCCGGGATTTTAAAGCCTACCTCAGGCACTGTCAGACTGTGCGGCAGGGACCTGAGTGAAATGGGTGAAAAGGAAATAGCAAAGCTGACCGGATTCGTGCCTCAGATGCATGTACCGGCATTTGACTATAAGGTAATAGATTTTGTGCTTATGGGAAGAGCTCCGCATACGGGACTCTTCAGCAGACCATCAGCCGCTGAGGAGCAGCAATGCCGCGAAGTTCTTGAGAACATGGGGTTAAGCCATATCGCAGATAAGTCATATCTGGATATAAGCGGCGGAGAAAGGCAGCAGCTCCTTATAGCGCGGGCAATCGTACAGAGCCCGGAGGCCATTCTCTTCGACGAGCCTACAGCTCATCTTGACTATGGCAATCAGCATCGTACACTGCGCAGGATCAAACAGATGGCATCTGAAGGCTACTCTGTGGTGATCACTACGCATAACCCCGATCATGCGCTTCTCCTGGGAGATCAGGCCGCTATCGTCAGCAAAGACGGTACAGTGGTGCAGGGAAGCAGCTCGGATATTCTTACTGAAGAGAATCTGAGCGAGGTGTACGGCATGGATATAAGGATAAGATACATAGAGGAACTTGGGAGGGCGGCATGTCTCGTACCTGGATTATGAAAAAGCATGCAGCCCTGGCGATAGCAGTATTGCTTCTGCTTTCTTCGGTTTTAATGGCCGGATGTGCCGGTAAACCCGGGGTAAGTACTCCGGAAGGCAGCAGTGCAGCAGGCACGGTCGTTTCAGAGACAGAGACTGAAATCACAGTGGTCGATCAGGCCGGAAGAGAGGTTGCTGTGGCAAGAGATCCACAGTCCATAGCTCTATGCTACAGGGTAGTGATCAGATTCCTCATCAATCTCGACATGGGAGACCGTATCACCGGTATAGGCAAGTCGGAGCCGTTCCTTGAAGAGATACAGCCGTCTCTGAAGGAATGCACGGATGTAGGCAAGGGTGTTGCAGATATAGAAGCTCTTGCAGAGCTTGAGCCTGATCTTTTCATACACAAGGCTTCGGATGTCGAGACCCTGGAAGCAGTGCAGAAAATCGGAATACCTGCAATAGGCATCAGCGTCGAAACACCGGAGGAAATGGTAACTGCGCTCGACCTTCTTGGCAAGGTATGCGGGGCAGAAGAGAAAGCTCAAAAGCTTATTGATCATTATCAGAGCAGTGTAGCCAGATCCCGCAGACTCTCGGATTCCATAAGCGATGAAGACCGCAAAACAGCCATAGTCATGGGATCATCGATCGGAAAGGTAGCTGACGGATCCATGCTGCAGGGTAAGATGCTCGAGACTGCAGGAGCCGTAAACTGTGCTGCGGATCTCAAAGCAACGGAGCTGTGGCCGACAGCAGGAGCGGAGCAGATATTCAAATGGGATCCGGATTTCATATTCATCTCCGGAAGTGAAAGCTCTGTATACACGGCGGATGATATATATAAGGATCCGGCATGGTCAGAGCTGAAAGCAGTAAAGAACAGGCATGTGGTGGTGATTCCATCTGAAAGAGATTCATGGGAATTTCCGGGGGTCATAAGTGTTCTGGGGATCGATTACATGATGTCGGTTATGTATCCGGAACTTATGAGTGAAAAAGATCTCGAAGATAATGTTTCTGCTTTTTATGAACTTGCGTACGGCAGGTCATTCAGCAGGGAAGAACTGGGATATTGATCCTGAAAATGGGCAGGGGTAAAAAAGGACATAAGACATCGAGAATACTGGCAGGTATGGCTGCAGTGCTGTTGCTGCTGTCTCAGTTCCTGTGGGTGCTGCCGGCTTTGGCATATGCGGAAACAGCCGGCGATGTTCTTGTGGTCCGGGTACAGTACTATGGTGAGATAGGCGACAAAATACGTGAAAAGGCACGCTTTACAAGAAACCAGCTGGAAGCTATGGGCGCACGTACGTACTATTACTCAAATATTACCAGAGTAGGGACTGTAATGAGCATGGCGGCTCACGGACCGGAAGTCATGACTATAATAAAGCAGTCGCGGATAGACCCGGGCTCAATAAAAAATATCACTTTCAGGACGACAGATGGCTATACCCGCAACTTTACGGTCGAAAGGCATCTTACTGCAAAGAAATATTATTATCCGAATCTTTCGTCTCTATATGAAAGAAATGAAGCGGGGAATGCTCTGACTCCGCTCGAGGGAGCTACAGAAGGGATGGAGCCCGTTCCGGCCATACTTGCACTTCAGTTCGGGGAGTCAAAGGAACCGGGCATTCATGCGGAAGAGCTTCAGATGGACACCAAAAAGACTTACAGGTTCTGCATGGGTCAGGGCGACCTCAGGGAAGGTAAGATGACTAATCCGAGTGACAATGGCGGTGACATAACGTCCATGGAATCCTGCCACAGCATTTACGGAATAGATATCACTCTTTCCGGCTCGCCTATAAAAGGGCTCAGTCTTGATCTGGATGATCCCAATATCGAAGTAGGAAGCGTGAAGAAGATCTCTGCGCATCTTGATGTCGATAAGCTGTTTGCTGAGGATTACACAGCTGATGACCTGACCTGGATCAGCAGCGATGAGTCGATCGCTGAAGTCGACAGCGATGGTGAGGTTACAGTGCATAAACAGGGTACCGTAACTATCACGGCAATCGCGCCTGATGGGACCAGGGCTTCCATTACCATTAACGGCATCGGGGATGATGAAGAGACCGACGAAGAGAAAAACGAGGAGCCGGTAAGGGAGCCGCCAAAGAAGAATAATACAAAAGCAAGCAACAAAAGCAGCAGTAGTGCAGAAAAAACAAATCCTGCAGAGGAAAGCGTTACGCCGGACACAGAAAGCAAGGCACAGCCTGTTTCAGTAAAGTATCACGAAATAGTGCTGGGAGATGTAGTGGTCGACGAGGTGTCGCCTGCAGAGGAAATCAGGGAAAAAATGGATGAAGACGCGCAGGCTCTCGATGAGGCGCGTACATACAGCCCTGCAGCTGCTGCAGGCACTGCAGCCGGAGCAGGAATGCTCTGCTGCTCAGGTGCTGTCGCGAGAATAATCCGTTACAGAAAGAACTTCTAAAAGGAGAAAGAAATGTCAGAAGCGGTGAAAGACGTATTGAGAGTGATCTGTGAATCTCTGCAGATTCCTACTATCATCATACTGATACTTCTTATTGCAGTATCAGTTGTGATGCTCGGAAGCATTATTGCAGAATTTTTCACGGACCACCGTAAGCTGAAAACAAGTATTCCGGAACTGATCGACATTCTGCAGGGCAAGAACTCTGAGGAAATGGAAGTATCAATAAACAGTGCCCGGATCCTGAAAAGGCAGAAAAGGGCATTGACATACCTGCTCAGGAGAGGTTCTTATCCGGACAATACGCGTGAGGCGCTGGCACGTCAGCTGATCGCAGACGAGGAAGCGCGTTACAGAAAGATCACCAAGATTTCGGATATCGTAGCAAGGGTAGCACCTATGTTTGGTCTGATGGGTACCCTTATTCCTCTTGGTCCGGGACTGATTGCTCTTGGACAGGGAGATACCAAGACTCTTTCAGATTCACTGCTTATTGCATTTGACACCACGGTAGCGGGACTTGTGACCGGAGCAATATCTTATGTAATCTCAGGTATCCGCAAAGGCTGGTATGAAAGTTACATGGTCGCACTGGAGACATTGATGGAGACAGTTCTTGAAGAGCAGACACAGGAACGAATGAAAGAAGGAAGGCCGTAATCATGAGACTGAACAGAAGTAAAGGCCTGCGTGTAAAGTACAGGGATGATGATTTCAGCCCGATGGAAGGAGTCGGAAACATGGCGGATGCGATGCTTGTCTTTGCCTGCGGCATCCTTCTTGCACTGATCATGAGCTGGAACGTTGAGATAACTGAACGCGGTGAGATCAACTACGATTCAGGGCTCAAATATGAAGTCAACGGAATAGGCGAAGAAGCATATGAGAACATAGATCCGACAGAAGGCCTGGAGGAAATGGGTACGGTTTACTACGATCCGGATACCGGAAAGTATTATGTAATCGAGAACTGATGTATAAATCATTATGGATGTACGGCGCGGGAAAAATTCACGAATAAGCAGAGCTGCTGCTGTGATCATGTGTCTGCTGATCACGGTGATGCTTGCTGCGTGCGGAACAGATAATATAGATATAAGCGCCTATGAGAATGATCAGATAGAGCTTATAGGCATCGGGGAGGATCCTGTAAGTATTTCCATTGCTGATCTCAAGGCCATGGAGTGCAGGACGCTGAAGACCGAAAGCACGAGCGACAAGATAGGTAAGGTGAGGGCGACCGGCCCGGAACTCGATACCGTACTGAAGGCATATGGAGCAAGCAAGGAAGATTTCTCAAAAATAATAATCAATGGGTCTGATGAATATGATGTAAAGCTCCTGAATGATTATTTCACTGAACACGATATCTACCTGGCAATAGGAATTGACGGAGAGCCGCTGGATGAAGAAAGCCTTCCGTGCCGTATTATAATCCCGAAGTCAGATTCGGCATACTGGGTAAGAATGGTCAAATCTATAGAATTCATAAAGTGACTCAATGATCAGAGGTTTTGAGATGTATGATGAAGTCTGGGCAGTAGATTCAGAGCGTATAAAGACTTTTTTCGGTGATGAGCCTGATGTCACTGTCATACCGCTGCGCGGCAGACAGCTTGGATCGATGACAATGCCGCAGACGCGGATCATAATCACGGGAGATAATGCTGATGAACTGTATCACCGCTTTTATCTTAGCTTCATGACCGCAGGGGGATAAGCTCAACAGAACAAGAATGCAGGCCGGGAATGATCCCGGCCTGTTTTGCTGTTACTCTGTTCAGGATGATTTTTTAAAGAGCTTCATAGCCGAAGGTGCTGGCCATTACGCGTGCCATTCTTTCCTTGCGGCATGTGTCGCAGAGGCAATCAGGCTCGTTGCCGCTTCTTCTGGCTGCTTCTTCGATCTGCTCCTGTGTTCCGATGACTTCTCCGCAGCGTTCGCAGTGAACAAGATCAAATGTCTTGCCCCAGATTGTACGGGTGTTGAAATCTTCGGTCATTTCTATTGCCTTTGTAGGGCATACCTTTGCGCATGCACCGCAGCCTATGCAGACACTGCTCGGGTCACCGTAAGGTGTTGAGATAGCCTTGGTTATGCCTCTGTTTACAGTGGAAATGGCTCCTACAGAGAGCGATGCACATACTTTTGCACAAAGCCCGCACATGACGCACTTCTCGCCATCCACCTTAACGAATCTGTCGATTTCAGGTACTTTATAGTATTTGCACATTCTGGCGATCTCAGGGCTTTCCGGTGCGCGTTTGGCGAGCAGCGTGAGGATCATGGCACGTTCACGTTTTATGCGCTCGCTGTTTGTTTCAACCTCTATTTCGCCGTTGACTGGATATACGCAGGATACCACGACGCTCTTTCTGCCTCTGTCTGTGACCTCAACGATGCACAGGCGGCAGGCGCCCATGCCTTCTTCGAGAGAATCGTGCTGGCAGAGAGTAGGGATGGTGATGCCGTTGCGGCGCGCAATGTTAAGCAGGAATTCACCTTTTTCGCAGGTACATTCTTTACCATCTATTTTAATGATCATTATGCCTGCCTCCCTTCTGTAAATACTGCGTCGAACCTGCAGGTCTCACGGCAGCTTCCGCATGCTATGCACACGCTGGAGTCTATGCTGTGAGGCTGCTTGACTGATCCTGATATGGCACCGGCAGGGCATGCCCTTGCACATGAGGTGCATCCTCTGCACTTTTCAGGGTCAATTCTGAATGTAGTCAGAGCCTTGCAGACACCTGCCGGGCATCTGTGTTCAAGGATATGAGCTTCGTATTCATCCCTGAAGTATTTCAGAGTAGTGAGTACAGGGTTAGGAGCTGACTTTCCAAGGGCGCAGAGCGAGCAGTCTATCATGGTTTCGCCCAAGGCCTCAAGAAGGTCGAGGTCCTCCATTTTTCCTCTGCCTTCACATATGTCAGTGAGGATCTCAAGCATCTGCTTGAGACCTTCACGGCATGGAGTGCACTTACCGCAGGACTCACCGCAGAGGAAGTTGACATAGTATCTCGCAACGTCGACCATGCAGCTGCGGTCGTCCATGACGATCATGCCGCCGGAACCCATCATGGCTCCATATGCTTTCAGTGTGTCGAAGTCGACAGGGAGATCGAGCATGCTTTCAGGAATGCAGCCGCCTGACGGGCCGCCTGTCTGAACGGCCTTGAACGGTCTGTCGCCTTTGATGCCTCCTCCGATATCGAATATCAGCTCGCGAAGAGTAGTGCCCATAGGGACCTCAACAAGGCCTGTTCTCTTGACTTTTCCTACAAGCGCGAATACCTTGGTGCCCTTGCTCTTCTCTGTACCGACAGAGGCATAGGATGCACCGCCGTGACTGATGATGTAAGGCACGTTAGCGAGAGTTTCGACGTTGTTGAGTACTGTAGGCTGGTTCCACAGACCTCTCTGTACGGAGCGGATATATTTAGCGCGAGGCTCACCGACCTTGCCCTCAACTGACTGCATCAGTGCAGTCGACTCACCGCAGACGAAAGCGCCGCCGCCTCGTACGACTTCGAGGTGCAGCTTTCTGCCTGTTCCGCAGATATTGTCACCGATGAAACCGGCAGCTTCCGCGTCAGCAAGAGCCTTGCGGATGTTCTTTACAGCCAGGTTGTATTCGTCACGGATATAGAGATATCCCTGCTCGGCTCCAATGGAAAGCGCGCAGATAGCCAGACCTTCAATTACGCTGTGAGGATCTCCCTCGAGTATGGATCTGTCCATGAATGCGCCCGGGTCGCCTTCATCGCCATTGCAGGCAACGTATTTAGGAAAATTGTCATAGCCCAGGGCAGTGCGCCATTTGCGTCCGGTAGGGAAGCCTGCGCCTCCGCGTCCTCTGAGTCCCGATGCGTCGATCTCGTCGATTATTTCCTCAGGAGTCATGCCAAGAGCCTTTTTAAGAGCTTCATATCCGCCTGAAGCGATATAATCTTCTATATGAGCAGGCGAGATCTTTCCTATGTTGCGAAGGGCAATCTTCATCTGAGGGGCGTAGAACGGATTCTCGTCCTGACTCCTGACAAATTCGCCTTTATCATTTCTATACAGAAGCTTTTCCACCAGTTCTCCGTGAAGAACGGTTTTTTCCAGGATATCCTTTACGTCGGACACTTTGACATGGTAATAGGAGATCTCGTCAGGAAGGATGGTTACAAGAGGTCCGTTTTCACAGAAACCATTGCATCCGGTGCGCTTTATATCGCATTCAACAAAGACGCTGCCATCTCCGGCTGTCAGACGTTCGAACTCTTCTGCGACCTTGGCGCTGCCGTTGGCAAGACAACCGGTGCCGCAGCAAATACGAATGGTTTTCATCTTCTAGCCCTCCTTCCTGTAAGATTCGATCACGCCCGGGAGCTTTTCCATTGTCATCTTGCCGTAGTATGTGTCATCTACGACCATGACCGGAGCCAGGGCACACGAACCAAGGCAGTTCACCAGTTCAAGGCTGAAGAGACCGTCCTCTGTTGTTTCACCGTCGGAGATGCCCAGAACACGTGTGACACCTTCTACGAGCGTCATCGAACCGCGGATATGGCAGGCAGTGCCGTCACAAAGCTTGATTATATGCTTTCCCTTAGGTTTGAGTGAAAGAGCCTTATAGAAGGTCGCCATGGAATAGAGAGAGGAGAGAGGCACGCTCAGATATTCTGCAAGTGCCTCGAGCCCTTCTCTTGGAATATACTGGAATTCATGCTGCAGATCCTGCATGATGGCCAGGCTGTAATGCTGGTCGGCAGGATAACTCTGCAGGATCTTTTTTATTTTATCTACATTAACAGGCAATTGTTCGTACCAGCCTTTCTGTTTAGCCCCCTGCTACAACAGGGAATACAAGTACGGTATCGGTGCCTTTAAGAGGAGCTTCCGGGCCGCCGATGAAATCTATGCGTCGCCCGTTGACCATGACAATAGATCGGTCGCTGATACCATTTCCGTCGGGAGTAAGCAGCTCCGAACGGAATTTATCGCCGAACCTGTCCGCAATCTGACGACAAAGATCGATGACTGTATCTGCTTTTCCGGGCCATTCCATCTCCTTGCATCCGGCAAACCCCGGATCACGGTAGTATGCGAAAAATTTTACTGTCATGGCTGACCTCCTTTGATAATGCACCAAATCCGGAAGCGACATGTGCCGCCTCCGGATCATCTGGATGGATTTATCAGATAATATCAGAGTTTACTGGTTGAGGCCAAGTTCAGCATCCTTTGCAGGAGTAGGGATACCGTCAGCATCCCAGCCGCGGACCTCATAGTATTCCTTAAGCATCGTATGGAGCTCGTTTACCTTGCCCTTGGCAGGTCCGTTCTTGAGCTCTTCTCTGAGCAGACGAGGAGGGAGAGTATCCTTCTCGATGCCCGCTACGATGTTGAACTTCTTTTCGAGGTTCCAGATACGCTCGCCCTTGAGCAGGATGTCTTCGTCAGACTCATCATCCCAGCCGCATGCTTCTCTCAGCATTCCTGCAATCTCAGGCAGTCCCTGTCCGAATGTTGTGAACAGGCAGATTCCGGAGGAGTCGCAAAGTGCTGTCAGATCCTGGAAGACCTTGAGCAGTGCAGCCTTGCCTTCTGTTACCAGCGGATCCATCGCTACAGGGATACCGAGGACCTCAGGGGAGATCATGTATCCTCTTACGTGGCAGCCGCCTCTGTTGGATGTAGCGTAGTTGAGGCCGATACCCTGGATGGCACGTCCGTCGTAAGCAGGCATTTCCTGTTTCTTTACGGACATCGAGAGTTCAGGGTGACCGTATTTTTCAGCCATGCGGTATGAGCCGAGGCCGAGGATCTTTCCGAAGCCTTCGCCCTTGCATGTCATTATGGTAGCGTCGACCATGGCCTGGGCATCACCGAACCTCAGAGGGAATCCGACTTCTTCTTCCTTGATGCATCCCATCTCGAAGAGCTCCATTGCGCATGCGATGGTAGCACCCATTGTGATAGGGTCGAGACCATACTGGTTGCAGAGGAAGTTTGCCTTACATACAGCTCCGAGATCTTCTACACCGCAGTCAGATCCGAATGACCAGCCAGCTTCGTACTCAGGACCTTCACCTCTGGACTTGAATGCGCCTTCAGCGATGTCTACGAGTCTGCCGCAGCCGATGGAGCAGCCGAAGCAGCCCTTGTTGCGGATCAGGTGTTTTGCTGCGAGAGTTTCGCCGGAGATTTCGTCAGCCTGTGGGAAGAGAGCTCCGTCACGGCCGTTGTTTACAGGAAGTCCGCCAACACCGTTTACGATGTTTACGAGGATCATGGTTCCGAGCTGTCCGAGTCCGGCGCCTGTTACAGGATGTGCGGCCAGAGTTGCTCTTGCGTCCGCGCATTCCTTGAAGAATGCATCAGGATGAGCTACCTTGACTGACTTGGTTCCTTTTACAGCAATTGCCTTGAGCTTCTTGGAGCCCATTACAGCGCCTGTACCGCCTCTTCCGGCAGCACGGTGCTTGTCGTTCATGATGCCTGCAAAGAGAACACCTTCTTCCGCAGCCTTGGAGATTGTAGCTACTCTGAAGTTCTCTCCGCATTCAGCATAGAGTGCTTCAGTGGAGTCAAATACGTCCATGCCCCAGATGGCTTCAGCGTCTCTCAGCTCTACACAATCATCATTGATGTAGAGATATACAGGCTTTTCTGAAATGCCCTCAAAGATGATGCCGTCATATCCGGCATATTTGAGCTCCGGACCAAAGTGGCCGCCTGAGTTGGAAGCCTCGATGGTGCCTGTGAGAGGGGACTTGCAGATGACGTTGTAACGTCCGCCTGATGTTGCAAATGTACCTGTCAGAGGGCCTGTCATGAAGATGAGGTTGTTGCCAGGTCCGAACACATCGCACTTAGGATCGCACTCATCGCAGAAATATTTTGTTCCCAGTCCTCTTGCGCCTACGAAATCATGTGCGCTTTTATCGTTGAGAGGCTCTTTTGTGATTTTTCCGCTTTCAAGGTTTACGCGGAGGATCTTTCCAACATATCCGTTATTCATCATTACGCCTCCTCTCCGATAAGATCTCTGTACTGTGCGCTTACTGCAGCCCTCTTATCGTGGATAGCATCCGTATCTACGAATTCGAGCGCGTGACCAGGGCAGAACTTGACGCATTTAGGATCACCGTCGCACAGGTCGCACTTGAATACCTTCTTGAGAGTAGGATGATACGAGATGTTGCCGAGCGGGCATGCATTCTCGCACATCTTGCAGCCGATGCACTTGTTGTAATTGATGACAACCGCGTTGTACTCATTACGGGTGATGGCTTTAACAGGACATACCTTCATGCATGAAGGCTCTTCACACTGAAGGCACATCATCGGAATGGCTACAGCAGCTTTCTCATACTCGAATACATGTACATTGGCGTACTTAGGGTTGAACTCACCATAGTGGCCGAATGAACATGCAAGTTCGCATGTACGGCAGCCGATGCACTTTTCCGGCTTTATCACTAACTGTTTCATAATATCGCGGGCACAAAAAAGGCCCTTCACCTCCCTTATAAATACTTTTTATAAAAGAACTAATATCTACGTATTTATTTTAATACAAAGATATTCCTCAAAATAATATCGGATGATGCGTTCCATATTGCTTTTTGGAATAAGCACAGAATATAATTCAGGCATCATGAACATACAGAATTTGAGATATTTCGCAATAGTGGCCAAGCTGGAGAATGTTTCGAGGGCAGCGGAGCTGATGCACACCTCGCAGTCTTCGATTTCAAAGAACATTTTCACGCTTGAGGAAGAGCTGGGAACGAAGCTTTTTGACAGACACGGCAAAAAGCTGGTTCTTAACGATACCGGAAAGAGATTTCTCCAGAGCTGCGACCGCATTCTTCAGGAAACGGAGACCGTTACAAAGGATCTCAGGCACATGTCGACAGGTGATGACAATCTTATAAAGATTTGTGCTGTGGGAACCAATCCGCACCTGTTCACTTTCATGTCGATTTTCAAGGTCTCTTATCCTGAAGTGGAATATGCAGTAGATACGATTCCTGACGGAGATGAACTGCCTGACATCAATAAATATGACCTTATCATCTATCCTGACGAGCTCAAGTACCGAAAGTTCAAAGGCATAGACTTCTATACCGAAAAATACCTGTTTGCCGTCAGGAACGATAATCCTCTGGCTGAGAGGGTATCGCTGCCTGTCAAGCTGATGGATGGACTTCCGATGTTGTTTCTTAACCATAAGCTGGAGTATGAGTATCCTTACCACGTTTGCCTCGCGCAGACCGTGAAGATGAGTTCGGTCAACTTTGTGGATTCGAGAGATCTTCACAGGCAGATGATATCCAATGGCATTGCCTGCGGATTTGTTCCGGAGGGGAGCGCGGAGATTTACCGCAATGACAGCAGGATCAAACTGCTTCACCTGACTGATGACAGGTTTTCAAGACAGATGAAGGCATGCTTCAAAAGAGAAAAGCACCTCTCCATACTGGGAGGTGCCTTCAGAAAGTCAATGATAGATTACTTCAATCTGCAAAGTGAATGATGTCATAACTCATATCGGCGATTGAGCCGATCAGCAGGCTTTTCTCGAGCGGCACATCCAGGCCGCAGAGATATCTGATAGCTGTCGATGCCTCTATCGCAGCGCATATTGCCGGAGTTACGGGCAGGGAAGTCTTTGATGCAGGCGTATAGCCTTCGGGATACATCTGGTGCAGAAGCCCCGAACCCGGCGGCACAAGCATTGCCTGCAGGTCCCATCCGCAGATGGCACCATGAACTATCGCGAGTCCTGCTTCAGCAGCAGCGTCCTCAAGAACGAGTCTTGCGGCAGCGTTATCGAGAGCATCAACGACCAGATCCGCATCCGCCATCAGTGCGGATGCGTTTTCTTTTGTAAGAAACTCACATACCGGGGTGACATCTATGGAAGGGTCAACAGCCCTGACGCGTTCAGCAGCTGCAAGAGCCTTCTTCTGGCCAATGTTCTCAGAAGTACTCAGTATCTGTCTGTTGAGGTTTGATTCTTCAAATACATCGCCGTCAACTACTTTAAGCGCACCGACTCCGGCCCTGGCAAGATATTCGATTATATTGCCGCCGAGTCCGCCGCAGCCCACTACGAGGACCTTGCTCCCTGCAAGCTTTTCCATGTCCGCCTCGGACAGGGCAGGGATGTTTCTGCTGTGTCTTGGTTTTATCTCTGCCATCTCATACCTCTTTTCTTTTGTTCAGTATGCGCCCGGCAACGGTGATACCGAGCTTTTCCCCCTGTGCTGAAGCACTGTCTGCGATCTCATGCACGAAGTCGGCATTTCCGCAGAAGTGCAGCCATTGCGGATACCCGTCCGCTGTCTCTAATCCCTCTGCAAGAGATTTATCCGGCTCCAGTCCGAGAGCCGTTATAAGGGTATCACATCCGATTAATTCATTTTTGCCGCTGTCGAGATGATGAAGTGTTACTCCCGTAAGAGCGGGATAGCCGTGTATCTCAGTCACAGTGGAATTAAGTAATACCGGGATATCATACGCTCGTATGCATTCCTCCTGATTGCGCTTCATTCCGCCGATGTGGTCGTTCTGTTCGGCCATGCAGACCACAGTCTTTCCAAGCTGGACGAATCTGCGTGCCATTATCTGTCCGATGTCGCCGCTGCCCAGAATGAAAATTCGGCTGCCTATGTCGAATCCACCCAGTTCGATCATTTCCTGTGCTTCTCCGGCGGTATATACTCCTTCAGGCCTTGTTCCCGATACCGGAAGCGACCACAGGGATCTTTCCATGCATCCTGCAGCGAGTATGCATTCGTCAAAGCTGATCCTGCTGAGCCCGTCCGTAGACGATACCAGCGCCGTTTTGTCCGGAAACAGAGACAGCACACGGCAGCCCGGCATATAGATCGCAGATGACTCATCAAAACGCCTGAATTCTTCGTCAGCGTACTCCGGTCCGGTCATCTCTTTTCCGTATCTGCCAAGGCCGAAACCGCTGTGGACGCACTGGTTCAGTACGCCTCCCGGAATCTCTCTGTCATCTGCGACTGTCACCGAAACACCCGAAGAAGAAGCCGCAGCTGCAGCAGCCATTCCCGCTGCACCGCCGCCTACTATCAGTATATCCGTTTTGACTGTTCCAACTTGTGCCATATTTAAGATCCTTTGTGCCATTTTCAAAATGCTAACACGATTGAAGCTCATCTGCAAATGAGATATATTTACAAATGGAAAAAGGAAAGGCGGCAGATGATAAAAACGGATGTGATGATTATAGGTGCGGGTCTGCTCGGGTGCTTCACTGCAAGAAACCTGACCAGATATGACATTGACGTCATCGTCCTCGAAAAGGAGGACGATGTTTGCCGCGGCATATCCAAAGCCAATACAGGCATCATTTACAGCGGTTACGACCATAAGCCCGGATCAGAAAAGCACAAGCTCTGCGTGCAGGCCAACGAAGAGTTCGACAGGCTATGCAGCGAGCTCGAAGTGCCTTTCAGACGTCCGGGTTCGCTTATGATAAGCTACGGTCCGAAAGCTGATGCTGTCATTGCACGCAAGTACAGGGACGGCATCGAAGGCGGCGTAAAGGGGCTGAGACTTCTGAGCGGAAGCGAAGCCGAAGCCATGGAACCCGTGCTTGCAAAAGGCATAACGAGCGCGCTGTACTCTTCAGAAACAGGCACAGTCGATCCATGGGAGCTATGCATAGCTGCCTATGAGAATGCGAGAGATAACGGAGCGCAGTTCATATTCGGCAGCTGCGTAACTGATGTAAAAAGAAATGACAGCGGTTTTACTGTAGAAACGCAGGGAGAGACATACTTTGCGAAGACGGTAGTAAACGCAGCCGGGCTTTCATCGGACAGCATCAGAGAGATGAGCGAAAAACCTCTTATCAGACTCTTTCCTACAGCAGCCGATTATATTGTGCTAGACAGGTCAGCGGGCAGCGTCGTAGATCATGTGATCTTCCATGAAGGAGAGGACGGAAAGGGGCTCACTCTCGTTCCGACTGTAGACGGTAATCTTCTTATAGGTCCTACAAACAGAGAGGCATCGGAAAAAGAGGTTCAGGAGTGCGGCATGAGGACTGACCGGGGCGGACTGGATGCCCTTAAGGAACTGTGCGCAGAAATAGTACCTGAAGCCGATCTCAGCAGGCAGATAAGGACTTTCGGTTCTCTAAGACCGAACCCATATTACGTTTCGCTCAGTGAGGGCGATGTAATAAAGAGAGAAGACAACATAAAGGATATAAGGATAACTGAGGATGACGGTCTTTTCAGCCTGATTGGAATAAAAACTCCGGGACTGACTTTCTCAAACGAACTTGGTAAGATGGTTGCTGAAAGGGCAGCTGCGCATGCGGGGAAAACGGATCCAAACGCAGCCTTTGATCCGCACAGAAAGGCGATAACCAGGGCGCGTGACCTCAGTTATGATGAACGTGCTGAACTTATAGGCAGGGACAGCGCATACGGTGAGGTCATCTGCTCATGCATGGATGTTACGAAAGCGGAGATACTGGAGGCTGTAAAAAGAGGCGCGCATGACTTCGAGTCTGTCAAAAGGCGCACAGGCGCAGGCTTTGGAAAATGCCAGGGAAGCAGGTGCCGCAGACGCATAACGGATCTGATCGTGAAAGGGGAACAGAAATGAACGGATTCACACATTTTGATGAAAAGGGCAACGCTTTCATGGTCGATGTTTCGGATAAGGAGATCACCAGAAGAAGCGCGACTGCTGAGGGAACTATAAGTGTTTCCCGCGATGTGATGGACGCCGTCCTCGGTAAGAAGATAAAGAAGGGGGATGTATTCACTGTTGCTCAGACAGCCGGGATCATGGCAACAAAGCGCACATCAGATCTGATCCCGATGTGCCATCCTTTAAGCCTGACGAATGCGAAAGTGACTTTCGAGGCAGATGAGGAGGCATGTACAATAAAAGCTATCTGTACAGCTGTCACTGACGGAAAGACAGGCGTTGAGATGGAGGCACTGACAGGTGTCAGCGTTACACTTATCACCATTTACGACATGTGCAAGGCCATAGATAAGCGCATGGTCATAGAGAACATACATCTCGTGGAAAAAACAGGCGGCAAGAGCGGAGACTTTACATTCTGATAATGACTGATAAATACGGCAGAAAAATAGATTATATGCGTGTTTCGATCACAGACAGGTGCGACCTGCGGTGCAGGTACTGCATGCCTGATGGCTGTGAAAAGGTATCCATGTCCAAGATACTTACTTATGAAGAGATCGAACGTATCTGCAGGGTTGCCGCAGACCTTGGAATAAACAGGATAAAAATCACCGGCGGAGAGCCTTTTGTGAGGCTCGGATGTACTGATCTGATAAGAAACATCAAAGCGACAGACGGGATCGAAGAGGTCACGGTCACAACGAACGGACAGACGCTCGATCGTTATATAGATGAACTTAAGGAGATTGGGGTAGACGGCATAAACATAAGCCTTGATACCCTGGATCCGGAAATGTTTGCGTACATTACCGGAGGGGGAGAGCTGGCAAAAACTCTCAGATCTGTTGAGCTGTCTGCTGCTTCAGGTATAAAGACAAAGGTGAACTGCCTGATGCAGAAGGGCTTCAATGAGGATGAAATAAACGGGCTGGCAGATATGGCATTCATTCATGGAGTGGATGTCCGTTTCATCGAGATAATGCCTGTAGGGGCAGGATACAGCTCCAGAGGAGTATCCAATGAGGAGATCCTTCGCATGCTTTGCGATAAATGGCCGGATCTTGAACCGGACAGCAGCGTTCATGGAAACGGGCCGGCTGTATATTACAGAAGAGCGGGTGTGCCCGGAGCAATAGGTTTCATCAGCGCGCTCAGCGGCAAGTTCTGCTCGGAGTGTAACAGAGTGAGGCTGACATCACAGGGACAGCTCAAACCATGCCTGTGTTACGAAGCGGGTACGGATCTGAAACCATATCTTGCAGGCACGGACATGGAGCTGAGAGAAGCAATACGCACAGCCATACTCGAAAAGCCTGAGGAACACTGCTTTGATGAGAAACACTTTGAAGATGACGGACGTACGGAGCACCGTCTGATGTCACAGATAGGAGGCTAGAGGAATGGGAAATACCGGCAAAGTGATTGCTGTTTGTATAAGTGAAAAGAAGGGTACACAGAAGGCTGCAGTGCCTTCTGTAAAGCTCATCCCGGACTGGGGCATCGAGGGAGATGCCCACGCCGGAAAATGGCACAGACAGGTGAGCCTGCTTGCGCTCGAGAAGATAGAGGCCTTTCGAAAGAGAGGCGCTGAGGTGGATTTTGGTGCTTTTGGCGAGAACATCATTTGTGAGGGTTTTGATCTGAGAAATCTTCCTGTTGGTACGAGGTTCAGAATCGGCGATGCTCTTCTGGAACTCACGCAGATAGGAAAGGAATGCCACGATCACTGTGCCATATATCAGCAGGTAGGCGACTGCATTATGCCAAGAGAGGGTGTGTTCACGGAGGTCATTGAAGGAGGCACTGTGAAGGCCGGTGATAAGATCGATCTGATAGAAGCTGCTCCGGACAGGCCGTTCACGGCAGCATGGATAACCCTTTCTGACAAAGGCGCGGCCGGAGAGCGTGAGGACAAAAGCGGACCGCTGATCGGCGAGATACTTACAGCAGCCGGATATAAAGTGATAGAAGGAGTGCTCATACCCGATGAGCCGGCACTGCTCAAGAGGGAACTGATGAGGCTTGCCGACCAGAGACAGGTAAACGTAATATTTACGACAGGCGGAACAGGCTTTTCGAAGAGGGACAGAACTCCGGAAGCGACTGCAGAAGTATGCGAACGAATGACTCCGGGAATAGCTGAAGCGATAAGAGCTTATTCTATGACCAAGACACCGACGGCCATGTTGTCAAGAGCGACGGCAGGCATCAGGAGGGATACCCTCATTATAAATCTGCCCGGAAGCCCGAAGGCGGTCAGAGAGTGCCTGGAGTTCCTGATGCACCCGCTTGAGCACGGACTTGAGATAATGCTCGGACGGACGGGCGAGTGCGCAAGGCACTGAGGAGGATCACGCCATGGATCTGCTTAGAGTTGACACCATTGACGCTGCAAGAGGAAAACTGGAGGATGTATGCGGAAGTATAATGCCGCGTACTGAGACAGTGAGCCTGCATGACTCCATTGGCCGCGTCCTTGCTCGTAACATAATATCGAAGGAAAACATTCCGTCGTACAGAAGGTCTATAATGGACGGATATGCCGTCAGGAGCAGGGATCTTGGTGCGGCAGGAGATATGGTGCCTTCATTCCTTAAGATTACCGGAGAGGTGCTGCTCGGCACGGACTCTTCGGGTCTTTTTTTGGAGGCAGGTCAGTGCATATATGTACCGACCGGAGGATATGTGCCGGACGGTGCGGATGCCGTCGTTATGGTGGAGTACTGTGAACCTTTCGGCAGCGGAATGCTTGCAGTATCGAAATCCGTATCGGCAGGAGAAAACATCGTACGTGTAGGTGAAGATGTTGCTGAAGGCGATATGCTGCTGGAAAAAGGCAGACGGCTGAGGCCTCAGGATATCGGTGTTCTTGCTGCCGCAGGCATCACTGAAGTTCCGGTATTTGTGCCATGGAAGGTGACGGTGATTTCTACCGGGGATGAGCTTGTCAGCCCTGAGAAGACACCTGGTCCGGGACAGATACGTGATATCAATTCATATACAATAGCGGCGCGGAGTACTGCTGAAGGTCTTGAAGTAGTGAGGACCGTATCAGCCAGGGATGATGATGCGGTAATAGCTGCCTTACTTGAAACCGCAAAGGCTGACAGCGATGTAATAGTAATGTCCGGAGGGAGCTCCCAGGGCAAGAAGGACATGACTGCTGAACTCATAGAAAGGGCAGCGGACTGCGGAGTGCTGACCCACGGCATTGCTGCAAAACCGGGCAAGCCAACCATAACGGGTTTCGACAAAAGGAGCGCAACTCTGTTCATAGGGCTCCCCGGACACCCTGCGGCTGCACTCATTGTTTATGAACAGCTGCTGATAAGACTGTGGCGCGGCATGACGGGCCAGAACCCGGAAATAACAATAAAAGCCATGGTAAAGACAAACATACCTTCGGCTCCAGGCAGGAGAACTTTCCAGCTTGTTACTCTGAAAGACGGAGACATACCTGAGGCGGTACCTGTGTTTGCCAGATCGGGCATGATATCGCCGGTAAGCCTGGCTGACGGTTTCTTTGAGATGGAGGAGAACCGTGAAGGTGTTAAAGACGGAGACATCGTGGAAGTCCATCTCTGGAAGTGAAGGTGAGCGGAATGAAGAGAAATCTGTATCTGACTACTAAACCTGTGGAAGAGGCAAAGGAAATATACCTAAAGGCTCTCGGTGGAGCTGCGGAGCCGCATTCAGAAAAGATAAGGGTCATAGATGCTCTTGGCAGGATCACATATGAGGCCGTATATGCGATCTATTCTTCACCACTTTATAACTCAGCAGCCATGGACGGAATTGCAGTCACGGCATCAGTGACTGCAGGAGCTTCTGAAGCATCGCCACTGACCCTGAAGGCCGGAGAGGATTATGCCATAGTAGATACCGGCGATCCGATAAAAAAACCGTATGATGCTGTCATAACGGCGGAGGACACCCAGGAGACTGAAGATGGCATGGTGATACGCTCTGCAGCACCATCCTGGCAGCATGTAAGGCCTGTCGGTGAAGACATCGTTGCGGGCGAAATGATACTCACAAGATGCCACAGAATACGTCCGATAGACATAGGCGTGCTGCTTTCCGGAGGGGTCACTGAGATCTCCGTGTTTGCACAGCCGAAAGTAGGCATTATTCCGACCGGCACAGAGATCGTGGAACCTTATGAGGATCCAAAGGAGGGAGATATTATTGAGTCGAACTCCAGAATGTTCGAGGCCATGGTGCGTGAGCAGGGCGGCATCCCGCACAGGTATGACATCGTTCCCGACGATTATGAAATGATAAAGGCATGCGTGCTGAAGGCGCTCGAAGAGAATGATATCGTGATAGTTAATGCGGGATCGAGCGCCGGCACCGAGGACTATACTGTTCACATTCTCAGGGAGATAGGTGAAGTATTTGTGCATGGCGTGGCCATGAAGCCGGGCAAGCCTGTCATACTCGCCAAGGCATGCGGCAAGCCTGTCATTGGTATACCGGGATATCCCGTATCCGCATATCTTGCTGTAGAGAACTTCGTTTATCCTGTGATCAGACGGTTCACTGGAAACAGAAATTCCGGTGAGAGAAACATCGAGGCTGTACTTTCACGCAGGCTGGTCTCATCTCTGAAGCACAGGGAATATGTGCGCGTAAGAGTAGGCCGGGTCGGGGACAGATACGTCTGCGCACCGCTCGCAAGAGGGGCAGGTGCTGCGATGAGCATGGTAAGAGCTGACGGATTCTGTGTGATCCCGCAGGAGGCGGAAGGATATGAAGCGGGAGATACCGTTGCTGTCACGCTGCTTTGCTCACCTGAAGAGATAGACAGGACCATCGTATGCACAGGAAGCCACGACATGCTCCTCGATGTGATCTCAGACATGATGTCAGGTGAGGCTGAAGGCATAAGGCTTTCAAGCACACATATAGGAAGCCTGGGGGGACTCATGGCGCTTCAGAGGGGTGAGGCTCACATCACGCCTACGCATCTTCTCGATGAGGAGACTGGCATATACAACGAGTCGTATATCCGCTCGCTCTTCCCGGGAGAAAAGATGACGCTTGTAAAGGGCGTCGGAAGAGTGCAGGGACTCATGGTGGCCCCGGGCAATCCGCTTGCAATAAAAGGCATAGAGGATCTGACAAGAGTAAAGTACGTCAACAGACAGAGAGGTGCAGGCACCCGCGTGCTGCTGGATTATAAATTGAAACAGGCTGGAATATCGCCTGATGAGATCGACGGCTATGATGCGGAGGCGGCCACACACATGGCTGTAGCTGCGCAGGTGGCAAGCGGCGAAGCCGACTGCGGAATGGGCGTGTACTCTGCGGCACACGCGATGGGGCTGGATTTCATTCCTGTAGGTGAGGAAGAATACGATTTTGCCATGCGACCGGAGACTCTCGAGCTTCCGGAGATGCGCAGTTTCTTCAGACTGCTGACAGGCGAGGCGTTCAGGGAAGTGCTTGAAAAACTCGGAGGATATTCGACAGAGCATACCGGAGAGATCAGGGAGATAATTCCGGAATAGATCTGTCAATGAATAAAGAAAAAGAGCCGGGCTTTAAAGCTCGGCTCCGCAGTCATAGCAGAATGGACTGCCTTTAGGATTCAGTATTCCGCATTCAGGACATACGATCATTTCTGATTCGTCTACCTCATCGGTGACTCGTATCCTGACACCGATATCAAGCTTTTCCGCTATCGATTCGGCATAGCGGTTGAGCTTTTTGTTTTGCCTGTAAAATGTCTTTCCGCTTGCTTTGCGTAGTGATTCGAAGCCTGTCCGGTAGCCCTCTTCCGTATTCCAGAGTATAGTGACCACGTCATGCATGCCGCCTCTGTCAGTAATGAATGTTATGTTGCGTACTTCATCGCAGTAGACAACGGCATAGATGGAGTCCGAGAGTGCGAGCACACCAAAATCGACCGGACGGCCATCTTCGTTGAGGAAAATGGCTGCCTTTGGAGTCAGTCTGAACTCACTGAAGCGCTGAGCGTGCCTATTAACGATATAGTAGTTACTGTCAAGCATGGCGTTTTACGCTTCCTAATCGACTTTTACTTCTCCTGCAAGAACCTTCTTATAGTCCTCGTAGTTCTTTTTAAGCAGGTTTGGGGTATCCAGCTCATAAGGGCAATGAGCGGTGCACTGTCCGCACCCGATACAGGTATCGATCTTTGCCATTTCCTCCTGCCAGTGCTCATTGAGCCATGATGCAGAAGGTGCACGTCTCAGCATGAGAGACATTCTTGCGCAGTTATTGATCGCTATTCCCATAGGGCAGGTGGCCAGACAGTATCCGCAGCCTCTGCAGAAATCTCCCGCGAGAGCTTTCTTTTCGGACTCGATGTACTCACGCATTTCATCAGTGAGCACAGGAGTGTTGTCCATGTATGACAGCCACTCGTCGAGTTCGCTTTCTTTCTGAACGCCCCAGATAGGGAGCACGTCAGGGTAATCCTCGAGAAATGCCATTGCGACATCAGATCTTGTGATCAGACCGCCAGCCAGGCTCTTCATGGCGATGAATCCCATTCCCTTTGCGACGCAGCGTTCAACCAGCTCATAATCCTTAGGATCTGCCAGGAAGCTGAAAGGGAACTGCAGTGTCTCATAAAGCCCTGAATCCACCAGATCGAATGCGACACCTATCTTGTGTGCTGTCACTCCGATGTGTCGGATCTTTCCGGCTTCCTTTGTCTCAAGCAGTGCTTCGTAAACTCCCGTGCCGTCTCCCGGTGCGTAGACCTGACTTACCATATGGAGCTGATAAAGATCGATGTAGTCTGTGCGGAGTTCTCTGAGTGAGGTCTCAAGGTCTTCTCTGACCTTGTCACCAGTAGTGCCGGCAGTCTTTGTTGCGATGAATACTTTATCGCGCATCCCTTCGAAAGCTATGCCCAGCTTGGTCTCACTGTCAGTATATGCTCTTGCGGTGTCGAAGTAACGCATGCCGCCTTCATATGCCTTGCGAAGGATCCTTACTGCATCTTCAGTGCTGCGCCTCTGGATAGGGAGCGCTCCGAATGCGTTCTGAGGTACTGTGATGCCGGTGCCGCCCAGTGTAAGCTGTCTCATTTTCTAGCCCCTTTCTTATTAAAGTCCGTAGAGTTCCGTATATTTCTTTTCAAGATAATCAATGTAGTAGGATGGATCGAAGTCCGCTTCAAATACTCTCTCAAGCAGTTCGGACGGTGTGAACCTTCCTCCGTGCTGCCAGATGTGTTCACGGTTCCAATCGTTTACTGCCGAGAAGTCTCCGCTCTCAATGCATGCGTCAACATCGACTGTTTCGCGCATCTTTGCGAGGAACTGTGCCCCGTACGCATTGCCCAGCGCATAGGAAGGGAAGTAGCCGATCAGGCCGCTTGCCCAGTGGCTGTCCTGAAGGACTCCGCGCTTGTCATCAGGTACGTCGATACCGAGATATTCCTTGTACATGCGGTTCCACTCCGCAGGAAGATCCTTTACTTCGAGTTCGTCGTGCATTATGCGCTTCTCCAGCTCGTAACGGATCATTATATGCAGGGAATATGTAAGCTCGTCAGCCTCGGTCCTGATGAGCGAAGGCTCTGCCTTGTTGACCGCGCGGTAGAACTCCTCTGCGTCGTGTCCCTCCATCTGATCAGGGAAGAGACGTACGAGTTCAGGAAAGATAAGGCGGCAGAATGCTCTGCTTCTTCCGATGATATTCTCGTAAAACCTGCTCTGGCTCTCATGGATGCTCATGGATACGCCACCGTCGAGAACGGTGTAGGCAAGCTCATCAGCAGAACCCGTGTCGTAAAGGGCATGACCGCCCTCGTGAACTACACTGTACATTGAGAAAGCGAAATCATCCTCATAGTAGTGAGTAGTTATGCGCTCGTCGTGATGTGATCCGAGGCTGGTCGTGAATGGATGCTCTGTTGTAGAGAGTCCTACATGGTCGAGATCGAGGCCGATCTGCTTCATGAGGTGGTATGAGAGCTTATCCTGCGCGTCGGCAGGGTAGTATCCGTGTCTGATGCTGTCATCGATCTGAGGCGCTTCAGAGACCCGCTTCAGAAGTGGAACGATGCCCTCGCGAAGCTGGCTGAAGAACCTGTCGCAGGCTGCCATGTTGAGGCCTTCCTCATACTCATTGAGGCAGTGGTCGTAAGGATCCATGTCAGGATCAATATATTTCGCGAATTTCTTCTGATATGCGAAAAGGTCTTCCAGATAAGGACGGAACATCTCAAAATCCGAAGCTTCCTTTGCGTTATGCCATACGTCCTCTGCTTTTACCAGGAGCTCCTGATAAGCGATATATTCATCCATAGGGATCTTCTGCATTTCACGGATGTCCTTGAGCAGCAGGTATACCATGCGCTTTTCGTCAGAACTCAGATCATTCTTGTTTGCGTCGAGAAACTCCAGAAGCTCTACTGTTTCATCTGAAGTGCTCTGTCTGTAGATCTCCTCTGAAAGAATCGAAAATGTTGCTGCTCTGTTGTCCGCTGTACCCTTTGGAGCTGTTGTGCATCCATCGTAATAAATGAGGCCCATCGCGTGTTCATATGCAGCCATTTTACGCTGCAGTGACATGAGCTGTGCACGGGCTTCTTCAAGAGAAATGTTTGCCATAAAAAAATACCTCCGGTAACTGATTAAGTGTATTATATATTATAAAATATTTACGGGAGATTAGCCACAGGGCGGGCAGTTTTGGAATTCAATAAAAAAGCACTGAACAGAAAACTTGTAAAGATAGCGACGCCGATAGCCATACAGGGCATAGTATCGGCAACTCTTTCCATGGTGGATAACATCATGGTAGGCTTTCTGGGAGAGACCGAGCTTGCTGCTGTAGGCGTAGGTTCCCAGCTGTTTATGGTACATTACCTTGTGCTGTTCGGGATACTGTCGGGCTCTGCCACCTTCATGGCGCAGTTTTACGGCACAAAGGACATGGCAAATATACGCAGGGTCATAGGCTTTGATTTCACGCTCCTGGCAGTACTGGGAACTGTGTGCTTCGTTCTGGTGAACTGCTTCACGAACGGCATACTGTCCGTGTACACTGAAGATCCTGCCGTGAAAGCGCTGGCTGCGCAGTACGTGAGGATCAACAGCCTCTCATTTCTGCTTCTGGCGATATCCTCACCTCTTGAAATGGCATTCAAGGCTACGCAGCAGGTCAGGATACCCATGCTCATCAGCAACGTAATTTTCTTTACAAACATAGCTATCAATTATGTCCTCATTTTCGGTAAGTTAGGATTCCCAAGGATGGGTGTTGCTGGAGCAGCCATAGGAACGATTTCCTCAAGGATCATAGAAGTCCTCATGAATTCATATTTCGCCTTCCGCACAAATAACGAGTTCTGCGGCAGGGTCAGGAGCTACTTCGGATGGGACCGTGAGCTCGTAAAGAGGATAATAAAGAATGCCACTCCGACGACAATAAATGAATTCTTCTGGAGCTTCGGACAGACCATGTATGTGGCAGCATTCAGCCGCATAAGTACTACCGCATATGCAGCTTATCAGGCTGCGAATTCCATTTTTAATATCTTCAACTTTGCTGCATTCAGCATAGGAGATGCGACCCTCATACTCGTAGGAGAAAAACTTGGAGAGGGTGACATGGAGTACACCTGGAAGCTTTCGAAACACCTGATAAAAGCCTGCCTGCTTGTAGGCGTCGTGATTGGTACGATAACCGTATTATTGTCAGAACCGCTGTCGGGCATCTTCAAGCTGTCTGAAGCAGGCAGAATGTATACCAGATACATTCTCATAATACTTGGCCTTACGATGGCGGCAGATCTTTACAACGGCCTGCAGATAGCAGGCATCCTGAGGGCCGGAGGAGACACGAAATTTGCGATGATCTCCGAAAGCATGTGCATTTGGCTAATAGCAGTGCCGCTGGCATTCACAGCTTCACTTGTATGGCACCTGCCTGTACATCTGGCACTTCTGGTGACCAGGACGGAAATGTTCATCAGAGCAGCTATTCTCACCAAACGTTATCTCTCAAAGAAGTGGATGAATACGGTAATAACAGATCTTTAGACCGGGTTCTGAGAGGAATCGCCTATGAAAAATAAAACCAGAAAACAATATCTGCTTGTGATCCTGATCTTCCTCGCGATCTATGCTGTTCTGCTGACCGCGCTTGTCCTTTGCGAGAAAGACCAGCCCGGAACGCACATACACACATTCGCAGATGCCATATGGTATTCGCTGGTCACGATATCTACAGTCGGTTACGGAGATGTTACGCCGGTATCGCATGGCGGGCATGTCATAGGAATCATCTTCCTGCTGATGTCCATGGGAATACTTGTGGCGTTATTCGGATCTGTCGTATCTGTGCTTACCAGTGAAGGCCTTCCGATGTTCATGCTGAGATTAAGGAGACACAATAACTGGTACTATTTTGCGGAATTCACTTCAGAGGCTGATGTGCTTGCAAGGGATGTGCTGCGCGAGGACCCCGACGGCGTCATTATTTTCGGTATAAACAAGGAAATGGAGATTGAAAAGCCGGATTACCCATGCTTTTTCATCAACGTGTCTCCGTCAAGAATAGTCGCTCATAAGAAAGGCACAGGGGAAAGATGCAGGCTGTTTTTTCTCGATGAAAATGATATCGGCGGGAATCTGAAGGCGATGAATGTCCACGAGCTCGATGCCGACGTATATGCCCGTACCATGAGCGGGTCAGAGAAGATGGCCGGCAACATACATTTATTCCATAGCTATGACTGCTGCGCCAGAAGCTACTGGAGGGAAAATCCACTGCATCACATGGAAGACATAATCGTCATCATCGGTTTCGGAAAATACGGGACTGCATTGCTTGAGCGCGCGATCCTGATGAACATAAACGATTCGGAATTCGACGTATCATATCATGTTTTCGGTGACAGCAGGCGCTTCAGACAGATACACGTTAACCTCGGCTCTGCGATGGGAATAAATGAGAGGCATGACGGCCACGACAGCATTTTCTTCCATGATGAGGGGTGGGAGAGTGCGCATGAACTGATAAGACATGCAGACAGGATCATAATCTGCGATGACGACGTGGAGACCGGATGGGATATCTACTGGCAGATACAGCGTTTCTACAATAACAAGGACAGGATCCACCTGAGAAGTAACCGCATCACACCGGGAGTGACCTCATTCGGCACGAATGAGCAGATATTTACCGTCAGCCAGATAGTCCGCACAAGGCTCAATGACGCAGGAAGGCTCATGAACGACCTGTACCGCAGGAGTGTTAAGGAAAGCCTTGACTGGGATGATCTGAGCGACAGACTCAAGCAGTCAAAGATAGCGGCAGCAGACCATCTTATAATAAAAATCAGCATGCTGCTGAATGACAGGATAATAACAGATCTGGATTATAAGACTTTCAAGGAGGCATATGACTCGCTGTGCGAGGCAAAAAAAGATCCTGCAAGGCTCGACGAGCTCCGCAGGATAGAACACGCGCGCTGGGTGCGCTTTTATGCATATTACAACTGGAAATACGGTGAGGTAAAGGATCCGTACAAACGTGAGAACCCTATGATATGTGAGTACGATGACATGACTGAAGCACAGAAGGCATATCACGACCGTGCATGGGATCTCATAGGAGAGCTTGCAAAACAGCTGAGCAGTAATTGATATCAGCGCTTCCAGGTTCTGACTGAGAACAGGAAGAGCACAGGGAAGAGCTCAAGTCTGCCCGCGAGCATGTCAAACGCCAGGATCAGCTTGGAGAGACCGGAGAACGCTGCAAAATTGCCTGCCGGACCGACCATCCCCAGGCCCGGACCTATGTTGTTTATACAGGCGATGACAGCCGTAACGTTTACCTCAAACGGGAAATTGTTGAGGGAAACCAGAACTACGCTGGCTACCGTTACCAGACAATAAACAGTAAGGTATATCATGCAGGTATTAAGAGTATCTTCCTCCATGATCCGCCCCTCAAAACGGATGCTTTCCACAGACCTTGAATGGAGCATTCTGCGCATGCTTCTTTTGGCAGTACGCAGAAGCAGCATGACTCTTGACACTTTCAGACCGCCGCCCGTACTTCCGGCGCACGCCCCGATGAACATCAGCAATACGAGAAGAGTGCGTGAGTACTCAGGCCACTGGTTAAAATCCATTGTACCGAAGCCGGTAGTGGTGATGATCGACGAAACAGAAAAGAATGAATGGCGAACAGCCTGATGGAGCGATCCGTACAGGCTGTTTATATTTATGGCGATCGTTATAACGGCAAAGGCAACGATGCCAAGATACCAGTGAAACTCCTCACTTCTGACCGCCGCCCTGAATCTTTTCAGGAAAATAAGGTAATAAATGTTGAAGTTGACACCGAACATCAGCATGAAAATGCTTATGACGACTTCAAAGTATTCGCTGTCATAGTGACCTATGCTGGCGCTGTGGTTCGAGAAACCGCCCGTGCCGGCAGTGCCGAACACATTGATGAAGCAGTCAAACAGAGGCATTCCACCCGCAAGAAGGAGGACAAGCAGCAGTGCAGACATAGCAAAATAGATGCCGTAGAGAATCGCTGCGGTGTCGCGCATCTTAGGAACGAGCTTGGCCGAGGAAGGACCCGGTGCTTCTGCTCTTAGAATATACATGCTGCGTTTGCCGCCGAGCGGCACAATGATCATGCTGAATACAAGAATTCCCATGCCGCCTATCCAGTGGGTGAAGCTGCGCCAGAACAGCATGGCGTTGTCGAGTGACTCTATGTCTGTAAGTATGCTTGAACCCGTTGTGGTAAATCCCGATACGGTCTCAAAGAACGCGTCGATGAACTCCGGGATCTGCCTGCTTATGACAAACGGAAGGCAGCCGAAGAAACTGAGTATGATCCATGAAAGACCGGTGATGGCAAAGCCTTCGCGTGCATAAATACTGCTCTTGCCGGGTCTGACAAGATTGAGGAGTCCGCCTGCAGCAGCGGTAAGAACTGCTGTGATCAGGAACGCGCGGACAGAGGCATGCTCATGATAAATCAGTCCCACTATTACAGGAATGATAAACAGGCCTGCTTCAATCAATAATATTTGTCCTACTGTATGTAATACTACCTTTGTTTTCATAAATTATCGAAGGATCATAGAAAGATCCGTCAGCTGTTTTAACGTTGTTGCTATTATGACATTGTCACCCTGCTCGATGGTGTCATTGCCGCGGGGTATGATCACGGTCCGGTTGCGCATAATACCGCATATCAGGATGCCTTCCTTGAACTTCAGGTCCTTCAGCGGGATCCCGGTAAGATTCTCGTGCTTTTCTTTAACTTTGAATTCAAGCGCTTCGGCGGAGTTTTCGGATATACGGTACACGGTCTCAACATTACTGCCGCCTGCGCTTTCCGCAGCGCGCACATAGCTGATGACACGGTTTGCAACTATGTCACGTGGGCAGACAATGCTGCCTGCGCGGTCAGCGTCAATAAGATCTATCATGTCGTTTCTGGAGATCTTGGTGACGACTTTAGGGACACCTTCACGCTGCGCGTACATCCCCATAAGAACATTGACTTCGTCGATACCGGTAAGGGCTATGAACGCATCTGCCTCATCCAGACCTTCTTCATCGAGTATCTCACGGCTGGTACCGCTGGCATTTATGACGAGAAGATCAGGAAGAGTCTGATTGAACGTTTCGGCATGTTCCGGATCACTTTCGATAACAACCGGTTTCATGCCTATATCGCGCATCATGCGTACGAGCTAATACGCGATCATACCGGCGCCCATTATAATGACATGTTTAGGCATCCGGCTGATGATACCGCATAGTTTGAGGAAGTGTTCCGCTTCTTTAGGCTCGGCTGCGAAACTGATGACATCACCCTTCATAAGAGTTACGGTGCCGTCAGGGATGATAGAGGAACCGTTTCTTCTGATAGCGCATACCAAAGCTTTTGAATTGTATTTAACAGCAAGTTCCTGCAGTGTCATCGATGTGACAGGGCCGTCGCCTGCCAGACGGAACTCCACAATCTCAAACAGACCGTGCCTGAACGGCTCCACGGACATCAGGCCCGGGAAACGCAGCACGGAAAAAATCTCCTGGGCTGCATATAGCTCAGGGTTGATAGTCATGGAAAGCCCCATGTCTTCGGAGAATACTTCGATCTCATCGGCAAGCTCCGGCTTGCGGACACGGGCTATTGTATGAGAAGCACCGAGCTTTCTTGCCAGAAGGCAGCAGATCATATTTACTTCATCACTGTTTGTTGCTGCTATAACAAGATCAGCATTACTGACACCTGCCTCAATGAGCAGATTCCTGTCGGTTCCGTTTCCGGACAGGCAAAGAATGTCAAGGCTGTTCTGCAGTTCCAGGAGCTTTTTCTCATTTCGCTCTATTGCGACTATCTGATGACCTTCCTGGGCGAGCTGTTCAATGAGTATGCCGCCGACTTTTCCGGTCCCTATTACGATGATTTTCACTTTGTTGCCTCGCTGTTATGTATTATAATGTCCTTTTGATAGACTTATACCACACGCATTTTTCACAAGCAATTAAAACAGCTCAGCTGATCGCCGATGAACTCAAAAAAAATCACACTGGGAATACTGGCGCATGTTGATGCCGGCAAAACTACTTTGTCGGAAGCTTTGCTGTATCTTACCGGAGAACTGAGAAAACCGGGTAGGGTGGATCACGGAGACGCATTCCTGGATGATGATCCTATCGAAAGAAACCGCGGGATTACGATTTTTTCGAGGCAGGCACGGTTCAGTATAAAAGGTGACGGTACTCCGGATACCGAAGTGACTCTCATAGATACGCCGGGTCATGTGGACTTTGCGGCTGAGATGGAAAGGTCGCTTTCGGTGCTCGATTACGCTCTTCTGGTCATAAGCGGATCGGAGGGCGTGCAGGCGCATACAAAGACGCTGTACCGTCTTCTTAAAGAAAGAAAAATACCGGTGTTTGCGTTCGTGAATAAAATGGACATCGCGGTAAGGTCAAAGGAGGATATCCTTAAAGAGCTTGCCTCTGACCTGGATGCAGGGCTGGTCGATTTCAGCGGTTCAGCAGAAAGAACTGAAGAATTCACTGATGCAGTAACTCTGTATTCACCTGAACTTGCAGAGGCAGTACTCGAAGAGGATATGATATCCGACGATGAGATAGCTGATTCGGTGATAAAGGGTGAGATCATTCCATGCGTTTTCGGATCGGCGCTGAAGATAGACGGCGTAGAAGAACTGCTTGGAGTGCTGGGAAGATATACGAAAGAGCCTGAGCGCGGAACGGAGTTCGGTGCAAGGGTGTTTAAGACTGCCGCATCGGATGACGGAGAGAGACTGTGTTTCATAAAGGTCACGGGCGGAGAGCTTAAAGTAAAAGATAAGGTAAGGATAAACAGCATGTCGGGTGATGAAGACGGCGGCGAAGAGAAGGTGAACAGGATAATGCTGTTCTCCGGCAGCCGCTGCGTCTCTGTCGACTCCGCAGCGGCCGGCACGGTCTGCGCCGTGACGGGGCCCGCGCGGGCCCTGCCGGGAGACGGTCTGGGCGCTGAGCCTCCTCTGAGCGCGGCTTCGATCAGGCCTTTCATGGTGTATTCCGTGAAAGGACCCGAAGGAATGGATCCATATCTTCTGATGAAAGACCTTAAACTGCTGACGGAGGAGGATCCGATGCTCAATGTGTCGAGAAATCCTGACGGCAGCATAGATATAAGACTGATGGGGCAGGTGCAGCTGGAAGTACTGCAGACTGTTATCAGGGACAGATTCGGTTACGATGTAAGTTTTGACACCGGAAGCGTTCTCTATCTGGAGACAATTGCCGGAAGGTATGAGGGTGTAGGGCACTTCGAGCCTCTGAGGCATTACGCTGAAGTCCACCTCATAATTGAACCGGGTGAGCGCGGCAGCGGCATTGTGATCACAAGCTCCGTGCCGGAAGACGATCTTGCTCTCAACTGGCAGAGACTCATTCTGACTCATCTCTATGAGAAGGAGCATGCCGGTGTGCTGACCGGAGCTCCTCTGACTGATGTACGCATCACTCTTGCAGCAGGAAGGGCTCACGAAAAGCATACGGTTGGAGGAGATTTCAGAGAAGCCACCTACAGGGCTGTCAGGAATGCCCTGATGCAGGCCAGGGCAGATGGCAAGGCTGTGCTGCTGGAGCCATGGTGCGGGTATGAGATAGAGCTTCCGGCACGCAGTGTAGGCCGGGCGATGACTGATATAAGGCAGATGGGCGGCAGCCAGGACGGGCTGGAGCAGACTGAGGATACAGCAAAGATCAAAGGGCGTGTCCCTGCATCAGAGATATCGGATTATCAGATAGTACTGAGCGGATACACATCCGGGGCAGGGAAATTATCATGTACTCCATGCGGTTATGACGAGTGTCACAATGCAGCAGCTGTTATTGAAGAAAAAGGATACGATCCTGAAAGAGACATTGAGAATCCTGCGGATTCCGTATTCGTGAATCACAGCGGCAGCGACATCGTGAAGTGGGATGAAGTGTCTGAGCACATGCACATCGGAAGTGTTCTTAAGCGCAGTACGGCATCCCCGGTTTACGGACGTGTGCCGCGGATGAATACTGCAGCAGCCGGAAGCCTTGATGCAAAAGAAGAGGCAAAGAGAAGGATCGCCGCCGAGAAAGAGCTCAGAAACATATTTGAGCGCACCTATGGACCTTCAAAAAAGACGCGCTACAGGGAAGCGACGGAAAGAGATTACAGAAACAGGCCTGACATCTCTGAAGAAGAAGCTGCAAGGAACGAGACGAGAAATCAGGAGATAAAGGCCCGCCGGGAGCACAGATCCGAAAAGCGCCAGGAGAAGCCTGTCCTGATACTGATAGATGGCTATAATATCATCTTTGCGGATGAATATCTCAAAGACCTGTTTGCCCGCGACGGAGGCTCTGCCAGGGATCAGCTCCTTGACAGACTGAGCAATTATGCCGGTTATACCGGATTCGAAGTGACTGTAGTCTTTGACGCATATAAGGTGCCTCTTGGTGAAGTGCGTGAGGAGGAACGCAACGGAGTAAGGGTGGTATTCACTGCTGAGAATGAGCCTGCGGACATCCGCATGGGGATCATGACTGCATCAGTAAAGGACCGTCAGATTTACGTTGTGTCTTCAGACAGTCTTGTTCAGCAGGATGCCTGGACGCATGGAGCGCTGAGGATATCGTCGCGCGAATTCATCTCGGAGCTTTCGCGCACGGAGCAGGAAATAAGAGATCACCTGAAACGCGGTGATTGATTTGTGAACGTCACAGTGTTATTTTTTTAAGCATCGGAAAATATAGAAAGGATAGACGTAAAAATGAAAAAACACATCAGAAACATCCTTGTGGCACTTATGACACTGTCGCTCATCCTGCTTGCAGGCTGCGGCGGAGAAAGCAGCGAACAGACAGAAGCGCCTGAAACTTCACAGCCTGAGGCAGCTCAGACAGCTGATCCGATCGGCATCCATCACGCTGAGATAGAGATCGAAGGCTATGGCACTGTAAGCGTTGAGCTCGACGGGGACACAGCACCGATCACTGTACAGAACTTCATGGATCTGGCAAGTACAGGTTTCTATGACGGACTTACGTTCCACCGCATTATTGACGGATTCATGATCCAGGGCGGAGATCCGAATGGCGACGGTACCGGCGGATCGGGAAAGAACATCCCGGGTGAGTTCGAAGCGAACGGATACACAAACAACATAGCTCATACAAAGGGCGTGATCTCCATGGCAAGGGCACAGGATCCGGACAGCGCAAGTTCCCAGTTCTTCATCATGGTAGAGGATGCTCCTCATCTTGACGGACAGTACGCTGCATTCGGACATGTAACTGATGGACAGGATGTAGTCGACAAGGTGGCTGCGGATGCAGTCCCTCTCGACGATAACGGCACTATGGCTCCTGAGGACCAGCCTGTGATCAAATCCATAAAGATCATCGACTGATGATCAGGCTGCGCTGTGCACGTTTTGTATTAAACTGATAACGCTAAACATTTTTATCTAACTAACTAAAAGAAAGAAAAGGAGAAAGAAATGATTAAGGAATTCAAGGAATTTATCAGCAAGGGTAATGTAATGGACATGGCAGTAGGCATCATCATCGGCGGAGCTTTCACGAAGATCGTCACCGCTCTCGTTGAAGCAATACTGATGCCTCTCATCGGTATTATCTGCGGCGGAAAGAGCGTAGCAGACATGTCGATCACAGTAGGAAATGCAGCTATCGGTTACGGAGCATTCATTCAGGCTATCATCGACTTCCTGCTGGTTGCACTGGTACTGTTCATGATCCTCAAGGCTTTCAACAAGGCTAAGTCCATGGTCGTAAAGGAAGAGGAAGAAGCACCTGCAGAGCCTGAACCGGTTCCTGCTGATGTAGAGCTTCTGACAGAGATCCGCGACCTGCTGAAGGAGAAGAAGTAGTATTACCTGATTATACGGAAGAGACCGGGGGTATCATGGATAAAGAAAGACAGGATAAATATATTGAACACCTGCAGAAGATGATCAGAATAGAAACAGTGTCTGATCCTGACTGTGGCAGCAGTGCTGAAAACTTTGCGGAGTTTCGGGCTCTTCTGTGGGAGCTTTTCCCTGCATTGAAGGAAGTCTGTGAGCTGAGAGAGTTTGACGGCGCACTGCTGCTGAAATGGAAGGGAAGCGATCCTACCAGGATGCCGGTTCTCTTCATGAACCATTACGATGTTGTTCCTGCCAGGGCGGAAGACTGGAAGCACCCTCCGTTTGCTGCAGAGATCGCTGAAGGAAAGATCTGGGGCAGAGGCACTCTTGATGATAAAGGCGGACTCTGGGCCATGTTTGAAGCTGCAAACGAACTCGCTTCAGAAGGATTCGTGCCGGCAGCGGACATCTGGTTCGAGGCTGACTCCACTGAGGAAACATTCGGGACAGGTGCGCAGGCAGTGGCATCGTGGATGCAGGAACAGGGCATGCGGTTCGGGATGGTACTGGATGAAGGCGGCGATATCGTACGCGAACCTATAAGTGGGGCAAAGGGTACCTTCGCCATGATAGGCGTGGGTGAAAAGAGTGTTGTAAACCTGAAGTTCACGGCAAGATCTTCCGGCGGACATGCCTCCACTCCCGAGAAGAATACGCCTCTGGCAAGACTGGGAAAGTTCATGGCATATGTCGACAGACATCAGGTGTTTGATGTCGACATGCCTCAGCCTGTAGCAGAAATGTTAAAAATACTCGGACAGTACATGGGAAGGACCGGTAAGGTGCTTGACAGGGCTGGCAAGAGGGGAAAAGCTCTTGCAAGAATGCTGCCTGCACTGAGTCCGGCCGCAGGCGCCATGGTTTCGACTACGATAGCTTTCACCATGTGCGGAGGCGGAGAGGCTGTCAATGTCATTCCAAGCGAAGCCTGGGTTATCGGAGACATGAGGTGTTCGCATCATCAAGGCCAGGAATCGTCGATCAAAGCTATTACAAAGATAGCCAGAAAGTTCGGTCTTGAAACAGAAGTGATCCAGAGAGAGCCTGAGTCAAGACTGTCAGACTTCAGGGGAAACGCTTTTCTGCTCGTCAGACAGGCTGTCAAAACCTGTGTGCCGGGTGTCGATGACTGTACGCCGTACATCATGACCGGGGGCTCGGATGCGAGGTTCTTCGACAAACTGTCAGACCAGTGCATCAGATTCCTGCCGTTCACCATCGACGCTGATCAGCTGGATTCCATCCACGGCATCAATGAGTGTGTTTCGACGGACACTCTCGTACCGGCTGTCGATTACTATAGATTCTTATACCAGCACGTCTGATAAAAGGGAGAATACAGCCATGGCGGGCAAGGGCAGGAGAGACAACAGCGACGGCATCAATATCGGTGTCAGGTCATTTCTTATAGCCATCGGGATCATCTTTGTCCTGATGGTGGCTACCTATGTGCTCACGCTTATAGTCCCGGGCGGAGAATATGCCAGGGTGCAGGACGCATCGGGCAACATGGTCATAGATACGGAGACCGGGTTCCACTATACGGAGGGAGGCATTCCTTTCTGGAAGTGGCTCCTGTCTCCTTTTCTTGTGCTCGGAGCCGAAGGCTCGGGCACCATCATCGCAGTTCTGATATTCCTGCTGGTCATAGGCGGGGTGTTCAACTCGCTGACAGCCTGCGGAATGATGAACTACATGCTTGGAAAGATCGTTGACAGATTCGGTAACGTCAAGTACAGGCTCATGACCATACTCGTATTCTTCTTCATGGCTCTGGGCTCACTGGTGGGGTCGTTTGAAGAGGTGATACCGATGGCGCCGATAGTGGTGGCACTGTCAATGGCTCTCGGCTGGGATGCTGTTACCGGTGTGGCGATATCGCTCCTTGCAACGGGATGCGGCTTTGCGGCGGGCATAGCGAATCCTTTCACCATCGGAGTAGCACAGAGTCTCGCCGGACTTCCGATGTTCAGCGGCATGTGGCTCAGGGCGCTGTCGTTCGTTCTGATCTATGCTCTGCTGCTCTGGTTTATCAGGGGGCATGCGAAAAAGGTCGAGAAGCCGGCTGAAGCAGCCGGAGCGGGCATCGAATATACACAGGATGACCGCATGGACAAAGGCCTCAGGGTGTTTGCGGTGATACTCGGCATCGGCATACTCATAGTCCTCAGCTCGGGATTCATTAAAGCCCTGCAGGACTACACCATGATCATAGTTGCGCTGATGTTCCTCTCTGCAGGCATAGCATCGGTGCTCATATCAGGAGCGGGTCTCAGGGAGCTCGGCAGGACTTTCCTGAACGGCATAATAGCCATTGCTCCGTCGATACTAATGATACTTATGGCTTCGTCGATCAAATATACGATGACGGAGGCAAAGATACTTGATACACTGCTGTACAGGGCAGAGACAATGGCAGGAGGGATGTCGAAGGCAGGCGTGGTGCTCTTTATCTACGCGATCTGCCTCGTGATGAATTTCTTCATCTCATCGGGTTCTGCCAAGGCATTCCTGCTCATACCGATAATAGCTCCTCTCGCGCAGCTGTTCGGAATCAACATGCAGCTCGCGATAGTAGCGTTTGCGTTCGGCGACGGATTCAGCAATGTAATATATCCGACCAACGCCGGACTGCTTATCACACTCGGGCTGTCCGATGTGAGCTACGGAAAATGGTTCAGGTATTCCTGGAAGTTCCAGCTGCTGAACCTTATACTTACGTCAGCGATACTGATGTTCGGTCTCGCTGTCGGATACTGATAATAAAAAAGGGACTTAATGATGAACAAATACGAAAAAGAAAACATCGAAAGACTGAGACCATATCTCGCTGAATGCACCGTGCTGCTTAAGAAGAACGGCGCATTCCCGCTTGACGGTCCGTGCACTGTCGCTGCCTTCGGAAGCGGAGTCAGGGACACTGTAAAGGGCGGCACAGGATCGGGAGAGGTGAACTCCAGATATTTCGTGAATATAGAACAGGGACTGAAGGACGCGGGATTCACCATAACAAATCCTTTCTGGCCTGACATGTATAATGCCTTCAGGGATAAAGCCCGCAAGGACTTTGTCACGGGGGTAAAAAAGAAAGCACGCAAGGAGAAGACAAATCTCATAGCTGCATCCATGGGTGTCGTCATGAAGCAGCCTGACTACATCATACCTCTCGACTTTTCTGCGGATGCTGCTGTATATGTGGTATCGAGAATCTCCGGAGAGGGCAATGACAGACTCGCTGAAAAAGGAGACTTCATGCTTACCGACAGCGAGGTAAGGGATATACTCGCGCTTGATAAGCATTATGAAAAGTTCATGCTGGTAATAAACGCCGGCGGTCCTGTAGATCTGAGTCCTGTCATGGAAGTGGGCAATATCCTGGTACTGTCACAGCTGGGAGTAGAGACCGGAGCCGCTCTTGCTGATATATTGCTCGGAAAGGCATATCCTTCGGGCAAGCTCGCTACGACTTGGGCTGCTGTTGAGGATCAGTGTACTGCCGGGGATTTCGGAAGCAGGGACGATACAAGATACAGGGAAGGAATCTATGTAGGGTACAGATTCTTTGACAGCTTTGGGCTTGATGTGCTGTTTCCGTTCGGTTACGGACTCGGATATACAGACTTTTCCGTAGGAAAGGCGACAGTTAAAGTAAACGGCCCGGAAGTGGAGGTATCTGCGAGGGTCACCAATAAGGGAAAATATGCAGGAAAGGAGACCCTGCAGGTTTATGTTTCATGTCCGCCGGGAAAGCTCGACAGAGAGTCAAAGAGCCTGGCAGCCTTTGTCAAGACAGGAGAGCTCGCTCCTAAAAAGAGTGAAACTGTCAGAGTCAGTTTCGACATAAGAAATCTTGCGGGATTTGATACAAAGAGCGCGTCATACGTGCTTGAAAAAGGCGAGTACATAGTTCTTACAGGCACAGACAGTGCAGGCGCAAAGCCTGCCGCAGTGCTCAGGCTGAATGAGGACTTTACGACGCTGAAAGCAGAGAGACTTTTCGACGGCGCAGACTTCAATGACCTTAGAGGATTCGATTCGAGAGATTTCGACACAGGCAAGCTTCAGGTATATGATGTCGATCTCAGGGATTGTGTGACTGAAGGACTCAGAGAAAAGAACAGCCCTGAGATGGCTGCTCTGGTACCTGACGGATTGACAGCAGAAGAACTTGCGGTCATGAATGTGGGAGATTTTAAGGATAAGGGACTGTCTATAGCATCCATCATCGGAGAAGCTTCCCGGGGTGTTGCAGGTGCAGCGGGAGAGACCTGCAGAAGATATATGCATAAGGGCATAGACAGCATAGTGATGGCTGACGGCCCTGCCGGAGTACGAATCTCGAAGCGCTACTATGAAGACAAAAAAGGAAAGCATTCCGTGGGATCTACTCTGCCTGAGACCATGCTTGACATGCTTCCGGGACTGCTCAGAAAGCTTCTGGACAGAGAACCTAAGGAAAAGAAGGGCAGAGTATTCAGGGAGCAGTACTGCACCGCCATACCTATCGCTACAGCGATCGCCCAGAGCTGGAATGTTGATTTCGCTGAGATATGCGGAGACATAGTCGGAAGCGAGATGGATATATTCGGCGTAGATCTGTGGCTCGCTCCGGCGCTCAACATACACAGGAGCATACTATGCGGACGCAACTTTGAGTACTTCTCGGAGGATCCGCTCATCAGCGGAAAGTTCGCAGCCGCTCTCACAAGGGGAGTGCAGAGGCATCCGGGACGAGGAGTCACGATCAAGCACTATGCCGCCAACAATCAGGAGACCAACCGCTATGCAAACAACAGCATCATAAGTGAAAGGGCTCTACGTGAAATATACCTGAAGGGATTCGGTATCTGTATCAGGGAGTCGGATCCTATGGCGGTTATGACTTCATACAATCTGCTCAACGGGGAGCATACATCAGAGAGCAGGGAGCTCGCAGAAGTGCTGTTCAGGGAGTTCGGCTTTGACGGGCTTATCATGACCGACTGGGTGGTCGGCGGAGACATGCTCCTTGCAAAGGGCTCAAAGTACGGTACTCCTGATGCTGCTAAAGTAGCTGCGTCGGGCTGCAGCCTGTTTATGCCGGGAAGCAAGGGCGACTATGCTCAGATAATCAAGGGATTAAAAAACGGCACGGTTTCCGTACAGCAGCTCAGAGAGAATGCCGGGCGTATCATGCATGTGCTGAAAAGGCTCGGAAAAGAAGAGTGAGCGTAGTGAAAGGGATGGATCCATGAAGAAAAAACGGGCAGCTATACTCATAATGCTGATGCTGATAATGACCGGAACAGTTCTGGCGGCATGTTCAGACAAAGAGCCTGCTGAAGAGCCTGCCGGCAGGGTTTTACACGTTTCTGTGGACGGCAGCTGCTGATCCCGGTAAGAGAAGATATGCTGGACGGATTCAGATCACTCAAAGAGGGTAAGGGATCATCCTTCGTTCCGGATGAAGAATACATAACTTTATACGAATCAAAAGAGGATTAGAGAAAGAACTCCAGAATAAGTACAGTAGCGCAGCCGAGTACGGCGACGGGGAAGAGTCCCTGACCGAACCAGGCTGCTGTTATGCACACTATAAGTGCAGCCGCTCCGGCGAGAGGTGACTGGGTCGCCTCAACGATGGCAGGGAATGTCATGACTGCGAGGGTCACGTAAGGAACATAATAAAGGAATGATTGGAAGAACCGGTTTCTGACCGGTTTTTTCATTATAAGCGAAGCGGCTACACGCATGAGCCATGTGGCGAAAGCCATTACCAGAATGTATACATACGCATTAATCTGCATCTGACGTCCCTCCTTCCGGATCTTCAGTCCTGCGCGGGAACAGTGCCGCGAATACTGCGGAGATGACGACAGTAAGCAGAATGGTGCGGTTGCCCTGGGACATGCCGGATATGACCGGCATGTGAACGGATGCGTATGAGAGCGCAAAGCTCACGATGACAGCAGCGAGAACGGCTTTGTCCCTGCGGGCAGGCGGTATTATGACTGCGATGAACATGCCGAAAAGAGCGACGCTCAGTGCACTTACTATGCGGACAGGCAGGATGTTGCCCATGGATATGCCAAGCGCGGTTCCGAGTGCCCACATAGGGACGGCTGCAATGAGCGCACCGAATGTGTAGTAAGGGGTCGGAATGCCCGGCCTCGCAATAGTGATGCCGAAGATCTCGTCAGTGATACAGCTGCCGACGAGGAGTCGGGTTCTGAGAGGTGTGCCTTCAGGCATCCTCTGGTTGAGAGCGAATCCCATAAGTATGTAGCGGGCATTTATGATAAACATAAGCACCATTAGTTCAGCAAGCGTCGTGTTTGTTGCATAAAGGGCAAATCCCATGTACTGGCCTGCTGAAGCGTAGGTGATAAGACTTGCAAAGAATCCCTGCAGAGCACTGAATCCGTAGTCGCGTGCAGCTATGCCCAAAGAAAAAGCAACGGCAAAATATCCGAATCCGATCGGAATGCCGTTCCTATATCCCTGCATGAATATCTCGCGTCCTTTTTCCATCCTGATACCCCTGAATGTTATTTGCTGCCTTCCACTTTAACACTTTGAGCTGCGGCTTGCAATGTCGGACATATTTGTGTATCGATAATGACACAATTGTGTGCTAAAATTATTATGTATGATTATGTAGCGGAGGAAATTTTACTGATGAGTAATAAAAGATGGTTATATCTCGGAATGGGAACTCTGACCCTGCTGTTTCTGGGTCTGATTTATGCCTGGTCAATTTTCAGAACACCGATAGGGGAATTGTTCCCTGACTGGAGCATCTCGCAGCTGTCACTTACATTTACGATCTCAATGATCTTTTTCTGCCTTGGAGGCTTTGCCGGAGGATTGCTTAGCAAAAGGCTGAGCATAAGATCGAGGATGCTGATATCCGCAGTTATGCTGCTTATCGGTTTTTTCATGGTTTCGATGGTAAAAACCTCTTCACCCGGCAGCAGCCTTACGATGCTTTACGTGTTCTATGGAGTGTTCGGGGGCGGCGGTGTAGGCCTGGCCTATAACGGCGTTATCGGCACACTGAACAAGTGGTTCCCGGATAAGGTCGGTCTGGCATCAGGCATAATGCTGATGGGTTTCGGACTTGGCGGACTGGTATTGGGATCGGTTGTCAACTCGATGATAGGTTCCATGGGGATACTCCCGGTATTCAGGATACTGGGAATAGTCATATGTGTTGTGTGCGTGCTCGCTGCCTTTATTATCAAGGTCCCGGGCCCGGAGGATACAGCCGGTCTGGCTGCTCTTGCTGCATCTGCTTCAAAGGGTAAAAGCGACTCTCAGAAAAACGGTGCAGAGGTCACAAACTACACAGCAGGAGAGATGCTGAAGACTCCGAAGTTCTGGTTCTTTACGTTATGGGCCATACTTCTCAACTCGGCAGGACTCCTTGTAATCAACAGTGCGGCCAATATCTCAGTGGCATTCGGAGGCGCAGCGATACTCGGAATGATAGTCTCACTGTTCAACGGAGCCGGCAGAATAATCGCAGGCAACAACTTCGACAGATTCGGAAGGTTCACTTCAACACTTGTAAATAACGCGTTCATGCTGGCAGCCGGCATACTGCTGACGCTCGGCGGCATGACAGGAGCATATATATTCATACTTTGCGGACTCGTTTTTGTAGGACTTGCTTACGGAGGCTGCCCGACCATCACATCGGCTTATATCAACAAGGCGTTCGGTCCGGCCAACTTCCCTACAAATTTCAGTATAGCCAACTTCAGCCTTATTCCGGCAGCAACGATAGGACCGATGATTTCCTCGGCGCTGCTTGAATCAGCAGGAGGAAGCTACAACACGAATTTCTATGCGATAATAGGGTTTTCCGCAGCGGCAGCTGTATTCTGGCTGCTGCTCAACGGAGCAAGCAGGGATGAAAGGTAAAAGGGGTAATACATGGACTATGATGTAATAATAATCGGAGCGGGACCGGGCGGAATATACGCAGCTTATGAACTCACAAAAGAAAACAACGGGTTGAAGGTCTCTGTATTCGAAGCCGGCAAAAGGCTAGAGGAGAGAAAGTGCCCGATAGACGGAGTCAAGGTTAAATCATGCATAAACTGTCCGAGCTGTTCCATAATGAGCGGCTTCGGCGGTGCGGGAGCTTTCTCTGACGGAAAATATAATATAACGAACGATTTCGGAGGCACTCTCCATGAGTATATTGGCAAGGATGAAGCTATCCGTCTGATGAAATACGTCGATGATATTAACATGTCGCATGGCGGAGAGGGAACAAAGCTCTATTCGACGGCCAATTCATCGTTCAAAAAGCTATGCCGTCAGAACAATCTGATACTTCTTGATGCATCTGTACGGCACCTCGGAACAGACATTAACTACGTTGTACTGTCAAATCTGTACGATGAACTCAAAGACAAAGTGGACTTCTGCTTCAGGACTCCCGTTGAACATATTGAAGTGGTCGACGGCGGCTACTGTGTTATCACTGCAGAAGGCAGATTTACCTGTAAAAAGTGCATAGTTTCGGTAGGACGAAGCGGAAGCAAATGGATAGAAGAAATCTGTCATGAACTCGGCATTCCTACGGAATCAAACAGAGTTGATATAGGTGTAAGAGTCGAACTTCCTGCGGAGCTGTTCTCACACATTACAGATGAGCTCTATGAAAGCAAGATAGTCTATAAGACAGAAAAATTCGAAGACCGGGTCAGAACGTTCTGCATGAATCCGCGCGGAAGTGTCGTTAATGAGAATACTAACGGTATAGTCACGGTAAACGGGCACAGTTTTGAAGATCCTTCAAAGCAGACAAACATGACCAACTTTGCCCTGCTGGTATCCAAGCACTTCTCAGTGCCATTCAAGGACAGCAACGGATACGGCGAGAGTATTGCAAGGCTTTCCAACATGCTGGGAGGCGGAGTGATCGTGCAGAGGTTCGGTGACCTTATCCGCGGCAGGAGGACAAACTATAAGAGACTGGCTGACAGCTTCGTAACACCGACTCTCAAGGCAGAGCCGGGAGATCTCAGTCTGGTTCTTCCTAAGAGGATCCTCGACGGCATCATAGAGATGATATATGCCCTTGACAAGATCGCTCCGGGTACAGCGAATGACGATACGCTTCTTTACGGAGTGGAAGTCAAGTTCTACAACATGGAAGTCAGCGTTAATGAACGCCTCGAGACAAAGTACGCAGGTCTCTACATGATAGGAGACGGAAGCGGAGTTACTCACTCACTTTCACACGCTTCTGCAAGCGGTGTGTTTGTGGCCAGAGATATATTAGGACAAATTTAATTTATTGAAAGGAGCACAGCATCCATGAAAAACGTTAAATGTCTTAAGTGCATCAAGTGCGGCAGGGAATATGAGGCACTTCCTGACGCTACTACATGCGAATGCGGAGGTATTCTCGATGTAGTTTATGACTATGATTACATCAGGGAAAACTTTACGCCTGACGACATATCGTCAAGTGACAACTATACGATGTGGCGTTATCGTCCGTTCCTCCCGGTAGAGGAGGACACTGTTCAGCCTCCTCTTAGAGTCGGCTGGTCACCGCTCTATGAAGAATAGAGAATGTCTGAAATTCTTTGAATGATAAATTTGTTGGTAATTGATGACGTCTTAAATCCTTTATCCTTATTTAATGTCTTATGAAGTTTCATT
>JAFWMD010000022.1 GCA_017510725.1 Mogibacterium sp. | reverse complement strand
GACTTAATGATCCTTCTATGCATCGTCGTGCGACACTTATTTTAAATTCAGGACTATATTTCGTTTTGTGTGACATAAAAGCTCCCTTCATGATTAACAGTGATTTTCTTTTTCACTGTCTCTCATAAAGGGAGCGTATCACAAATGCGACAGCCCCTTTTTTATTGATCTGATATTAACGAACCGTGAAGCGGTATCCCAGTCCGCGGACCGTGATAAGGTAACGCGGATTGGACGGATCGTCCTCGATTTTCTGCCTGAGCCTGTTGACGTAAACCATTATGGCGTTCTCATCTATGATGGTTTCGCCCCAGATGACGCTGTAGATCATGTCTTTTGAGAAAATGTGGTCTACGTTATCGATAAAGAGCTTGATCATGGAGTTTTCCTTGGCGGACAGAGGGATCTCCACATCGTTCTTATAGAATCTTAGTGTTGAAGTGTTGTATGTGAACGGCCCTGCCTCGATTATATTTGAAGTGCTTTGCGGCGAGTGTTCGCGGCTCCTTCTGATAAGGGCCTTCGCCTTTGCCACAAGAGTTACAGGATTGAACGGTTTTATAATGTAGTCGTCTGCACCGATCTCCAGTCCGTAAAGTGCATCCTGATCCTCCTTGCGTCCGCTGACTACCATGACCGGTGTGGTCAGGCCTTTGGATCTTATGCGCTGAATGACCTCAAATCCGTTGATGCCGCGCATGTTTATGTCGAGCAGGATAAGATCGTATTTATTGACTTCGAGCAAGTCAAGAGCGGCCTCACCACTTATAGCCAGGTCGTTTTCAATGCCGTTGCTCTTTAAAGCCTTATGGAGCATAGTCAGGATCGCTTTATCGTCGTCCACTACCAGGACTTTGTCTGCCATTTGAGCCTCCTATCTGTATTGTTCTGTTCTCAGACCCCATACATAGTGTAATATTACCACACTTGCCACATAATATGTACTTTTTTGTTTCTCTTCGTGTTAAAATATGACTCGTAAATATGCGCAGGCAGTAAAACAGCCTGCCCGGGACATCGGAGGTATTATCGTTGAAAAAGAGAACTGCCGGAAGAGAATTATTCATAATAGCTCTCGTAGTGGCGGTTTTGTGCATAACGCTGGGCATAAATGGCGTCTGGAGATCTTTCGAGAGGTTTGATAACAGCATCCTGACCGAGAAAGATACCCAGCTGTATAGTTTAATGCGCTCCGGAGACATAAGTCTGGAGAACTCCATAAACGCGATTCAGCGCGAGGCTGAAATATTCCTGGGACGTGAAAGGCTCAAAGCGGAGATTAAAAATTGGAAGGAAAGCGGAAGCACCTCAAGCCTCAAAAAATATATAAAAAGCAACACGCTGGAGACAAATCCGATCTATGCAGACCTGGTCATGAACTACAACGGCAAGATCGTCTGTACGGCATCGGGCAGTAAATCATATACCCCGGTGACAGGCAGTGATGCCAACGGTATGTCCCTGTGGAAGGACGATAAGAATATCTACTATATGGCCTGGCACCAGGAGGCCCCCGGAGATATCACTTACGATATTCTGATTGATCTTAAGAGGCTTTACAGCATGGCCATAGGCAGAAGCAATGACCGTGAGATAATGCTGCTCGACGCTTCATCTGTGATTGCGATGGTCTCAGGACCGGATGGGCCGGTCATCATGGAGACGGAAGCTGAGGCTGATGAAAGGCTCTCGAATTTCAGAGATTTCATGGTCAGCTGCCAGAAGGAAGGCATAGCGGACGGCATATCCGTCGACACCGAAGATGACGAAGGCCATTCGTACACGGCCAGGATGGTAGCTCTCCCGAGCGGAAGTACCGTAAACGGCGAATTTGCAATGGGCATACTTGCAAACTATGAAGAAGCAATCGCTCCATCCAGAAAGGCGGCCGAGGGGATCCTCCTGTACGGCGGTCTTGCAATAGTCGGTGTAGCGGGCCTTCTTCTGCTCCTCGTCCTGATGAGACGCGCCAACGCTGCGAGTTCGGCTGAACTCCGGGTCCTCAAAAAGAAGAACGAAGCCATGGAAGAGATCAACCAGAAGATGCAGGCGCTTGCTCATCATCAGAGACTTGAGACCATCGGCACAATGACAGCGAGCATAGCGCATGACTTCAATAATCTCCTGACTCCGATAATGGGCTACAGCATCATGACCATGGAGATGCTGCCTGCTGATGCGACTGACCTTCAGGAAAATCTGATGGAAATATACGATGCTTCGGTAAAAGCCAAGGATATAGTCACAAGGCTGGCTGAGCTGACCAAGAAAGGCAATGAGGAGAACTTCAAAGAAATCGATGTGGACGAAGTGATCCGGAGCGCGCTTAAGGTGACTCTTCCTGCCAAGCCTAAAGAAGTGGAGGTCAAGGGTAACTTCAATGCGGAAGGCGAAAAGATAAAAGCTGACCGCACTCAGATCTCTCAGCTCGTCATGAATATAGTGCTGAACGCATACGATGCCATGCGGGAAGAAGGCGGAACTCTTCTGGTGTCTACCAGGGTATCCGGAGAAGAAGTTGTGCTGAGGTTCAAAGACAACGGATGCGGAATGGATACGGAGACAATGTCGAGGATATTTGATCCGTTTTATACGACAAAGGAATCCGGCAAGGGGACAGGCCTGGGCCTGGCCATAGTGGCACAGATCGTGGAGACTCACGGAGGAAAGATATATGTAGACTCCGAACCCGGAGAGGGAACGGAATTCAGGATATACATACCGCTCGCCGGTGCGGAGATGGAGAGCCTCGCGTGGGGCCCTGGCGGCGAAGGAAAGTTCGATACAAAGCGTTACAGCGTCAATCTCATACGGAAAGAACTGGCCAGAATACAGGCTGAGAAGGAAGAAGAGGACGCAGTACAAAATTAAGAGCAATAATACACCTGATAGGGTAGAGAAAATCCGCATTATTGTGATACAATATATGCGGATTTTTAGCGACGTTATAGACGTTCATCTGTCTTACGTTGCGTCTAAAAATTATAAATGAAAGGAAACATAACATGATAATTCTGGTAGTCAACACAGGAAGTTCATCCCTGAAGTATCAGCTGATCAACATGGACAATGAGGCAGTTCTGGCAAAGGGCCTCTGCGAGAGAATCGGCGAAGACGGTCACATGAATTACAAGACAGATGCGGGTACAGTATTTGACAAAGACATCGCTCTGCCTGATCACGGCGTTGCAATGCAGCTCGTAATCGATGCACTGACCGACAAGGAGCACGGCGTTATCGCAGACATGAGCGAGATCGGCGCTGTAGGCCACAGGATCGTACAGGGAGGATACATCTTCGATAAGTCGGAGATCATCACTGACGAGGTTGAGGCAGGAATCGAAGAACTCTGCACACTCGGACCTCTCCACAACCCGCCTGCACTCGTAGGAATCAGAGCCTGCAAGAAGGTTCTGCCTAACACACCTGGCGTTGTCGTTTTCGACACAACATTCCACAGAACAATGCCTGATGAGTGCAAATATTATGCTATTCCTTGGGTATATGCTGAGAAGTATCATGTACAGAGATACGGTGCTCACGGAACAAGCCACCGCTATGTTGCCAACAGAGTTGCTGAACTCATGGGCAAGGACCTCAAGGACATCAACGTTATCACATGCCACCTCGGCAACGGATCATCCATCACAGCTGT
>JAFWMD010000021.1 GCA_017510725.1 Mogibacterium sp. | reverse complement strand
GTCTGGGGCGACATAATGTCCACTTATGCTGTTAAACATGGGATCGCAGGCACGGTTATCGACGGAGTCTGCAGGGACATCAATGTAATCAGAGAACTTAAATACCCTATATTTTCAAAGAGCACATATATGGTTACAGGCAAGGATAGAGTATATGTCGATCACATCAATGAGCCGATCAGCATATCCGGGGTACAGGTTTGCCCGGGCGACCTCATATGTGCAGATAATACCGGTGTGGTCGTCGTCCCGTTCAAGCGGGCTGAAGAAGTCCTCAAGGTCGCGCATGAGATAGAAGCAGTCGAGCAGCAGATCATGGCCAAGATCGAGGCCGGCATGACACTTAAGGAAGCGCGTCAGCAAACAGGGTATCACAAGCTGCAGACGCCTGAAGACTGATGATGAACAAGACAGACAAATCACTTTCAATAAAATCGGCGGTCTTTCTGATGTCGGCAGTAGCCGTCGCCAGGGGATCGTCTTTCATCTTCTCCAAGCAGCTGTTAGCAGGAGGCATGGAGCCGCTTAATCTTCTCGGCGTCAGGTCTCTGATCGCCTTTTCAGTACTAATGATGTTCTTCGGCCGCAGAACGATTGAATCTGTAAGGTCCGATCATCATAATCTGACTGCCGGAGCACTGCTGGGCTTTGTTTATTTTCTCATAATGACACTGGAACTCAACGGCCTTAAATATACAACTGCAGCGACAGCATCATTCATAGAGAACTCCGCTGTTGTACTTGTGCCTCTTGCAGAAATGCTCGTATTCAGTCAGCCAATCAACGGTAAAGCTCTGATGTGCTGCGGGCTTAGTCTGACCGGCATCGGGTTTATTGCGGCAAAAGGATTCAGCAGTGGACTTGGTATAGGCGAGCTGCTTTGTACCGCAGCGGCATTTCTATACACGACAGCTATCATAATCACAGACAGGAAGGCAAAGAAATACGATCCTTTTGTTATCGGCATACTGTATGTGGGCTTTATGGGAGTTTTCGGGATGGCGTGTTCTTTTGCCACTGAGACTCCGCACCTCCCTCAAACCGCGAACCAGTGGATGATGATACTGATGCTGGCGGTCATTTGCTCAAGCTTTGGATTCGCCATGCAGCCTGTAGCACAGAAAGTGATAAGCGCAGAAACTGCCGGGATACTGACAGCTTTGAACCCTCTTACTACAACAATACTCGGTATAGTTGTGCTCAGAGAAGCGTTCGGGCTGAGCGACATTATAGGAGCGATACTGATTCTTGCCGGCATTACTTTACACAATATGAATAACGGATAATATGCGGAGAAAAAAAGAATGCCTTTTATAAAAGCAAAAGTCAGCTGCACTATGGATATGATGCTTTGACAGCGGAGATTACTAAGGCATTCAATGAAGTACTGGGGATAGCTCCGGACAGGATATATATAAAATACGAGGATAATACAGATTGACAGGAAACACTCCTGCGTATTACAATGTATTACAAAGGGAGGTGAGCCACTATGCTTTCGCTTAGATTATCAAGTGAAGATGAACGTCTTATCAGAAACTATGCGCGATATAATCAGTTGACAGTGTCTGAGTTTTTGCGTATGGCGGCATTGGAACGCATTGAAAATGAATATGATCTTCAGGCCTTAAAGGAATATGAAGAACGCAAAGCTGCCGGAGAAGTAAAGCTTTACAGTCATGATGAAGTCTGGAGTGACTTATGATTTATGAGCTTAAATACGAAGCGAGAGCTGTTAAGCAAATCAAGAAGCTGGATCCGGCAACCAGAAAGCTTATCAAATCGTGGATCGAGAAAAACCTTTTAAATACAGATAATCCCAGACAGCATGGCAAAGGCTTGACAGGAAGCCTAAGTCAATACTGGAGGTATAGAGTAGGAGATTATCGGATCTTAGCAGAGATAAATGATGCTGAAATCATAATTATTATTGTAGAAGTAGGGCATCGAAGAGATATTTACAGATAATTGGGTACAATCCTGACTTCTTCGAGTCCCATACTTGATGTGAGGTGTCACGAAGTGCCGGAGTCCGTTCATTACCGGGCTCCGGTTTTACATGTCTTAAGAAAAACGTAAGAATTATGACAGCCTTTTCTTAATATGCATCCGCTAGTATACTATTGAGGTACGAAAGGAGTTTGTCATGAAAACTAACATACTTATCGTTGATGATGACAGGGAGATCGCCGAGGCAATAGCTTTTTATCTGCGCAATGAAGGCTATGAACCGCTTATCGCGCTCGATGGGATGGAAGCGCTCAATACCATCCGCAGCACACCTGTCAGCCTGATCATTATGGATGTTATGATGCCTGGCCTTGACGGGATACAGACTACGCTGCGCATAAGAGAGGAGCACAATATTCCTATCATAATGCTCTCTGCGAAGTCTGAAGATTACGACAAGATCACAGGCCTCAATGTCGGCGCCGACGATTACATGACAAAACCTTTCAATCCTCTGGAACTTACTGCAAGGGTCAGATCTCAGCTCAGGCGTTACAACCAGCTGGGCAGCGCAGCCGGAGCTGCAGCCTCAAAAGTGATACGCTGCGGCGGACTTGAAATAGATGACGAAGCAAGGAGCGTGACCGTAGACGGAGAGCAGGTGTCACTGACTCCGCTCGAGTACGGTATCCTCAGACTGCTGGCATCGAACGCCGGCAGGGTTTTCAGCATCGAAGAGATCTACGAAAAGGTATGGAAGGAGGAGGCATACAGTGCTGACAATACTGTTGCTGTCCATATTCGCAGGATCCGTGAAAAGATCGAGATCGACCCGAAGGATCCGCGTTACCTCAAGGTAGTGTGGGGCGTCGGATACAAAGTCGAGAAGCAATAGGGGACGGATATGGAAAACATTATTCTGGATAATATAGACGATGACAGAGATACGATCGTCGTAGAAACTGACAAAGAAACTGAAGTAATAGAAACAAAAGAGACCGGTGATCTGCTGCCGGCGCGCAGACCTGTGAAGTGCTGGCTGTACGCCCTGATGGGGATCCTTGCAACGGCTGCAGGAACAGCCACAGCACTGCTGTGTGCAGTGACCTTTGGCGTAGCGAATCTGAGGGATATTTCCGCTATCCCTGCCGAAGAACGCGGATGGGGATGGGAAGCTGAGTTTGCAAGCGGACACGCTCAGGCTGATTTTGTAAGCAAGGCGATGACAGTTGCTGTGATCCTGGGGGTTACCGCGATTGCCGCGGTCATCGGCCTGAGCATAATGGCCGGCAGATCCGGCAGAGCAGAAGACGGCACGATAAAACTTAACTGGTTCGATAAACTCTGGAGTGAGCTGCATCTTGCGTGCGGATGTGCAGCAGTCGTCGGAGCGGTGGCTGCCTCGATGCCTGTGAGCAGACTTGTGGGATTCGACAACAGATTCGGCCCGGTAGATCTGACGGGTGTGTACAAACCTGTTGAGACTGACAACTACATCTTTGGAATACCTAACGGAACTGTTTTCTGGTATTGCATAGCGGGCATTGTACTGTGTCTTGCCATAGCGGTCATCTGCTGGGCGACACTGGTAAAAAAGGTAAAGGCGCATGAGCTGGTACATCGCTCGCTTACAGGAAAAATACTTGGACTTCTCGGTATCGGTGCTGTTGCAGCCGGGCACGGGGTCGCGAAGGCGGGCAAAGGCATCGCCAGGGCAGGTCAAAGTATCGCAGAGAGAAACAGAAGCGCTGTGAGAAGCTTCACCATCCCGAATGATGATGACCGGCGTGCAGCACGCAAGCTTATGCTCAGATACTCACTGATAGCTGTTTTGCTTATCGGGCTTCCGGTGCTTTTCATGATCATGTCGGGTGAGTACGAATGGCTGCTGGTCTGGGCTATAGTTTCGATGGTGATTGCCATAGTGCTCATAGTACGCAAGGTAGGCAAGCTCGCTGAAATAAGAGCGGGTGTTATAGAGGTGAAGTCAGGTAATCTGACTCATAAAATAAGCGTTAAAGAAGATGAGAATGGCCCGAAGACTGACCTCGACCAGCTCGCTTCGGATATCAATCACATTTCCGAGGCGACCAATGCGGCAGTACAGAACGAGATAAAGAATCAGCGCCTCAAGACAGATCTAATAAGCAATGTTTCTCACGATCTCAAAACACCGCTGACCTCGATGATCAGCTATCTGGATATTCTCGAGAAAGAGGGTCTCGACAGCCCGGATGCACCAGCTCATTTAGCGATCGTGAAGGAAAAAACCGAACGGCTCAAGACATTGACTGAGGAGCTCTTCGAGGCAGCCAAGGCATCGAGCGGAAACATACCTTGCGAGATCAGTGACATAGATGTTGCAGCCCTTATAGATCAGTCTCTTGCCGAGATGGGAGACCGTCTGGCGAAGAAAAAGCTCAAGATAAAGAAGAATATCAAAACGGACAACACGCTCGTTCGTGCTGATGGCAAGCTTCTTTACCGCGTCTTCGAGAACCTGCTGAGCAATATAAGCAAGTATGCACTCGACAGGAGCCGCGTTTACATAGATGTGAGCGAAGCATCGTCATCATCGGACAAGCTGCTGGTGGAGGTAAAAAACATCTCCAAGGCAGAGCTTAACATCTCACCGGATGAGCTCATGGAGAGGTTCACCCGCGGCGATAGCTCCCGCAATACCGAAGGCTCAGGCCTGGGTCTGGCGATAGCCAAGGACCTCACGACGCTGATGGGAGGGGTCTTCGAGATAAGCATTGACGGAGACATGTTCAAGGCGTCTGTACTGCTAAACAGGGCATAAATTAAGTAAATGGAGAGCCGGGAAAATGTGTCCCGGCTCGTGTAGTTTTATTGAAATATATTGAAATAGGATTATAATATGCTATTCTTGTGCCTGATAAATGCTTGCATGTATTAAATGCTCCTGAGATATGAAGGTCGTGAGATAAACATATGGATAAGAAAAACTTTGTGATAACAGCAAAACTGATACCGGTCATTTCGGCTGTATTATCATACTTGCTTATATTTGGATCTTTCAAGGCAGCGTGGATCAGCAAGGTGACTGGAGTGACAGTTATTCTGGCGTTTCTGGGTGTTGGATTTTTCTTTATAGGACGCAGAATGGCAAAGGCGGATAAGGCAGTGAAGATTCTGGGTATACTGGACATTCTGTCAACAGTATCCATGATCGCGCTTTATGCTTTGGCGTTCGTCAGCGTTGCACTATAGGATATACACGTTGTATCGATGATCCGGTCCATGCCGGAAAAAGGGGAGGCAGAGTGAAGAAATTATTAGTACTGATAATGACGATCCTGATGTGTGTGATTCTGGCTGCATGTGCCGGTGATGCACCTGCAGGAGAAGATGCTGAAGAAGATGATTATCACTATGCGGTGGAGGACGTAGCGGTCGGAACCAATATCGGTTCTTTCACATCAGAGGATCTGGAGGGTAACAAAGTGTCTGAAGCGATCTTTGGTGACAAGGATGTTACCGTAATTAACGTATGGGCGACCTTCTGCGGACCGTGTATAGAGGAAATGCCTGAGCTTGCTGAGCTGGCAGAGGGACTGCCTGACAATGCCCAGGTGATCGGAGTCGTCATCGACGCAACGCCGGCAGGGACTAAAGAAGGCGCAGCAATAGATCTTTGGGGTGCCGGGGAAGGGAATATAGATCTTGCCAAAGAAATCTGTGGAGATACCGGCGCAAAGTATACCAATATCCTCGCCAGCGAATCCGTATCAAAGGCATTCGAAAGCGTTGAGGCTGTTCCTACCACATTTATAGTGGACAAATCAGGAAACACGATTTGCACGCCATTCCTGGGTGCAGATGTGGAAGGATATAAAAAGGTGGTCGAGGATTACCTTGCAGGACTATAGAAAAGTGGAAACACGAAAAAGACTCGTTATCGCCATATTGCTGCTTTTGATCTCCGTTGGGCTTGTTGTGACAGGCGTCATGCGCGGAGAAGTGTTTTTGGTGTTTACTAAGGCGGTCCATATCTGCCTTGAGTGCATAGGTCTGGGGTAGGCTCATGAAGATAAGTCAGGACATCAGACGAAAACTCATACAGATAACAGCGTTCGGCTTTTCAAACAGCTATATCGGAAACTTCCCGGGTGGCAGGCTTTATAAGGGAAGCTGGAAAAACTTCTGCAATCCGGGTATCAACTGCTATTCGTGTCCGGCAGCCAGACTTGCATGCCCGATCGGAGCGATGCAGGCTGTCGGCAGTTCAGCAAAGTTCAGCCTGGGCTTTTATGCCCTGGGCTTTGTTCTTGCTTTGGGAGTGATTTTCGGAAGAGCCATATGCGGGTTCATATGCCCGTTTGGTCTTATTCAGGACCTTCTGCATAAGATACCATCGCCAAAGAAACGCATATATAAGCCGATGACTTATATAAAGTATGTGATTCTGGCGGCCTTTGTCATACTGATACCGGCTCTTGTCACTGATAACTTCGGACTCGGTGTACCGGCATTCTGCGAATACATATGTCCGGCAGGAACTCTTGAGGGCGGCATACCGATGTTCCTGACTCATCCTGAACTCAGGGCGCAGCTCGGCGTGCTGTTCGGGCTCAAGGCGGTGATCCTGGTCATTACTCTGATTGGATGCATAATATGCTGCCGCTTTTTTTGCAAGGTTATGTGCCCGCTGGGAGCTATTTACGGACTTCTCAATAAAGTGAGCCTGTATCGCGTGCATATAAACCATGAAGGCTGTGTATCGTGCGGAAAGTGCAGCGACCTGTGTCCAATGGACATTGATCCCGTGGCAAAGCCGGATTCAGCAGAATGCATACGCTGCGGCAAATGCGCAGCAGAATGCCCGGCGAAAGCGATATCTATCGGCTTCGCAATAAGCGATAAGCCTGGAGTAAAGCAAAAACGGTAAACACTTCTGTCACAAAAGATGCCAGATGCGCCGGGGTATGCTGTACGAATCCTCAAGTTCGATAGCAACCCCGTTTTGCGTGGCAATCAGCGGGTTTCATGTGGCTTGGACAGCCTTTCGGGTTCGAAAAATAATCGTAAAATGCGTTTCGAAACTGCAAGCAGATCTTCAAGATGGTCATTTCGTTGCAAAATACTAATGTTACGGTTAAGCATGATGATAATACCTAAAACAGTAAACGCAGTGGAAACAAGTACATAGGATGCCATGTCCTCCACCAGAGACGACTGTTGAAACAGTCGTTATTATTCGTTCACTGTAAGTTCTTCCAGGGCGCCTTTAAGAACCCAGACGGAAACACTTTTATCACCGACTGTGAAGACCCCGTATCCATCCTTATCAATGACAACTGGCTCCAGGTTATTACTCAGTGCGTCGTAGTACTTTACACCTGCGCGGTCCTTGCCAATGTACATTTTTTTGCTTCCGCCTTCTGAGTTGCTTAAAAGGACAGCAAAACCGGAGTCGGGATGCTGATCATCACCGCTCCTGACCCATCCTACAATGTGTTTATCATCAAAATAGTCTTTCTGGTCACCATACGAATAAAGGTGTCTCAGCTTGATAAGCTTACCAAGGTTAGGCACCATTGGGCGGTTATGTGCCGGGTTACCATAGTAGTCTGCGTAAAATATACAAGGCAGCCCATCCTTCCTCAGAAGTATGATGGAATATGCCAGCTGCTTGAACCAGTCCTCCACAAATGACTGAAGACTCTGACCAAGCTGAGTGTCGTGATTGTCAACAAACGTGACAGCGTTAGCAGGCCTTTCAGATACAAGTGTGCGGGAAAGGATACTGCTCATATCATAATCACTGCCCGATTTGCTTGCATGGTAGAAATTGAAATGCAGAGCAACATCAAACAGGCTCATTGAGTTTTCTACTGAGTCAAGGTAATAGAGAAGCTTGTCAGGATCACCGCTCCAGTATTCTCCTACCGCCGGATATGCTCTTCCGGAATCCCTGCGTATCGTTTTCAGGAAATCGCGATAGAAAGAAAAGCTGATATGCTTGACGGCATCAAGTCTCAGGGCGTCAACATCTGTCTCCTTTAAATACCACTCAAGCCATTTCCTCAGTTCGCTGTTGACCTCCGGGTTTTCCATGTCGACATTCATTCCCATAAGGTAGTCAAAACTGCCGTATTCCTGATCAGTATCAGGCTCCCATTCCTTTCCTGTAAAACGATATATTTTGCCGGTTTCTTTTGATGATTCATCCCAGTCTGTAGCCGTAAAATGGGTGTGGTCCCATTTGAAGGAACTGTATTTATCATTTCTTCCAGGGAAAGTGAACTTTGACCATACACTGATCGTCTGTTCATCACCTATCGGCTGATATCTGTTTTCAGGGGAAACAGGTATTGCGCGGACTTTCTCAAGCTTATCGCCTCCCATTCTGTGATTGAGAACGATATCAGCATAGACAAGCATGCCTTCATCATGCAAAGCCTTGACAGCTTCAATATATTCTTCTTTTGTTCCGTACTTTGTCCGTACTGTTCCTTTCTGATCAAATTCTCCGAGATCATAAAGATCGTAAATACTGTAGCCTACATCATTTTGAGATGTGCATTTATATGCAGGAGGAAGCCAGATATCTGTTATACCGAGTCCTGCCAGATTCTGTGCCTTTGCGGCACACCTTTTCCACCAGAACCCGTCATTCGGCAGATACCATTCAAAAAACTGCATCATGGTTCTGTTTGTTTCCATAGTTGTACCTTCTGTATGTAAGTCTGCGATGCAAAAATTCATGCTAATCGCAGAAAAAGTTCAATAATAAAAAATATAATTGCACTTTTTACCACAAAGAAGCATCATTGTCAAATTATGCCTGTTCATGTGCTATCATAAATGAGGCGGACAACTATGTGATGACAGATGCAATGGAGAAAAAACGCCAGGAGGGGTGAAGTCTAAAAAATGGATGCAAAAGGCATTATAATGTGGGCTGTATTTATCGGGATATGTGCAGTCATCTGGTTTATTTCCCGAAACATGAAAAAGCAGATCGAGGAAAACGGGATAGAAACCACTGGAGTGATCTCGCGTATAGAGGATGAAGGCGGAACAGAAGACATAACATTCAACTATTATGCAAAATACCATACGGAAGATGGGGAAGAAATTGAAGGGATAATATCAAACCCTACAGCCGGACTCGAAGAAGGCCAGTGTGTTCGCCTTAAATATCACCCTGAGCACAAGATGAACGCAAGGCTGATTTAGTTTAGCTTACTATTAAATGCGAATTAACCAGTTGCAGCAGGTGTTAAGGAGAAACAATTAATGCATATTTTGATCGATCTGTATCTTACCTTCACAAAAATCGGAGGCATGATGTTTGGCGGAGGATACGCGATGCTGCCTATCCTTCAGAGGGAAATTGTTGAAAACAAAAAATGGGCAACATCCGAACAGCTGACTGATTATTACGCTGTAGGACAGTGTACTCCCGGAGTAATAGCTGTAAATACGGCAACGTTTATAGGTGCAAAACAGGCAGGGATCGCCGGAGGAATAGTCGCAACACTTGGGGTGGTGACCATTCCGGCTGTACTTATTCTGATCATAGCAGCCTTCCTGAGCAGCTTCATGGACAGTGTGATCGTAGCGCATGCATTCAATGGTATCCGCGCATGTGTCACGGCACTGATACTGGTGAGCGTCATTAAGCTGTTTAAAGGAGCCGTCAAGGACTGGCCGACAAGGATCATATATATCGCAGTACTGGCGCTTGCAGCCGCGGGCAATTTTCTGGCTACTCCTGAAAATCTCGCACATGTATGGAATACAATAACCTCACCGGTATTCCTTGTGGTCATTTCAGGTATAGCAGGCTTCGCAATAAGAAGCATTCAGCGTTCAATGAAAGGGGGAAGAGAAGAATGATATATATCCGCCTTTTCCTTGAATTCTGTAAGGTCGGGCTGTTTGCTGTCGGCGGCGGACTGGCTACAATACCATTCCTCAGTGACCTTGGAAACAGAACAGGCTGGTTCACGTCGGGGCAGCTTGCAGACATGATCGCTGTCTCCGAGTCAACACCCGGACCTATAGGGGTCAATATGGCTACATATGCCGGGTATACCGCCGGAGGAGTACCTGGAGGTATTATCTCTACACTGGGACTGGTCTTTCCTTCACTTATAATCATTCTGATAATTTCCGGCTTTCTGAACAAGTTCCGGGAATCCAGGATAGTGGATTCAGTCTTTTATGGTCTGAGAGCCGCATCTGTAGGGCTGATAACAGCGGCACTCCTTCAGGTTGCCAGGATAGCGCTGATGAATCCTGCAGGAGATAGTGGGATGACACAGATGATTTACTGGCCAGCGGTTATTCTTGCTGCGGTAGTGTTTGTGTGTTTTTCGTATACACCGCTCAAGAAGATCCATCCTATTTTCTTTATAGCATTTTCTGCTGTCGTCGGTGTTATATTGGGGATGTGATTTTCAGGAATTGTTTTTTACTTTTCTGAGAAAGACTGAGTGATCTGGGATAGAAACCTTTCAGCTATTGGCGTGAATGTCTGGTACTTGCTCCATATGAGATAGAAGCTGGACTCCTTGACAGGGTCAAGAGGCCTGAATACCAGTCCGCTGTTTTCAGAACAATCAACCAGATGTTCAAAAGTCAGCAGTATTCCCAGACCTTCAAGAGCAAACATCGAGCCATTATATGAGAGGCGGAAAGATCCTTCAAGGCGGAGTTCGCCGGCCCGGTCACCCGCCCACTCACTTATTTCGCGGTGCCAGCTCTGCTCTGAACAGAATAATGGTTCTCCCATAAGGTCATCAACGGTGATGGCCTTTTTTATTGCAAGCGGGTGCGAGGCAGGCATGACTGCTCCCCAGATATCCTTTTCGGGAAAAGTGATGTAATCGTATTTGCGGCTGTCAGGGAGTTCGCTGCAAATAACGGCAAAATCAAGGAGTCCCTTGTCCAGCTTTTCCGTGACCTGCTCAGTATCGCCACTCGTAATATGATAATTAAGACCCGGGTATGCCGCTTTGAATCTGCGGATCTCACGTGCGAGATACCGCATCTGATACGATTCGGCCAGACCGAAGTAGAGGTCACCGCCGGTTATCTCATCGAGCGATATGAATTCCTTTTCAATCTTGTCAGCCATCGCAACAAGATCTTCGGCCCTGTCACGAAGAAGCATGCCTTCATCTGTCAGCCTTATGCTGAAACTCCTGCGTTTGAACAGCTTTTTTCCGAGTTCTTCTTCCAGAGACTTGAGAGTCTTGGACAGTGTAGGCTGAGTAACATGCAGCAGTTCTGCCGCCCTGGTCATGTTTTCTTCTCTGGCGACTGCGAGGAAATACCTTAAGCTGCGGATATCCATAAAAAGGCTCCTTTCAATGATATAAATAAATAGAATATCATGATATTCATTATAACCATTAGCGAATATCAATGCAATGCATTAACATACAGACATGAAGAACACGGATATTGAAAGAATAATGGCAAATATGGGTGATGCAGGATGCAGCCGTACGGATATCGACAGAGTGCGCAATCTGTATGAAGCTGGATTTGATGATGAGATCGTAAAATGCCTGAGAAGATGCAGATGCGATCTGATAGAAGAGCTTCACAGGAATCAGCGCAGAGTAGACTGCCTGGATCATCTCATAAGAACAGCAGAAAACAACAGGTAATAAAAGGGATAAAAGGAGAACGGAAATGATCAATAAAGAGGAACTTACACTGGTACAGGAATGGGATAAGACTTTTGCGAAGAGCGATAAGGTGGATCACAGCAAAGTAACATTTGTTAACCGTTATGGCATCACACTTGCAGCAGACATGTATGCACCTAAGGATGCAGAGGGAAAGCTTCCTGCAATTGCCGTCAGCGGACCATCTGGCGCAGTCAAGGAACAGTGCTCAGGTCTCTATGCGCAGACGATGGCTGAGAGAGGATTTCTCACAATAGCATTTGACCCGTCTTTTACCGGTGAAAGCGGAGGGCAGCCTAGATATATGGCGTCACCTGATATCAATACTGAAGACTTCATGGCAGCAGTGGATTTCCTGTCTCTTAATGACAGGGTCGATCCTGAGCGTATCGGCATAATCGGCATCTGCGGATGGGGAGGAATGGCGATAAATACTGCAGCTCTTGACACAAGAATCAAGGCGACAGTCGCTTCAACCATGTATGACATGACCAGAGTCAACGCAAACGGTTACTTTGATTCCGAAGACAGTGAGGAACAGCGCTATGCTCACAGAGCTGCGCTGTGTGCACAGAGACTCGCAGATCTTAAGGCAGGAGAGTATGCACTCGGCGGCGGTGTCATCGATCCACTGCCTGATGATGCACCATACTTCGTAAAGGATTACCACTCATACTACAAGACAGACAGAGGATATCACGCAAGATCGCTCAATTCGAATGGCGGATGGAACGTGATTGGCTGCGAATCATTCATGAACCAGCCGATCCTGAAGTATTCAAATGAGATAAGAAGCGCAGTAATGGTGATGCATGGCGACAAGGCTCATTCTTTCTACTTCGGAAAGGATGCATTTGATAACATGGTCAACGGCAATAAGTATGCTGACAACAAGGAACTGCTCGTGATTGAAGGGGCTACACACACGGATCTTTATGACGGTGGTGATAATAATGCCATTCCTTTCGACAGGCTGCAGGCCTTCTTTGAAAAATATCTGTAGAACAGAGGTGTTCTGACATGAAAAGAGTGATGATCGTTGCTCTGGTATTGATGCTGGTACTGCTGACCTCGTGTTCCGTCAAAAATGAGAGTCAGCAAAGCACGGTTTCCGACAAAGAGACAATTAGCACAGAGGAGGGTTCTGATATGATATCCATTACGATGTCAATAAATGGCGAAAAGGCAGAAGTCACATGGGAGAATAATGAATCCGTGAAAGCTCTGGCAAAACTTGCCGCAGAGTCGCCGCTTACGATCGATACATCCATGTACGGCGGTTTTGAACAGGTAGGATCCATTGGCACTGATCTGCCAAGCAATGATGTCAGCATCACAACAGAGCCGGGAGACATAGTGCTGTATACGGGTAACAACATAGTTGTGTTTTACGGAAGCAACTCGTGGTCATACACCAGGCTTGGGCACATAGAAAACAAAAGCGATGAGGAGCTTAAGGACCTTCTTGGCGGAAATAATGTAGAAATAACTTTTTCAGTTGAATAAACTGCCTTGATACAGCTAAAAAAACAGCTCTGAGATGCCTGATCTCAGGGCCGTTTTTTATTGTAAGTACAGACTCCTTTGTTGAATTCCGGGGCTATTTCAACTTAAGACCGTCTTTGAAAGCTTCACCGACTCGCTCGGTTACTTTGTAGTATCCATGCGTATATGGGTCAAAAGCTATGGCATTGACGAGAGACATATCCAGTTTCCCTTCAACCAGTACTTTTTCATCTGCAGTAACATTTACGACTTTGCCGATTACACCGCATCCATACTCATTATTCTGGTACTCAATGAATTCACATTCAAGGCAAAGAGGGAACTCATTGATAACAGGGGCATCAACAGCTTCGGCTTTGCTTGCCGTGAGTCCGCTTCTGGCAAACTTGTCAGGGACTCTGTTGCCGGATTCAACTCCAAAATAATCAGCTTCAACCAGATGATCTGCATCTGCAATGCTTACAGTGAATGCACCTCTGGACTTTATGTTCTGTACGGTCTTATGGGATTCAGTCAGATTAAGAGCTACGTGCCCTCTTTCCTGCATCGTTCCCCATGCGGCATTCATTACATTAACGCTGCCGTCTTCGTTATATGTTGTTACCATCAGGACAGGCATTGGGAAAATACCTTCCGTGATATTAAGCTTTTTTCTCATGCTGAGCACCTCTTTTCATTAATCAGATTGACAGGATTAATCATCCCGAATAGAATTCTAGTCGCACAGGAAAAATATTCAAGTACTGATATTAATGAAAGGTACTATCCTAAAGGAAAGCGTATGATAAAGAAATATATTGAGAAGGCTAATTTTGAGGATACCGGTTTCAGCTATACCCTGTCACTGATTTCCGGCAAACACAAAATGGTAATCCTGTACTGCCTTATGGAATATGAGCCTGTAAGGTTCAATGAATTGAAAAGATATCTGAAGAATATTTCTGATAAGACTCTCAGTTCGAATCTGAAGGAGCTCGAATCCGATCATCTGATTATCAGAACGGAGTATCCTCAGATACCCCCTAAGGTCGAGTACAGCTTAAGTGAGAGAGGAAAATCACTTATGAAGGTTCTTGATCAGTTGTGTATCTGGGGAGAGCAAAACAGAGAATAAACCTTTACCAGCTGTCGTCATCATCTAATTGCAGCAAGGATGCATCGAGAGGGCTCTCGTTCATGACTGTCTGCATGAACCGGTTCACATCGCTGCGCATTTCTTTGTGAGAAACTGATGTTGAATCCAGAAGATCATGCCTGACCCTGCACATCGGGATCCCGCGCCGCATTGCACCTTCCTCAAACAATCCGGTTATGAGAGAATTCATACGCGTTGCCACATCCATGCAGACATAGCGGATATCATTACTGAAGCAACCAATATTACCAAAAGAATCGAAATTATGAGGATAATATGAACGAAAAGAAAACATGTGTAGACTGCGGTATCCTGAACTGTCAGACGAGAGATAGTGAGTACCCGGAATTCTGCCTAACAGCGGAACTGTCTGAAGAGACTATAGAAAAGGTGAGCAGCCTGTATGAGGATGAGGAGAACAGAAAAGTCTCCGTAATCTCCGCGCAGATAGAGAACGAGTTCTACCTCAGGTACACACGCGTGGAGGAAGTCGTTGAGTTTGCCAGCCGTATGGGATACAGGAAAATCGGTATTGCAACCTGTGTCGGCCTTATCGATGAAAGCCGGGTCCTTGCACGCATTCTGAGAAAAAACGGATTTGAGGTGTATGGGGCTGTATGTAAAATCGGGTCATTCCTGAAAACCGGTGTAGGTGTTGCAGAAGAGGACATAACCAGAACCGGTGCTGTCATGTGCAATCCGATAATGCAGGCCGAGGTGCTCAATCATGCAGATACTGATTTCAATGTTGTTATGGGATTATGTGTTGGCCATGACAGCCTGTTCTACAAGTATTCCAAAGCGCTTGTAACAACACTGGTCGCCAAGGACAGAGTTCTGGCCCACAATCCTGCAGGAGCACTGTATCAGGCAAAAGCTTACTATAAGAAATTGCTGGAGGAACAGAAATGAAGATACTCTGTATTGGCGATTCGAATACATATGGATATGATCCGAGATCATATTTAGGAGACAGATACCCGGCGGAGGTGCGCTGGACGGACAGGCTGGATAAGTGCGAGGTAATCAATTGCGGTGTCAACGGAATGACTGTGCCTCGCGAGCAATCAAGGTATATCAGCCTGATCAGAATAAACGAGCCCGACCTGATTATTGTAATGATTGGTACAAATGATTTGTTCAGGGGATTGAGTGCCGGGCAGATTGCCGCCCGTATGGAAAGATTTCTGGATCCGATCATTGACATGGGCAAGCCGGTACTGCTTATTTCACCACCGGTTTTGCAATATGGTGAATGGGTACTGGATGATGATCTGGTGGAAGAATCGGAAAATCTTGGAGAAGCGTACCGGGATATTGCAGACAGAAAAGACTGCATGTTTGCCGATTCAGGAGAATGGGGAATTGAGATGACCTTCGATGGCGTACATTTTTCGCCGGAAGGCCATGCCGTATTTGCTCAAAAACTTGAAGAGATATTGAATGGCTTGAATGAGTCCGAAAACTGATCGGATATAGTAAAGTGAGAATTGCCGCTCCGGTAACTGATGTTCCGGAGCTGTTTTATTTGTCGAATTCCTATAGTAATAGTCGGAATTATCTTGACAAATGAACTTTGGTTAGCTATAACTAACAATAGTTAAGGACGTTTAATAAAGTTAAGAAAACCTAACGATATGGGAGGAAGCACAATGGAACTGGCTTATGCAATGAATAATAATGCTGCAGGCGTAGGGTCAAAAGAAAAAACATACGATACTGCAGGAGGCAATATGACGCTGCTGGATGCTGAACCGGGACAGACTTACATCATCAAAGAGATCAATACCGATGATGATGACATGAATTCGTTTCTGTTCAGACTTGGCTGCTATCAGGGAGAGCCTATAACACTTATTTCCAAAAAGAAAAAGAGCTGTATCGTCGTTATAAAGGACGGCAGATACAACCTCGACAAGATGCTCTCTGAAGCCATCATCATATAGTTCATAAAAGGAAATGTTATATAAGGAGGTATTCCAAATGAGAATCGCTTTTGCCGGTAACCCTAATAGCGGCAAGACAACCATGTACAATGCTTTGACAGGCAGAAATGAAAAGATCGGAAACTGGGGCGGAGTTACGGTCGGAAGCAAGGAATTCCAGCTGAAAAAGGAATTCGCCGGAGACAAGGAAGTCATCGCTGTCGACCTTCCTGGCGCATATTCGATGTCACCGTTCACACCGGAAGAGGGTATAACGAGTGAATATGTCCGCACAGCTAATCCGGATGCGATCGTCAATATCGTAGATGCTACGAATCTGAGCAGATCATTATTCTTTACAACGCAGCTGCTCGAGCTTGGCATCCCGGTCGTTGTTGCCCTGAATAAGACGGACATCAACGAGAAGGAAGGTACAAAGATAGATGCTGCTAAACTCTCTGCAAAGCTTAACTGCCCTGTATTCGAGACGGTATCTACTGAGAACAAAGGGCTCTCAGAGATGATCGCCAAGGCGATCTCACTTGCCGGAACAACGCAGAAGGCGCCATACCTTCAGGCAGACATCGACCTGCATGACAAGAATGCGGTAGATGCCGAAGACCGAAAGCGTTACAGTTTTGTAAACGGAATCGTTGCAGATGTAGAGAAAAGAAAGACCAAGTCTGCTGAGACGACCTCCGCGGACAAGGTCGACGGAATACTCACGAACCCGATCGCGGGAATCCTTGCATTCGCAGTAGTCATGTGGGGCGTTTTCTGGGTGTCCCAGACATGGCTCGGACCTCTCGTAGCAGACTGGCTGGTAGGCTGGATCGGGACGTTCCAGGAATGGGTCGCAGGTCAGCTGGAAAACAGCCCGGCTATTTTATCAGCCCTGCTTGCTGACGGTATCGTGGGTGGCGTAGGAGCCGTAGTCGGATTCCTGCCTCTAGTAATGGTGATGTACTTCCTGATCGCACTTCTTGAAGACTGCGGATACATGGCGCGTGTAAGCGCGGTAATGGACCCGATCTTCAAGAGAGTGGGACTTTCGGGCAAATCGGTCATCCCTGTGGTCATCGGCACAGGCTGCGGCATCCCGGCCATCATGGCATGCCGTACGATCCGCGATGAAAGAGAGAGAAGAGCAACAACTATGCTCACAACGTTCATCCCTTGCGGAGCAAAGATCCCTGTTATAGCACTTTTTGCAGGCGCGTTCTTCAACGGCGCAGGCTGGGTAAGCACTCTTTCGTACTTCTTCGGACTTGTGCTTATATTCCTCGGCGCTCTGCTCATCAAGGGAATCACGGGCTATAAATACAGAAAGTCGTTCTTCATCATGGAGCTTCCTAAGTGGAAAGCACCGAGCCTTAAGTTCGCGTTCAAATCCATGATGGAGAGAGCAAAGGCATATATCATCAAGGCAGCTACGATCATCCTCATCTGCAATACTGTAGTACAGATCATGCAGACTTTCGACTGGCATTTTCAGGTTGTCGAAGAGGGTGCAGAAAACACTTCGATCCTGGCATCGATAGCTTCACCGTTTGCAGTACTGCTCATACCGCTTGGCTTCGGAGTATGGCAGCTCGCAGCAGCAGCGATCACAGGATTCATCGCAAAGGAGAACGTAGTCGGTACGCTTGCTGTAGTATTTGCGCTGACATCGTTCATTGACACGGAAGAGCTTGCCATGACAGGCGGTGCAAACACAGTAGCCGCAACCATGGGCCTTACATCCGTGACAGCTCTTGCATATCTGTTCTTCAACCTTTATACACCTCCGTGCTTCGCAGCTATCGGAGCCATGAATTCTGAGATGAAGAGCAGAGGATGGCTCTGGGGCGCAATCGGTCTGCAGCTCGGAACCGGATACACTATCGCATTCCTGATCAATCAGTTCGGAACCCTGTTTACAGAAGGACATTTCGCAGCTGGTTTCATTCCGGGACTGATCGCAGAAGCGTGCATGGTCGCAGCACTCATCCTGATCGCAAGGAAGGTGAGAGCGCACTTCGATGGGCAGTACGCACTGCACAAGAGCGCAAATACTGCTAAGGCAACAGCATAAACTCCTATTTATTAGGTTCTTAACTAAGCATGATGCGCAGCGTAATTATTCGCTGCGCATCATGCTGATTTGAAAAAGTGAAAGGAGGCAGATACAGTGAATGCAGCTACGGCAATTGCGATAATAGTAATAGTAACGATACTGTTCTTCGCAGCCAGATATATTTATAAAGAAAAGAAAAAAGGTAATGCCTGCATAGGCTGCCCGTATGCGGATTCATGTCCGAAGCACAGACAAAACGAGGCTGCCTGCTGCGGGAATGCATTACATCAAAAAGCGGATACTCACTAGAAACGATTGCATAAACCTGCAGTCGTTTTTTTGTAATGCATTATAGTACAATAGTAAAAAATATCAGAAGCAAGCAACGAAAGGTTAACGGATGATTTTAACAACAGAGCGACTTATTCTGCGGCCGTGGGAAGAAACGGATGCAGAAGATCTTTATGAATATGCAAAAGATGAAAGAATAGGACCGGCTGCGGGCTGGCCTGTACATACAAGTGTCAAAAATAGTCTTGATATAATCAGGACGGTTTTATCTGCGCCTGAGACTTATGCTGTCTGTCTGAAAGAAGATGGTAAGCCTATAGGCAGCATCGGGTTGATGGTGGGTATGCAGAGCAACATCGGCCTGCCGGATACTGAGGCAGAGATTGGTTACTGGATCGGCGTACCATTCTGGGGACAGGGCTTAATACCTGAGGGCGTGAGAGAAATCATCAGATATGCTTTCGAGGACCTGCATCTTGAAAATCTCTGGTGCGGTTATTTCGAGGGCAATGAAAAGTCGAGGCGCGTACAGGAAAAGTGCGGATTCACTTATCAATATACGAATGAGGATGCTGAATGGGTCAAGATGATGGACAGGCGCACAGAACATATCTCAAAGCTTACCAGAGAGGAATGGATGCGCAGGGAAAACTATCAGGATATAAACGCAGAGACTATAGACCGCTGGATCGAAGAAGGCTGGGAATGGGGAAAACCCATAAGCCATGAGGAGTATACAGCGGCATTGCAAGGTGACTGGGACGTGAAGCTCACTCCGACCAGAAACGTTCCGCATGAGTGGTTTGGCGATCTCAAAGGCAAAAAAATTCTGGGACTTGCCAGTGGTGGAGGGCAGCAGATGCCGATCTTTGCAGCACTTGGAGCGGAGTGTACTGTGCTCGATTATTCTTCCAGACAGATCGAAAGTGAGAAATTGATTGCAGAGCGCGAGGGGTATCAGATAACTATCATACAGGGAGATATGACAAAGCCTCTTCCGTTTGAAAATGAGTCGTTTAACCTGATCTTCCATCCTGTATCAAATTGCTATGTCAGGGATGTTCGTCCGATATGGAAAGAGTGCTGCAGGATTCTGAAGCCGGGAGGGTCATTGCTGTCCGGAGTGGATCACTACATCAACTACATAGTTGACAGTGAAGAAAAGATGATAATCAATTCGCTGCCATTCGATCCTATTACTAATCCTGAGCAGATGAAACAGCTCCGGGATGAGGATGCAGGTGTGCAGTTTTCACATTCTCTGGAAGAGCAGATAGGCGGGCAGCTTGAAGCAGGCTTAGCGGTGATGGAACTGTACGAAGACACAAACGGAGAGGGAAGGCTCCATGAGATGAACATCCCGACGTTTTTAGCCATTCGATCAATGAAAAAGTAAACTACAAAAGGTGTGAGATGAAGACTGTCAGAGATATAGCGGGTTATTTAATAGGGCTGCTGCTGTTCGTGATAATGATTCCGCTGCTGATGTGGAGATTATCCGGAAATGTTCATCCGGGAGCTGCAGTGATCATCTGCTTTGCAGTTCTGGCAGCAGCCGGCATCGGACTCAGCGTCTGGTCGATCATATACATGAAAAATGTAGGTAAAGGAAATCCTATGGATGCCTTTAACCACGAAGTTGCACCGCGTACGGTAAATCTGATGACTGACGGCCCGTACAGGATCTGCCGCAACCCGATGCTTCTGGGTGTGTTCATATACTACATAGGATTGCTGATCTGCCTGCAGTCGTGGAAAGCCGCTGTGGTTTTTGTTGCTTTCTTTGCTGTTATGATGCTTCAGGTGAACCGCGAAGAAAAGCGTCTGAAAGAGGATTTCGGCGAAGCATATATTGATTATTGTAAGAAGACAAAAAAGCTGATACCGTATATCTGGTGAATCAGCTTAAGATAGTTAGGAAACGGAAAAATGGGCGAAAGATTTGATTTGCAGAAATACCTAACTGAAGGAGTTGAGCAGGTTATCAAGGACGCACTGAAAGCTACTCTGAAGGATCCAAGGGAGAGCGCGTTTCTGGTGAAGTTCGCTGCCTCATGTGCCGTGGCGGACAAAAGAAGAGAGAAAAACGAAAAGGAAGGCCTGCACGTACCTTCCTACCTTATCGCGAGCATCACTTCAAGCTGCAATCTTCACTGCGAGGGCTGCTACTCACGTGCAAATGACGCTACGACTGACTGTGCTCCGTCGATGCAGCTCACCGAGGAAGAATGGATGAAGATCTTCAGAGAGGCTGAGGACCTCGGCGTCAGCTTTATATTGCTGGCCGGCGGTGAACCGATGCTCAGATGGGATGTCATAGAATCGGCAGGAAAGATAAAGAACATCATGTTCCCGGTCTTCACCAACGGAACATTCATGACTGACAGGCATCTGGAACTCCTGGAAAAGTGCCGCAATATAGTGCCTGTAATAAGCATTGAGGGTGAGCGCGAAGAGACTGATTCAAGAAGAGGTGCAGGTGTTTACGATACTGTCATGGAGAAGATGGACAAGCTCCATGAGAAGGGTATTATATACGGCGTATCTGTTACTGTTACGAAGGAAAACATGGAAAAAGTATATTCCGAAAGTTTTCTTGAGTCGCTGAGATCGCGCGGATGCAAGGCGGTATTCTACATAGAATTCACTCCGGTCTCGGATGAAGGCGCAAATCTCTCTCCTGATGACGATGACCGCGAATACATGTCAGACAGGATAGATGAGCTGCGGATGAACAAGCAGGATATGATTTATATTTCGTTCCCGGGCGATGAGAAAAGCTCCGGCGGATGCCTTGCTGCCGGACGCGGTTTCTTCCATATCAACTCTCATGGAGGAGCGGAGCCTTGCCCGTTCTCGCCATACTCGGATATTAACGTAAAAGATACATCTCTGAGAGAGGCGCTCAGATCCAGACTGTTCATGGCTCTCAGAAGCAGCGACATTCTTGCGGATGATCACAAGGGAGGCTGCGTTCTGAATGAGAAGAGAGATCAGGTAGAAGCGCTGCTTGGACTATAAACATATGGAGTACTTTAAATCAGTAAAATTGAAAGATGGCAGAGCGGACAGCGCTGATGAGACGTGAGCTATCCGGAGGAAATAAGGAATGAAGATTATATTGTGCGGAAAGGGCGGCTGCGGTAAGAGCACTGTCGCAACGCTTCTGGCGAGGGCATATCAGAAAGCAGGAAAGAATGTACTGGTGATCGATTCCGATGAGTCAAACTACGGGCTGCACAGGCAGCTCGGATTTGATTTGCCGGAAGATTTTACACATTATTTCGGAGGAAAGAAGGGTGCGTACCGGGTGTTCGATGAAAAGGGCAGAGTTTTCGATAACACCTGGCACTTTTCCGATATTCCCGGAGAGTTCATGACAGGAGAAGAAAACCTGCACCTGATGGCCATCGGCAAGATCGCAGAAGCAGAGGAGGGCTGTGCCTGTGGTATCGGTTTTACCGGCAAGATGTTTCTGGATAATCTCGAGACCGGAGATGATGACATAGTGATCACCGATACTGAAGCAGGAGTTGAACATTTCGGCCGCGGGCTGGACAGGTGCGCGGATGTTATACTGATGGTCATAGATCCCTCTTACGAATCGATACATTTGTCCGAAAAGATATACGACATGGGCAAGGCTCTCGGGAAACCTGTCTTTTTCGTTATAAACAAGGCTGACGATGAACAGGCTGCAATGGTAAGAGACGCCATACGTGACAAGACTGCTGTTATTGCAGAGATTCCGGCTCAGAATGGGATAATGATGGCAGGGCTTAAAGGCGAGCCGCTTAACTGTAACAGCCCGGGTGTTAAAGAGATCATTGACACAGTTTGTGAATTTAAATAAAAACAAGCGTGCTATTTGTTGATATTAACAAAGAAGCATAGTAACATAGCGCTATATTCTAACAGAGAGTTAACAATCGAGAAAGTCAAATGAAACAGAGAATCAACATCACAGCAGAATACTATTATTACTACTACCGCGACAGGGTAGCTGTATTGCTGTGAGTAGTATGATAACGTGGCAGACGCACATGGTTGATGACGCTCCGCAGCATGCAGCTGCGGAGCTTTTGTTTTGGGACTGAGATCAACAGTAAGGAGGAATACTGCAATGCCCGCAATTAAGTTTTATGATCACGAACCTATTCCTGTGGAAATGCACAAAGTCAAGATCGTTCAGCAGCTTCAGCTGCTGCCTGCAGAACAGAGACTCGTGAAGATGAGAGAAGCCGGATTCAATACCTTCCAGCTCCACAATGGAGACATCTTCATGGATATGCTTACCGATTCCGGTGTAAATGCGATGAGCGATCAGATGCTCGCAGGCATGATGACGCCTGATGATGCCTATGCAGGGAGCGAATCGTTCTTTCGCATGAGGGACAAGCTTGAGGAAATATTCGGAATGAAATATTGCCTGCCTGCCCATCAGGGAAGGGCGTGCGAGAACATTCTTGCGACAAGATTCGTTAAGCCGGGAAGCTGTGTGATCATGAACTATCATTTCACAACGGCCAAGGCCCACATAACCAGACTGGGTGGTCATGTAGAGGAACTTGTAAAGGACGAAGGCCTGGTATCACAGAGTGATCTTCCGTTCAAGGGCGATATCGACCTTGATAAACTGGAAGCCTGCATTGAGAAGGAAGGTGCAGATAACGTTGCATTCATGAGACTGGAGGCCGGAACGAATCTTATCGGCGGTCAGCCTGTATCGGTACAGAGTTTCAAGGATGCCTGTGCTGTAGCAAGAAAGCATGGAATACTGTCGGTACTCGACGCATCGCTTCTGCAGGACAATCTATACTTCATTAAGGTACGTGATGAAGAACGCAGGGATATGTCCGTACGTGATATCACCAGAGAGATTGCTGATCAGTTTGACATGATCTATTTCTCGGCCAGAAAGTTCGGATTCGCGCGCGGCGGAGCCATTCTTGTCAGAGACGAGGAGCTGTTCCATTCGATGGAAGATCTGGTTCCTATGTTTGAGGGCTTCCTTACATACGGCGGTATGTCGGTGCGCGAGATAGAAGCTATGACTGTAGGTTTTGATGAGTCGATGGACATGGACATCATTTCACACGGACCTCAGTTCATAAAGTACTGTGTCGACAAGCTGGTTGATTACGGCGTACCGATGATAACTCCTGCCGGAGGCCTGGGAGCTCATGTTGATGCAACCCAATTCGTTTCCCACATACCTCAGCAGGAATACCCGGCCGGAGCCCTCGTGTGTGCATTCTATCTGTGCGGCGGAATAAGAGGAATGGAAAGAGGTACGCTTTCCGAAGAAAGGAATGCTGACGGAAGCGAAAGATTTGCCTCAATGGAGCTTGTAAGACTTGCACTGCCAAGGCGCGTGTTCACACTTTCACAGGTTGAATACGTGATAGACAGAGTAAAGTGGGTATACGATCACAGGGATCTGATAGGCGGCCTCAGGTTCGTGCATGAGCCTGCGACATTGAGATTCTTTACCGGAAAACTCGAGGCGACATCTGACTGGCCTGAGAAACTGGTTGCCGCATACAAAGCGGACTTTGGTGAAGACCAGTAGATCAGACGTAACTGTTAATGGTAGGCATAAACGGCTGTCGAAAGACAGCCGTTTTTTTGTTGAACGTTCCCGCCACCTACGCATGAATGCTTAGAGGTGGGGGATTCCTGCTTCACAGAGAACTGCGCCTTGTCCTAAGATTCAGCGTCTTACACTCTCTCCACAGGCTTGGATTCCCGTGCGACCCACGGTACATAGTTTATGTTTTTGTCAGGGCCTAAGATGCAAGCATCTCAAGGCCTTTTTCAAGTATGTTCTTTGCGGCATTGATGTCACGGTCATGTTCTGCTCCGCAAACAGGACATGTCCACCTGCGTACAGAGAGGTCTCTGACCTTGTGGTTTATCTTCCCGCAGCAGCTGCACCTCTGGCTGGAAGGGTATGTCTTAGGTACCCTTATGAGCACGCCTCCGTGATCAGCCATCTTGTATTCGAGCTTTCTGTAGAATCTGGACCATGATGCGTCAGTTATCGCTTTTGCCAGCCTGTGGTCAGCCATCATTCCCTTCACATCAAGATCCTCTATGCAGACGACTTGGTTCTCGTTCGCCAGCCTGTAGCTGATCTTGTGCTGGAAGTCGTTCCTGATGTTCGATACTTTCTCGTGTTCTATGGCCAGCTTCTTTCTTGCCTTTTCTCTGTTCCTTGATCCTTTCTGCTTCCTCGAAAGGCTTCTCTGCAGACGCCTGATCCTCTTCTCGTGCTTAGCAAAAGCCTTCGGGTTGATGACTGAATTTGCGTCGGAGTCAGTATACAGAGATTTGAGTCCTGTATCTATGCCTATCTCTCCTCCCTTGTTCGGCAGCACCTCAAATTCTTCTTCCACCTGGAGGGATATGTAGTATCTGTCGCTTGCTGTCCTGGATACTGTCGCGCTGATGATGCGCCCTTCGAAGATCCTTGTGTTTACTATCTTCACATAGCCTGCCTTAGGCAGATTAATCATGTTTCCTTCTATCGAGATGTTCCCGTTCCCGCTCATCGTGCGGTAGCTCTGAGCTGATCTCTTTCTCTTGAACTTAGGATATCCTCCGCGCCTTTTGAAGAAGTTGTCGTATGCTCTGTCGAGATGTCTCAGTGACTGCTGAAGAGCTATGCTGTCCGCTTCTTTGAGCCATGCATTCTCTTTCTTGAGGACGTGTGATAGGTCCTTGCTCATTTCTGAATAGCTCAGTGTATCGTGCCACTCATTCCAGATCTGCTGCTTTGCTTCGAGATAGTAGTTGTACACGAAGCGGCAGCAGCCGAAGGTCCTTTCAAAGAACTCCCGCTGCTTCTTATCTGGATATGCTCTGTATTTGTAGCCTCTGATACGTGTCATGGTTTCTACCTCTGAAAAAAAGAAGGATACGCGTGTCTTGTATCACGCATATCCTGATGCACTCCTGCCTGCAACGGGCCGGCCCGGAAACGGGTTGAATCATTCTTAAGTTGCTCTTATTATACCATTCAAGGCATGCATGTTCAAACATTTGTTTGTGATTTTGGTCAGGGCGGATCCGTGCTGACCGGGACTTGAGCGATGTGAGCCTCGGTATTATACTAATTATTGGAAAAAGGTGTGTGATTCATCCCACTGCCTATAGAGGACAGGGGTATTCTCACACGTTTTGATAAAATAACTGTGTATTTGTTTAATGCAAAGTTAAAACAGAAGGGTATATGAAATGACTGATTATGATCTGATGTGCAGACAGCTTGAGAGCCTGTCAGAGGGGGTTGCCTGGGATATGACAGTACTGTCAAATGCCGCTGCACTTATCTGGGAAACGCTTGAGGATATCAACTGGGCGGGCTTTTATCTGGTGAAAGACGGGAAGCTGCAGCTTGGGCCGTTTCAGGGAAAGCCTGCATGCACGGTCATCGAAGTCGGGAAAGGTGTATGCGGGACTGCAGTTGCTGAAGACAGAACGCAGCTTGTAAAAGACGTTCATAAGTTTCCGGGGCATATCGCCTGTGACTCAGCCAGCAATTCAGAGATCGTAGTACCTATACACTCCGGAGGCTCGGTTTACGGAGTGCTCGACATAGACAGTCCGAAGCTTGGCAGGTTTTCTGAAGAGGACAAGGCCGGATTTGAAGATTTTGTGCGCATACTGGAATCCACAGCATCTATAAAAAGGGAGGAATGAGATGTTTATCAGCGAAGTAATGACGACTGCACCGCAGGACGAACGCGGAGCTCTTGAAACCAGGACATATCAGGAACTGGAGAGACTAAACATAAAATACGAAAGGGTCGATAACGACACGGTCGAAGCCATGGAGGAGTGCGTTGAGATCTCTGAAAAACTAGGAGCAGAGATCCGTAAAACGATCGTAGTGTGCAACCGGCAGAAGACGCAGTTCTTCCTCGTTATACTGCCTGCAAACAAGAGATTTGACTCAAAGCTGTTTGCTGCGATGATGCGTACAGCCAGAGTCTCGTTTGCTTCACCTGAGGACATGAAAAATGTTATAGGACTCACACCGGGAGAGGCATCAGTCATGGGCATACTCAATGATCCTGAAGGAAAGGTAAAAGTCGTAATCGACAAGGCAGTGGCAGATGCTGAATGGTTTGCGTGCAATCCTGGAGCAAACACCTCGCACCTGAGATTCAAGACCAAGCAGCTTATCAATAACTTCCTGCCTGCCGAAAAGCATAAACCTGAGATCATAATGCTTTAGGGAGAACTGCCGATGAAGACAATATATTTTGCGGGAGGATGCTTCTGGGGGACTCAGAAGTACTTCGACCAGTTTGACGGAGTGACAAGGACGGAAGTAGGTTATGCGAACGGTCCTGATGATGCGCCATCATATGAGGACGTCTGTGCAAGCAGCGGACATGCAGAGACCGTACTGGTGGAGTTTAATGAAAGCGTTATCAGTCTCGAACAGCTGATAAAGTACTATTTTATGGTGATCGATCCTACATCGGTCAACAGGCAGGGCCATGATGTGGGGATACAGTACCGCACGGGCATTTATTACAGTGACCCGGACATGCTTGAGATCATCCGGAAGGCTTTCGATGAAGAGGAAGCTCTGGTTGGACAGGCTCTCGCAGTGGAGGTTAAACCGCTTGAGAATTTCTTCACTGCAGAGGAATACCACCAGAAGTACCTGGACAGGAATCCTGCTGGCTACTGTCACATACCGGCGGAATTTTTCACTCTCTCCGGTAAAAAGTAAACGGAACTGACAGAAGGGGTATGGGCGAAATCAATAAATCCAGACTTCAGCTGATATTTACAATGCTGCTCTTCGGCACTATCGGTACTCTGACGAGATACATCAATATGCCGTCGAGTATCATTTGTCTTGGGCGCGCTTTCTTTGGGGTCATTACGATACTTATATTGCTTGGTGCCCGGAAAGAAAAGCCGGATACTGCTGCTATCAGAAGAAACATCTGGTGGCTGCTGCTGAGTTCGATCCTGATGTGCTGCAACTGGATATGCCAGTTCGAGGCTTATAAATATACGACAATAGCAACCGGGACCCTTTGCTATTATATGCAGCCGGTCTTCTACATACTTGCAGGAGCGGTCGTTCTTAAAGAAAGGCTTACGCTGAAAAAGCTCTGCTGTGTAGCAGTCGCCTTCTGCGGTATGGTTCTGGTTTCGGGAGTCCTCCAGACAGGACTGCACATCTCAGAACTGAAAGGTGTAATCTTCGGAGTGTCCGGAGGGTTCTTCTATGCCATGGTTGTGCTGATCAACAAGTATATGAAGGACATATCTCCGGTCAATACCACGATAATGCAGCTTGCACTGGTGTCGGTAATAATGATGCCGTATTCTGCAGCGACCGGAGCTTTCGGTGAAGTGAGCATCACTGCGACAGGAATCATCTGTCTGCTGATTCTCGGAGTGCTGCACACCGGCATCGGATACATAATTTACTTTGATGCAGTCAATAAACTGCCGACACAGACCGTCGGTATTCTCAGTTACATCGATCCTGTGGAGGCGGTTATGTTATCGGCATTTTTCCTGAAGGAGCCGGTCAATATATATACAATAGCCGGAGCTGTCATGATACTTGGAGCTGCTGCGGTCAGTGAGCTCACGGGAGATAAAAAAGCGGCATGAAAAAGAGGTGATAATTCATGAGCAAGGCACAGACAGAAAGAATCAAAAAGATGGAATCATACCTTGACGAAGCCGGGGCAGTCATTGCAGAACTGGACGAAGCCATGGATAAATATGAGAAGATACAGAGCAAGTATTATAAACTTGAAAACTATTACGGCAGCACAAAATGGATCGATGATTATGAGGCTGATGAAGCCGGAAAGCTGCCCGCAGAGCTGAAAAGAGGCGTCCTGTCCGAAGATGCGGTCTATGATCTTATCACTGATCACAGCGCGCTGATGGCGAGGATGCAGAGAGCTGTGCTCAGAAGCATTGAGAATAAGGGATTCTGAAAGGGAGATGGTGACGGTAATGAGAAATCACGAAGTGACTAAGGTGCAGCTGCTGCTTGATGAAAAAGGTGAACTGAGAGAGCCGGGATGGTCGAGGAGTCTTGTGCAGAAATACCGCCGGGATGATATCAAGGCGCCTGCATTCCGTATAAAGGAATGGGATTACTATCTTGTCGTTAACAAGGACTTTGCAGCTGCATTCACTATCTCAGACGATGGCTACATCGGTCTGCAGTCAGTATCGCTGCTCGTGTTCGGAGATGAACCCTGGGAGCACACCGAAACAGTGCTCAACGCGTTCCCGATGGGAAAGCTGGGCCTGCCAAATGATTCATCATACGGCACTACCAGATACAGCGACAAAAGACTTCAGATGAGCTTCGAGGTCAAGTATCAGACGAGGCATCTGAAGTGTCATTTCGATAATTTCATGGATGGCAAGCCTCTTGATGCTGAAATCGTGCTTGAGCAGCCGCCGATGGATTCTATGGTCATAGCGACTCCATGGCCTGAAAAGCATGCTTTCTACTATAACCAGAAAATCAACTGCATGAGGGCTTCCGGATATATCAGCTTTGACGGGAAAAAATACCATTTCGATCCAGCAGCTGATTTCGGTACTCTCGATTGGGGAAGAGGCGTATGGACGTACGATAATACCTGGTTCTGGGGCTCCGGTAATGCCGATGTTGACGGCAACAGCTTCGGATGGAACATCGGATACGGCTTTGGCGATACAAGTGCGGCCTCCGAGAACATGCTGTTCTGGAACGGCAAGGCGCACAAGCTCGATGATGTTGAATTCGTGATCCCTGAAAACAGCTATATGGACACATGGAAGTTCACGTCTTCGGACGGCCGTTTCGAGATGACTTTTGAACCGGTGCTCGACAGGGCGGCGTGCCTTGACTACAAGGTTATCGTATCTGACCAGCACCAGGTTTTCGGTAAGATGAGCGGCAGGGCGGTGCTCGATGACGGGACCGAGATCAATATCAAGGATGTGATGTGCTTCGCTGAAAAGGTGCACAACAAGTACTGATCCAATGGCTGACAATGTAGAAAAGCTAAAAGAAATAATCCGAAAATCCAGGCGGATAGTGTTCTTTGGCGGAGCGGGAGTGTCGACTGCAAGCGGCATTCCTGATTTCCGTTCTGATGACGGCCTTTATTCGGAAGAGTTCGGTGGCAGATCTCCTGAGGAGATACTCAGTGCTGCATTCTTTATGCTGCATACAGCGGAGTTCTATGAGTTCTACCGCAGGCGCATGATATACCCCGATGCCAGACCGAACGCAGTCCACAGATATCTGTATAAACTCGAAAAACAGGATAAGCTGCGCGGCATCGTGACTCAGAACATTGACGGGCTGCACAAGGAAGCCGGTAATAAGAGGGTGTATGAGCTTCACGGCAGCATACGGGAAAATTACTGCGTGGACTGTGAGGCGGAATATCCGCTGGAAAAGATACTCCATAGCGAAGGAGTACCGAGGTGCGATAAGTGCGGAGGTATCATAAAGCCATGGGTCGTGCTCTATGGAGAGATCCCGGACAAGTACACCATGATAGGCGCATGCAGGGAAATCTCGGGAGCAGATACTATGATAGTAGCGGGAACATCTCTCGCCGTTGAACCTGCAGCATCACTGATAAATGAATTCAACGGGATAAACCTTGTGGTGATAAACAAAACACCGACATCCGCAGATGAAAGGGCCACATTACTCATAAGGGCAGATGTGGAGGAGGTTTTCAGGAAAATTGCCGAAGAATAAAAATAACGGATCCTCAAGGGATCCGTTTTGTGTTGCCTCGTTTTCTCTTCTATTTAGCTCTTGCCAGCTCTACCAGCACTTCCACCATCTTTTCGAGTGACTGTACAGGTATGTATTCAGTATTTGAGTGGAAGTTCAGTCCTCCTGTTGACAGGTTAGGGCAAGGCAGGCCTTCATAAGTGAGTCTTGCACCATCGGTGCCTCCTCTGATAGGAATGATTATCGGTTCTACTCCGCATGCTCTGAATGCCGCTTTGGCATTGTCTATCAGGAACATATGAGGTTCTATCAGCTCTTTCATATTTCTGTATTGCTCGCGAATCTCAAGTGTGACCGAATTCTCATATTTTGTATTGAAGTAGTCTACGCATTTGCGCATGAGCGCAATTTTCTTTTCAAAGAGAGCTGCATCATGGTCCCTGATAATATAACGGGATTCGGCCTCTGCCGGAGTGCCGTTCAGCTGCGTCATGTGGAAGAAACCATCATAGCCATTGGTATACTCAGGTCTCTGCTCCTGAGGGAGCATTCTCTCAAGCTCAGTCGCGATCCTGACAGCATTAATAAGTACATCTTTAGCATATCCGGGATGGATGTCACGGCCTTTGAAATAGACACGCGCTTCCGCGGCGTTGAAGTTTTCGTATTCCAGCTCTCCCAGCGGACCTCCGTCCACTGTATAGGCGTAATCCATGCCAAAGCCTTCAACATCAAAGAAGTCCGCACCTCGTCCGACTTCTTCGTCCGATGTGAAGGCTATGCCGATCCTGCCATGAGGAATCGAAGGATCATTAATGAGTGCTTCTGCCATGCTCATGATCTCGGCAATGCCGGCTTTATCATCACTTCCAAGAAGCGAGACTCCATCGGTGACAATAAGGTCACAGCCTGCATAGTCTCTGAGTTCTGGATAGATCTCAGGGTCGAGATAGACCTCTTCATTAAGGCGGATCACTCCGCCGTCGTAGTTTTTATGGATACGTGCGTTGCCGGCGTCTCCTGGAGCACTCGGAGATGTATCCATGTGTGAAATAAAGCCGAGTGCCGGTATGTCAGCATCCTGATTCGAAGGGATCTCCCCGTACACATAGCAGTGCTGGTCGTCAAGTCTGACGTTTGATACTCCCATTTCGACCATCTCTTCGGCAAGAAGTCTCGCCAGACGGAACTGCTTTGCCGTGCTCGGTGATGTAGGGCTGTCTTCATCAGACTGTGTATCTATGGAAATATATCTCATGAATCTGTCAACGATGCTGCTCATTGATGGATTACCTCCGTTTTTTTATTAGCGGAACAAGCATGCCCGCCAGAAATAATGATACTGTTTTTCGGCTGGTTTGGCAATTGAGGATTGGAATTGAAAAAGCCGGCATTATTCAGTTAAAATAAAGTTTCAGAGGGACCTGAATGATAAAGAAATTAAGAGAAACATTCAGACCTGATTCAAGCTATAAAGCGTTCTTCGTAACGATAGTGACGTTTGCTCTTGCGCATGGTCTGTATAAAGGAATAATAGACAACTATCTCGCTGAGTCAGTAGGCATGTCGGCGTTCGATAAGGGCGTTTCCGAATTCTTCAGGGAGATGCCGGGACTTGCGCTCATATTTGTCCTTGCCCTGCTGTATGAGTTTTCAGCAGAGCGCATCTATCAGATAGGGGCTCTTGTAATGCTTGCCGGAATGGCTATGCAGGCCATCATTCCGCCTTCTAAAGTGCTTGTAATAATGGCAATATTCATCTATTCCCTTGGAGAGCATATTCAGCTTGGCATGCGCAACACGATAACGCTGGAATACGCACAGGAAGGGAAAAGCGGAGTAGCACTTGGAAGACAGGGTGCAGTCTATCAGATAGGAATGCTGGCGGGGTATTTTGTGGTAATTGGCCTGTTCTTTATCCTGGGAAGCAGAAAGACTCTTTTCAAGCCTATATTCATGATGAGCGCTGCTATCATTCTCCTGGGATTTATCGCGTCGATGAAGATAAAGGGAGACAGCAAGCCTGACCCGTCAAAAAGAAGGTTCTTCTTTCATAAAAAGTATACCAAGTACTATATGCTCGAGCTCTTTTACGGAGCCAGAAAGCAAATTTTCTTTACCTTCGGTCCATATGTGCTGGTGCTGTTTTACGGCGCGACAGCAATGGATATCAGTATACTGTTTGCAGTGTCGTCGATATGTTCGTATTTTGCGTCACCGGCAGTGGGTAAGATAATAGACCGCTTCGGATATAAGATCGTAATGATATCCGATACTCTCATTCTTGTTATAGTCTGCTTCTTCTACGGATTTGCACACCACATATTCCCGATGCATACTGCATTCCTTATATGCTGTGCAAACTATGTGCTTGACTCCGTGATTTCGCTGGCGTCTATGGCTTCGAACGTATATGTGCAGGACCTTGCGGACAACGCAGATGAAGTAAGAGCTACTATTTCTACCGGTGTATCAGTGAACCACTTTATCACGATACTTGTTGCGCTGTTCGGAGGATGGATCTGGAAAGTGCTGGGCATAGAAACTCTGTTTATGCTTTCTGCCGTGCTGGGGCTGTGCAACAGCGCTTATGCAGCAACAATAAAGACACGCAGTCAGACGACTAATTAGATGCTTATTATATGGAGGGACATATGGGAAAACAGGAAAATGCAGTTCTTACGGTAGTTGGTGTCAATGATGTAGGTATCCTTGCCAGGACGGCCACGTGTGTCGCAGAAGCCAACGGTAATGTGGTCCAGGTATCACAGATAGTTATGGACAGATTCTTCACGATGAACATGCTGATAGACATAACAGGGCTTAAGGGCAGCATCAAAGAGCTTGAGGACGGGCTGAAGGAAAGCCTTCCGGGCATGGAAGTGCACCTCATGCATGAAAACATCTTCAACTCAATGCACAGGATTTGATCAGCGGAGGAAGACGGGTATGTATGACATAAGGGATATCATGGAGACGATCTCCATGATCAGAGACAATAATCTGGACATCCGCACAACTACCATGGGTATTTCGCTCATTGACTGTGCGGACAGCGATATAGATAAATCATGCACCAAGGTGTATGACAAAATCTGCCGCCTTGCAGGCGATCTCGTATCAGTGGGTGAGGATATTTCAGACAAGTACGGTATTCCGATCGTAAACAAGAGGGTGTCAGTAACACCGGTCTCAATGCTTGCGGGAGTTTCGGGCGGAGACCCGGTAAAATACGCGAAAGCTCTGGACCGTGCGGCCCATACAATAGGTATTAACTTTATCGGGGGCTACTCAGCTCTGGTTCACAAAGGTTTCAGCGCAGGTGACATGGAGCTGATAGATTCTATTCCGCGCGCTCTGGCTGAGACAGAGCTTGTGTGTTCATCGGTCAATATAGGATCGACGCGTGCCGGCATAAATATGGACGCAGTGAAAAAGATGGGAGCCATCATAAGAGAGACTGCAGAGCTAACCAAAGATGACCAGTGCATGGGCGCTGCCAAACTCGTAGTGTTCTGCAATGCGGTAGAAGACAATCCGTTCATGGCGGGTGCGTTTCATGGCACAGGAGAGGCTGACCATGTTCTCAGCGTAGGAGTTTCAGGCCCGGGCGTTGTCAGGTCCGTACTTGCCGGAATGCCTAAAGATGCACCGCTTGATGAGGTCTCGGAAGCAATCAAAAAAACGGCATTCAAGATCACAAGAGTAGGGCAGCTCGTAGGCTCTGAGGCAGCCGGGAAGCTGAAGACACAGTTCGGCATAGTGGATCTGTCACTTGCACCAACACCTGCTGTCGGTGATTCCGTTGCTCATATACTGGAAGAAATCGGACTTGAGCAATGCGGAGCACACGGAACGACTGCAGCTCTGGCCATGCTGAATGATGCGGTCAAGAAGGGCGGAGTTATGGCTTCTTCCGGCGTAGGCGGTCTGTCCGGAGCGTTTATCCCTGTGAGTGAGGATGCCGGAATGATAGATGCAGCAAGAGAGGGGACTCTTTCAATTGAGAAACTTGAAGCAATGACTGCTGTGTGCTCTGTCGGCCTCGACATGATAGTGGTACCTGGAGATACAACGGCCGATGTGATCTCAGCGATAATTGCAGATGAAGCTGCGATAGGAATGGTAAACTCCAAGACTACTGCAGTCAGGCTGATTCCGGCGATAGGCCTTGCTGAAGGAGAAGAACTGAACTTTGGCGGATTGCTGGGTTATGGACCGGTGATGCCGCTGCGCACAAAATCACCGTCAGTTATGATAGCGAGAGGCGGACGGATACCGGCACCGCTTCAGAGTCTGAAAAACTAATAGAATACCGAGATGTATGCAGAGAAGAAGGATAGGAAAATGAAGGTCAGAACAATTGCAGGCAAAGGCGGCGAAAAGTATGTGCCGTACAGCGAGCGTAAAGGGAATGAATCAATAGTGTATTTTACGAGAGACCTGTCAGCAGAAGGTCTTAAGAAAATCTATGAAAAGGTTAATGCCAACATGACGGGCAAGGTGGGAATCAAGCTGCATACCGGCGAACAAAACGGACCCAACATCATTCCGCGTCCGTGGGTCAAAGAACTTATTACCTCCGAGGCCGAACTCAAAGATGCAGTCATCGTAGAGACCAACACTTTCTATGAAGGCGACAGATACACCACTGAGCAGCATCGTGAAACACTCAGGGTCAACGGCTGGGATTTCTGCCCTGTCGACATCATGGATGAGGAAGGCACTGTGCTGCTGCCAATCAAAGGCGGTAAGTGGATGACAGAGATGTCACATGGCTCACACATGCTCGACTATGATTCGATGCTGGTGCTTACACACTTTAAAGGTCACACAATGGGAGGCTTTGGAGGTTCAAACAAGAACATCGGTATTGGATGTGCCGACGGACGCATCGGCAAAAAGTGGATCCACCAGAGGGAAGGATCTGATGACATGTGGTCAATCGCCGAAGAAGAACTGATGGAACGCATCACTGAATCCACCAAGGCTACAGTTGATCACTTCGGACGCAATATAACATACGTAAATGTTATGCGGAACATGTCTGTTTCATGCGACTGCGAAGGCGTTGCAGCTGCTCCGGTAGTGACGCCGGATGTCGGTATACTTGCATCAAATGACATTCTGGCTGTAGATCAGGCCTGCATCGATCTCATCTATGCAATGACGGAAAAAGAGCATCACGACATGGTCGAGCGTATCGAAACCAGACATGGCCACCGTCAGACTTCGTACATGAAAGAGCTTGGAATGGGTAATGACAGATACATTCTGATCGACCTGGATAACGGCGAAGTCAGGATGAGCTGCGCACAGGCTGTTGAAGGCCTGAAGCCGTTCACGGCGAAGTAACTCATTTTATTAACCTGGTTTGCCCATTTGGCTTCTATGTTGAATACCTGCTGATTTTACAGCTATAATCTATAGTATAAATGGATTGTAATGAGAACGATTGGAGGTTGATACACTATGAAAAAGAGTAAGAGTCTTAAACTTGTTCGCTCGCTTATTGCATCACTCCTTATGGCAATGATGGTGGTTTCTCTTTCAGCGCCTGAAGCTATGGCCAAAAGCAGTAAAACGAAGACCATGACTGCGTACAATCAGGTAGTAGTAAATGGTAGTTATGCATATTGCTCAGCAAACGGGGGATTATACAAAGTCAATCTGAAGACCGGGGAAAAAAAGCTTTTTGTACAACCTTATGATTCCGAATCAGGGACAGCAATTGATTCGATGAAGCTTTATAAAGGCTATCTCTATTATATAGATGGATCTGATGTTAACTCTTTGCTTCACAGGATAAAGCTGTCGGGGAAGAATAAGAAAGCTCTTGGAAATGTAGTATCCTATGCGATAAGTAACGGTAAGATATACTATAAAATCCGGAACAAATCCGAAAAAATAGTAAAAAAGTCCATGAAGCTGAATGGCAGCAACAAGAAAAAGTCACGTTACAATGTAAAAATGAAGGGAAGAAAGAGCAATAAGAAAGGCTATTATATTAATCAGGTACTGACTCATACTGATCCACATAATAACTATGAATATTATACAGATTATCTTGTAACTCCTTCCGGAAAAAGGATTGCACTGTCCAACTATATGATAAATCTTTCAGATTTATAAAACCTCGTACAGGTATAAAAAAGAGCCCTGGGATCTGCTGATTCCAAGGCTCTTTTGGTGCGCGCGGAGGGATTCGAACCCGCGACCTACTGATTCGTAGTCAGCCACTCTATCCACTGAGCTACGCGCGCATATCTTTGTGCGACTTAAGAATGTTACAACGAAGACGAACAAATGTCAATATCTGAAGCACTTTTTAAATAGATAAGATAAAGCAAAAGACCGGCATTGCTGCCGGCCTTAAGTATTACATGTGTAAAGTGATCAACTATACTGTGAAGCCCTTTGTCATCTTGTCATCAGGATCCATGAACCACTTAGCTTCTCCGCAGAGATAAGCAGCGCCTGTTACCTGTGGGATAATAGCATCGAAGTCGCCGACCTTTGCAGTGTCTGCAACAGTACCGATAAATCTTGTATCGATGAATGATTTGTAAACGAAGCACTCACCAACACCGAGTTTACCGTGCTTGTACAGCCAGGACAGCTTAGCGGACGTACCTGTGCCGCATGGGGATCTGTCGATCTGCGGATCATGAGGCTCGCCGAATACCAGCTGGTTCTTCAGAGCGAACTTGGCCTCCGGGCAGAATACCTTATCATCTTCTGTAAGTTCATCTTCGCAGTAGTTCTCGATGAGGTCTACGCTTGTGATGTCAAGCTCAGGATGCTGGATAGGAACAGTCTTGTTGATTTCCTGAAGAGCGAAGCTTGACCACTCTGTGAGGAACTTTGTGTGCTCAGGTGTTACCTTGAATCCGAAGTTCTTCTCCGTGTCAACAAGAGCGAAGAATGAACCGCCGAAGCAGATGTCATATACGACCTTCTTGCCCTGATACTCGAGCTCGAGGTTTTCCTTGTAAACGAACGCAGGAACGTTTGTGAGCTTAACGCCTGTGACCTTGCCGTTCTTGCATGTGCACTCAAGATGGATCAGACCTGCAGGTGCTTCGATAACAACCTGTGTTACCGGCTCCTTCATCTCCATGAGACCTGCTTCAAGGATAACCGTAGCAGCTCCGATGGAGCAGTGTCCGCACATGTTGAGGTAGCCGCCGCCGTCCATGAAGAATACGCCGAAGTCAGCTTCCGGATTGATCGGCTCGCAGAGGAACGCACCGAACATGTCGTGGTGTCCGCGAGGCTCAAACATGAGCATTGTTCTGAGGTAGTCATAATGCTCCTCAAGATAATGCTTCTTTTCGATCATTGTGTTTCCCGGAAGTTCCGGGCAGTCGAGAGCGACTCTGCAGTATTCGCCCTCGGTATGAGCCTCGACCGTTCTGATGACGTTCTTATCGTAGTTATC
>JAFWMD010000020.1 GCA_017510725.1 Mogibacterium sp. | reverse complement strand
TCTTACGAATTCACTCTGCAGCATCATTAGACTACTCATCTTCGAAAAGCTTTGCAATTTTCTCTAAATCTGTTCCATAGATATATCCTAAATAATCATCCCATTCAAAATGCCATGCATCACCATCACAGGCAACTACTTCTAGTGCATCGAAGGCGTGTGCGCTTTTATATTTAAAGCTCGTTTAAGGGGCTCCATGTACCATAACGGTGTCAACAGAGACAACAACTTTTCTTCATAATACTCCATACAAATACCTATGACTTTTCAGCCATGAAGGATATAGCGAGTCCTTCATGGCTGCTGTCATAGTGGAGAAAAAAATATGGCATTACTTCTTTATTCATCTGGGATGCTCCTATCCGGCCACGCCCATTTGCCTTGATCTGTTTCGCTGCAAGATGTGCATCAGAAAATCATTGCAATCCTTCCCTGCCGTGGGAGGTTCATTTCTGATTCCATATCTGCCCAAGAGCTGCTCTGCGATGGATCTTGCGGCACTCCTGCCGGCATAATCATTATCAAGATGCAGGGCGATCGTCTTCACTTCGGGATGATTCTGAAGCGCATTATCCAATGCTGCCGGGATCTTTATTCCCGGTCTGTTGGGACTCGGAGCGTATACTCCTCCAAGAGATACCATAGGTTCTGCCCGCCAGTTTCCTGTCTGCATCTTCATAATGGTTGCGAATGAAAGCATATCGATGGCACTTTCAAATGCATGGATAGTGCTGCCGGCATGATTTATTCTGAATGCATATCTCTTGTCCGATCCGGCAGCATCACCCATGATCCTTTCTCCGTTGGTAGCCCTGTAACATGCATATGCAGCTTTGCCGGTCTCATCATAGCCAACGAAAATACAGTTGTGATATGGCAGTGATTCATATAGCAGACCTTCGTCGATACAGTCTCTTATGATTTCACGGTCTATTCCCCGGCCAGTCAGATAACGTATCACTTCAAGATTCGTATCGCATTTCTCCGGCAAAAGCAGTTTTCTTTCTGTATTACTGTTATCCCGATTGCAAATCTTAGGAGTTTCAAACTGAAAATCTCTGGAATTATCTGCCAGGATGTTCATAGCTTCTATGAATGGAAGGCCTTTGACCTTGATCAGATAATCTAGTGCGGATGTGCCTCCGAAGCCTCTGCTCCACCAGAACCATTTCCCGTTAGATAGTTTTAGCGAATCGTGTTCGCGCAGACAGAATGTGTTTCCTCTCACATGGATCAGCTCTGTAGGCTCGTATGTCTGCAGGTATGTCATCAGATCTATCGACCGCGCCTTCTTTATCTGTTCTTCGGTGTAGTAAGGCATTATCATCACCTCGCTTCATCGCGGGAAGCACGGTTCTGCTCACGCTTAAGCTGCTTTTCAAGCGACTTGTCTATAGCTGTTATCATCTCATCTGCTGCTGATCTGATCCTCTCAAGTGATGCCTTCAGCTCTTTTGTATCCTTGCCGGAGCTCCATCCCGCAACATAGCTGAAGGAATAATCTGAAGAATCCAGACCATAATGCTGACATATCGTATATGCTATGCTCTCTGCTTCGACCTCTTTGGTGCGTCTGTCAACAGGATGATCATTGTCAATATGCTCTTTTGCATGAAGTTTTTCGTGCGAGATCTCATGAATCATCGTCTTGATAGTCTGGAGCTGACTCATATCTGACTTGATCACGATCTTTCTGTCCGCATCACTGTAATAGCCTTTAGCACCGCCCTGAATATCTTCCGTATATATTGGAACAGGGCATATTTCAGTCAGTGCATTGAACAGCCTTCTGTAATCACCGACATCGCCGCTAAGTTCATTCACACCTATTGAAGGAAGCTCCCTGCCTTCTGTCTGCGCAAGATCGAATACTGTTACGACCTTGAATCCGTCACGCATCTCAACCTTAGGATTTCCGTTTTCATCCTTGTCGTTAAGCTCGACCTTATATTTGCACGGAGCTATGATCTTGATTCCCTTTTCTCCCTTCCTCACCTGTCTTCCATGATCTTTCTTCCACGCATGATACCCTGCGCAGAGACTGGCTTCCGGATACTGCAGTGCGATCAAAAGCGTGTTGTTGAGACTGTAATTATGGAATTTGCTCATGCATTTCAGATATGCCTTATACGCGTCGCTTTCGAAAACGGCTCTGACCCCTGCCTCCAACTGCTCTGTTATCTCTCGGATTCTGTCTTTCTGAGATTTATAATTCTTATTCATATTTCCTGTAAACACCAAATACATCACCGTCCTTTACTCCGTAAAAAAACTGCAGACACGATTGCCTGCAGCATGTATTCAGTCTTGGATCCTATGAAGTTATTCAGTCGTAAATTGTGTAATCGCGCTCGAAGAGTTCTTCGCTGATCTGTTTATGCAGAACTGCCTCGGGCACTTTTTCAATTAGCTTTTCTGAGATGAATTTCTTGCTCTTCTGTGCATATTTCGGCATTTTGTTTTCGGCCAGTATATGAGAAAATTCGGATTTCCAGAGCAGACTCATCTTATTCTTCAGCTTCGCCTTTGGATTCGGCTTCGCCTCTTTGACGCGATAAAAGTCAACCGCTCCCTTGATAAGCTCCACGGAAATGATTCCCCAGTATGCAGGAACATGCTCGGCAGCATGAAGAGCATGCGTTGAACCTACAACAAGATAGTTCTCGTCATAGTATTTATCGTAGTACTTAACCTGAGCATCCAGCCTACTGTAGCTATCTGCATCGGACTTGATTTCTATGCCGCATACCTTATCCGGCAGCACCATTACAACATCAGCCCTGGCCTTACCCGTGACAAGCTCTTCAAGAAACCTTACTTTGTCATAGCACTGCTCAAAGTAGAGGATCAGGGGCTCTCGTATATCTGCATCAAGAAGGACTCTGTCGTCCACTGCTATCCCTCCAGTGCTTTATCGAATGCAAGTTTCACGCCATCCTTTACAATCTCATACGGCATGAAGAGTGCCGCTTCGAATACTTTATCGTGACCTATGAAAAGGCTTGGTACTGACCAGTAATCATAGTTTTCTATGATTTCAGGGTGCTCGTTCTCATTGATCATCTCAATCTCTATATTATCGTATTTAGGGTTTTCTGCCCTTAGTTCAGTTATTGCCTTTTTTGCAAAATCGCAGTATTTGCATTCCTCAATATGGAATATTGTGATCTTCTTCATGCGTTATTCTCCCATTACCATGACATAGACTTTGCGGTTACGGGGGCCATCATATTCGCAGAAGTAGATGCCCTGCCATGTGCCGAGTACAAGTCTGCCCTCATCTATTATGATCTGCTCTGAGAATCCAATCATGCTGGACTTGAGATGTGCCGCCGAATTACCTTCAAAATGATAATACCCGTCTTCCCAGGGCACAATCTTATCGATCTCAGTTGTGAAGTCTCTGACCACATCCGGATCAGCATTTTCGTTGATAGTTACAGCAGCTGTTGTATGCGGAATGAATACAGTGCATATTCCATCCTTCACACCACTGTCCGATACAGCCTTCTGTACCTTATCCGTTATATCCAGCATCTGTGTATGCTTCGTTGTATTCACTTTCAGTTTTGTCAACATAATCAATACCCCATTTTTGTCATTATCCCATCTGCATCAACATTTGGATGTGTAAGATGCAGTCTGGCAATCTGCTCTGTCAATACAGTATCGAATCCATATTTATTCGCTATTTCCTCTGGGCTTTTGTTCTTTTGAGTCTCTCTCATTACGATTTCGATCTGTTTCTTCAGATCGGCAGCGCCTGATTTGGAAAGATTCTTCGCAGGCTTCTGTGGTATTTCAATTCGGGTAATATCGATGATCCCGTCATTGATATCGGCTGTTGCCATCGTTATAGCCTGATGGAATCGCCTTGGGCCGCAACTGCCGGGATTGAGCAATGCCGTTTTACCCTGCCTGCTTTCCTCATACTTATGCGAGTGGCCTACCACAATAAGATCATAAGGGCTCAGATCTGCAGGTAGATCCCTCTTCTTATGAGTCATGTAGATATGGGTACCCGCGAGCTCGATATCAAGGAAAGAAGGTATATCTGCAGCCCACTCCTTGTCGTTATTGCCGCGTACAACGTAGACAGGCGCGATCTTCTCAAGCTGATCGATTAGCTCCTGTCTGTTGATGTCTCCACCATGAAGGATAACTTCGCATCCATCAAGTGCCTTTATTACCTCGGGCCTGAGCAACCCATGTGTGTCAGATATGATTCCGATCTTCATATTCAGTCACTCTTTTTCTTTGCCCGTATAGCCGCCACGAAGGACGCAATGGATCCGGCAAACAGCACAATTATTATGATTACAGCTACCGGTGCATCGGAAAGGAAAAACCACAGGTCATAGAAATTGTACAACTGTCCGCATGCAAACAGACATGCTATCAGCCAGAACCCAAGCGATATCAACAAGGCTATGCCAAGCAGTATAAATCCTATCCGTTTTGAATTCATTTTCACTCCTTTTGTTTTCCCATACAAACTGGAATTGTCGATTTCTTCGCCATCATGTAGTGCGGCATGCACAGTAATGATAACACACTGTGCGCCGCTGATTGTGTGCGTTTGAAAGAATCTGTTTACCGCTCAAATGAGTCCCTTTCCCTGTGTTCCTTCGACCGGTTCATCAGTTTCTGACCGATTGCCATAGCAAGCTTCTCAGCTTCATCCTGTTGGAGCGTAATGCCCCTGGACATTCGTGCGTGGTCGGCTGACCAATCACGGATATCCAGTTTAGGTTCGCCGCCGTTCCATGAGACTATATTCGCTTCCCTCCTCCAGGGCATCTCCCTGTCGGGATACTCCTTCAAGACGGTCAAATGCCTGTGTATGGTATAAGAGACCATGCCATCTTCAAACGTCTTTCCTTCAAAGTCCGTCATACCGTGTCGCTCCTTTCTTTACCTCTCCCATGCTGCGCGGGGCGGTCTCAGCTGATCCAGCAGTCCTTCGCTTTTGAAGCTGTAGATATCACCGGTCTCGCCGGCAACTATTATATGATCTAGCATCTTCACTCCGAGAAGTTCTGAGCACGCAAGTAGCCTACTCGTCACATCCTTGTCTTCCTGGCTCGGACTTAATGATCCTGAGGGATGATTGTGCACAGCCACGAATGAAGCAGAATTCGAAAGAATACATGACTTGAACACTTCTCTCGGACTCACTACCGAAGCGTCGAGGGTTCCCATACTGCAAATGTTCAGGTTGATCGGCTGCCCGTTGGTCTTGAGATTAAGCACTGCGAAAACTTCTCTGTCATATGTTGCAAGTTCATTTGCTATTACCTTCAGAACGTCTTCAGGCGAGCGGATCTTCTCCGAACTGTATATCGACGGCTCCTTTACCATGCGAATGTTGACCACTTCGATCTTCTCGTCATTAGGTCTCCTGCCCAACTCTGATCACCCCCATATCTATCGAATATACGGTTCCCTCAGGGATCTCGTTGATGAGTTCTCTGAGTTCTTCAGGGCTCCTGATCTCAATAGATGTTTCCTGCTTCATTTCCGTCTCCGGGTTTTCTGTCATGATCATGCTTCGCCTCCTTTTTTTCCGGTTTTGCATCTACGCCGTCCATCAGAAAAGCGTACACGCTGTGAGTCTTGATCGCCTTTTGCAGCGCCAGTATCCCTCCAAGTTCGTCTGTAAGTCCGTTGTCAAATGCCACCTGCATATCTATAGCATTGACCTTTTTCTCAGTATCAAAGCCCTTCTTCCCGAGCTTGTCTATCAGTTTCTGTTTTGCCTTGTCCATCAGTATCCTCCGTCTTCATTTCTCTGTTAAGTATTTCCATCATGCAGTAACCGCAGAATGGTGCAAGCTTGCTACGGTATCTGCAGTCCTCGGGGCAGAGCACTCTTGTGCCCGGTACTGTTTTAATCGTCTTCGGCATCTATGCAGACTCCGTCGTCAAGCAGTTCCTCTCCGTAGTCCGTGAAGGTGTACCAGTAGGTGTGGTCAAACTTATCATCGTCAAATACACCGACCTTGATGATCCCCTTATCAACCAGCTTCCTGACTGAATGCTGCACCATATCCTCAGTCAGGAACGGCAGATGAACTGTCATTATCTTCTGCGAGCACTTGACCCAGAAGTGCTTGTGCCTGTATGTCGTTTCATCGCTTGTGAGCTGCCAGCCTCTGATGAAGTCAGCGATGACCGCCTCTCTGATCCCACAGACAGCTGCGATGTCAGTATTGAATTTTCTCTCGTTGTATTGCATTGGTGTTCCTCCCCCGCTTCCAAAGCAAAAGAGGCGGTCACCGTCTTTATGATCAGTGCCGCCTCTGCGTCATTGTTTATTCGTTTCAGCCTTTATCAGGCAAACATCTCAGCGTCTTCTCTGGCCTGTCTGCGCCTTCTAAGGAATTCCTTTATAACAAAGGCAAACAGTGCGCTCATCGCCGCCGTAAAGACTCCTCCATAGAGCCAGAGCATCGTGTTGTCGCCTGTCTTAGGCGGAGGGCTGACTACCGGGCCGTTCTTGACCTTTACGGTCTGACCTTCGTCCTTGAGATCCTTGTGCTCGGCCACCTTGGTCATGGTGGTCTTGGAGAGATCATCGCCCTTCTTGTAGCCGTTCAGTCTGTATGCAGTTTCGAAGGCTACGAGCTCTTTACCCTTGAGATTGGTGGTGTCGATCGTGAAAGTGACCTTCACCTTGCCTTTCTTTTTCTTAGGCTGGAATGGCTCGCTCCAGACAGTGACCTCATGGCCATGCTCAACGAGCGGATCGCCCGTGTCCTTGACCATCAGGGTTCCTTCGAGGATATACCACTTGGACGGATCCAGTGCCTTGTACTCGACTGTGTCGGTGAGCTTCGTCTCCTTGCACGGATCGACTACCTTGGCTTTCTTGTCGCCTGTGAGCGTCGTGCCGATTTCAGGCTTCTGGACCGGAGTCTGGGCTACATCGTCCTTAGGCTCGAGCGTTCCCGGCTCATCCGGATTATCCGGGTTAGGATAAGTCACGTTGTCACACTTTGCAGTGTTCCAGTAGCCGTCCTTATCGTCGGTCTTGTTCTTCTGGTATGCCTTGTTGGTGTCGTGACCCTTGTCATCAAGAGAGTCGGAATCCTTTGCCTTTGCAGCAAGGTATTCCTTTGCGCTGTCGCTTACGACCGACGTGTAGGTCACGACTGCCTTCTCGCCCGGCTCAAGAGTGATGGTGGCCACATGCTCATCCTTGCCTTTGTTGTTCCACTTGCCTTCGCCATCGAACTTGACGTCCTTCAGTTTAGGCATGGTGAAGTACTCAGGGTTCTGAGTGAACTGATCCGTTACATCCATCGTCAGGGCGATGTTGCCCGTGTTTTCTACATGGACTTCGTACTCGACTTCGTCCTGTGCAAAGAAGCCGTACTTGTCCCCCTTGGAAGGAGCCTTTGTGGTACGGATCTTGTACATCTCATACGATGGCTTCATATGCTCCCATGTGACGGTCTGGCCTTCGTCCTCGATGTCTTCATGCTTAGCAGCAATGCTCCCTGCAGAGTCGAATACCTTTTCAAAGACTACAGTATCCTTGCCGTAAAGCATGCTGCCGTCGAACTTGAAGGTGACTTTGACCTTGCCATTGGAGCTGCGAGCTACGAATTCCTGTTCAGCAGTAAT
>JAFWMD010000019.1 GCA_017510725.1 Mogibacterium sp. | reverse complement strand
GGCGCAGTTCTCGCAATACGGAACATCGTTTATCTTGATTATCTTGTTTGTGAGTTCAACTCCGCATCTTTCACATCTCATACCTTTATCTCCTTTTGTTATTCTTCCGCGATCATCAGTCCGAGCAGTGCGTTCCTGAATATATCAGCACGCAGTACCGCCCTTATGTCCGAATCAACTTTTGAAAGGGCCCTGTCGGAAACCGCTGCCATAATGGCCGTTCCCTCTTTCGGGGTTATCGCCCCGACGGACACCGCATTGGTAAGCAGCGTCTTTGCCTGCTGCTGTGACAGGTCATCACCTACCGCATCCAGGATTGCCTGCAGATAATGTTCGGGGCCTGTATGGCTGACACGCGTAATGGTGATCTGTCCGCCGCCGCCCCTTCGGCTCTCGACTATGTAGCCGTTTCCGCTCGAAAACCTTGTAGAGAGGACATACGTTATTTGCGAAGGCACGCAATTTGCCTGCTCTGCAAGCTGGCTTCTGCTGATGACCGCATGACCGTCGTTCTCGTCGATCATGGCCTTGATCATCTGCTCGATGACATCAACAAGTCTAGCCATTTAAATGCCTCCTTCCGTTCCTTCTTCCGCATCCGGCGGTTGTTTGATATTATTTGATTTTGACTTTGACTTTCTTTGACTAATGAGATTATCCAACTGCCGGACCGATTTGTCAATAAGGATTTGGCGAGTTTTTGAGATCAGTCCGCAGAAACGACGCGGAAGACCTGCAAAGTGTCGTTCTCGTACACGGGAACTCCCTTAACGTCTTTTCCGTAATGCGCCTTTATGTATCCGGTGATGTCCTTGAGCCAGACATTGTCTTCGCCTTTCGGAAGGACAAGCCTTATGTTTTCGCTGTCGATGCATGTGACCCAGGGATTGCCCTCGATGCCGCAGTGATTCGTGAGTCCAATGCCGGGAATGGAAACACCTTCCTGCCATCCTCCCATGTAGAAGAAACCGTCATTGTAATCAGTGGGAATATCGTAGATGTTTCTCTTCTTATCCACTCCCAAAGCCAGGGTATAGATCATATACTCGCAGTCTTTGTCTTTCGTGGCATCTGCAAGCGAAGCTTTAAGCTCGTTGTTGTATTTGCTGTCAGTCAGGTGCATCTGGACCGGGAACGAGCATACCGCGATGACTCCCATGACGAGCAGCACCGGAACGGCGACATTCGATATGAGTTTTTTCATGTCATCACTGAGTTCGGGAAGCTTGAAGCTGCTCACATAAAGGAGCGATACCAGGAGCCCGAGAAGTATTCCGTAATCGACCCTGTGGACGTTGCTCCTGCCGGAACTGCAAAGATACAGCTCGAGCAGCAGATAGAAACCTGTAAGCGGAATGACGAGGTATCTTCTTTTCGAGAAGATCAGGAATGCAATGATCACCGCAATGCAGACCAGGAGCATCGGTTCGCTCTGTATCGCATTGGGAAGATATTTGCCGAACAGCGACTTAACGGAATCAGAAGAGACCAGACCGAGCTTGACGTGATAGTCGCGGTTAAGCTCCTCATATCTTTCAGTCGTAAACACTTCAGGATCGTTGTTGAGCCATTCGGAAAGCATTGCGATCTCAGTCAGGACGCGCCTGTCCTTTATCGCGGAATAATCAGGCTCGTAATCAGTGAGCATCGATCTTAAGTAATTATATCTGTAGAACTCATCAGAGCCGGGAGTCTTTTTGTTCAGGACGGTTCCCGCCACATATAATGAGCCGGTCAGGACTAAGGTTATGCCAAGGACCGCAATGTATTTCTTCAGGTCCTCCCTGCGCTCTTTGAACATGAGGACAAGCTCCAGGACACCTGCAACGAAAATGAACGGGCTGACCATCTCAAGGGATTCAAAGCGGATCATGCTTCCCATCAGGATCAGCCAGATGCACAGGATCGTAAACACCTTGCAGCGCTTCTCACGCAGCGCATCCAAAAGGCCTATCGCTCCGGCAAGTACAGCCAGTGCAGCCGTTTTCGTGAACTGGGGCATGTAGAGCGCTTCCATTGCTGCAGCCGTAACCAGAAGGCTTACGAAGAAACCGGCTTTCTTGAACTTTCTGATGAATGTCCTTGAAAGAACATAAAGTGATGCGAGGACCGCCGACCAGTGCATGATGAAGTACCAGTTTATGCGCGGGAAATATGAGACCAGGAAATAAAGAATATAGCACAGCACCCTGTTGATGAAGACCAAAAACGAAGTCCTGTTGCCCTGATATCCGTACAGCAGTGCCTCCATGATCGCATCGTCATTCGTCTCGTACGCAGGGTGAAGTATCAGGGCAATTATTACTGCCGCCAAACATAGAAATAAGGAAGCGAGCGCTTCCTTATGACTTGAAAAGAAATTTGTGTTTTCCTTTTTCTCCATTAATTACTTGTGATACAGCTTCTTTGTCTGGTAGACAGGTTCGCAGGTAACTTCGATGCCAAGCTTTTTGAGCATGTTGAGGTCAACTGACGAGAGCATCGTGGTCGAATGCAGATCGCTGTGAGCAAGCTTGCTGATCTGCTGCATCGCGAGCTCTGCGACCGGGTTGGTCGTGGCGCTGATTGCGAGCGCGATCAGAACTTCATCGGTATGAAGTCTGGGGTTGTGGTTGCCCATGTGGTTGATCTTGAGATCGGAGATGGGTTCGATTACGTTGGGTGAGATGAGCGGGATGCTGTGTGAGATGCCCGCGAGACTCTTGAGTGCGTTAAGGAGCGCTGCTGAAGCAGGTCCCAGGAGATCCGTGGTTTTTCCCGTGACGATCTGTCCGTCAGGGAGCTC
>JAFWMD010000018.1 GCA_017510725.1 Mogibacterium sp. | reverse complement strand
TCAGTTTATAGGTGAGCCGAAATACTGGAGTAAGGGAATAGGCTCATCTTTTTTGAAAATGATGGCTTCTCATCTGAAAGAAAATATGGCTGCGGAACGAGTTCTTCTTGACCCGCACCAAGATAATAAAAGGGCTATAAGGGCATACGAGAAAGTCGGGTTTAAAATCATTAAATCACTTCCAAAACATGAGATGTTTGAGGGAGAAAAAGTAGATTGCTGGCTGATGGAATTAACACTGTAGATTCCAGTTTGTCGGGATGTGGATAAATCGGGATTTGTAGAGTACCTATATTACAGAATAACTGATTATAAGACAGATGAACTACAGGGAAGGAGATTCGAGAAAAATATGAGCAAAGAGATAAAATGGGCTGTACTGGGAACAGGTGTAATTGCAAATGAAATGGCTGCAGGTCTTCAGAAAATGGGTAAATCTCTTTATGCAGTAGGAAATCGAACCTATGATAAAGCGGTTGCTTTTGCAGAAAAGTATGGTATCGAAAAAATCTATCCGTCAATCGATGAAATGTTTGCCGATGAAGATGTGGATATTATCTACATAACGACTCCTCATAATACCCATTATGGTTTTATGAAGAAAGCTTTGGAAAATGGTAAACACATCCTGGTTGAAAAATCTATCACTTTGAATTCTTCAGAACTATGCGAAATGATCAGCCTGGCAAATGAAAGAGGCCTTATACTTGCAGAAGCAATGACAATCTGGCACATGCCGATATACAAGGAACTGTGGAAGATCATAGAAAATGGAGAGCTTGGAAAAGTTCAGATGATAACGGTGAACTTTGGAAGCTTCAAAGATTATGATATGAAGAACAGGTTTTTTAATCGAAAATTGGCAGGTGGAGCAATGCTTGATATTGGAGTATATGCCCTAAGCATTGTCCGTAGCTTCATGGAAGAAAAACCCGAAAATCTGATGAGCCAGTGGAAGAGTGCACCGACCGGAGTTGATGAGCAGGCGACTATTCTATTACAAAATGATAAGAATCAGATGGCAACTGTAGCTCTTACCATGCACTCAAAGCAACCTAAACGAGTAATGATAAGTTGTGAAAAGGGCTATATAGAGATAATGGAGTTTCCACGTGCTGATAAAGCGATTATTACAGAAGCCTTAACCGGCGAAAAAAGGGAAATATCAGCAGGGAATACGGCAGATGCTTTGTACTATGAGCTTACAGATATGGAAACAGCAATTAATAGCGGAGATGATTCTGTTATGAAACTACAGTATTCGATTGATGTAATGGATATTATGACAAGGCTTAGAAATGAATGGGGATTGAAATATCCTGAGGAAGAGTAAATCGGAAGTTAAATGAACAAATTCTCGTTTGTAGAGGTGTGATGAATTGCAGAAAACATGGGGACGAAATGGATAAAAGCAAAAGAAAAGAATTAAGGGAACAGTACGAAAACCGGCATCCTGATATGGGAATCGTGTGCTGGAAGAGCGGCGACAAGATGTGGATCGCTAAGTCGAAGGATGTAAAAGCGGATTATAACAGCACATCGTTCCAGCTAAAACTCGGATCATGGCCGAACAGGGAAATGCAAAGGTCATATAATGCAGATCCCGACTCTTTTGAATGGATATTACTGAAAAAGCTGGATTACAAGGATCGTGAAGAGGACCACAGCGATGATCTGGAAATCCTCTATATGATGGTTGTTGAAGAATATCCGGATGCTAAAAAGATGAAGCCTGGGAAACAATAAGGCATAAAAAGAATCAAACAAATCGGCAGTTGTAGGTGACAGGATATTTAGAATGAAGGAAAGAGTTCTTCTTGATGCAGATATACGCGAGCCACTATTTGACTATCTTGAACAGTATTACGGCAAGGTGAGATTCCTTGAGGAGAAAGTCACCGGCAAAGCAAGGGCTGATGTAGTCATGGTGCTTCCGAATAAGATCTGCGGAATTGAGATCAAAAGCGATGCTGACAGTTACACCAGGCTTTCGGCTCAGGTCAAAAACTATGATAAATACTATGATGAGAACTATCTAGTAGTTGGATCGACTCACGCACTGCATGCCGCGGAACATGTCCCTGCATACTGGGGGATCATATCTGTGGAGCTGATCAAAGGCGAGGTTGACTTCTATCGGGTGAGGGAGGCAAGGTCTAATCCAAAGGCCAAGATCAAGAACAAGATGAGTCTGCTCTGGAAATCTGAATTCTCGCATATACTGGCAAAAAACAAAATGCCGAAATATGCGCAGAAGAGCAAGAAGTTCATTACAGAGAAGCTGCTCGATAAGGTGCCTGAAGAAGTCCTGCATGATCAAATCAGCGAAGAGTTATTTGAACGCGACTATACGATTTACGACTAAATAAAATTGGGAATCATGACTACATCGCCGTTGGCAATGATGCCAGCGGTTTTTTATTTTGTCAGGATCGGAGGTCACTATATGAAAAAGAACTATAAAAACAGAAGCCCGGATAAATCACGTAAGGAAAGAATAAAGGAAATCACGGAGCAGCTGGAAGCAGGAGTCAAGGCGGTTTTCGAGAGCGATGCCTATAAGGCGTATCTGAACTGCATGAGCAAATTCCATAACTACAGCCTGAACAACACGCTTCTTATTGCCTTGCAGCGGCCTGATGCGAGCCTATGTGCGAGCTACACCAGCTGGCAGCGCGACCATGGCAGGCAGGTGCGTAAAGGTGAGAAGGGGATCAAGATCATAGCTCCGTGCAAGTATAAGATCGAGCTTGATGAGAAGGATGAACATGGCAATCCGAAGACAGAAGAGAAGACGGGATTCAAGGTAGTCACAACCTTTGATATCAGCCAGACTGATGGTCCGGATCTACCGTCGATAGGGGTGGATGAGCTTACCGGAGATGTGAATGGTTACAGGAAACTGTTCAATGCGCTTACTGAGATCTGCCCTGTCCCGATTTATGTAGAGGATATCCATGGCGGTGCAAAGGGCTATTACAGCGATGCCGAGAGAAAGATCGTTATCAAGGAAGACATGAGCCAACTTCAGACAATCAAGACGATGATCCACGAAATGGCGCATGAGAAGCTTCACGCAAAGGAGCATCTTGATAAAGACTACTCTTCAGACAGGCGAACTAAGGAGGTCGAAGCAGAAAGTATTGCATACACGATATGCCAGCACTATGGACTGGACTCCTCGGATTATTCCTTCAGTTACGTAGCGGGATGGAGCTCAGGCAAGGAGACGAAGGAACTCAAGGCATCACTTGAACGGATCAGATCCGCTGCCGATGAGATGATAACAGACATAGATAAGTCACTGGAGAAGCAGGTAAAGCGTGAGCAGAACCACGGACATCGAGAGGAAGCGAGGTGACTCTCATGGCTTTTTACACAGAAGAACAGATAAAGGCCGCACGGTCGATAGATCTGTTGACATATCTGCAGACATACGAACCAACCGAGCTGATTCATGTCAGGGGCGATACCTACTGCACCCGGGAACACGACAGTCTAAAGATATCCAATGGCAAATGGATGTGGTGGAGCAGAGGCTTCGGGGGCACTTCAGCCCTAGACTATTTGGTAAAAGTTAAAGGCATGCAGTTCACGGATGCGATGAAAATACTGATTGATAATTCCGAAGATTTTCAGAACGTAACTCCCAAGATTTGCAGTAAAGATAATCGTAATGCAGAAAGAAAGTTGCTTCTGCCGGAGAAATCTGAAACGAACCGGGAGGTCATAAAGTATCTTACAGGCCGGGGAATAGACAGGGATCTCATAGATGCATGCATACACAGAGGCGTTCTGTTCGAGTCTCTGCCATATCATAACTGCGTGTTCGTAGGGTTTGATGAACATGGTATCGCCAAATATGCGAGCTACAGATCCACGAATGAGCTTCGACTTATGGGTGAAGCTGCCGGCTCGGATAAGAGATATTCCTTTAGAACAAATGCCGATGGCAGGAACCTGCATGTCTTTGAAAGTGCGATAGATCTTCTGTCGTATATGACTGTGATACACGAACAGACAGGAAGATGGATCGCAGATCCAATGATATCTCTTGGCGGTGTGTATGCACCGGGATCAGACAAAACCATATGCAAGCTCCCCGTAGCTTTGGAAAACATGCTGCAGAATCATCCGGAAGTGGAAACGATATCACTGCATCTTGATAATGATTTTGCCGGCAGGAGTGCAACGGAAAATATATCGTTGCAATTGCGTTGCAACTATAAAACGATAGACGAACCGCCTCCGGTTGGAAAAGATTACAATGATTATCTTATGGCTTTATGTCAGCAAGGCAGGTCAAGGAAGATGGGTGCAGCCAGATATGATTGTCCCAGATGAAAAATAGCCATAAAATGACAACAGCCCTGCGGAGCATCCTTGTTGCTCTGTAGGGTTGCACATGTCATTGTTTGTAAGAAGGTTTATGAAGAAGATTATTTGTCTCTGTTGACAATAATAGGATAGAACATATCCCTTAAATGAACTTAAAACGGCTCCGCTGATTTCATAATTTTTTTATATTTGCAGCGAAAAGCAGGATGTCAGAGATGCTGACATTGCGATTCCTTGAGTGTAAGCGCGCCTCGCTTTATAATGATTTCAACGTTCGTTATAGTGTGGCCAAGGAGGCGGGAACAATGAATATTGGAGAACAAATCAAGGCGCGCAGGATAGAGATCGGGATGACCCAGCAGGATATGGCCGACAGACTGGCTGTATCCAGATCTGCCGTGTCCAATTGGGAAACCGGCAAGAACTATCCGGATCTCCAGATCATCGTTCAGATCTCCGAAGAGTTGAATATTTCTTTGGATACACTATTGAAAGGAGATACGGACGTGGTAGAGAAGATTGCAAATGATACGAATGAAAGCAAAAAGCTCAGAGAAAAAGCAAAGCAGCTGAAGGGAGTGATCGCGGTACTGGCAGTATTGCTGATTGGTGTTATTTATCTCTTTTTTGGCTGGTCAGCAGAGATCAGCAAACCTGAACAGGTAAAGGAGATGAAGATCGAGAACGATCAGCTTGTGATCGAGGTAGATATCCCGAATTACTACGGACAGCGTGACTGGTGGATCGATATTGATGATACAGGTACCATTGCAAAGGTCACGATCTGCTATGGCTTCGGAAAAGCACATAAGGATAACAACATCATGAGGACTCCGGTGTACACCGATGATTATTCGGATCCGCTGTCAAAAGAGCGTATGATAAAGCTCGAGAAGATACAGATCGTCACAACAAAAGGAAAAGTAGTGAAGGAACTGGACATCACAAACTGACAGAGAAATCTGTCCTTACACTTTCAGAACTACATGCAGGCGTTGCCAATACCGGCAGCGCTTTTTTATATGCTTACAAACCGAAGAAGGAGGACATTTATGTATGACGCAGGCTGAAAATGAAGAGAAAAGAGTGATGAGAGTGATCGTCTGTAGGCCGGGGGAACTGGCCGAGGTGAAAGAAATCGATACTGATCTGAAGTCAATGCAGGAAGTTGTGGGAGGCTTTATCGAGGAATATATGCCGTTTACCGGTGACGATCCGAGAGAAGATGACATTGCAATTATCTGCAATGAGGAAGGTAAAATGAATCGAATGCCGCCAAATAGGGCAATCGCGGATGAGGACGGGCAGATTATGGATATAATCGTTGGCCCGTTTTTTATTTGCTACGCACCGCTCGAGAGCGAGACTTTTGAGTCGCTGCCACCTGACTTGGAGGAGAAATATCGAAAGAAGTTTGAACTTCCAGAGATGTTTTTCAAGTCGGAAAAGGGCATAACAGCAGTCAAGTATGAGCCGGAGCCGAGGGCACCGGAGAACGCGCAGACACGATAGGAGTCGTCTGCCGATTTGACAGCAAGCACTGCCTTTTGGCGCTCACGACCAACCGGCGAATGCAGGGGTGAACCCCTGAGACCCCGTGAGATATGAGCACTCGCATGAGCGCTCGCATACCGAAGGAAAGGAGGAGATACCGTTGAGAAAAAGAGAATTCAGAGTACCAGTGTATCTGACTTTTGATGAGAAAGAGGATCTGCACCGGAAAGCTCAGGCTGCGTGCATGGATCATAACCAGTTCATTCGAATGCTCATCATGGGATACGCACCGAGACCTGCTCCGGATGACAGATTCTATCAGGCGATGGATCTGATCAGAGAAATGGGAGACAGGCTTGAGCGCATGGAGACTAAGGTGAGAGATCCTGACGTAATCAGGCTGCTTGAAGCGGAGGCCGAGAAGTGGCATATGCTGCAGAGCGCGGTCGAAAGGATCTGTCTTTCTCCGGAAAGGATGGAACTGTAATGGCGGTAACTAAGATATGGCCAATACGAAAGAGCTTTGCCGCGCCGATCGATTATGTGCAGAACAGTGAGAAGACGGCCAATCCGGAGACAGTGAATTCCACTCTGGAAATGTCTGAAGAATCCAGACAGGCGCTTGAGGATGTCATAGAGTATGCAGCCGCTGAAAACAAGACTGAGATGAAGTTTTTCGTGAGCACTCTTAACTGCAACAAGCGTTATGCCCGCGATGAATTCCTTACAGTCAAGAAACGTTTTAATAAAGAAGGCGGCATCGTTGCCTTCCATGGCTACCAAAGCTTTGCTCCGGGAGAGGCAACTCCGGAAGAAGCACATGAGATAGGGATGCAGCTTGCAAGAGAACTATGGGGAGACCGCTTCCAGGTGGTCGTTGCCACACACCTGGATCGCGAACATCTGCATAATCATTTCGTGATCAATTCGATCTCATTCAAGGATGGCAAGCGCTATCACGACTGCAAGGATACTTACAAACTGATGCGTGAGACATCCGACAGGCTCTGCAGGGAACACGGCCTGTCGATAGTCGAGGAGCCGAAAGGCAAGGGTGTGCGTCAGTACCTATACAACATGGAGAAGGCGGGCATGCCGACGAGATATAATGTTGCGCGTCAGGCTATCGATGAGTCTATAGCGCTCAGTCTCAACCTTGAGGAATTCAAGTCAGAGCTAAGGAAGCGCGGCTATATCTACAGGCTCGATCCGAACCGCAAGTACTGGACCGTGACTCCGCCGGGGTGGAAGAAGTCGATTAGGACTCATAACCTCGGTGATGCATATACGCGTGAGAGCATCGAGCGCCGCATATATGAGAATGATCCGTCAGTTAGGACTGAGCGTCTCCGGCAGCAGTACCGTATACCGAATCAGTATAATCTCAGACGCCGCATCGACCGCATCATGGGGCGCAGCGGATTGGAGAAGCTTTACCTGAGATACTGCTATGAGCTTGGATATCTACCGAAGTGCAAGCAGAATCCGACAAAGCTGCACATAGTCCTAAAGGAGGACCTTCTGAAGTGCGATCAGTATTCAGAGCAGGCGAAGCTTCTGGCGAAGTACCATGTTAGCACCGAGGATGATCTGTTTCAGACAGTAGCTGACATAAAGGACAGGATGGCAGAACTTGGCAGCGAACGTGATGAGTTGAGGCGTATCACTAAACGGGTGCTGCCTGAAGACGAAAAAGACAGAGCAAGGGAAGATATCAAGGTACTCACTGCAGAAATCCGGCAGCTCCGTCACGAACTTAAGGTGTGTGATGAAATCAGGGAGCGCTCGACACATGTCGAGGAGAATCTCAGGATAGTCGATGCAGACAGGAGAAAGGAAAGAGAACGATAGGAAAGTAGGTGATTGAATGAATCCAGGAGGAGATGCAGCTGAACAGGTCGTGAGACTGTCACTTGAGGGAGTGGAGGTCGCGGCCAGGATATCAGGCAATGGCGCGAAGAACATCGCGCTTCTTTTGTATGCAACTCTCAAACAGGAGCAGAAGACAAAAGGCAAGGCGAGACTGACGAACATGCTAAAGTCCGGCAAGGAACTCAAGGTATACACCATCATGCAGAAGGATCTTGCGAAGTTCTCGCAGGAGGCTAAACGCTATGGTGTTCTCTACTGCGTACTGAAGGACAGGAAGAATACTGATCCGAATGCAGCGGTCGACATCATAGCAAGAGCTGAGGATGCCAGCAAGATCCAGAGGATCACGGAGCGCTTCAGACTGGCGACAGTGGATCGTGCCGACGTGTCTCTGAGCATCCAGAAGGAGAGGGACGAGATGTTCCCGAAGGAAAAGTCAGTGAAGGCTGAGCTGGAAGGAGGGCAGCCTGATCCGGAAAGGTCACTCCCGCCGATAGATGATGCTGAACGTTCAGCCGGGAGGCGCATCATGGGAGAACCAAAGAAGGAGGAGCAGGAGATAAACCCCTCTTTGGCAAAGACAGACCGAGACCATCTGTCCGAGCCAAACTCAACGCGGGAAGACCGCTCAAGTGGTTACCGTGGGAAAACTGAAAGACCATCCGTCAGGGAGAAGCTGGAAGCATACAAAGCGGAGATAGCACTGACGAAGAGAGAGAAAGCAAAGGAACTGGTCTCGAAAGGTATTGATGCAGCTAAGGATGCTGCACGTGCGGTGCCGATCCCTAAGGTGCCGGGAAAGGAAAGGTAATTTATGGCAGACAAAAATGACATGAACAGCATGGCTCCGGAGGAATACTCGGAGCTCAAGAAACAGGAGAAGGCTGAGGTCTTTGAACTCCTGTCCGATGCAACACAGAAGCTGCTCTCGCCGGGCAGGATGAAGGAGTATGCCGACAAGCAGGCACAGCTCTTCAAGCATTCGGTGTCCAACGTGCTTCTCATCATGGAGCAGGATCCGGAGGCAACATGGGTGCGCAGCTATGATGACTGGAAAGCGGATGGCGTTACCGTAATGAAGGGCGAGACCGGAATCAAGACTCTTGGCTCCTACAGATTCCAGAAGGAAGACGGGACCATGGGCATGGGCTCGAAAGTCGTTAAGATGTTCGATGTGAAGCAGACCGTTATCAAGGACTTCGACATCGAAAGCCCGAGCTACAGAAAAGTGCCGGATGTGATCACAGGTATATATCCTGCAAGCGTAGAGGTTAAGGAGCTCCCGAACGGAGAACTCGCAGTATATGATCCCGATGACAGGCTCATCAGGGTAAAGGAAGGTCTTGATCCTGCGACCAAGGTGTTCGTTGTTGCAAGAGAAGCGGCTATGTATCATCTTGTTGACTTCCATGAAACCGGTCGCGAGGAAAACATGGCGGAGGCTGAGCTTGCAGCATATATCCTTACTGAACACTATGGCTTCGAGACACCGGATGTTGACTTCAGCAAACTGACTGAAACATATCCGGGAAAGGAGGAGAAGGTAGTCAGGTCAGAACTTGGACGCATCAAGTTCGCATGCGACAGGATCGATGAGAAGGTACGTGAAGCAATCGAACTCGATCGCGGCAGTAAACTCAGGGAGGATAGAGAAGCGAGGTGATGCCTGTGGGCAGGACGAGGAAGCTGGAGATAGATGAGTATGAGCAGGGGATCCTGATCAACGCTCTCAATCTCCTTCGCAATCAGCAGATCAGAGAGAAACGCCCCACCGATCCGATCGATGATCTTATCATGAAGATCATTGAGCATGGACCGAGGAATCTGATGGTAGCTGAGAAAGGGGCAGCCTACGGGTACACAAGGTAGCCGTAGAGAAGAACTGCTTATCGCAGCAGCCGGAGCAGTGCCTGTTGTGTGGATTGCTCTCCTGATCGCACCATACTGGGACAGGAACATATTCGACTTGTTTACCCGTATGGACGAGATCTTTTCGGAGCCCTGGCATATAGAGTTGACATACAGCAGCCTGAAGGCTGTTTTATTTTGTCTCTTTTTATATGCCATGGGCATCGGGATATGGCAGTCCACACGCCGCAACTACCGGCGGGGCGAGGAACACGGTTCGGCTAAATGGGGCGATGCCGGAGCCGTGAACAGAAAGTATAGACAACGTCCCAACAGCATGAACAAGATACTGACACAGAGCGTGAGGATTGGCTTTGATGCTCACAAACATCGCCGCAACCTCAACATCCTGGTCATCGGCGGCAGCGGTGCAGGTAAGACAAGATTCTTTGTAAAGCCTAATGTGATGCAGGCAAACTGCAGCATGGTGATACTTGACCCGAAGGGAGAAATTCTTCGTGATACTGGATGGCTGCTGAAGAAAAAGGGATACAAGGTAAGAGTGCTGGATCTGATCGACATGGAGAGAAGTCATTGCTATAACCCGTTTGTCTATCTCAGAAATGACAACGACGTGCAGAGACTAGTGACCAACCTGTTCAAGTCCACGACACCAAAAGGCGCTCAGAGCCAGGACCCGTTTTGGGGTGCAACACGTTCCTGCTTGAAAAGAGCAGGCACAGCAAACAATTTAATAAGCTGGAGAACTGAATATGTGAATAGTCAAATGAGAGGGTAACGCCTCGAAGGGCTATCTTAATACTCCGACTGGCATGGACGCAGG
>JAFWMD010000017.1 GCA_017510725.1 Mogibacterium sp. | reverse complement strand
ATAGCTGTTAATCGAACAAATATGGTATGCAACGATTAGGTTGGCATAGCAGCCAGCCCTTTTGTAGTACAACGAATACAGAAGAAAAACCTGCTAGCAAATTCAAATTGGCACTTGATTTTTGTTAGCAGGTTTTATTGCACTTTTATTTGGAGACAGAGAACCGTCCCCTGTCTCTCCTGTCTCTTCTGTCTCTTTCTATCTTTCGTATAGTGTGGAAATAGCTGAATACGAGAACGGCTACCGCACCGCCCCACGCTGCTACCTCTGCTATGAAAAGGCCGTCCTCTCCTATGACTCTGGCTAATACGAGCGCAGAAGCTACTCTCATGATGAGCTCTGCGAATGCAGATACCATTGGCAGAAATGTATTGCCCAGCCCCTGAGTGGATGACCGGAAAATGTAAAGGAGATACAGTACCGGCAGACAGACACACATTATGGCAAGATATCTGTATGCCACATCTACCGTAGCTTTTACTTCTTCTGGTGTGCCCGAAACAAATCCCGACAGTATCGTACGTCCGGTGAGCAGCATCACCGCAGCTATGACGCATGCAGTTGCAATCGCCGCCCAGAAGGCAGACCTCACACCCTCATGGATACGGTCAAGCCGTCCTGCTCCGAGATTTTGCGCTACATAGGTTGTCATTGCAAATCCGAACGATGACGTTGCGATCTCCAGTACGCCATGCATCTTTGCACCCGCCGTGAAACCTGCGATGAAAGTAACGCTGAATGTGTTCACTACGGATTGTACTACCATCCCGCCTACGACGATGAAGAAATTCTGCAGCATCATCGGAGCGCTCAGTATAGCAACCGATTTAAGCAATGGGAAATCCGGTGTAAGGTCATTGCTGCTGATATGGAGCTGCCGGATCCTGAGTATAGCCGGCAGGCAGAACACGGCAGAAAAGAACTGTGCAATTATCGTAGCCCAGGCAGCACCGCCGATTCCCCATCTGAAAATGCATACAAAAAGAAGATCGAGTGCTATATTGATCACGGACGCGGTGATCATCGAATACAGCGGAGTCCTGCTGTCACCAAGAGCTCTGAGTGTTGATGCCAGAAGATTGTATGCAGCTATGACCGGTATTCCGGCATAAGAAATCCTCAGGTATACCAGCGCCTGCGGTATCAGTTCTTCCGGAGTTCCGAGGAACCTCAGCATGTCAGGAGCCAGAAATTCGCCTCCCAGCAGCAGGAAGAATGCAAAAACTGCACACAGAACTATGGAATTGCCAAAGCCTCTGCGAAGCCTGCCCTCATCCCCTCTTCCGAACGAATGCGCAAGGGTGATCGATACACCCTGTGACAGTCCCATTACCACTCCAAGAAATATCCAGTTTGGCCACGTGGACGCTCCCAGCGCTGCCAGAGCCGCAACACCAAGTGTCTTACCCACTATCATGCTGTCAGCTACTGAATACATCTGCTGAAATATATTCCCGATCATGAGAGGAAACGCAAAGGTTACGATCAGCCTTACAGGCTTCCCCTCAGTCATCAGCTTAACATGTGTCTTCATAGTCCCGATTCTTCCCAGAAAGAGACAGGGGACGGTTCTCTGTCTCCTCCTTATTCCGACAGTATTCTTATCAGTTCAGATTCCATTTTAGGCATCCACCATTCTGCATATCCTGCCTTAGTAGGGTGGATAGCATCAGACATATATAAGTTGTATGTATCTTTGTCGATATTATTGAACTCCCGGTCAGTATAGAGATCGATCACCCCGATCCCCCATTTATCCCTGAGCTCCAGAAGTCTTCTGACCATCGCAGCATATTCCTCACTGTCATAATATGCTCCGGTGTAGAAGACGACCGGACAGGCCCATGTCTCCCTGGAGTAAGCAATAATATACTCCATCGCTCCTGTAACAGTCGATGTGTCAAAGGAACCCGGATCTGTGCCGTTTCCTGTCTCCCCGAGAGGAAGCTTCTGGCTTGCGTCATTGGTTGAGAGCTGGCAGAGCACACAGTCTACATGCGTGTCAGTGTCAACCCTTTTGAGTCGTCTGATATAGCTGTCACCTTCATCGTAAGGATCCGGAGCAAGCGGCGAATTCATGTCAGCCAGAGTAGTTCCGCTTTTTGCTTCCTTGATTGCATTGACGCCATCAAGAGTTTCAAACAACTCTACGAATGATTGCCCCTCTGCCGCAGACCCATAAGTAACACTGCTTCCGAGAAATAATACAGTCTTTCCGTTCAATGGTGAATCCATATGTCTTTTCATATACATCACTTTTTTGCTTTTCATTGTATCACATCCGGGCAAAAGAAAACTCCGGAACGAGTCCGGAGCCACATTTGCGCTGATCTGTGTTATTTAATAACTCCAAATACATTCAGCAGTGTTTATTCGCAGCTGCCATTTCTCACAGAGGAGACAGAGAACCGTCCCCTGTCTCCTGTTTCTATACCTCGGGCAGATCCGGTATGAATTCGACATACAGCTGGTCAAACTCATCCTGAAGGTCTGCGGTAACAATGCCCTTCAGATCCACCAGATGGCTGATATCTATCATCTGAGTATCTTCGGTGCCCTTTAGATATACCTCTATCCAGGTCTTACGCCCGGTCTGTATCACATCGATAAATGCAGCTTCATACGGAAAATCTTCAAGAGCCTTGTTTACCACCCTGCGGACCTTGTCCATGACATCCTCAGGAGGTGAGAACAGCATCATCTGCCTGAATCCTCTGATAAGTTCCTTTACCGGCTCTGCGATCAGGAAGAGCGACATGATTATAGCCACGCCGGAATCCATGTACGGAGTAACCGGCCTGAGGACCGTATCCCCCAGAAAAAAGTTGGCTAAGAAGGCAGCTGCAACTCCACAGCTTCCGATAATGTCCGTCTTCCACATGTATATCTCCGCATGGATCGTGGGCGATTCGTATTTCCTGCTCATGTGCAGCATGAAAAAATACATTATGATACTCGCAGCGGCGAGGCAGATCTCGAACACTGCGATCGCGCCGGAGCTGACCTGACTTCCTCCGCTGATGATCATGCGCAGGTTTTCTATGATCATAACTATGATCAGCGACAGCAGCGTCATGTATTTTATTATGAGGAAAAGCGATTCGACCTGGGCGTAACCGTAAGGGTGTCTTTCGTTTACAGGGCGGTATAACAGGGGAACAAGGACCAGAAAAGGTCCCATCATTATCAGTTCAGCGGAATCAAAAATCGCATCCATCAGTACTGTCTGCGAGCGAAGAACGATCGCCGCAATGACCTCCACCACTGAAAGGATGCAGCTCATCGCAAATGATATGCGCAGTATACGTTTTTCAAGTTGTTCCCGTGCAGACTCCATTTCTTTTTTATACCTTCATCATTTTTTCTCTGAAGGATACAGGGGACGGTTCTCTGTCTCCCTATAGTGCAGCCTGCCGTCATCACCCCATTCAACAGACAGGTCGCAGTGAACATTCTGCGAAGGATCCGGATGGTCCTTCCACAGTTCATACAGTTTAGGAAGGAATACCGGCCACTGACTGGCCTCATAGTCCTCATGATCAGTCGCGTAGTTAGGTACAAGCTTCGCCCCCGGATCCTTCTTAAGAATATCCAGTACGAATCCCGGCGGCATCGAAGCCCTGGTGTTTGTCACTGTTGCAGTAATATGCACTATCCCGCCCGGAACATCTTCCCATTCGTGAACGGTTGAGTCTACTAGTTCACCTGCATCATTGAAAACGCCTTCGCAAATAACATGGCCTAGAGCTGTCGTAAACGGATAGAAGTCCGTAAGGTGCAGCCTGTGTATCTCAACGCCTTCTCCCCCGAATACAGGCAGCGCCGGATCAGTCGTCTCGGCTATTATGTGAACTGAATCCTCAAACCCGTACTCATAAGGAGTTTTGAGCCAGTTGAATCTCTTATGCGATCCCGGCGCCCACAGATAGTATCCCTTCTCCATATTGGCCCAGAACCAGTCGAGCATCTCCGAAGTAAGGCCCGGCAGGAAGTGGTGTCTCTGCGAAGGCAGGTCATATCCCTTGTCAATGGCTTCCTGTGTCAGCTCGAGCGGAGCCAGAGGCGGTTCGGGTTTTGCAGGTCTCTCAAAAGGTACGAACGGGACTCCTTCATTTTCCTGAAAAGGAATGTGAGTCTGCCCCGCGCTTGCTACATATAATGTCTTATCTGTCATTTTTTCTCCTTTTCCCTGTCGCGTCTATGCCTGCGCAGGCTCAGTTCAGCCAGAAAAACTATCATCTTCTGTATCGCCTTGTTCTTGACCCACGGCTGCCAGAATATATGGCCTGCGTGTGGGATCCTTTCAAAGCGGACATTTTCATAAACGCTCGCCGCCATTTCAGAGTATATGATCGGAACTACCCTGTCGTTCTCTCCGTGCATGAGCAGAACCGGTCCCTTATACGCTCCGATGCGGTCCAGCCAGTCTTCTACGGCAAAAGCATCATCGATGAACTTCCGTCCGAGAGTCACCGGCGGCCTCTTCGTGCTGAACTCTTCCGGCGGATCGTGGGGATCGAAACGGGCTCCGAGCGCTTTACCCTTCCTTGCGTCATCCGAGGCTGAAAGTGCCGGATATACAAGGATAAGTCCGGCGATTTCTTCTCCCAGCTCAGCGGCTGCAAGGGCGGAGACCATTCCTCCCATGGAGAAACCGCATAATACAAGGTCCTTGTCTCCGAGCCTCTTCCGCAGATATCCTATCACCGCTTTGAGGTCTCCCACTTCGGTAAGGATACTCATTTCCCGGGTATCTCTTCCCGTGCTGCATCCGTTGCCGGAGCCCGGAAAATCATATGTAAAGACAGGGTATGACCTTCTGGCGAGCTCTATCGCATACTTTGTCTCCCAGTTCTGGTCCACCCCGAATTCATGGCTTATGACGATGCACGGACGGTCGGATTCCTCATCCGGTATATATAGGTGCCCGACGATGATCGCTTCGCCATCCCTGATCTCAACTCTGTGTTTGTACATCGTTTTTCCTCCGACCTAAATAATACAACAGAAAAAAGAAGCTGTCACAGCTTTTCGCGTGACAGCTTCAGTAAAATCAAAAGCCATACATATTTAACTGATTCCTTCAGATATCCGTTTCGAAGCCTGAGAATACAGGGATGCCTGTATATTCCTTGAGTTCCTCCTCGCCTCTGAGTGCTCTGAGCGCTCCCTCTGCGAGGGCTTCCATCTCAAAATCTCCGCCATATGCTTTCACAGGAGCGATCCACTCGGTGTAGCTGCGGATGTTCTCTACGAACTCCTCGTCATTGCTGACTCCGCCCGTAAGGATGATCGCGTCGACTTTTCCCCTGAGGACACAGGCATACGAGCCGATGTACTTCCCCAGGTTGTAGGCAAACGCATCATATACCAGCCCTGCCCACTTGTCTCCGCTGTCTCTCATGCTCTTGATCTTTTTGATGTCGTCTGTCCCTGCCAGCGACTTAAGACCGCCGTTTTTAGTGATCAGGGCCTTGATATCATCGAGGCTGTAATCTCCCGAATAGCACATCTTTACGATAGGCATGAGCGGAACATATCCCGTTCTGTTAGGTGCCATAGGTCCGTCACCGTTGACCACGTCGTTAGCGTCGATCATTCTGCCATGGCAGTGTGCTGCTATGGACAGTCCTCCGCCTACATGGCATACGATGAAATTGCATTCATCATATCTTTTGCCCAGCTCGGCAGCCATGCGTCTTGCTACTTCCTTCTGATTGAGCACATGTACATGGGACTCGCGGCAAACCCCTTTGATGCCTGAGATCCTCGCTATGTCATCAAGTTCATCGACATCAGGCGGATCTATGACATATGCAGGCTTGCCGAGAGCAGTTGCGAACTCCCCTATTATCTGCGATCCGAGCACTGCCGGGTGGTCTGCGATCCTGCCTGACATTGCATCTACGAGCATCTTCTGGTTTACCGGGAAGATGCCGCCAGGAGTGGATTCAAGTCCTCCCGAATATGCGGCGAATGCATCCATGTCCCTGAGCTGGTAGCCATGGGTGTGAAGCACGGCCATGACTACTCCAACTCTGAAAGGTCTCTGTGAATTTACCGTCGGAAACTGTTTCAGCACTTCAGGCTCATGACTGATGTTTTCCTTGAACAGCAGCTTGCTGTCCTCGAATACGGCACACTTTGTCGAAGTAGAGCCCGGGCTGATTGTAAAGATCCTGTAACTCATTTTATGCCTCAGCTTTTGCGTCCTTTATCGACTGGATCAGAAGAGGTACTACCTTGAACAGATCTCCTACGATACCGTAGTTTGCGATCTCGAACATAGGAGCGTTCTCATCCTTGTTTACAGCGATTATGTACTCAGATTCCTGCATTCCGGCCTTGTGCTGGATAGCTCCGGAGATACCGAGAGCGATGTAAACCTTAGGATGTACAGTCTTTCCTGTCTGTCCTACCTGATGATCTGCTGTCATCCATCCTGCGTCAACTACAGCACGGGATGCGCCGACTACGCCGCCGAGTACGTCAGCAAGTTCTTCCGCAAGAGCGATACCGCCCTCAACGTCCTTTGCGATGCCGCGGCCAACGGAGACGATGTACTCAGCTCCGATAAGGTCTACCAGCTTCTTTGCTGCCTTGACTACCTCTACTACCTCAGTCTGTACGTCAGCCTCAGTAAGTTCGAAATCAGGATGTACTATCTCGACCTTCTTAACGCCTTCTTCATCAAAAGGTCTTCTCTTCATAACGCCCGGACGGACTGTTGCCATTGCAGGACGGAATCTCGGGCATACGATCGTAGCCATGAGGTGTCCGCCGAATGCAGGACGGGTCATCTTGAGGTTCGTATTGACATCAAACATCTTGTTCTCGAAGTTTGTGTTGTCAACGTCTACGTTGGATCCGGTTCTGAGGAACTCTACGTATCCGTTCAGGTCTACGTCAAGATGTGTGCAGTCTGCGCAAAGACCCGTGTGAAGTCTTGCAGCGCATCTAGGAGCGAGGTCTCTTCCGATGTGGGAAGCGCCATAGATCATGATCTCAGGCTTGAATTCCTCTACTGCGTCTACGATAACCTTTGTATAAGCGTCTGTTGTGTAATGTTTGAGGAGCGGGCTGTTGTAAACATATACTCTGTCAGCTCCGTATCCGCCGAGTTCTGCTGCGATGCCGTCTACGTCATCACCAAGCAGGATGCCGCACAGCTCAACGCCGAGCTCGTCAGCAAGCTTTCTTCCCTCGGAGATAAGTTCAAATGTTGTAGGCATCATTTTGCCCTGACGCTGCTCACAGAATACCCATACGTTCTTGAAAGCAGCTATATCTGCACTGTTGTAAGCCATGTCTGTCCTCCTTTCCTAGATGATGTGCTTGCCTGTAAGGATATGTGCAAGCTTGTCAGTGGTTTCCTTGCCGGAGCCTTCAAGTATCATGCCAGGCTCCTTAATAGGAGGTGCGAATGACTTATAGATGTTTGTCGGGGATCCCTTGAGACCGATAGTCGATGCATCGATCAGTTCGTGATCCTTGAGTGCATTGTAGTCCATGATGGTAAGAGGCTTGTCCCAGCACTCGATAGTGCCGCGGAAGTTCATGTATCTAGGGTCGTTGAGCTCCTTGATGCATGTGATCATGCAAGGAGTATGTACCTTTACTGTCATGTAGCCGTCTTCCAGCATTCTCATGATAGTGAGTTCATTGCCGTTCTTCTTCACTTCGCCTGCATATGTTACCTGAGGGAGGTGAAGCTTCTCAGCGATCTGCGGACCTACCTGTGCAGTATCTCCGTCGATAGCCTGACGTCCTGCGATGATGATGTCGTCATCGTCGATTCCGTAAGTATCGATAGCTGCAGCTATGATCTGCGATGTAGCGTATGTATCGGATCCTCCGAATTCTCTTCCGGAGATCAGGACCGTCTCATCAACTCCCATAGCCAGGAGCTCTCTGAGCATCGGCTCTGCCTGCATAGGTCCCATTGTGAATGCAACTACCTTGCATCCGTATTCGTCCTTGAGGCTGAGTGCCTCTTCTACTGCGTTGAGGTCATCAGGATTGATGATCGTCTGCATGCTTGCGCGGTTCAGTGTACCATCATCGTTTACAGCGACCTTGCCGGAGGTATCAGGAACCTGCTTTACTGTTACCATTATTTTCATTGTCCTTGCCTCCTTTACTACCTCAGCAGACTGTTAGCAATAACGAGCTGCTGGATCTGTGTTGTTCCTTCGAAGATCGAGAGGATACGTGCATCTCTGTAGAGTCTCTCTACCTTGTACTCCTGGATATATCCGTATCCGCCGTGGATCTGTACTGCCTTGTATGCGCATCTGTTTGCAGCTTCCGCAGCGAAGTACTTGGCCTTTGCGCACGCAACTCCTGCTTCAGGATCATTTGCATCCTTGAGCTCTGCCGCGTGATAAGTCATCTGTCTTGCAGCTTCAATATCTGCAGCCATCTCAGCGATCATGAAGCTTACTCCCTGGAAGTCTGCTATCCTGCGTCCGAACTGCTTTCTTTCCTTTGCATACTTGACTGCTTCGTCGAGAGCGCACTGTGCAAGTCCTACCGACATTGCAGCAACTCCGAGACGTCCGCCGTCAAGAGTCTTCATAGCTACAGGGAATCCCTTGTTGAGCGGTCCGATGAGGCATTCCTTGCCAACGCGTACATCTTCAAATACTACGTCGCTGGTCGGATAACCCTTGATTCCCATCTTCTTCTCGTCTGCGCCGAGGGATACTCCAGGAAGGTGCATGTCTACGATGAACATCGAGATGCCTCTTGATCCCTTCTGAGTGAGATCTGTCTTTGCAAAGATGATGATCCAGTCAGCCATAGGAGCTCCGGAGATGAAGCACTTACGTCCATTGATGATGAAGTCGTCACCATCAGGAATAGCTGTAGTATTGGTTCCGCCTGCGTCTGATCCTGCGCCCGGCTCAGTGAGTCCGAATACGAGGATCTTCTCTCCTCTTGCTACAGGAGGCAGGTACTGTTTTTTCTGCTCTTCGCTTCCTGCAAGCAGCAGAGGGCCGCCGCCGAGAGAGTTCGATGTGTTTGCGTAAATCGAAAGTACGAGATCCTGGCGCGAAAGCTCCTCATTCATGATGACGTATGACAGATAGTCTCCGCCTGCTCCGCCGTACTCTACAGGGATCTTGACTCCCATGAATCCGTACTTTGCCATCTTGTTGTGGATATCCCAGTTAAAAGCACCGGTTGTATCCAGTTCTTCCTGCAGCTCTTTT
>JAFWMD010000016.1 GCA_017510725.1 Mogibacterium sp. | reverse complement strand
TCACCATCATCACCACCATCACCATGGACATGATGCTGATGAGGTATTCGATGAAGTCGGCGCTCAGACCAGCAATAAGTATACAAAGGCTGAACTCGAGGAGATCATCGACAGCCTTGATGAGTGCGGCGAGGTGCTCAGAGCAAAGGGCATCGTAGAGAACTCCGAAGGCGGCTGGCTCGAATTCGATTACGTACCGGGCGAAGGTGAAGTAAGAGAGACAGAGGCAGAGGCTACCGGAATGGTTGCCATTATCGGAACAAGACTTAACAAGGAAAAACTCAACGAGCTCTTCAAACTTGCATAGAGCAGGTAAGGAGCCGGGGCAGATACAGAAAATGAGAGAAATACCCGTATATCTTTTTACCGGATTCCTCGGAGCCGGTAAAACATCATTCATAAAGGAAACACTCGAACATCACGAGTTCGGAGATGACGGCCGGACTCTGCTCCTCATATGTGAGAACGGTGAGGTGCAGTACGAGCCTGAGAAATTCGTAGGCCCGGGAGTCAGAGTAGAACGTATTAAGTCAGAGGCTGAACTCAACGACGTGAACCTCGGACGGATCGACAAGCAGGGAGGCTTTGACCGTGTAGTAGTAGAGATGAACGGCATGTGGGAGAACCAGAAGCTCTTCGCTGCGATGCCGCGCGGATGGCTGATCGCTCAGGAGATGGCGCTCTTCGATACAGGCACGTTCATGATGTACAACAAGAACATGCGTCAGCTTTGCTTCAACAAGATGCAGACGGCAGACATGGTCGTATTCAACCGCTGTAAGAAGGGTTTCGACAAGATGCCTTACCACAAGGAAGTCCGTATCGCGAACCGCAGTACGATGATCGTATATGAGTACGGTATTGACGATCTGGAGGTTGATGACATCATAGATCCGCTCCCGTACGACATGAACGCTTCGAAGATAAAGATAGAAGACGAGTGGTATGCGGAGTGGTACCGCGACATCAACGAGAATGAAGACGACTATGACGGCAAGACTTTCGTTATAAAAGGAAGAGTTGCTCTGTCAGAGGAGCTGCCGGAAGGACAATTCGCGTTCGGAAGACATGTGATGACATGCTGTGAGGCAGATATCCAGTTTGCAGGCCTGCTGGCCTACTACGCAGGCGCAGAGAAGCTGAGCGTGGGAGACTGGATCGAGATAACTGCAAAGGTGCGCTGCGAATATACCGAAGCGTACAAGGAGAAGGGCCCTGTGCTCTATATAAAGAAACTCGAAAGATGTGAAGCATGCAGTCCGGAAGTCGCGACATTCTGATCATGGAAGGAAAAGAGAGATGAACAATCGGAACACACGGAAGAAGACAAGCAGGATCCTGAGTACGGCTCTGGTTTTAGTGCTGACGCTAAGCCTCATGGCAGGAATTCTGCCTGTTATCGATCCGGCATATGCCGCGTCGGAATTCAAATACGCAAGTCCTTTCAGCAAGACAGGTTACTCTACGTATTACCATAACGGAAGGTTCACTGACAATCTCATTGTCAACGGCGTGGATATTTCCGACTGGCAGTCGAAGAAATGCCGTTTTGGTGATGCCAAGGCAGCGGGCGTTGACTATTCGATCATGAGGGTAACATGGACATCATACGGCAGGAGCAAGCTCGTGCTGCACAATGATGAAAACTTTTCATATCAGTACGCGAACGCCAAGGCGAATGGCGTAATGTGCGGAGTATATGTATTCTCGCAGGCTAAAAACGCAACAGAAGGTGCCAGGGAAGCACAGTTCGCAATAGACAGACTCAGAGCTCTCGGAATAGGCCCTAAGGATCTTGCACTGCCTGTATACATGGATTATGAGTTTGCCGGAGGCGTGCTGGGAAGAATGCATGGTATAAGCAAGACTGCAGCAACCAACGCGGCAGTGGCGTTCTGCAACACGATAAAGTCTGCAGGTTACACACCTGGTATCTATGCAAACACTACTTTCTTCGGGTCATATCTGGCTACAGCTCAGTTTGCACCTGACGTCGATCTGTGGTGTGCACAGTATTACAAGCGCAATCAGTCCGGAGTAAACTACAGCAAGTGGCAGTACTCAAGCAGCGCTAAGATAGACGGAATGCTCTCGTACCTCGGTACAAAGGGCAGGATCGATGTTGACTTCTGGTATCTCAACAAAAAAGAAGCAAAAAGCTCAGTCGTTACCAAGATAAAAGGAAAGACCACGCTGAGCGCTGCTGATGCAAAAGCGCCTAAGTTCAAACTGTATGATGGCAGCAAGCTCCTTAAAGAAGGAACGGACTACATGGTGGGAGGCATCAGAAACAATAAGATAGGAAATGGTTATGCTTATATAAAGGGCATCGGCAAATACGGCGGATATGCACTGGTTCCTATTAAGATCGACAGCAAGTCTGCAGATTCTGAGACGAAGAATATCTCCTGCGCAAACTATCTGACCGAGGCTTCTGATGCATATTCTTCATACCTGGACGTTCCGACAGTTATCGTAAAGCCTACCAAAATCAAGAAGATAACCGGTAAAAAGCAGAAGTTCTATGTCATCGTCTACAGAAAGGCGAAGAAGAACGCAAGCGGATATCAGGTGAAGTACAGCCGCAATGAAGACATGAGCGACAGCGTGATCAAGACCATCGGCAGAAAGTACAACCACGTAAGCAAAAACATCAGCACCAATGCGCGCCAGATGTACTACTATGTACAGGTCAGAACATACAAGGATTCCGGAGGAACCAGATATTATTCGTCCTGGAGCAAGGTCAGGAGCGTCTGGGTCAAGTAGCTGATGCTGCATCCGCAGAACTGATCAGAAACAGAAATAAGGGAGGCTTCAGTGCCTCCCTTTGCATTGCAATGAAAAAACGACTCTGTACAAGCTGAACCCCATCAACATGTGCATAGCCGTTTCTTCAAAGCACTATCTCATATCGAGTTTTCTGAAATGTTCTCTCCCCGTAGACCTGAGAGACATTCGTAATGTTGCCCGCAAACATACTCTTTCGAGTTGAACTGACAGCCTGCAAAACAACATTCTGTTAACTACATTGTATTGAACGGAACCCTAAGATGTTATAATATTGTTTCGAATGCTGTAACAAAATTACGAAATGGGATAAAAAATGGCAGAAAAGAAAACAGCAACACTGATACTCAGCCGTACGAGGAGAAACCAGATATACCTCCCGTACGCGAGAAAAAAACCGTACTTCGATGCGATAGCCGCAGGAGACGACAACCGGATCGCAGAGCTTTCGCAGGAGAATTATGAATATCCTACCGCATTGTATAACCGCTGCGGCTCATACAGTGAAGCGATGAATAAAATGTATTACGAGGCGGTCGGCGCAGCTAACGAGATGTGTCTGGTTGCGATACAGTCCGGCCTTCTTGACATGGTGGCCTACGATATCCGCGACGAGTTCATAAAGGAGTTCGACAACGCAGTCTCCCTGCCTGATATTTATGATCTGGTGCACGGCATGGCTCACAACTACGCCGTCAAGATGAAATACGTACTCAAGGAGAAGAGGCGCTCACCGAGGCTCGTACGCATGATGACATATATCGAGGAGCACCTGACCGATAAGATAGAGCTGGCAGACATTGCCGAGCACGTAGGCATAAGCAGGACTTATGCTTCAGCGGTGTTCAGGGAAGAACTGGGCATTACAATAAGCGAGTTCATACTCAAGGAGCGCCTGCTGGAAGCAAAGCGCATGCTGAGAGACACAGATCTGACAGTAGCGAACATAGCTGACAGACTGGCATTCTGCTCACAGAGCTATTTCACAAAAAACTTCACTGAGGCCGAGGGCATGACTCCTGTAGAATACAGAAGGCAATATGGATAATAAGCAGGCGCAAGCTGATGCCGGAAACATAACCGGTCCGGTATCAGACGCTCTTCATTTTGTGTTAGCTGTCGTTTAGGCTATAGGCAGATACTTTGTTGTTATCAGACAGTGGTGCATCAAGGCGGCATCCCGCTCGTCTCGGACCGGATATGTTTCCGGCCGCTTGCGCTTTATTATTTTGAAAACGTGACTTTATATGGACTATAAAAATTGGAAAAAAGCATATGTATGCATAGACCTGAAGTCTTTTTATGCATCAGTGGAATGTGTGGAGCGCGGGCTCGATCCTATGACCACTGACCTTGTTGTGGCCGATCCGACGAGGGGCGACAGGACCATATGTCTTGCAGTATCTCCGTCACTCAAGGCGAAGGGTGTCAGCGGCAGGGCAAGAGTGTTTGAGATCCCGAAGAGCCTTGAATACATTATGGCTCCCCCGCGGATGCGCCTTTACATGGAGTACGCTGCGGAAATATACAAGGTCTATCTCGACTACATCGCATCAGAAGACATGCATGTATACTCGATAGACGAGGTCTTCTTTGACGTGACTGCTTATCTGAAGAGATACAATTTGGATCCGAAGCAGATGGCGGAGTTCCTCATGAGGGAGGTCTACGAAAGAATAGGGGTCAGGGCAACTGCCGGAGTTGGTCCGAACCTGTACCTGGCAAAGATTGCGATGGACATAATCGCCAAGCATGCAGAGGATTTCATCGGTGTGCTCGATGAGGATGAGTATAAACTGCAGCTTTGGGACCACAGACCTCTTACGGATTTCTGGATGATAGGCAGGCAGACGGCAAAGAAATTTGAACGTATCGGAATAACGACCATGGGCGGCATAGCGGCTCTTGCCGCACGCGACGAGGACTGGTTCTACAAGACGTTCGGCATAAATGCAGAGCTTATGATCGACCACGCGTACGGCCTGGAATCGACTGAGATGCCGGATATCAAGGGATATAAGACAAAGAGCAACTCTCTCTCACACGGGCAGGTACTGATGCGGGACTACACGAATGAAGAGGGAAGGCTCATCATAAAGGAAATGACTGAGCAGCTATGCCACGAGATGACGGATGTGGGTAAGGTGACACCTAATGTTTCGATTGCAGTCGGCTACAGCAATGCCCTGCATGTTCCCATGGTGCATGGCTCTGTGTCCTTTGGCTACATGACGGACGCGGCATCGGTCATAATGCCTGCAGTCGCAGATCTTTACGATAACATAACAAATCACGAATATCCGGTCAGAAGGATATTCGTTAACTTCAACGACATTAAGCCGAGGGAAGCCGATAAGCAGATGACGCTCTTCGACCTTGCGGATGCAGAGGCAGAAGAAGAGGGAAAAACGAAGGGGCAGATGCGCAGGGACGGAATGTCCGACCCGATCGCTGAGACGCGGGCGAAGCTCAAGCGCGACGCGGCCCTGCAGGAGGCTGTCAATTCCATAAGAAAAAAGTACGGCAAAGATGCGATGTTCAGGGGGATGGACCTCGAGGAAGCAGCAACCACAATAGAGAGAAACCATCAGGTTGGCGGTCACAAAGAATAGTGAGAAGTCTGTGAAGATGATGAAAGAGAAAGATAAAAAAGGTATAATAAAAAACGGCGGGCCATGGGAGCGGCCTGTGTCTTCAAGACCTAAAATGCCACGTTCACAGAGGGCAAAGCAGTTCGCTCCGTTTGACGCGCTGACCGGTCTGTCCGAAAGGCTCAGACAGGCCGAAGAAGAACATGAGAGGGAGCTGCAGCATAAATGATAAAGGGAGTACATAATTACTCTGAGATAGGCAGGCTCAACAAGGTGCTGCTTCACCGCATCGGCTCTGAAGTCGACGGACTTGTGCCTGACAATTTTGCAAGACTGCTGTTTGATGACATACCATATCTCAAAGTAGCGCAGCAGGAGCATGACCGCTTTGCCGAAATCCTGAGAAACAACGGAGTTGAGGTTGTCTATTATGTTGATGAGGTGGCCAGGGCCATAGAAAACCCGGGCATAAAAGACCGCTTCATCAGGGAAATGCTTGATCAGACCAGCTTTTCATCGCGGGGAGTCAAGGAAGCCATATACGCATACCTTATAGTAATGAAGCCGCATCAGCTGGTCGAAAAGGTGATCTCGGGCATAAGAAAGGCTGACCTCACCGATTACAAACCGAAGACTCTTGCTGAGAAGATAGACGAGGCATATCCGTTCTATATGGATCCGATGCCTAACATGTACTTTACACGTGACCAGGGAGCCTGCGTCGGCAGCGGTATCAGTATTCATCACATGAGCACGGCAACAAGACGAAGAGAGAGCCTGCTGCTCAGGTACATGTATGAATTCAACAGCGACTTTGCTCCTGCAGGCACTGATAAATGGTACGATTACGATGATCCGTACAGCCTTGAGGGCGGCGACATACTGGTGCTCAGCAAGGACATCGCAGCGATAGGTCTTTCCGAGAGAACTACAGCAGCCGGCATAGAGACATTCGCCAGGAACCTGCTGACCGGCTCGGATTTCAGGAAGGTGCTGGTGTTCAACATTCCAAAAAAGAGAGCATTCATGCACCTTGACACCGTGTTCACCATGGTGGATTACGACAAATTCTCGATCCACCCTGAAATAGAAGGTCCGCTTCAGCTCTACGAGCTCAGTCTCGGAGCGGGCGGAGAGATAGTCCTCGATTCGATGACAGAAGATCTTGCCACCATCCTTGCAAAGGAGCTCGGCCTGCCGGCTGTAAAGCTCATACGCTGCGGAGGTGACGATGTCATGGCTGCACAGAGAGAGCAATGGAACGACGGTTCCAATACCCTGTGCATTGCACCGGGCAAGGTCATCACATACGAGAGAAACTACGTTACAAACGATCTGCTAGACAGGAACGGCATAGAAGTGCTGACGATGCCAAGCTCGGAACTTTCGAGAGGCAGAGGCGGTCCGCGATGCATGTCGTGTCCGGTCAACAGAGATGACATATAGGAGGGTATTATGGCAGTCAATTTAAAAGGAAGAAGCTTTCTGACTCTTATGGACTTCACACCTGCAGAGATCAGGTATCTGCTCGATCTCGCACACGATCTGAAGGCCAAGAAGAGACTCGGGATAAAGGGGAAATCACTCGAGGGCAAGAATATAGTTCTGCTCTTTGAAAAGACATCAACAAGAACAAGATGCTCGTTCGAAGTTGCCGCAATGGATGAGGGAGCCGGTGTAACGTTCCTTGACAGCAAGAGCTCCCAGATGGGCAAGAAGGAGAGCATTGCAGATACCGCAAAGGTGCTCGGACGCATGTTTGACGGAATAGAGTACAGAGGATACGAGCAGGCTGTTGTAGAGGAGCTTGCCGCAGAGGCCGGAGTGCCGGTATGGAACGGACTTACGGATATAGACCATCCTACACAGATACTCGCTGATCTTCTCACTATAGAGGAGCACGTGGCAAAGCCGCTCAGCAAGGTCAAGGTTGTTTTTGTCGGCGATGTAAGAAATAACATGTCATATGCATGGATGTACGGCTGCGCCAAGATGGGAATGGACTTTGTCGCATACGGACCTGATGAACTCTGCGACGGAGTAGATCCGGACGTTCTTGCACGCGCAAATGCAGTAGCTGCTGAGACCGGAGCCTCGATCACAGTAACCAGCGATGATGCATCACTTGAAGGCGCCGATGTCATCTATACGGACATCTGGGCTTCGATGGGAGAAGAGGACCAGATTCCTGAAAGAGTCAGGCTGCTGACCCCATTCAAGGTGACAGAGGAGCTCATGGCCAAAACCGGTAATCCGGAGTGCATATTCATGCACTGCCTGCCATCGTTCCACGATTTCAAGACTACTATGGCAGCTGAACAGCTGAAGCTCGGATATGACATCAGAGAGGTCACGGATGAGGTGTTCTCCGGCAGAAACTCAGTCGTTTTCGACGAAGCCGAGAACAGACTTCATACTATCAAAGCTGTCGTTGTTGCGACCATCGCATAACAATACAAAATCCAAGGGGGATCTGAAAGAAGATGGAATTTAAAATACCTGAATACAAAGCACCTGATTTCACATCGCCGAAGTTCTCGGATGCACCTGACTGCAGCTTTGAGGCGGCAGACAGAGACGGAGTCGCTCCGGAATACTTCCACAGCACGTCGATGTTTCCGGAGTACTTCAAGGTGAACGGAGAGTGGAGACTTGCGGAAGAGAGCAGAATGGACTCGAGCGTGGTTCTCAGACCTGACGGCAGGCTCGATGTCGTAGAGAACCGCAACATCTGCAAAGGCGACCTTGTTGCACTCGGGAGAAGCGAGGACGGACACGAGGGTATTTATGTCCACACAAGAGGCTTTGAGGACGAGGAGACAGAGCTTGAAGATCAGTTCGTTTTCCGTCAGGGCAGGAGCAGGGAGACTTCGTATGCCCGCGACTATGACAGACTGTTCGAGCTGCTGAATTACGAGAGAGAACACGGCAACATCGTCTGGGTAATGGGTCCGGCATTCGCTTTCGACCATGACGCGAGGGCATGCATGCAGGCTCTGGTAGAGAACGGCTATGTAGACGCCCTGCTCGCAGGAAACGCGCTTGCTACCCACGATCTCGAGGGGGCTCTGCTCAACACGGCTCTCGGCCAGGACATCTATACGCAGAAGTCACATCCGAACGGGCATTACAACCATCTCGATGTTGACAACAAAGTCCGCAGGAGCGGTTCCATACCGCAGTTCATCAGGGATTATAATATCGACAACGGTATCATCTACAGCTGTGTTAAGAATGATGTGCCTATCGTGCTTACCGGCTCGATAAGAGACGATGGCCCTATCCCTGAAGTCATCGCTGACGTATATGAGGGCCAGAACGTCATGAGGCAGACTGTAAAGAAGGCGACTACAGTCATCTGTCTTGCAACGATGCTCCACACCATCGCAACGGGCAATATGACACCGTCGTTCAGAGTGCTTGAGGACGGCACTGTCAGACCGGTATTCCTTTATACTGTCGATGCAGATGAGTTCGTCGTAAACAAGCTTCTGGACAGAGGAAGCCTTGCAGCAACCACAATCGTAACAAATGTACAGGATTTCATCACGATCGTAGCCAACGGCCTCGGTCTTGAATGGAAAAGATATTCGTAGAAAACAGAAAGGGGATCACATGGGAGAAATTAAGCATCTGATCAACATCACCGATCTTACCGTAGAGGAGATCGACCACCTGATGGAGACTGCCGATGACATAATCGCTCATCCGGAGAATTATTGGGATGCATGTGCTCACAAAAAGCTTGCAACGCTTTTCTTTGAGCCGAGCACCAGAACAAGATTGTCTTTCACAGCAGCCATGATGGAGCTGGGCGGCAATGTGCTGGGCTTCGATCAGGCACAGTCCAGTTCTTCTGCCAAGGGAGAGACCGTGTCTGACACCATCATCATGGCCGGCTGCTATGCAGACATCATCGCGATGAGACACCCAAAGGAAGGCGCACCGGTTGTAGGTGCAGTAAAATCCAGGGTCCCTATCATCAACGCAGGAGACGGCGGGCATTTTCACCCTACACAGACACTGACAGACCTCATGACGATCCATCGCAAAAAGGGAGAGATCGGCAATTTCACCATTGGACTCTGCGGAGACCTCAAATACGGCAGAACGGTACACTCGCTCATCGATGCGCTGCTAAGATATGAAGGCATCAGGTACGTCATGATCGCTCCTGAAGAGCTCAGGATCCCGGGATACATCAGAGACAGACTCAATGATGCCGGCGTCGAATGGAGAGAGGTAGAGAGCCTCGATGACGCGATCCCTGAGCTCGATATACTGTATATGACCAGGATACAGCAGGAGAGGTTCCCGAGCTGGGAAGAGTACGAGAAACTCAAGGACAGCTTCATACTCAAAAGAGCGATGCTGAAAGCGGCAAAGGAAGACATGATAGTGCTGCATCCGCTGCCGAGAGTCACTGAGATAGACGTAGATGTAGACGAAGACCCTAGGGCAAGTTATTTCTATGAGGCTCTCATGGGCAAGTACATCCGCATGGCGCTCATACTGTATCTGCTGGGCATCAAATAAGGAGGTTTCACATGAACATAGACGGAATCAATACAGGATATGTGCTGGACCACATTAAGGCCGGCAAGGGCTTCGAACTCTATCACCTCCTAGGCCTCGACAAGGCGGACTGCACCGTAGCCATCATACAGAGGGCAAGCAGTGAGAAGTACGGAGCTAAGGATATAATAAAGATCGATGCAGACATTCCGATCGATTATGATCTGATCGGATACATCAGTCCGAATATCACGGTAAACGTCGTTAAGGACCGCGAACTCGTCAAAAAGTTCAAGCCAAAACCGCCGACTATACTTACAAACGTGCTGGAATGCCGCAATCCAAGATGCATCACTTCGGTAGAGAGAGGCATACCGCAGAAGTTCAGGCTTGTTGACCCTGAATCGAGAGATTACCGCTGCGTATACTGCGATACGCTTTATCGCGAAAACAAGTAAGAGTACGGACTCCATGGCATTACCATGGAGTCCTTTCGATAATAACAAGAGGGGGTTACATGAAAAAATCAAGACTTCTGATCATGCTGCTTATTGCAGCGATGGTATTCCTGCTTCCGCTTACAGGATGCAGCAAGCAGAGTGAAAGCGAAGAACCGGCTGATGCCGCTGCTGAGACAGAGGCAGAAGCTGAAACAGAAGAAGGATCGGTGATCGACTACATGGTGCTGGTAAATCAGAAGAACCCATTGCCTGACGGATGGGAGGAGGCGCTCGAGACTACGACCATTACGAATTCCGTAGGCGATGAGGTCTATGTTGAAAGCAAGGCTTACGAAGCATACTGCAGGCTCAAGGAGGCAGTAGAAAAGGACCTTGAGGGATACGAGAAGGGAGAAGTCAGACTTGAGCTGGATTCCGCATACAGAAGCGTTGCTGCTCAGCAGAAGATAGTTGATGACTTCACTGAAAAGTATGGTGAGGATTATGTCAAAAAGTACGTTGCTGTTCCGGGATACTCCGAGCATCATACAGGACTTGCGCTCGATCTTTACTTCACGATAGACGGCAAGGACGTATACGAGAATGAGGATCTCGTTCAGTATCCGGATATATGGGATGCGATCCATGCAAGACTGCCTGAGTTCGGATTCATACTCCGTTTCCCTGAGGATGGGGAGGCGATCACCGGTTACGCGTACGAGCCGTGGCACATACGCTATCTGGACAGCCCTGAGATCGCAAAGGAGATCACTGACAAAGGTATTACACTCGAAGAGTATCTGGGACAGTAACGCCGGATGGCTGAGTTAAGGAGGAAAGCATGGGTATAGTTGCAGGATTCATGGTGCCGCATCCGCCTATGATAGTGCCCGACATAGGCAGGGGCAGCGAAGTTCAGGTGGCAGATACCACAGCAGCCTATGAGAGAGTTGCGGACGAAATAGCTGCACTCGCTCCGGAAACGATAATAATAACAAGTCCGCATTCCATAATGTATGCGGATTACTTTCACATCTCGCCGGGCAAAAGCGCAGGCGGAAGTTTCGCAGGCTTCAGGGCTCCGGGCGTAAGATTCAAAGAAGAATATGACACGGAGCTCGTCAGAGAGATCTGCAGACTGGCAGATGAAGAGGATTTCCCTGCAGGAACGATGGGCGAGCGCGATAAGGAGCTTGATCACGGAACCATGGTGCCGCTCTGGTTCATAAGGAACAAGTATAAGGGCGGTAAAATAGTGCGCATAGGCCTTTCAGGTCTTCCGCTCATCGACCACTACAGGCTCGGCATGATGATACGCGAGGCTGCTGAAAACACCGGCCGCAGAGTGGTAATGGTTGCCAGCGGTGACCTTTCACACAAGCTTCAGGAGTACGGACCATATGGATATGTACCTGAAGGTCCTGAATACGACGGGCGCATCATGGATGTGATGGGACGTGCCGCATTCGGCGAACTGCTCGACTTTGACAGCACGTTCTGCGACAAGGCTGCCGAGTGCGGACACAGATCGTTTGTCATAATGGGCGGCGCGTTCGACGGCACGGCTGTCAGGGCCGAAAGACTGGTACATCAGGACGTTACGGGTGTCGGTTACGGCATCTGCACTTTCTATCCGGAAGGCACAGATGAAAGCAGGCATTTCCTGGAGCGCAAAATGGCGGAGATCGAAGATGAGCTCAGAACAAAGCGTGAGCAGTCAGATGAATATGTAAGACTGGCGCGCGAAGCCGTTGAGGCATATGTGCTCAGGCGTGAGGTTCTTGATGTTCCGGCAGGCCTTCCTGATGAAATGCTCTCAACTCAGGCGGGCGCGTTCGTATCGATACACGAGCATGGTGACTTGAGAGGATGCATCGGAACGATCTCTCCGACGAGGAGCTGCGTGGCCGAAGAGATAATCGGCAATGCCATAAGCGCCTCGACACGGGATCCGAGATTCCCTGCAATCAAAGCTGAGGAGCTCCCGTGGCTCGATATAAACGTGGACGTGCTCGGTGAGCCGGAGGACATAGACTCCGAGGAAGAACTCGATGTTAAGAGATACGGGGTCATAGTAAGCTGCGGACACAGGAGGGGACTGCTCCTTCCTGATCTCGACGGAATAGATACTCCGCAGCAGCAGGTGGAGATCGCAATGAAAAAGGGCGGCATCCACAAATTCGAGAAATACAAGCTGCAGAGATTTGAAGTTATAAGGCACTACTGACATGGCTGTTTGCAAGGTTTGTTTCAGACACTGCAATATTCCTGAAGGAGGTCTGGGCTTCTGCGGAGCCCGTACCTGCACTGACGGAGAGGTGACCGCCGCAAACTACGGCAGGATCACTTCGCTTGCCCTGGACCCTATAGAAAAGAAACCTCTCGCGAGGTTTCATCCGGGTTCGATGATACTCTCAGCCGGCAGCTATGGGTGCAATCTCAGATGCCCGTTCTGCCAGAACTATCAGATATCCTGGTCGGAGGAGGCATACAGGTTCGCAGACAGAGCCGAATACATATCCCCTGAGGAAATGGCCGGTATTGCGCTGTCGTGCAGGGACAGGGGCAATATAGGTGTCGCTTTCACATATAACGAGCCGCTCATCGGATACGAATACATCCGCGATACGGCAAAACTCGTGCACGGGCAGGGTATGTTCAACGTTCTGGTGACGAATGGAACGGCAAGTCTGCAGGTGCTCGATGAGCTTGCGCCGCTTATCGATGCGATGAACATCGATCTCAAGGGTTTCAAGGATCATTATTACAGCGATGTGCTCGGAGGCGACAGGGCCATGACTATGGCGTTCATCGAAGAAGCAGCGAAGCACTGCCATGTGGAACTGACCACACTGATCGTTCCGGGAGAGAACGACAGCGAGGATGAGATGCGTGAGATGACGGACTGGATTGCCGGGCTTACGAACGGAACGGAGATCCCTCTTCATATCTCGAGATTCTTCCCGAGATTCCACATGACGGACAGGGATGCAACTAAGGTGAGACTCGTTTACAGGCTGGCAGAAGTTGCCCGCGAAAGACTTAGGCACGTGTATACCGGCAATTGTTAGGGGAGGCCTGAGGGACATGCCGGCGCTCAGACCCGGTAAATTTAAAAGGACGAAACACATACATTGAACGATCTTCTTACTGAAAACACAGATCATACTGAAAGATACATACTGGTCGCGGTGGCCTCCGGCAATGAAGAGGCTGCGTGGGACTCTCTTGACGAGCTTGCGGATCTGCTCGATACCGCCGGCGGAGAGACCGTTATGCAGACAGTGCAGAACCTGGCGCATCCTGATAAGTCGACGTATATCGGCAAGGGCAAGGCGGCTGAGATCCGCGATGCGATAGAAATACATGAAGCCGACGGCATCATCTGCGACGACGAGCTGACAGCATCCCAGATGCGTAACCTGTCCGAACTGACAGGTGCGAAGGTCATCGACAGAACAACGCTCATACTTGATATCTTCGCAGCACACGCCCGCACAAGGGAAGGCAAGCTGCAGGTGGAGATCGCCCAGCAGAAATACAGATATGCGAGGCTTCGCGGCATGGGCGAGGCGCTTTCGAGACTGGGCGCCGGTATAGGAACAAGAGGCCCTGGAGAGACGAAGCTCGAGACGGACAGGCGTGTCATACAGAAGCGCATAAAGATGCTTTCGGACGATATCGAGGCCATGAAGAGAGCCCGCGACACAGCGCGTAAGAAACGCTCGGCAAACGCTGTTCCGACAGCCGCAATAGTCGGCTACACCAATGCGGGCAAGTCGACACTGCTCAACAGGCTCACGGGTTCAGAAGTGCTGTCTGAAGACAAGCTCTTTGCGACGCTCGATCCTACTACAAGAACGGCTCTGCTGCCCGATGGCCAGCAGGTGCTGTTTACCGATACCGTAGGGTTCATAAACAAGCTTCCGCACAATCTCGTAGACGCATTCCGCAGTACACTTGAGGAAGCGGGTTATGCGGATATCATAGTGCATGTGATAGACGCGTCGGATCCGCAGGCAGAGATGCACAGAAGAGTCGTCTATGATACACTCATAGACCTCGGGATAACCGACAAACCGGTCATCACGGCCTGGAACAAGGCGGATCTGGTAGATGAGGAAGCTCTGTTCAGGGACTTCGGTGCTGACGCATCTGTGAAGATATCCGCGAAGACCGGAGCCGGACTCGATGCATTCTATGACGAGCTCGCAAGGATACTGAGGGAGAGGCGGGTCTATGTAGACACGGTCATCCCTTACAGAAACACAGCTGTTGTAGCGGAGATAAGAAAGGCAGGCCAGCTCCTCTCAGAAGAATACGAGGAGGAGGGCATACATATAAAGGCATACGTGCCGCGCGCCCTGGCCGCAAAACGGGAACTTGAATGACCAGACTGATCAGAAAACTGATGTTATTGATAATAATTGCTGCGGTGCTTGTACTTGGACTCAGCGCATGCGTGACGCAGTCCGTAAAAAGCGAGATCGCCGGAGTTGATACAGGCAGCGGCATAAGTGCGGCTGATGTGGAGGATTGCAAAAGCATAGATCCGCAGTGCATACTGGTGCTCGGATGCGCGGTGTGGGCAAACGATGAGCCGTCGCCCATGCTCAGGGACAGGCTCGATACGGCCATCGCACTGTACAAGGCAGGTGTTGCGCCGAAACTCCTGCTCAGCGGTGACAACAGCATCGTGGAGTACAGCGAGCCGGACTGCATGCTGAAGTATACCCTGGCACAGGGTGTTCCGCCGGAAGACATATTTCTGGACTACGCCGGATTTTCTACATATGAGTCAGTGTACAGGTCGCATGCGGTGTTCATGGCTGACCGCCTGATAGTTGTTACACAGAAGTATCATCTGTTCAGGGCGCTGAAGGCGTGCGAGGCCCTCGGCATCAAGGCAAAAGGAGTGGCTTCAAACCAGCAGAAATACGCAGGCAGATATTACAGGGAGGCCAGGGAAGTGCTGGCGCGGGACAAGGATTTTTTCAAGGGGATGACCAGGGCGAAGCCTACATTCCTGGGTGATGAGATCCCGGTAGACGGAGACGGAACGGTTACTCATCTTAATTAGAAAGTAAGGTTTGGAAGATAAATGAACGAAGCTGAAAAAAGAGGCCGCGCATACCTGGAAAGCAAGGGTATGCGCGACCGTATCATAGATTTCAAGAACACGGATATCACTGCCGAAAGCACCGCTCTGGCGCTCAACGTTGACGTGGACCGCATCTGCAAAGGCCTGGTCTTCAAGGGAAAGGGAGGCACTGCGATCGTGGTCATAGCATCTGGCAAGTCGCGTGTAAACAACGGCATGTTCAGGAATGTATTCGGATTCAGACCGACAATGCTGCCGGCAGAGCAGACTGAAGAACTGGTCGGCCACATTGCAGGAACCATCAATCCGTTCTGCCTTAAGGACACCGCAAAGCTATATCTGGATCTTTCCATAAGAAAGCATATGGGTGAGACCGTGTTCCCGGGCATAGGCGGGGAGGACTCGGTCGTGGAACTTACGGTAGATGAGCTCGAAAAGCTGTCCGATCCGGTCTGCTGGGTCAAAGTGACTGTCTGATTCTATTTCTTTACCACTTTTCTTGCAGTTTTGATTGCTTTACCGGCGCAGACCAGTCTGCAGAGATGGCATCCTACGCATTTGCTGCCGATCAGCATTGGCTTGCGTGTTTCTTCGTCAAATCTGATGGCCTGGTGGCCGCCGTCCATGCACGAGATATAGCATCTGCCGCATCCGTTACACAGTTCATAATCGAATACCGGGTACAGTATGGTATCTCTTTCAATGCTGTGATGATCGACTACCGTGCCTGCTGCACCGCCTACGAGATCCTGCACTGATGCTATGCCTTTGCATTTCATATACACTTCAAGACCTTCGATCAGATCATCGATGATCCTGTATCCGTACTGCATTACGGCAGTTGTTATCTGCAGGCTTCCGGAACCGAGAAGCAGGAACTCAAGCGCATCGCGCCAGGTCTCAATTCCTCCCATGCCGCTTATGTGCATGCCATTCAGCTCTTCGCATCTGGAGAGGTCGGATATGAATCTCAGCGCTATCGGTTTTACCGCATTGCCCGAGTAACCGCCGATGATGGATTTGCCCCGTACGGCAGGTTCCGCAACGAGAGTATCGATATCGACGCCCGTAATGGAATTTATCGTATTTATTGCCGCGATACCGTCAGCTCCTCCGCGTTTTGCTGCGAGCGCAATCGGCACCATGTCCGTGATGTTCGGCGTGAGTTTTGTAAGGACAGGCAGCTTGGTCCCTCTCTTTGTAGCTCTTGTGAACTTCTCTACCAGTTCAGGTGACTGGCCTATCGTAACGCCCAGATCATCATCCTCCATGTTTGGACAGGAAAAGTTGCATTCGATAACCGATGCACCGGCCTTTTCACACTTAGCTGCGAGATCGGTCCATTCCTGCTCGTTCTGACCCATTATCGAGGCGACTATCACCTTTGTAGGGAATTCCTCCCTGAGTTTTTCAAATATGTGCATGTTCTCTTCGACGCTGTGGTCGGAAAGCTGCTCTATGTTCTTGAATCCGCAGAATGCGTTTGAGTGGTGTCTGATCGCCGAGAACCTTGGAGAAGTCTCATGCTGCGGGAAGCTGCAAATGGTCTTGAACGAAGCTCCTGCCCATCCCGCCTCAAAAGCACGTTTGCACATGTCATAAGAGCTTGCGACTACGGATGATGACAGCAGGAAAGGGTTCTCCAGCTTTATTCCGCAGATATCAGTCGACAGATCGACTTGCTGTATCTTTCTTACTGGAAGGATGCCGGCATTTTTTTTCACCTGTATAAGGATTCCCCGGATGTCGACTGGGGTATTTATATCGTTGAGCACACAAGCTTTTCCGCATGGAGCATTGCAGTACGTGCAGTCGCAGCTCAGCTTATCGACTGCTCCGATATAATTTCTGAAGTACAATGACTTGAGGATACTGCCTATATCAGCATGCTGCGGACAGGCCTTTGTACAAGGCGGATCAAGGCAGATCATACATTTGCTTACTTCAGACTTATCAAAAGTCGATACAAATTTTTCAGCGCTGTGTTCCATTATCCCTATACCTCCGTATTGACTGACTATAGCATCGTTATTTATATCTTCATCATTCATTATAATTAATTGTTAACTTCATAATACACTATAAAGGCATATGTTAAGAAGAAAAATCATATGATATACTCCAGATATTAAATAATTGCTGACTGACTGGAAAAGAGTGGACATGAAAAAGAATCTGTACGGAAAGAATGTATTTGTGACCGGAGCGTCATCCGGTATTGGCCGGGCATGCGCCAGGATGTTCGCGATGAACGGATGCGATGTCACAGGTGTTTCGAGAAATACTGAAGAAAGGACCGAACACTTTGCAGGGGGAGGAAGTCTGACTCTCAGAAGGCTGGATGTCACCGATGAGGAGGCGACTAGGGCATTCATAGAGAAACTTCCGCAGGTAGATATAGCGATACTGTGCGCAGGCATGGGAGTAGCCGGACCGGCGGAGACTGCTCCGTCGGATCTGACCAGAAAGCAGATGGAGGTCAACTACTTCGGCACGCTCAACGCTGCCCAGCCATGTCTGACGAGGATGAGAGCATGCGGAAACGGCCTCCTGATTATCATCGGCTCAATAGCCGGCAGGGTGTCGATCCCGATGCAGAGCCAGTACTCCGCGAGCAAGTATGCGCTGGAAGCATTCACTGACGCTGTCCGCATGGAGATGAAACAGTATGGCGTAAAAGCCTGCATCATCGAACCGGGTGACACAAAGACCGGCTTCACTGCTGCAAGGGAGACACAGGATGCCGGCGGTGCCGGATATGGCAGCATTCTTGAGAAGAGCGTCGCAAAGATGGCCGCTGATGAGCAGAACGGCAGGTCGCCTGACAGCGTAGCAAAAGTGGCCCTTGCCCTTGCTGCAAGAAAAAACCCTCCGGCAAGGGTGCCGGTAGGGCTCGATTACAAGGCTCTGATGGTGCTGCTGCGCATATTGCCTGACAGAAGCAAGGAGTTCATACTCAGCAAGCTCTATCTGCCGAAATAATCACATTGAGTGCTTTTTCTCCATTATTTTGTCTATAGCGTGGATCAGTGAGTATCTGAACCCGGTCTCTTCGAGAGCGCTGATCCCCACGATGGTAGTACCGCCGGGGGTGCATATGGCATCCTTGAGCTCACCCGGATGCTTTCCGCTTTCCATCATGTATTTAGCAGTGCCGCTGATCATCTGCGGCACTATTTTATATGCCTGGGCACGGCTCATGCCGTTCTTTACGAGGCCGTCCGCCATCGCTTCGATAAACACATCGACGAATGCAGGCGCACATCCGGCTCCCGTGCCGCCAAGCGACAGAAGTTCTGAACTGAAATACTCGATCTTAGCGATCTGTCCGAACACGCCTTCGAACAGAGCGAGCTGTTCAGGAGTGAGCGAATGTGTGGCTTCTGCAACTATGATGCCCTCGCCTATGGCAATCGGAGTGTTAGGGACAGTGCTGATATGATTGAAACCCTCTCCCAGATAGCTCACATAATGCGCATAGTCTATTCCGGCTGCGATGGAGAACAAAGGCTTGCCTCTGAGCGCATCAGCAGCATCCTTTACGACGCCTTCGACCTGCTGGGGCAGAACTGCTATCACGACGATGTCGCTGGCTGCCGCGACTTCTTCGGCGCCTGCGCAAGCATTGATGCCGCGCTTGTCACAGGCTGCGCGCAGCTTGTCCATGTTTCTTGCACATGCGTATATAGCCGAAGGTTCCACAACATTTTTCATAAGCAGACCGTCACATATGGCGCTTGCCATGCTCCCGAAACCGATGAACCCGACCTTTGCATTCCTGAAATCCATATTCTTCACCATCCTTTCTGAATAGTATCGATATTCTATCACGAAAGACACAAGGTTTTATATCATTATGGGAGTGATTCGCGTGCTATAATGGTTTCATAGATCATAGCGGCTTTGCCGTAAGGATGAAACCATTGATCTCCGGAGGCTGAGCTCCTCCGATAGAATCAGGAAGCGAAATGACTATAGACCATGAGGTGCAGCATGAGATTCAGGAATTTCCTTATAGTCGTAAAAGATATTGAAAAGTCGAAGCAGTTCTATCACGATCTGTTCGGATTTGAGGTGCTTGTCGATTTCGACGGCAACATGATCCTTACGGACGGGCTCGTACTCCAGGAGGAGAAGTACTGGAGAGAATTCCTGCAGAGGGACGTGATTCCTGAGAGCAACTCCTGTGAGCTGTACTTCGAAGAGAGCGACATCGAGGCTTTCGTCGAAAAACTGGAGCGCCTTTACCCGGACACAAAGTTTGTCAATAAGCTGATGACACACTCATGGGGGCAGACGGTCGTCAGGTTTTATGATCCGGACGGCAACCTGATAGAAGTCGGGACCCCAGTGTAGGAGGAGACTCTGAAATGGCTGATGGCAAATGGGTAATGACAGAGGAAGATTCGAAGAGGGTCGACCTTACATACGGCGGCTCCGGCCTGCAGAACCTGCGTGACCTGCCAAACTACGGGCAGCATAAAGCTGTTGACGACCGGGATGGCAAGGCAGCAAGGGAATGTGCTTTCTGCGGCTCCGGCGATCTCCAGTCCGGCTTCGGCGGATTCGGAGAAGGCTTTGGCTATAAGACATTCAAATGCAGGGCCTGCGGCGGCACAACTGATTTCGTTTACAGGGATGAGAACGGAAAATACTTCAGATAAAGGATAAATGGCAATACACATAGTACTCGTAGAACCTGAAATACCGCCTAATACAGGCAATATCGCCAGATCGGCCGCCGCGACAGACAGCGTGCTGCATCTTGTGAAGCCCCTCGGCTTCAGCCTGGACGAAAAGAGACTCAGGCGCGCCGGCCTCGACTACTGGCCTTACGTCAGACTTGAGGTCCACGAAAGCTTCGAGGAGTTCCTTGATAAGTACAGCGGACGCAGAATGTGGCTTTCGACGACAAAAGGCGATAAACTTTATACCGAAGCGGACTTCAGGGATGAGGACATGATACTTTTCGGGCGCGAGACAGCAGGGCTCCCCCGGGACTTCATCGAAGCCAATAAAGAATGGGCGCTGCGCATACCGATGAGCAGCAGCACGCGCCTCAGATCGTTCAATCTGTCGAATGCAGCAAACATAGTGCTGTTTGAGGCTCTCAGGCAGCTCGGATTCCCTGGGCTGGAATAGTAACAGAAATGGAGGAACAGTCATGAAATTTTTAACCGCAGACTATTACAAGGATTGGGACTATAAGAAGCATGCCAGGTTCTGCACCGCGCTGTATCTTGCACTGTATGCTTTTGATATGACATTCTCATATTTCATCATAAAAAAGGTAGCAAAGAAGGTTTTGTAATGAATAGATCAGATAAAGCAGAAGAACTGTTCAGAAGAGGGTATAACTGCAGTCAGTCGGTATTCGCTGCTTTTGCGGATGTGCTTGGCATGTCCGTTGAAGAGGCTGCAAGAATAGCAAGTCCGTTCGGCGCAGGATTCGGCAAGCTGAGAGAAGTATGCGGGGCAGTGTCCGGAATGACGCTTGCTGCCGGATACCTGAAAGGCTATGATGACCCTGAGGACTATGAGAGCAAAAAAGAGCTGTACAGGCTCATTCAGAAGATGTGCGCGGAATTTAAGGAGCGCAAAGGCACCATCATATGCAGGGACTTGCTCGGCCTGAAAGAAGGAGAAGACCTGGCAGAGCCTTCAGTGCGTACCGAGGAGTACTATCAGAGCAGGCCATGCATCGGTGCATGCAGGACTGCAGCAGAGATCGCTGAAAAATACCTTCTGTAAAAGCTGATAAAGCGATTGGGATAATGGGTTTGGATAACATAAGAGGATAATCGAATGGCAACGGATGAAACAACAAAGACACTGGATTATGTAGACGGATATACTGATGAAATAACGGACGAACTGTCAGAAGACGGCGGAACGGCGGAAGCACAGGTACCGGAAAAAGAGATCAAGTACGACGTTGACCTCGAAAACAACATCGAGTTTGAGGTCGAGACTGAGCCGGCGCCGCAGCCGCAGCCACAGCCTTACGAGGAGACTGTCACCGAGACAGTAACCGAAGAGGTGACTTATGGACCAGACTATGGCCAGGGCTATAACAGAGGATATGGTTATGACCGTGGCTATGACTACAACCGCGGCTATGGTTACAACCGCCGCAGGACTGCCTACAGACGCTGCAACAAGCACATCTTTACATGGATTTTCTCGTTTGTGCTTGGCATTTATGGCGTGGACAGATTTGCCCGCGGCCAGATAGGCCTCGGACTGCTCAAGATGCTCACATTCGGAGGCTTCGGAATGTGGTACATGGCTGACCTGATAGTAGCGATACTGGAGGCGTACGTCGGACCATACCGCGATCAGGAAGATCTGGAGTTCGATCAGTTCGGAAGATACACGTATTAGAAAGGGGAATGGAGATATGCTTACACTTGAAAGAGCAAAAGAACTTAATGATGCAGTGGTGACTGAGGATCATCTCAGGCTTCATGCGCTTAACGTCATGGCAGCTATGGGTGCCATGGCCGAGCACTTCGGAGAAGACAAGGAGCACTGGATGGCCGTCGGATATCTGCATGACTATGATTACGAGCAGTATCCTGAAGAGCATCTCCTTCACACTGAGCAGCCGCTGCTCGATGCCGGAGTCGATCCTGAAGATGTACGCGCTATTCTTTCGCACGGCTATGGACTGATCAACGATGTAGAGCCGCTGACCAACATGGAGAAATCGCTCTATACAGTCGATGAGCTGACAGGGATAATCCAGGCATACGCAATACTCAGGGGAGAGGGCATCATCGGCATGCAGCCTAAGGGCTTCATGAAGAGGTTCAAGGACAAGAGATTCGCCGCAAAGTGCGACCGCGAGCTTATAAAGGACGGCTGCGCGCGCCTTGGCATGGAGCTTCGCGATGTAGCGGAGATCTGCATCAGGGGCATGGAAGAGCACGCTGAAGAGCTCGGGCTGACGGGAAAGCCTGCTGAAGCGTAGCGGGAACTCAGGATGGACAATAACAGGAAAGGCGCATTGCTGATAATCCTGGCCGGTACCTGCTGGGGTGTGATCAGCATTTTTATCAATTACCTTTCTGCCGCCGGCCTGGGCGAGATGCAGATATCGTTTCTGCGTCAGCTTTTTGCCGTCCTGGTATTCGCCGTGATTTTACTGATACGTAACCGGCCGGGATTCAGGATAGGTGCCAGAGACCTGGGACTCCTCATGCTTGTGGGCTTTATTAACGGCGTGCTGTTCAACTTCCTGTATTTCTATACGATAATACACAGCCGTGCATCGATTGCTGTAGTGCTGCTGTACACATCTCCAGTATTCGTCATTATTCTTGCGAGAATAATCTTTAAGGAGAAGATAACGAAGCTCAAATTTATTGCGCTTGTGCTGACGGTCATTGGATGCGTGTTCGTCACAGGCGTTATAGGCGAAGGCTACATGCCTCCGCCTGCCGCGATACTTACCGGAGTGCTGACGGGACTTGCATATTCGCTGAACAACATACTTACAAGCGCAGCCGTGAAGAAAAATGATCCGCAGACAGTAACTTTTTACACTCTGTTTTTCAGCTTTCTTTTCCTGATTCCTTTCAGCGGATGGAGCAGCCTGACATCGCTGTGCAGAGCCAATCCGATGATACTGGCCGTCGCATTTATTATGTGTATTGTGACAGCCGTACTGGCCCAGTATTTCTTTTCTGTAGGACTCGGGCTGATAGAGAGCGGCAAGGCTGCCATATACGGAGCTGCTGAACCGGTTGTAGGATCGCTGGTCGGCATCCTGATATTCCGTGAGGAATCGAACTTCATGAAGATAGCAGGCATTATCATGGTTATTGCAGCCATACTCCTTATAGGAAAAAGCGATGCCGCTGAAGGGGAGGATATGAGATGAAATATCTGAACATCTTACTGGTGTTTATACCAATTACGATATACGGAAAAATAGCGGGATTTTCGGATTCCCTGCTTTTCATATTCAGTGCGCTCGCGATCATTCCTCTGGCAGGAGTAATGGGCAAAAGCACAGATGATATCGCCTGCTTCTGCGGACAGAAGGTCGGCGGACTTCTGAATGCCACATTCGGGAACGCGACCGAGCTCATAATCGCTTTCGTAGCCATGAAGGAAGGGTTGTTTGATGTTGTAAAAGCTTCGCTTGCAGGTTCCGTGATCGGAAACATCCTGCTGGTGCTCGGCATGTCCATGCTGGCGGGCGGAATCAAGCATAAGATACAGAGATTCAATATACATTCGATCAATATTACCTCGAGCATGCTTCTGTTTTCAGTACTTGGCCTCGGCATACCGGCGATATTCACGCACGCGCTGCCTGAGTCCAGCCTCACCACGCAGTACGAGGGATTCAGCGTTGTAGTCGCACTTCTGATGCTGCTTGTATATGTGATGCAGTTCGTGTTCACTTTTGTGACTCACCGTGCGCTTTATGAAGAGTCAGTGCCCGGTGAAGAGGAAAACCACAAAGCGAACCTGCCTCGCGCAATCATCATGCTGATTGCTTCTGCCGTTGCAATAGCTGTCATTTCGGAGATATTCGTCGGCACTGTAGAGCCTATGGCAGAAAGTGCCGGCCTTCACAAGACATTTGTCGGAATAATACTGGTGCCTATAATCGGCAACGCTGCGGAGCACTCGTCCGCGATAATCATGGCGATGAAAGACAAGATGAACGCCGCGATCGAGATCGCGCTCGGCTCGAGCCTGCAGATCATACTGTTCGTGGTGCCTGTGCTGACACTGCTCAGCCTGTTCTTCACACCGATGAGCATAGTCTTCACACCGTTCGAGCTGGTTGCTGTAACAGGTTCAGTTCTGATAGCGAACCGCGTGGCATCCGACGGAGAGTCCAACTGGCTGGAAGGCCTTCAGCTGGTGACCGTATACATCATGATCGGAGCTGCGTTCTTCTTCGTATAAAAGGAGATATATGAGTAAGTTTGACATAGTTTTCATTGGAACAGCCATACTGGATACAGTCATAAAGGGCTTTGACCCCGAGCCTGTTTCGGTGGCCGGATACAGAGCTGAAAGCGGATCCATAAACGCAGGAGGAGAAGGAGTCAACGGCTCGATCGCTTCGGCGAAGCTTGGCATGAAGAGTGCGCTTCTTTGTTTTCTCGGGAACGATCAGGCGGGTGACCTTATTGAGGTGGAGCTTGAGAAAAACGGAGTGAATACGGGCTGCATAGTGCGGACTTCAGAGAATCCGACTCCGGTAACTACAATTTTCGTAGCCGAGGACGGGAACCGCAAATCGATAACCAATAGAGCTCACAGCTACAACTTCCACCCGGAGCAGTATCCGGAGAGGTTTACGGATACGAAGGCAGTCGTCATAGGCTCGCTGTTCAGAGCGCCTTTCAACGATCCGGATGTCATAAGAGCGGTCGTCTCTGAGGCACACGCAAGGGGGATACCGGTATTTGCGGATACAAAGATCCCGAACTTCAGAAGACTTACACTGGATGACATAGCGGACTCGCTTTCGATGATAGATTACATAACTCCTAACGAGGATGAGGCAAAGTTTTTCACCGGTGAAGAGGAGCCTGAAAAAATGGCTGAAGTCTTTCTCGAAAAAGGAGTGAAAAACGTGGTCCTGAAGCTCGGCGGCAGAGGATGCATGCTCATGAACAGCAAAGAGACCATATATGTGCCTGCACATAAGATCGATGTGGTGGATGCCACTGGCGCAGGCGACAACTTCATGGCCGGCTTTGTGTCTGAACTCATGCGCGGAAGCGATGTGCGGGATGCGCTTGCATTCGCAAATGCCTGTGGGGCGATATGTACTACTGCTGTCGGTACCGGAACAGCGCTTAAAAACAGAGAACAGGTGCTGAAAATGCTCAGCACCGGAGAATAAATAAAAAGGGGCAGGGATAATGCTTATAAAACAGGATTTCTATTTTAACTCGCTGGGTGCAAACAGACCATTGCATATACGAATCCCGGATCACGGGGAACCGCCGTTTCCGGTATTTTACTTTTTTGACGGACACAATCTTTTCAGAGATGAGGACGCTACATTTGGCAAGTCCTGGGGCCTCGATGAATACTGCAGGAACTGGGACAAGCAGATGATCATCGTCGGTGTCGAATGTGCTCACGGACACAACGAGCGTATGTCGGAGTATCTGCCGTACGGAGTCAACTACGGATGGCTGAAAGGCATTGAGCCTCTGGGCGAAGCGACGATGCAGGGCATAATATATGAGCTGAAGCCGTACATTGATGCGACGTTCCCGACCATTCCGTTCAGGGAGTGCACAGCTATCGGAGGCTCAAGTATGGGAGGTCTGATGTCTGCATATGCGGTAGTCAAATATAACAACTATATTTCCAAGGCAGCCTGCGTCTCACCGTCGATAGGAAGCGTGAGCGGTAAATTCTGGCATGATATGAACAACACTTATATGAGCCCGGATACGCGCGTATATCTTTCCTGGGGAACTCAGGAAGGATACGGCAAAATAAAGGATCCGGATGCTGAAGATACATCGAGCTGGATTTATAAGACATGCCGCGGAACCGCAAACAAAGTAATCGCTGCGGGAGGCAAGGCAAAGCTGTACTGCCAGATCGGCGGAAGGCACTGTGAAGCTGACTGGGAGAAACAGCTCGGAATATTCATGCCGTTCCTCTGGCAGGAGTAACCTAAAAGCAGAAAGAAAAACTATTATCAATTTGGGGGGATTGATGTATGGATCTTAGGAATCTGCGTTATTTCGTTACAGTGGCCGAAGAACTGAACGTAACAAGAGCTGCAGAGAAGCTGCATATGAGTCAGCCGCCTCTCAGCGCACAGATCAAAAGCCTGGAGGAAGAGCTTGATACGGTTCTTTTCATCAGGGGAAAGAGACACCTTAAGCTGACTGAATCAGGGCAGCTGCTTTACAGGCGCGCGAAGGAAATACTGAGCCTTGCCGAAAAGACTCAATCGGAAGTTCATTCCATGGGCGAAGGAATGAGAGGAACCATCTCCATAGGACTTGTTGAAGGCATGGCGCCGGATATCGCTGCGGAATGGTTTGCAGGCTTTATAGGCAAGTATCCGAATATACGCTTCAGGATACTTGACGGAAGCACGGATGACCTGCTCGAAAAGATGCGCACAGGCCTTATAAGTCTTGCGGTTATTACCACGCCGTGCGATCACTCGCTTCTCCACAGCTTCCACGTGGGAGAGGAAAGGATCGCAGCGCTTATAAACAAAACTCACCCGCTTGCGATGAAAGAGGGAGAGGAGATTGATATCCGGGATCTCGCGGGAGAGAATCTTATTGTTCCAAGCAGGAAGGCGCTGATCGATACTATCTATAAATGGTTCGAAAAGGTGGGAGCTGAGCCAAAGATAGTATGCGAGATGGACAGCTACCTCGACGCGGCAGCACTCGCCGGAAGAATGGTTGGCATAAGCATTTACCCGAGGACTGCGTATGTACCGAACGATTCTCTTATCTTCAAGGAGATTTCCGGAGAGGACAAGAAGATGGAATACCTGTTTGTGTGGCGCAAAGGCCATCCGCTGCCAACTATAGAAAAGGTATTCATCGATTACGTCAAGGAAATGGTTTCGCAGTAGGTATTTAGGACAATGGCATGAAGAAGATCATTCTTGGGACTATGATCTGAAGACGAAGAGCATCCTTAAGTATCCTTAGGACTATGTTCTGAAGACGAAGAGTATCCTTAGGACCATTTCATTAAAGTTTATGATGACGATATTATTAACTGGGAACTGCATAAAATGCAGGTCCCTTTTTCTTTGTGTATAATCGACTTCCGTCCCAAATGCTGAAAACGGGCTTCCGGGACGGAAGTCGGCAAGCGTCCATGGAGCAAAACTTCCGTCCAAAACCCTGAAAAAGGGCCTCGGGGACGGAAGTCAGCAAGCGTCCAGGGAGCAAAAACTTCCGTCCAAAACCCTGAAAAAGGGCCCCAGGGACGGAAGTCAGCAAGGGCGCAGGGAGTAAAACTTCCGTCCAAAACCCTGAAAAAGGGCCTCGGGGACGGAAGTCGGCAAGCGTCCAGGGAACAAAACTTCCGTCCAAAACCCTGAAAAAGGGCCTCCGGGACGGAAGTCAGCAAGCGTCCATGGAGCAAAACTTCCGTCCTAAACGCTGAAAACAGGCCTCTGGGACGGAAGTCCGTGAACCAAGATGAATAATACCTGTTCGCCAGTACAACAAAGATATATAGGGTTACATGTAAAGATGAAGTATTCTTAGAGGCCCCTCCCCTTTTCATATGCAAAAAATATGATAATGCTAATAATATATGTATTTCATTATTAAAACCATAAGGTTTATTTTTGAAGCATATTTTAAAAATCATCAGCCTTAACGGCGTGAACAACTGAAAGGAGGATCGGTGAGATGAGCAGAGTACTGGACCATTTCGGATCAAAGGTATTCGATGACAAAGTGATGAGAGCAATGCTGTCCGAGGACGCATATCGCTCAATGCGAAATACTATTAACAGAGGCGATCCTCTTAATCAGGAGATAGCAAATGCCGTTGCCCAGGCTATGAAGGACTGGGCAGTCGCAAGCGGAGCTACTCACTTTACACATTGGTTCCAGCCTCTTACAGGCATTACTGCCGAGAAGCACGACAGCTTCATCCAGTCTTCCCCCGACGGAAGAGTAATAATGGAATTTTCCGGTAAGGAGCTTATAAAGGGTGAGCCGGACGCGTCATCCTTCCCGTCGGGAGGCCTCAGAGCCACATTCGAGGCCAGAGGATATACTGCCTGGGACCCTACATCATACGCTTTCATAAGAGACCGTACACTATGCATTCCGACTGCTTTCTGCTCATACAGCGGAGAGGCAATGGATGAAAAGACCTCGCTTCTGAGATCAATGGATGCCCTTAACTGTCAGGCATTGAGAGTGATGCATCTTCTGGGCAATGACTCGGTAAAGAGAGTCCATGCAGTTGCAGGCGCTGAGCAGGAATATTTCCTGGTTCCCCGCGATCTTTACGACAAGAGACCTGACCTGAGATTTACAGGAAGAACACTGTTTGGGGTTATGCCACCAAAAGGACAGGAACTCGACGATCACTATTTCGGTGCGATAAAGCCAGAAATAGCAAGGTTCATGGAGGAACTGAATGAAGAACTTTGGAAACTCGGGGTGTTTGCTAAGACCGAGCACAACGAGGTCGCCCCTTCACAGCACGAACTGGCATGCATATATACAAAGGTAAATGTCACGGTAGACCAGAACCAGCTGGTCATGGAAATGATAAAGAAGGTGGCAGAGAGACATGGATTCGTAGCTTTGCTCCATGAGAAACCGTATGCAGGAGTGAATGGAAGCGGAAAGCATAACAACTGGTCGCTGTCTACGGACAAGGGAGACAACCTGCTTGCACCAGGAGATACTCCTCACGACAATGCGCAGTTCCTGCTGTTTCTTTGCGCGGTGATCAGGGCTGTAGATGAGTATCAGGATCTTCTGCGTATATCTGTAGCATCTGCCGGCAATGACCACAGGCTTGGCGCGAGCGAGGCGCCTCCTGCAGTGGTATCCATTTTCCTCGGTGATGAGCTGACAGCGGTACTTGAATCGATAGAAAAAGACATTCCATATGAAAACAGCGGGGAAGTGCTGATGAAACTGGGCACCGAGGTGATCCCGGGATTCAGGAGGGACAACACCGACAGGAACCGCACATCGCCTTTTGCTTTCACGGGGAACAAATTTGAGTTCAGGATGCCGGGAGCAATGAGCAGTCTTGCTTTTCCGAATGTCATTCTCAACAGTGCGGTGGCTGATTCACTGGGATATTACGCAGACATTCTTGAAAGATCGGATGATCCGGGAGAGACCGTATATGCGCTCATAAAAGAGACTGTACGTGATCATAAAAGAATAGTATTCAACGGCAACGGATATGAAAATGAATGGATCATTGAAGCAGAAAAAAGAGGGCTTTCCAACTACAGGACAACACCTGACTGCGTACCGCACCTGCTGGATGAAAAGAACGTGAAGATGCTGATGGATCAGAAAGTCTTCAGCAGAACAGAGCTCGAATCCAGATGTGAGATAATCCTTGAAAACTACTGCAAGACCATCTGTATTGAGGCAAGGACCATGAGATCCATGGCAATCAAAAGGATAGCGCCGGCTGTCGAAGCATATACAGCTGAACTGGCAGCCAACATGAATGAAAAGAAGAGGGCTCTGCCTGATCTGGAATGCAGATTTGAACAGGATATAATCACAAAACTGTCCGGCAAAACTGACCTGATTTACAGTGATGTGCAGGACATGATCTGCGTGCTCAACACCCTGAGCGGCAATGATTATTTCAGGGATGCCGCGATCATCCGCGATGAGCTTATTCCTGCCATGAGAAAGCTCAGGGAGGACGGTGATGCTGCAGAGATGCTCACATCCAAGAAATACTGGCCGCTTCCGAATTACGGACTTCTGATGTTTGGAGAGAAGTAAAAACTGAAGTGTTCATATGAAAGGGGTAAAGAGATGTGTACGATAATGGCTTCGACGGGAAGCGTTTCCCGTGCAGAATTTGAAACCGCCTTTGCAAGGACTAAGTACAGAGGTCCGGACGACACCAGGATCGAGACAAATAAGAAAGGGATCATGGGCTTCCACAGGCTTTCGATCATGGGCCTCACGCCGGAAGGCATGCAGCCTTTTGAGCTGAACGGATGGAAGGTCATCTGCAACGGCGAAATATACGGATTTGAGAAACTGAAACGTGAACTTATTGAAAAAGGCTATACATTCAGGTCAGGCTCCGACTGCGAAATACTCCTGCCGATGTTCTTTGAATACGGCACGGATATGTTCGGAATGCTGGACGCAGAGTATGCATGCGTCCTGTATAACGGAGCGACCGGCGAATACATAGCAGCAAGGGATCCGATCGGGATCAGGCCGCTTTACTACGGCTATGATTCCCGTGGGGATATAGTGTTTGCCAGTGAAGCTAAGAGCCTCCTGGGCATCACTGGCAGGATAATGCCGTTTCCACCCGGACATTACTGGAAAAACGGGGATTTTGTCAGCTATAACGATGTAACGGCAATCGATGGGTATCTTTCTGATGATGCTGACATTGTTTTCAGAAATATCCGGGAAAAACTCACAGAAGGGGTGAGAAAAAGACTGGTAGCTGATGCCCGGGTGGGATTCCTGCTCTCCGGAGGCCTTGATTCTTCACTTGTGTGCGCCATAGCCGCAAGGGAGAGCGATGAGCCTATAAAAACCTTCTCAGTCGGCATGGACATAGACCCTATCGACCTTAAATATGCCAGGGTAGTTGCGGACTACATAAAAAGTGACCACACCGAGGTGATCATGAGCCGCCAGGATGTTCTCGACGCTCTTGAAGACGTGATATACCTGCTCGGCACATACGACATTACTACGATCAGAGCATCCATGGGCATGTATCTTATGTGCAAAGCTATACATGAGACGACAGACATACGCGTGATCCTTACAGGCGAGATATCCGACGAGCTTTTCGGATACAAATATACGGACTTTGCTCCGTCCGCTGAGGCGTTCCAGGAGGAAGCCTGCAAGCGCATGAGAGAGCTCCACATGTACGATGTACTCAGGGCTGACAGATGCATTTCGGGAAACAGCCTGGAAGGAAGAGTGCCGTTCGGTGATCTGGACTTCGTCAGATATGTGATGTCGATAGATCCTGAGATGAAAGTCAACAGGTACGGAAAGGGTAAGTATCTCCTCAGAAAAGCATTCGAAGGAGATTACCTGCCTGATGAAATACTGTGGAGAGAAAAAGCGGCGTTTTCAGATGCGGTAGGGCATTCCATGGTCGATGATCTTAAGGCGTATGCGGAAACTGTGTATACCGACGAGGAATTTGAAGCCGGACGTCTGAAATATGAATATGCGGTTCCGTTCACTAAGGAGTCGCTGCTTTACCGCGATATATTCGAGAAATACTATCCGGGACAGGCGGAGATGATAATCGATTTCTGGATGCCGAACAGGGAATGGGAGGGCTGTGATGTGAACGATCCGTCCGCCAGAGTCCTCTCAAACTACGGAGACAGCGGAAAGTAAAAAGGAGGGGCAGTCATGGACAAGAAGTACATATTTGTTACAGGCGGCGTAGTCTCGGGCCTGGGGAAAGGCATCACTGCTGCTTCTCTTGGAAGACTGCTCAAAGCCAGGGGACTTAAAGTCGCGGCGCAGAAAATGGATCCTTATATCAATGTGGACCCGGGAACCATGAGTCCCTTCCAGCATGGAGAGGTCTACGTGACCGAAGATGGTGCTGAGACGGATCTGGATCTGGGGCACTATGAAAGATTCATCGATGAAGATCTCAACAAGTACTCTAACCTCACTACCGGAAAAGTCTACTGGAATGTTCTGAACAAGGAGCGCAGAGGAGAATACCTCGGTTCGACAGTTCAGGTGATCCCTCATATAACCAATGAGATCAAGGAATTTGTATACAGCGTCGGCAGGAGAACGGATGCAGACGTAGTCATAACAGAGATCGGCGGTACCATAGGAGACATAGAATCACAGCCATTCATAGAAGCCGCGAGACAGATATCGCTGGAAGTCGGCAGCAAAAACAGTCTTTTCATACACGTGACGCTGGTACCGTTCCTCAGAGGCTCGGATGAGCACAAGACTAAGCCGACTCAGCATTCGGTAAAGGAACTTCAGGGTGCCGGAGTAAAACCGGATATCATCGTGCTGAGATGTGATGAACCGCTTGAGGAAGACGTGTTCAGAAAGATAGCCCTGTTCTGCAATGTCAGGGAAGACTGCGTGATTGAAAACCTGACGCTGCCGGTACTATATGAGGCTCCGCTCATGCTTGAGAAGTCCGGTTTTTCAGGAATAGTCTGCAGGGAGCTCGGCATAGAGACTCCTGAGCCTGACATGAATGAGTGGACCGCGATGGTAGATAGGATAAAGAGCTGCAAAGACAGCGTCAGAATAGGCCTTGTAGGTAAGTATACCGGCCTTCATGACGCATACCTTTCTGTGCTCGAGGCTCTGAATCATGCCGGCAGCAGCAATGGAGTCCATGTGGAACTGAAATGGATAGATTCCGAAGGACTTGAAGAAAGAGATCCCGACAGTGAACTCGGAGACGTGGACGGCATTATCGTACCGGGCGGTTTCGGAAACCGTGGTATCGAAGGAATGATAGCTGCGGCAGGATACGCAAGAACCCATGACGTTCCGTATCTGGGCCTCTGCCTCGGCATGCAGATAGCGGTAATAGAGTATGCGAGAAATGTACTCGGTCTTTCTGATGCAAACTCGGGCGAGTTTGATGAACAATGCAAAAATAAAGTGATACATTTTATACCCGGTCAGAGCGAACACATAGACAAGGGCGGAACGCTCAGATTAGGAGCTTATCCGTGTATTCTTGGTGAAGAAACAAAAATTGCTTCCTGCTATGGTATAATAACTATAAGTGAGCGTCACCGCCATCGCTATGAATTTAACAATGATTACCGTGAAAGGTTCACGGATGCCGGTCTTACTCTGAGCGGCATTTCGCCTGACGGAAAACTTGTTGAAACGGTAGAAATAAGTGACAAGCCGTTCTTTATCGGGGTGCAGTTTCATCCTGAATTCAAGAGCCGTCCTGACAGACCACACCCACTGTTCAGGGAGTTCATAGCTGCGGCCATAGCACAGAAAAGGAGTTTTAGAACATGTGTGGAATAGTAGGATTTACCGGTAACCAGCAGGCAGCGCCTGTGCTGCTCAACGGACTGTCAAAACTGGAATACAGAGGATATGATTCTGCCGGACTTGCCGTCCGTGACGGAGAGTCGCTTGCCGAGGTGGTAAAAGCAACAGGTAAACTGAAGAATCTTGCTGACAAGATCGACAATGGAAAAGCACTGCCGGGAACTTGCGGTATCGGGCATACAAGATGGGCAACTCACGGTGAGCCTTCACAGAACAATGCACACCCTCACGTAAGCGGAAATGCTCTTGGCTCCGCATCGGGACCTGTTGAATCCGATGTGGTAGGAGTGCATAACGGCATTATCGAGAATTATGAGGAGCTGAAAGCAAAGCTGGTGAGCCAGGGTTACGTCTTTTACAGCTCGACTGATACCGAAGTAGCCATAAAGCTTGTCGATTACTATTACAAGAAATATAAGATCGGACCTATCGACGCCATCAACAGAATGATGGTGCGTGTAAGAGGTTCATATGCACTTGCCCTGATGTTCAAGGACTATCCGGGCGAGATCTACGCTGCACGCAAGGACAGCCCTATGGTTATCGGAACAGCGGACGGGGAGTCGTTCCTGGCTTCTGACGTGCCGGCTCTTCTTAAGTACACACGCGACATCTACTATGTTGACGATCTGCATTCAGTCAGGATCCTTCCGGGTGAGATACACTTCTTTGACCTCAACGGAGACGAAGTCGAGGTGGAGAAGACCCATATAACCTGGGATGCTGAAGCAGCCGAAAAGGGCGGTTTTGAGCACTTCATGATAAAGGAGATCCACGAGCAGCCTAAGGCCATACGCGATACTCTCAACAGCGTCATACATGATGGACAGATTGATCTTTCTGCTGCAGGACTTACCAAAGACGTACTGTCAGGCATAAGCGAGATCCACATCGTTGCATGCGGTTCTGCATGGCATGCGGGAATGGTGGGCAAGTATGTTATTGAGGATCTTGCAGAGATCCCGGTCACCGCAGAGATCGCTTCGGAATTCAGGTATAAAAAGATACTCATCGACAAAGATGCACTCGTTATCATCATCTCACAGTCCGGAGAAACGGCCGACACTCTTGCGGCGTTAAGAGCTGCCAGGGCAAAAGGAATACGCACTCTTGGCATCGTTAATGTCGTTGGATCCACCATTGCGAGGGAAGCTGACAATGTATTCTACACACTTGCCGGGCCAGAAATCGCAGTAGCCACCACAAAGGCATACAGCTCGCAGCTGGCTGCACTGTACACGATAGCTGTTGCTCTCGGAGAGGCAAAGGGAAAGATCGACGGGCCGGATTACAAGTACTATATAGAGGAACTGCAGGCCCTGCCTGACAAGATAGAAAAAACACTGGAAGGTAAGGAAAGAATACAGTGGTTCTCGGCTAAATACGCTAATGCCCGCGATGTTTTCTTCCTCGGAAGAGGACTTGATTACGCGATCAGCCTCGAGGGAAGCCTCAAGATGAAGGAGATCAGCTACATCCATAGCGAGGCATATGCAGCAGGAGAGCTGAAGCACGGTACGATCAGCCTGGTAGAGAACGGCATCCTTGTTATAGGACTGCTGACGCAGGACGATCTGCTCGAGAAGACTGTCAGCAACATGGCAGAATGCAAGGCGCGCGGAGCATACCTGTTCGGCGTGACTACCGAGGGCAGATACAATGTGGAAGACTCAGTCAATTTCACGATTTATGTACCAAGGGCAGACGAGCATTTCGTCGGAAGCCTGGCAGTCATTCCACTGCAGCTGCTCGGGTATTATATAAGCGTTGCCAAGGGACTCGACGTGGACAAGCCGCGTAACCTGGCAAAATCGGTAACGGTTGAATAAAAGAGACAGGGAGACAGGAGGGAGACAGGGGACGGTTCTCTGTCTCCTCTCCTAACGGATGTTATCCTTTATATAACTGATTATGGAGCGGGCGAGCGGGCCCGCTTCTTTTATTGATCTTATTCCTATGCCAAGGGATCTGTACGACTCCGGATCAAGCATTCTGTAGTCGTAACGTCCCGGAAACCTCTCAAGCGTCAGCTCCGGAAGTATGGATATGCCGAGACCGTGCTGCACCATGGAAAGTACGGCAAAGTCGTCTTTGGAGCGGTATTTTACAGATGCATCCAGGCCTGCGTCCAGAAGTATCCTGTTGGCGTCAGTATCATATTCGCGGTATGTCATTATCAGAGGGTGATCCTGCAGTTTTTCCACCGGAACATAGTCATAGTCAGCAAGTTCATGATCCGGCGGGAAAACGACGACCATCGGATCATCGAGGACAGGGATGAAATCCATTTCGTTGTTTTCCGGTGCACTCATCAGAGCAAGATCCAGGTCGCCTGTCATCAGGCCGCGCAGCATATCGCCCTGTCCGCTCTCAACGATGTTGAATTCCACTTCAGGATATTCATTCTGGTAGTATCCGATGACCTGAGGGAGCCATGTCGATGAAGTGCTCACGTATGAGCCGATGCGTATAGAGCCCCTGCGGATGCCGCGTATCTCGTCGGCTTCCTGAAGGAATCTTTCTTCCTGGGCAATCATTGCGCGCATCGCAGGTATGAGCTGCTTCGCCTCACCTGTAGGCTCCACACCTTTCTTCGTCTTGATGAGAAGCGGTATGCCCAGCTCATCTTCAAATGACCGCATCATCTGAGTCAGGTTGGATTGTGTATATCCGAGGATCTCACCGGCTCTGGTGAAGCTTCCGCTGTCGATCGAAGTGAGAAAGACTTTTACCATCTTGAACGTGTTCATTACAGCCTCTTTTCTGTCGCATAAAATATCTTTCTGTTCACATTCTATATGTTAAGAAAATTAATATCAATCATCATAACCATTAATTTTTCATTTATATAATAACGCGCTATATTGATATCAGAAAGAAGGACCGCAAAGGTCATAGAGATAAAAGACCAATATAAGGAGGTAACAGAATGGATATTCTCATCACAATGGCTTACACAGCACTCATGACATTAATCTGCGTAAAGGTTGTAGAACACACACCATCGGAGCATAAATAAAAACCCTTAAAATGAGACTGGTCGGCAAAACGGAGGCTGCGGTACCACAGCCCTCCGCTTTTGCGTATAATAGGTAACGAACAGGCTATGATATGAGAGGAGCAGAGATGAAGAGGGATCTCAGCATAAAAGAACTGGCAATAATGGGCGGAGCGCTTTTCTCTATGCACTTCGGCGCGGCTTGCATGCTCTTTCCTGTACAGTGGGGAAAGGATGCCGGTACAGCGCTCTGGCCTGTATTCGCAGGAGTAGTGCTCTCAGGAGTGCTTCTCCCGTATTTCGGTTATCTGGCTCTTGTAAAAGGTGACGGTACATTTCTGGATATAACGAGAAGGATATCGCCTAAATTCGGTACCGTATTTGCGGCGCTGACAATTTTCGTCATAGGACCTTTATACATGGTGCCGAGGATGAGTGCCGCAGCATGGGCTGCCATAGTGCAGATCACAGGCTTTGAGACAGAGAGCATGCTTCCTGTAATAGTGTTCTCAATTATTTATTACCTTATCACTTACTGGTTTGTCGTAAACCCGGGCGAGGTAATGGATAAGATAGGAAAGATACTGTTTCCGGTTCTTGTCGTAGTAGTAACAGCAGTCATAGTAAAAAGCCTCGTGTCCCCTATATCCCGTGAATGGGCAGCACCTTCCTTTGACCAGAATCCTGTCGTATATGGATTCCTGCAGGGTTATGCAACAGCTGATCTTCAATGTGCTCTGCTCTTCGGAGTTGTTGTCGTACAGGGTATAAGGAATGCCGGTATAGCTGAAAAAGCGACAAACAGAAATCTGGTAAAGATCGGGTTCATAGGACTGGGATTTCTGCTGGTGACTATTCTCGGCCACATGATCGCAGGCGCAAATACAGGCGGAACCATAGATCTGACGCTTTCAGCTCTATACACCGAGATGGTTCTGGTGCTGTGGGGCAAAGCCGGCGGTATACTTTTCAACGTGGCGCTGGTCGCAGCGGCACTCACGACAGCTGTAGGCGCGGTCTCGTCGACCTCAGGGATATGGGAAGAGATCATGTATGAGAAAAACAGAAAGCTGTACACGTACAGAAACTTCTGCATAGTGTCATGTGTGCTCTCGTGTATCGTTTCGTTTGCAGACCTCGATACTATAGTAAAGGTGGTAGGACCTGTACTGGATGCCTGCTACCCGGCGGCAATAGTGATCGCGATGTATTACTGCCTCTGCAGAAACAACACTTCAGGCGCAAACCTCAGGGCGGCAAAGTGGGCTCTTATAGTTACTTTTGTAATAAGCGTTATCGAACTGATATCCAGATACAGCGATATGTTCGGCCTTGGCTGGAGATGGGCCGGAACTCTTTACAACAGCCTGCCTCTTTCCGCTTACAGCCTTGGGTGGCTGCCTGTGTGCATCATGGTATTTGCTGCAGTGCGCCTTCTGCCGTGTAAATCAAACTAACAGATCAGGAAAAATCTGACAGGGAGCAATTCTCTGTCAGATCCTTTTTTTGTGCTATAATATACGGGTTGCTGCGGGAATGACCGCAAAACAGATCATAAGAAACAAGAGAGGTCATATACTTGGAAAATATACTGAAAAAGATAGCTGAAGAATTGGGGATAAAGCTGTGGCAGGCTGAAGCGGCAGCTGAGCTGATCGACAGCGGCTGTACTATCCCGTTCATTGCACGTTACCGTAAGGAAGCTACCGGCGCATTGGACGATGAGGTGCTGAGAACCTTTGACGAACGCCTGAAATACCTGCGCAATCTTGAAGACCGCAAGCAGACAGTTCTGGCAGCGATAGAAGAGCAGGGAAAGCTTACCGACGAGCTCAGGGCAAAGATAGAAGCAGCAGAAACTGCTGCTGTTCTTGAAGACCTTTACAGACCGTACAAGCCGAAGAGAAAGACGCGAGCAAGTGTCGCCCGGGAAAAAGGCCTGCAGGGACTGGCAGACTACCTGCTTTCCAAAGATTCAAAGGACGATCCTGTTATAGAAGCAGAGAAGTACGTCTCCGAAGAAAAGGAGATACCTGACGCGAAGACAGCGCTTGGAATGGCTCAGGACATAATCGCAGACGATATGTCCGATGATGCCGATATAAGAGCGTGGATAAGGAATAAGACTCTCACAAAAGGCTTTCTGTCATGCAGCCTTGGCGCAGAAGGAAAGAAGCTTGTCGAAGCGGGAGAACGTTCAGTATATGAGAATTATTACGAATACAGCGAGCCTGTTTCGAAGATCCCGGGACACAGAGTGCTGGCGGTAAACCGCGGAGAGAAGGAAAAGATCCTTTCGGTATCCGTGGATGCTCCGGCAGAAGAGATAGACAGCTACCTCAAGCGGAAGATGCTGCGGAAAGTAACGGATGCATGCAGACCTTACGTTGAAGCCGCTGTTGAAGACGGCTACAAGAGACTCATAGCTCCATCCATAGAAACGGAGATACGCGGCAGCCTGACTGAAACGGCCGAGGAAGGTGCGATAAAAGTATTCGGATCAAATCTGGAACAGCTACTGATGCAGCCGCCGATGAAAGAGAAGACAGTGCTCGGGTGGGATCCTGCTTTCCGTACGGGATGCAAGCTTGCGGTATGCGACCCGACCGGCAAGATACTGAAGACTGCGGTAATTTATCCGACCGCACCGCAGAACAGAGTGGCAGAATCGGTAAAGGTACTCGAAGATCTCTGCGACAAATACAATGTCGATATTATTTCTGTCGGCAACGGAACCGCCTCGAGGGAATCCGAAAAGATAATCGCGGATTTCATCCGTGACTATGATAAGAAAAGGCGCGGCAGAAAACTGCAGTACGCAATAGTCAATGAAGCCGGCGCGTCGGTATACTCCGCGAGCAAGCTCGCGACCGAGGAGCACCCAGACCTCAACGTAGGAGAGAGGAGCTCCGCGTCGATCGCCCGCAGGCTGCAGGATCCTCTGTCCGAACTCGTAAAGATCGATCCTAAGGCGATAGGTGTGGGACAGTATCAGCACGACATGAACCAGAAGCGTCTGGGCGAGGTGCTGACTGCAGTAGTAGAGAAATGCGTAAACATGGTAGGCGTCGATCTTAATACGGCATCACCGTCTCTTCTCGCTTACGTTTCAGGAGTCAGCAAGCAGATCGCGGCAAATATCGTCGCGTACAGGGATGAGAACGGAAGATTCAGCACGCGTAAAGAGCTTCTGAAAGTCCCTAAACTCGGACCGAAAGCTTTTGAGCAGTGCGCGGGCTTCCTGAGGATAACTGATGGCAGCGAGCCTCTTGACGCTACATCCGTGCATCCTGAAAGCTACGATGCAGCCAGGGCTATACTCAAAGAGTGCGGCTTTGGAGTTAAAGACATTATGGCCGGAAAGGTCAGGGGCCTTGCGTCAAAAAAGGACATCGCGGAAAAGCTTGGCATCGGAAAGTACACCTTTGCCGATATCGCAGCAGAGCTTGAAAAGCCGGGAAGGGATCCGAGAGAAGATGTTCAGGCGCCTGTACTCAGAAGCGACGTGCTGGAGATGTCGGATCTGGCACCTGGCATGGAGCTGAAAGGAACTGTGCGCAACATCGTAGATTTCGGTGCATTCGTGGATATCGGAGTGCATCAGGACGGACTCGTGCACATATCCGAGCTTGCAGACAGGTTTGTGAAGCATCCGCTCGATGTCGTAAAAGTGGGCGATATAGTGAATGTAAAAGTGCTGTCGATAGACGAAAAACGGGGCAAGATAGCGCTGTCGATGAAAGGCTTAAACAGATAATAAAATGACGAGGGAGATGATCATTCCATATGAGACTGATTAAAAAAGACAGGCTGGCAGCGAGCAGCTGCGGAGCTGATGTAAAGCTTTCCGTAGAAGGAGCTTTCCGCATCGTGGAGGACATGGTCACCGAACTTATGGGTGACCAGCATATAGACGGAGTCACGTGCATGCGTGAGTATGGAGGCATGTGGGTTTTCGTCCGCAACAGGATCGAAATGCCGCAGCCTCTGGCCTGGATGGACGAGTACATAGCTACAAGCTATATAAGCTCATTCTCAAAAATCAGACTGTATATAGATACTGTGATTCAGAAAGCGGACGGCAGCATCGCTCTTAAATCCAGACTCGAGCTCTGCGCGGTGGATCTTGAGACCGGTAAGATCAGAAAATCGGAGAGCGTCGGCGTGGGAGAGAAGACTCCTGCTGAGGAGCCGATGTTCGAAATAGCATATACAAAGGAAAAACCTGTGCGGGGCGATGTGATCGATGAGATCACAGTGCGTTCGGCAGATATTGATTACTGCCATCACACCAATAACGTTGCGTATGTGCGTTATTTCGTGAATCAGATAGGTGTAGATGAGCTGATTGAGAATCCGGTAAAGGCGATCGAGGTGCAGTATGCTGCTCAGACACATGAAGGCGACAGGCTGAGCATCTGCCGCTGCAGCTCGGAAAATGAAGCATATATGATAGAAAAAGACGGCGTAAAAGTCGTCAGCTGTATCATAAAGAGATAACGCCAAATAATACAAAAATTAACAGGAGAAAGTGATGAATGAAGTAAAAAATCCAAGAAAACCGCTGATAGTTTTCTACATAATCATGCTTCTGGTCATGTTTGCGTTCAATTCACTGATAGCTCCTATGCTGGCAGAGGAGCAGAAAATCAGGGAAGTGGATTACGGCACATTCATGACCATGACTGAAGAGGGCAACATAGGATCCGTGCAGATCGAAGAAAACCAGATACTGTTCTCCAGCAAGGACGGCAAGGAACTGTACCGCACCGGCGTGATGAACGATCCCGATCTGGTCAACCGCCTGCATGCGTCCGGGGCAGAATTCACAACAAAGATAATAAGGCAGATGTCTCCGCTGGCTAACTTCTTCCTCAGCTGGATACTGCCGATCTTCATCTTCCTCGCTCTGGGGCAGTTCCTGAGCAGAAGGATGATGGACAAAGCCGGCGGTCCGGGCTCAATGATGTTCAACATGGGCAAGAGCAATGCAAGAGTCTATGTGAAATCTTCGGACGGAATCAAGTTTGATGATGTTGAAGGTGTTGACGAGGCGGAAGAGAACCTGCAGGAGATAGTAGACTATCTGCACGATCCTGAAAAGTACAGAGAGATAGGAGCATCGATGCCGAAAGGTGTGCTGCTTGTAGGCCCTCCGGGAACAGGAAAGACAATGCTTGCCAAGGCTGTTGCGGGCGAAGCGAATGTGCCGTTCTTCTCTATGTCCGGATCCGAATTCGTAGAGATGTTTGTCGGAATGGGTGCGTCAAAAGTCCGCGATCTGTTCAGGCAGGCCAAGGAGAAGGCTCCGTGCATCGTATTTATCGACGAGATAGATGCTATCGGACAGAAAAGGAACAGCGGCAGCTTCGGCGGTAACGATGAAAGAGAGCAGACACTCAATCAGCTGCTGACGGAAATGGACGGATTTGAAGGCAACAGCGGAGTCATCATTCTCGCAGCTACCAACAGACCGGAGTCGCTTGATCCGGCTCTCACAAGACCGGGCCGTTTCGACCGCAGAGTCCCTGTAGAACTTCCTGATCTTAAGGGCAGGGAAGCTATTCTCAAAGTGCATGCCGCTAAGATAAAGACCGAAGGAGACATAGATTACCTGGCAATAGCACGCATGGCATCCGGCGCTTCCGGTGCAGAGCTTGCAAATATTGTAAATGAAGCAGCGCTCCGCGCGGTAAGAGACGGCCGCAATGCCGCATCGCAGACCGACTTCGAGGAAAGTATAGTGGTGGTTATCGCAGGATATGAGAAGAAGAACTCGATACTTACCGATCATGAGAAGAAGGTCGTGGCATATCACGAAATAGGGCATGCGCTTGTGGCAGCCATGCAGCAGCATTCAGCTCCTGTGCAGAAGATCACAATCGTACCGCGCACATCCGGTGCTCTCGGATACACACTTCAGGTAGATGAGGGTGATCACTATCTGATGACAAAGGAGGAGCTTGAGAATAAGATAGCTACCCTGACAGGAGGCCGCGCAGCCGAGGAAGTCGCCTTCGGATCTGTTACGACAGGAGCTTCCAACGACATAGAGCAGGCTACAAGGATCGCGCGCGCCATGATCACTCGCTTTGGAATGAGCGATGACTTCGACATGGTAGCAATGGAGGCTGTACAGAACCAGTATCTCGGAGGAGATACAACACTTTCGTGCTCCGCCGAGACACAGGCAAGGATAGATGAAAAGGTCGTTGAACTTGTCAGAAAACAGCACGAAAAGGCTAAAAAGATACTTGCTGATAACCGCAGCAAACTGGATGAGCTCGCAAATCACCTGTATGAGAAGGAAACCATAACAGGTGAGGAGTTCATGAGCATCCTTGAAGCATAGCGGGACTGGCGATATGTGCTGCAGGTATTATTACGAAGATTTTGAAATAGAGCTCAGGGAACTTATGAAGGCAGAAGCAGTAGTTGAACTGCCTGACTTTAAGTGCAAAGAGGCTGAAAGGCGGGATGTCTGTCCGTCACAGGCCGGGGTCGTTTTACATAATACTGCAGCAGACGGCGGCGGACAGAACGGCATTCTTGGCGCGTCGGAAATGTTCTGGGGCTTCTCCAATCCTGCAAAAAAGGGTCTGATCATCAATGCGAGGGCGGAGACCGCCAGAGAAAAGAGAACTTTTGCAGACAGCATAGCTAAAAGACGCTGCGTGATTCCCGCGAGCGGATTTTATGAATGGGATCCGTACAAAGCGAGATACCGCTTCACATCACCTGATGGCGGGCTGATTCTGCTTGCCGGATTCTACCGCAGAGAGCAGGGTGTACCGAGATTCACGGTCCTTACTACGGAAGCGAACGATTCAATGATAAAAATCCACGACCGCATGCCTGTCATGATCAGCAGGGATGAGATACGGCCGTGGATATGTGACGATGCGAAGCTTCCTGACTTTCTGAGCAGGAAGCAGACTGAACTTATATGTGAGCAGGATTCGGGGCAGATACGGATGGATTTTGGGCTGTGATGCTCATAAAGCCTGCGTCTCATCATCTGCGGGCGGTATCAGGGGGACAGTCCCCGTTTCGTCCAGGGGGACAGTCTCTGTTTCGTCGTGCGTCCTGAAGCCGCCTATGAGCGGAACGGTTTCTGATCCGTAATCAGCAATTGTTTCATCATCCATACCGTCCTGCGTGAGCGGGGCGGTTTCTTCTTCTGCAGCCTTCATGGCAGAGACCTGACTTGTATCCCGGACAGTCTGAGTATAATGAGACACAGCAGTGCCGCTGATCTCAGGCGCTTTATACTTCAGAGGTTTCTTCTTGTAGAAGAGCCATAGTATCACTGCTGATGCTATGAGCACAAAACCTATTATGATCAGTATCATTCCCATTCAGCTTTTCTCCTTGTTTCCATTCAGTAAGCTTTATTTTGAATAGCCGTTGGCTTTCAGAGTTTCAATCAGCGATTCGAGCTGGGAGACAAGCTCTGTATTATCTCCGCTTGTCATCAGCGCTTTTGCCTTATCGTATTCTTCAAACACGCCGGAATAGTCGGGATGCTTGCTGTTGTTCTGCTGTTCTGCGATCATAAGCGCTCTGTAGGCGTGCGGCTCAAAGGAGTTTGGCCATGCAGCCTCATATTCATCGAGTATCTCTGCCGCCTTCTGATACTCACCGCCGCTCTCATAGCAGGCAAAGACATTTGCATACAGATAAGGCTTGGTGACACCGAGCTTTATGACCTGCAGGTAGGAATCTCCTGCCTGTATCAGATCATCCTTGCTGCCTTCCTGGCGGCCTCTTGCCGAATAGGCCTGTCCCTTCATCTCCCACAGAACGGAATTTGATACCATTCCATCGATATCCTGGGCATTGCTGATAAGCCTGATTATTTTAGTCTGAGGATCGGAAATCTTCTGCAGATCATTATCCTCAAGCTTTGTACTGTCGCGATATGTCGAAGCAAGTGATATGTATGTACGCCGTTTGAGCGATTCCGGAACATCCGCAGAATCGAGGACCTCAGTAAAGTACTTAGCGGCGTCGCTGTATTTTTCCTGTATATAGCTGAGCTCTCCCTGCATGTATACTGCAAGAACAGAATCGGATGTGTCTGCCAGTGAGCTGAAGATCTTTTCTGAAGCTTCGTAATCACCCGTTTTTGCCAGAGCAGCTGCGTAATCGAGAAGCACTTCAGTGTCTTCAATAGCGTCAGTCTCGTTGATGGTTCTGAAGATCTCTGCGGCTTCCGCGTACTGTGACAATTCGTAATATGATGAGCCGAGTATCAGATAAATATCACGGTTTTTATCGATACTGATGGTGCCGCTTTCCTCGAGCTCCTTAACGCGGGCGACAGCTTTTTCATAGGAACCGCTGGCATATAAAGCATTGATCTCGCCGGTATATGCTTCAGAAGAGGACGGCTTGACAGCCTGTGCCTCGCGGAAGAGCCCGACCGCCTGATCTCCGCTGCTGCTCATTCCCTGCTCGAGGAGCCTGTTATATTCTGCCGTTATCTCTGATGAACGAAGAGCAAAACCGCCGGCAACGAACAGAACACCTGCGGTAAACAGCGCAGCGACAGTAAGCTTACGGTTCTTCTGCTTCCTGAGATACTGTTTGTATGCCTCATCAAATACATAGATATGTTCCAGATCATAAAGCAGTTCCCTGACACTCTGATATCGCCTGTCCGGCTCCTGCTGAGTGCACTTCGCAAGTATGTATTCAAGTCCCGCAGAGATTTTCGGGTTAAGCTGCCTTGCAGGTACAACCGAGTATGGAGGCTCAAGAGGGGACTTTCCGGTTGCGAGATGATATATGGTCATGCCCAGACTGTAAATATCCGTCCTCGCATCACTCTGGATACGGGCGTTGAACTGTTCAGGCGCCGCATATCCGTGCGTACCTGCCATCGTGGTATCTTCCGTGCTTTCTTCCTTGTATTCCCTTGCAATGCCAAAGTCGATCAGCTTGAGGCGGCCGTCAGTCTGCAGCATTATGTTTGCAGGCTTCATGTCGCGGAAAATCACAGGCGGATCCTGCTCGTGAAGGTATATCAGAACGTCGCAAAGATCCTTGAACCATGGTATCAGCGTCTCCTCAGGGATGATCTTCTGCTCCTTAAGCAGATGCTTGAGGTCGCTTCCTTCTATAAAGTCTTCGACTATATAGACATTCTCATCGTCCTCGAGGATATCAACGATCCTGACGAGCATGGGGTGGTTGAGCTTCTTGAGAAGATTCGGTTCCGCAAGGAAGTCCCAGCTGCCTATTTGCTTTTTTGATACTTTTTTGACTGCCCAGATCGTGTTAAGACGGAGGTGCCTGGCCTTGTATATAACCGACATCCCGCCGTAACCGATTTCATTGAGCGTCTCATACGTGTTGTTTATTATCATCTGATTTCTTCAATTCTGTCGCTTCAGCTTGCTGACGTTATCATTGACCCCTGTACGGCGTGAAGACCTGGCTGTCGCCGGCATGGACCATTCCTATTACGAGGTTCGGTGAACCGTTGTATGTATCCATTGCCATATACATTTCTGCACTGACGTCGTTGTCGCTTCCGAGCAGATATGCGCCTGCGTAGAATCCGCCGGCCTGATAGTAGGCAGGTAAAGTCTGCGTATTGCCGCCGTATTCTATCGTAACGGATCCGTCAGTGACATCTGCGAACAGAGGACCCTCATAACCGTCGTACCAGTATCCGTTCGGGTTGTACCATCTGAAGTTATACAGGATGTTCTCAAGTGCCAGTGAAGGCTTCTCTCCGCCTGCAGGTACGGACGAGACGCCATATGTTCCGTCGCTGAACCTGTATATCATGATATATCCGCCGCCAGGCAGCTGGAATGCTGTAGCGCTGTATACATCGTTCTCTGCACTGTCGATCTCGGCGAACTCAAGTCTGTCAATATATGCTCTTATCGCATCAAATGCAGCATCACGGTCTTCGTTGGATGCGAGTGTCGATACCTTGTTGAGATCGATCTCACCATTATCCAGATCGTCGACTGTAAAGTAGAGTACTCCTCGGTTTGAATATGCAGGAATGTAGGAATCGTCAATACCGACTACGGATGTATAGTCAGCGATAGCTTCCTGATATTTCTGTGTATATACATATGCGTCCGCACGGCCCATGTACAGGTCGATGTTATTAGGATCGACTTCTATAAGAGCGGTATACGCCTCGATGGCTTCCTCGTAATTTCCGTCATTCAGGTATGCCTGGGCCATTTCAATGGTGACCTTTTTATTGGAGCCGCAGGCAGTCGTGAGTATGAGTACGAATGCAAGCAGCAAAGGCAGAGTCCGTCTTAGCTTTTTCATGATAATTTTCTCCTTCCGGGTTTTCATATACATACAAATAATATCATCAAAAAGGATGATTAGGGTAGTGTGATCCTGATGTTATGACCGCAAGAGAAAAAAGCTTTTGCAATCAGGAACTGATATTAGTAATTGTAATACCGGATATGCAAAACAACCATTTTACTATTAGCTATAAGAGTGTTATTTTTTTATCAGACAAAGAGAGCCGCACATCTGATGAATGATGATAGCGGCATAAAAGATAAACAAAGACAAAACATAATTAACAGGAGGCAATAAAATGGTAGGTATCATCGCAGCAGTAGGAATCGTTGCAGTATCCGGAGTTATCACATACGAATTCGAAGAGAAGATCGCTCCAAAGAACAACTAATTAAAAAAAGAAAAAGTAATAAATTCCATATTAAAAGAAAAGAAGACGATCCGGCATAAATGACGGATCGTCCTTTTCTTTAGCGTATATTCTTCATGATGTATCTGATCACAAACTTCGCAAGAGGACCTGCGTATTCATATGACCTGAGACCTATCCCAAGCGTACGGTAAGCTTCCGGATCAAGCATCCTGGTGTCATAATTGCCAGGGAACTCATTGATGGTAAGTTCCGGCAGTATCGCCAGTCCCAGTCCGCGCTGCACCATGGACAGCACTGCGAAGTCATCCCGTGAATAATATTTTACCTCAGGAGTAAAGCCCGCATCTTCGAAAACCCTGTGCGGATCCTTGTCGTAGCTCTTGTAGGTCATTATGAAAGGATAATCCTTCAGTTTGTCGACGGGCACATAGTCATACTTGCCCAGCTCGTGGCCGGGAGGGAAGGCCAGCAGCATCGGATCCTCGAGGACCGGAATGAAATCTATGCTGACTTTGTCTCCGGGATAGCTCATGAGCGCGATATCAAGTGAGCCGTCAATGAGGCCGTCGATCATCTCGTCATGCCCAAGTTCTTCGATCTGAAAGACGACCTGGGGATAATTGTTCTGAAAGTATTCTATGATCTGCGGCACCCAGTACACGGAAGTGCTGACGAAGGTACCTATCCTTATGGTGCCCCTGCGCAGCCCCTGCAGCTCCGCTACCTCCTGGTCGAACCGTTCCTCGCTTTCGACAAGCCTTCTCATGGCAGGAAGCAGAGTCCGGGCTTCCTGAGTCGGTTCAACACCGCGGTTGGTTTTTACGAGAAGAGGGAAGCCGACTTCGTCCTCAAAAGATTTCATTATCTGTGTAAGGTAAGACTGCGTATATCCCAGAGCCTGTCCGGCTTTGGTCAGGCTGCCCTTGTCTATGGCAGCAAGCAGTATCTTTATTTTCTGTGTGTTCAATTAACTTTTCTCCGTTTGATGCAGCTGATGCAAAGTGCTGAAAACTGTTTCTAGTACCAGCCCCTTGACTGGAAATGTGCCCATGCCGCGGATGGAGAACCGTATCTGCGGGCTATGTACTTAAGTCCCCATCTTATCTGCGGCTCAGCATTGGTATAATAATCACTTCCTTCGGAAGCCATCTTTGAGCCAGGCAATGCCTGCGGGATGCCGTGCGCTCCGCTGCGCTTGTTATGCGAGTTCGGATTCCAGCCCGACTCCCTGTTCCATAAGTATATCAGTGGTTCCAGTTCTGACGCGTCCCATCCGAAATCCGGCAGGAGTGACAGCGCATATTTCTGGTATTCTCCCTTTCTGCCCGCTGCTATAGGCAGTCCCTCCGGAGTATCAGTCGACGCCTTGTCTTCCGGAATGTAGTATTCCTTATCGTCTACAGAGATGCGGCTCCAGCCGTTGCGCGTAGTGCCCGTGAGCCTGACAAAGTTGTCTTTCTCAAGCGTTCCGGCGCTTCTGTATGACATGTCAGCACCTACGCGGTATTCTGTCTTTTCAGTGACCCATGCGTACTCATATATTTCCTCGACAACGGCTTCCATAAATGACTTTAAGGATTCCTTCGCGGCATTCTCTGTCTGATCATCCATGCGGCCGGAAGCGCTGGTCAGAGTGGCTGTACAGACCTGTCCGAAAACACGCATCTCAAAATTGTGACACCAGATCCTGTAAACATAACAGCAGGCCAGTATCACTGACAACAGCTCGACCGTGATCAATATCTTCAGTATTTTAGGCTTTGCGCTCTTTTTTCTGAGATGTTTAGGCTCCGAACTGTCTGCCTTGTAATGTTTTGGCTTTATGCTTTCCTGCTCGTGATGGATGATAATTACCTCTCTGAGATCCAAAGCACCGCAATCATAATCAAGTTATCATAAAAAGTGTTGAAATTTCAACGGTTTGGAAATAAAAACTCTCTCATAATTTCAAAAGCATCAACTTATGTTAATATAAAAGCGGTGCAAAAGGTGATGGAGAGAACAAGGAGAGGTACAAATGAAGCTGTTTCTTACAAGCAGTCCCATAGGAATATACCGGAGTGATGAACCCCTGAACTATAAAGGTTTCAACCCTGCAAACGGAATGGTGGAAGCACTGAAACAGTTCTGGCGGGATAATGCCAGATGTCTTCTGATTTCCGCTTTTCATGATGAGTATGAAGTCAATGACAGTATGAGAGATGACTATGAACAAATAGTCAGGGACACGGGACTGTCAATCTCGTGCATGGATATATGTGATTCGCGGAACGGGAAGGAAAAGGCTGATGAGCTTCCGGGCTATGATTTCGTCATACTCGGGGGAGGTCACGTCCCTACTGAGAATGCATTTTTCAGAAGCATAGGGCTTGCGGAAGGCTTCAATGGCTTTGATGGAATAGTGATGGGTATAAGTGCCGGTACCATGAACTGTGCGCGCATCGTTTATGCGCAGCCTGAAATGCCCGGAGAAGCAATCGATCCGGTATATGAGCGGTTCATACCGGGGCTTGGGCTGACAGAATACAACATACTGCCGCATTACAATGCAGTAAAAAACGATATTATTGACGGTATGCGTCTGATAGAGGATATCGCATTTGCGGACAGCGCCGGACATACATTTTACGCTCTCACGGACGGGAGCTACCTGCTTCAAACAGAAGACCGGTCTGAGATCCGGGGTGAAGCATATATGATACGCGATGGTGAGATCAGACAGATATGTACAGACGGAAATACTGTCATTCTGCAGGAATGAGTGACATCTGAATAAGATGAATAAGAAAAAAGGAAAATAAAAAACAGGCAATCGTTGCCTGTTTTTCTTTGTTGTTATTCCTGCACTGGGATGACTTCGAAATCATTGTTTTCAGTTTCGTTGTAAGATGCAAGCTTAGTCATCAAAGAAGCAACAGACTTTTCTGAATAGCGCTTTGCTTCACTTTCTTCGAATGTGTTGATAAAGCATTTATTCTTTGTTGAAAGCGATTCAATATAACCTGTTTCATTGCTAAACTTGTTTGTCCACTTAATAATTACCATTGCAATGTCCTCCTTTCCTGATTTTTTAATATCCACAAGTTGGCATAATACTACTTTGTTAACCAGATGTCAAATAATGTTATATAATATTATTAAATAATATGGAAAGAGACAGGGAAAGAGACAGAGAACCATCCCCTGTCTCCTGTGTATATGATCCTGCAGAACACGATGGTGTAGCGTTCGAGGACCTTCCGGATTACTGGGTGTGCCCGCGCTGCAAACAGGGAAAGGAAAGATTCAACAGAGCATAGATATGTAATATTGAGTTGCAGAAAAAAACAGGCAGTAATGCCTGTTTTTTATTCCTGTTGTAACATGTACGTGCAGCTGCGTTTTGAAATCAGCTAATGCGGGAGCAGTCTGAAAAGCGGCTGTGCTGACAGTGCCACGGCAATACCCACGGTGAACTGACCGATATTCCACGGAAGGCCGACTGCCGCAAGTGCCCAGCTGCCATACATGATGCGTTCGGCGATCAGATAGCCCGCGCACATGACAAGTCCTCCGGCAATCATGGAAACTGTTTTTGATTTTTTTTCAATCAGAGAGCCGGCGGCAAATGCCATGGCAAATTTTATAATGAAACTCCATGGTGCCCAGAATGCAAAACCGCCCAGGACATCACCGAGCGAAGAACCAAGCGCAGCCGCAACTGCGCCTTGTTTTTTTCCAAGCAGAAGCACGCCAATGTAGATCATGGCGTCTCCGAGATGCACATAGCCCTGTGTCATCGGAATCGGTATTCTGAAAAGGATGGTGCCAAGAAGAACAAGGCATGCCATTAGTGAGGTGAAGACGAGTCTGCTTGTCCTGATATCTGAAACGCTGGAGCTCATGGGATCCTCCTTTTAGCAGCAGTTCTTGAACGGTACATGTATATGGACTATAATAGCAGACGACTGAGACTATAAAAATGCTCATTTTACGATTATTATTAATAACAATTTACTGATATTCAGGAGAAAACAGATGATTTCTGTGGAAATTGATTACAATTCAGATAAAAGTCTTTATGTACAGCTGTATGAATATCTCAAAGGTGAGATCGCGGAAGGCCGTATCGAGACGGGAGAAAGACTGCCTTCATTAAGAACCATGTCTGAGGTAGCCGGCATGAGTGTCACCACTGTTAAATCGGCTTATGAGCAGCTGATGGTAGAAGGGTACCTGATAAGCAAACCGCAGTCAGGATATTATGCTGCGAGGGGAGCTGTAATAAAAGATTCGCATAAGAAAGCAAAAAGCCATGACGGGGAGGCGTCTGTGCGTGCAAGCGTGCAGGGAAAAGAATCAGAAAAACAGAAGAACGACGCACTCACGCTTAACTGCGACCTCGACTCCTTCGATTTTGTCAAATGGAAGAAGTGCATGTCCGCAGTTCTCAACGAGACGCCGGAGCTGCTGCTTTCTGAAGCAGACCGTCAGGGCGAGCCGGCTCTGAGAGAGGAAATAGCAAGGTATTTGTATCAGTCCAGAGGCGTTATCTGCACCCAGGAGCAGGTGGTCATCAGCGCCGGCACACAGCAGCTCATCAATCATCTGGCAAGGATTCTTAAAATGATGGATATAGGTCACGTATCCGTCGAAGATCCGGGATATATGCCTGTTAGGAGTATTCTGCGGGACTGGGGGTTCAGCATGAGCTGCATCCCTGTCAAAAAAGACGGCATAGTTATTGAGCGCCTTCCTGTAAACATCAGGACGGCAGCATATATCTGTCCGCAAAACCAGTTCCCGACCGGAGCACTCATGCCAATCAGCCGCAGACACGAGATTCTTGACTGGGCTGAGGCCAATGACAGCATAATCATAGAAGATGATTACGACAGCGAACTCAGATACACAGGCATGCCTGTCCCGGCGCTGCAGGGCATCGATCACGGCAACAGGGTAGTATACCTTGGCTCTTTCACATCCACACTTTTCCCTGCAATAAGGATCAGTTATATGGTGCTGCCGGAGAGAATGGTGAAGCTTTATGAGAAAATACGCAATAACTACGACCAGACATGTTCCAAGACTGAGCAGCTGACTCTGGCGGAGTTCATGAAGAGGGGCTTCTTTCACACCAACCTCAGGCGGGTCCGCAAACTCTACTCGGTCAAGCTCCAGGAGACGCTCGAAGCCATCAGAGAGTACGGAAGCGAGGGCGGTTTTCTGACAGCTGAGAATACTCAGTCCGGTATAAACATAATATTCAGACTGAATACCCATACAAAGGTGATCACGGAGGGGAAGAATGGTGCTGGCAGAAGCCAGGAGATACACCGCGAAATGGCGGAGCGTCTCGTGCAGACAGCTGCCAGGGCCGGCATCAAAGTGAGAGATATTGATCAGCTCGATCATGATGGCCAGATATACATGGTGTTCTACTATAATCAGATCCCGCTTGAACGTATCAGAAGTGCTGTAAGAAGCATGATCGAGGGGTTCAAGTCTGATGTAACAAAAGGCAGTCTGGGTATTCCTGCTGTATATGAAGTCATCAGGCTGAGCGGAGGTAAACCGCAGTTCCTGAAGGAACACTATGACAGGCTCGAAAGATCCCTTGCCAGCATGAGAATACCTGTACCTTTCACATGTGACGAGCTTGCCGGACGCATAGCCCAGCTTGCGGAAGAGAGCGGTATAAAAGACCACAATATAAAGATTGAGGTTGATATCAGCGGGCATTCAATGATGTATCTCAACCCGACACATTATCCATCTGCTGAGCAGTACGAAAAGGGCGTCAGAACTGATCTGTTCAGAGGTGAGAGGAAGAATCCTAATATCAAAATGATGGATCATGAGCTCAGGGATGCAACAGATAAAGCCATAAAGTCGGGAGACCTGTACGAAGTGTTCCTGGTCAACAGAGATGGGATAATAACAGAGGGCAGCCGTTCCAACGTATTCTTTATTAAGAACGGGGAGGTATACACATCTCCGACAGATACTGTACTGCCCGGCGTTACCAGAACCATAATAATAAGGATCATAGAGGAAGCAGGTATACCGCTCCATTATTGTTCGATAAAACAGGACGAACTTGCTGGTTTTGACTCGGCATTCATAAGCGGCACATCTCCTAAAGTGCTTCCTGTCGCAAGCATTGGAGATATCGCATATGATGTTGACGATCCGGTATTGAGGTCCTTAATGGCACAGTATAATAGCTTGCTATAGGTAAAGAGAGGAGTCTGCTTATGATAGTTGTAATTCTTGCACTTCTGGCCGGATGTGTTCCATCACTGATCGTATTCTTCTGGCTCAGGAATTATCTGAACAAAGAGAATGCTCTGTATAAAAAGAATTGCGACTGGATGCTGATTTCGGGATTCCTGACAACCTTCCCGGTGGTTCTCTTTTCGGGATGCACAGCCGTCCTGTTTAATGTTCTGGGAGTGAGATCTTCACATCCGGTGCTGTACGCAGCGCTGCATACATTTATTACGCTTGCTCTGAGCGAAGAACTGTCTAAATACTACATGTTCAGGCGTAAGCTTAAAAAGATCGAGGGTGAACACTCATGGCTTGATCTGACTGTTTATTCAACGATAGTAGGAATCGGATTCGGGCTGCTGGAAAGCGTGGTATATGTGCTGGAGTCCAATCCTGTAATTATGCTGATCCGGGGTATCTCCATACCGCATGGAGGCTATGCCGCTATCGTAGGATATTTCTATGGTAAGAGCGTAAAGGAAAACAAAAAAGGCTATGCTGTTCTCGGCGTTTTCATATCGTTCCTGATGCATGGTCTATATGATTTTTCTCTCTCGGATGAAATCGAGACTATCACCGATGCCTCCGGCTTCATCGCCGTTACACTGGCAGTGCTTGATCTGGTCATAATCATTGCTCTGATCATATTCATCCGTAAGAATAAAAATAACCCAAAATACACCGGGCCGCTTGGACAGGAAAAAGACATATAGCATAAAAAAACTCCGGTTTCCCGGAGTTTTTTAGTGAAAGATCAAAAGTGATCAGTACTGGCTCAGCGCATAGTCATGTATATATCCGTGCAGCTTCTTGGTGTCTCTCCAGCGCGAGAATCCGTATCCGCTGCCGAGCACCACGGTCACGTAAGTGTCGCCGTTGAATGTGTAAACACCTGTGAAGCAGCATCCTGCATTGTCCTCGGTGCCGGTCTTGCCGCCGAGGAAATTGCTGATGTAACCGAATATAGCATTGGTAGACCACAGATGCCATCTTCTGCCTTTCTCAAGGCTCCTGATGGCCTTGTACTGGGTAGCCCAGCAGTCTCTGATCTCAGGGAAAGTGTATGCGTATGCCGTGAGCTCTGCCAGTTCCTTGGCTGTAGTATAGTGTCCGTCAGCGTCCAGGCCGTGTGGGTTGCGGAAATGTGTTCTGGTGAGTCCCAGTTTTGCTGCCTTGGCGTTCATCATATTGACGAAGACTTCCTCGCTGCCTCCGACCCTCTCAGCAACAGCAGTAGCTGCGTCGTTGGCTGATGGAAGCAGCATTGCATACAGGAGATCTCTCGTGTTGTAGATATCACCGGCGACCATGCGGCCGCTGCCGTAAGGAGTAGCAGCAGCATGAGCTGAGATCATAGTGGTTGAATCAATGAGCCCGCTCTCCAGCAGCAGGACTGCCGTCATCAGCTTGGTAGTACTGGCCTGGGCAACCTCGGTGTATGAATTCCTTGAATAAATCATGGTGCCCTCACCGTCACCGTCTATCCTGTATATGCATGCAGCTCTGGCGGACATGCTGAGAACCTCGAGGTTGCGCGTGATGACAGTGATATTGTCGCTGCATGCAGCAGAGTACTTCTTTGCAGCATCAACATAGATACGCCATACTGAAGTAGTCCTCTGACGCTCTTCCTTAGGAATGTTAAAAGTTACATGTGCAGTCCCGTCTTCCTCTGTCAGTGATGCAGGCTGAGTGTTCGCAGCAATGCCGGTGTCGGCTGCATCTTCACTTAAACTCTCATCCTGTTCTGTGACATCAGCCTGGGCGGCACTTGCAGTCAGAATTGTTGCCCAGCTGTCTTCTTCGCTGTTATATCTCTGCAGCTGCACTTCTCTGACGTCAGCAGGAGTGATGTCGGCCTCAATCAGAAGATCCTGGTTGTAACGCTTGTTGTAAGTCGTTTTGTAACCGGTGATCGCAGTCGCAGCAGGTGCGGCTTCAGTCTCTTCTTCAGTTTCAGAATCCTCTGTTATGTCTTCTTCTGCGTAAATGTCAGCGTCATTTGTACTTTCTTCTGCAATGATGGAAGTGTCTTCGCTTTCTGCATATACATTCATGCCTGCCATCGGCAGGACAAGCGACATGCAGAGTGCCAGTACCAGCAGCATGGCAGAGACCTTCGATATTACAGTATTTTTCATTTTTTTATATTTCATCCCGATTCCCTCGCGTGTTCAGGTAATTTGCCGGAGTAAAGGCATTTTTTATATGTGAAAGTTTATCATAGAGAGGGCATCAGAAATCTTAAACTCTGTTTAGCTGAGGTAGCTTTCATCTGATTGTGTAAAAAAGTATAATATAAGGCAAATTCATTGCAGTTTACTAATCAGATAAAAAACCTGAATGAAGGGAGACCTTTATGAGCAGGATAAACGATGAAAAGGACAGACAAATAATAGAAGAGCAGGCCGAAACGATCCGCCTTCTTACCGATCTGACAAAGGCAGGAAGCTGGGTTATTAACTATGCGCCGGATGGTTCTCTGGAATCCGTACAATGGGGCGATGGCTTCCGCAGGCTCATGGGCTATAAAGATCAAAGTGATTTTCCAAACGAAATAGAATCCTTCGTGCGGGGCATTTACCCGGAAGACAGGGATATGCTGATTGAGGATATGACCGCCAGTATTTCTGACAGTAATGTCATAAGTACATCGGGCAAAGAGTTCAGATTTTGCAGAAAGGACGGCTCGGTCCGCTGGTTTCGCAGCAGCGGCATACTGTCCAGGGATGCTGAAGGCAGGCCGTTGCAGCACAGAGGCGTGACCATCGACATAACCCAGGCGAAGGAACATGATGATCTGTATGCTGAGCTGCAGAACGAAGCAGCGTCTCTCGATACCATTCATGAAATGCTCGGATCCGGCAAATGGACAATGGATTTTGATGAAGCAGGCGTGATGAAAAGGGTCATCTGGAGCGATGAGTTCCGGAGAATGCTCGGGTATCGTGATACGGACGACTTCCCGGATGTACTGGAATCCTGGTCCGACCTGCTGCATCCTGATGACAGGGAACGCGTACTGAGGGAGTTTAATGAAACGATATCCGACTATACGGGTCAGAAGACCTATGATGTTGAGTATCGTCTGCTGACGAAGAACAAAGGGTATCGCTGGTACAGGGCTGTCGGCAAGCCGACACGCCGTTCTGATGGTTCGCCTATATCCTATATAGGTGTGTTCATAGATATCACCGGACAAAAGGAAATGATGCAGCAGCTGGCTCAGCAGAGGGAATCGCTGAGCATAGCGCTCGAAGAAGCCAATCAGGCAAACAAGGCAAAGACGGCTTTCCTGTCTAACATGAGCCATGAGATCCGTACTCCTATGAATGCGATCATCGGGCTGGACCGGATCGCGCTGAATGATCCGGGCATATCTGATGTAACACGGGAGCATCTTGAAAAGATCGGACTGTCAGCCCAGCATCTGCTCAGCATAATCAACGACATTCTCGTCATGAGCCGCATCGAATCCGGCCGCATGACCGTGAAGAAAGAAGAGTTTTCTTTCGCAAAGGCGCTGGCCCAGGTCAATACGATTATAAGCGACCAGTGCAGGGACAAGGGTATTGACTATGAATGCCGTGTAAACGGCACGCTCGATGATTATTATATTGGCGATGAAATGAAGCTGCGGCAGGTTATGATCAATATCCTTGGGAACGCGGTCAAGTTTACACCTCCGGGCGGTGCCGTCACGCTTGTTGTGGAAACAATTGCAAGGTTCAATGGAAAGTCCACACTTCGCTTTATCATCAGCGATACCGGTATCGGAATGAGTCAGGAGTTCCTGCCTAAGCTGTTCGATGCATTCAGTCAGGAGGATTCGTCAAGCACAAACCGCTTTGGGAGCACAGGTCTGGGCATGGCCATTACCAAAAGCATCATTGAGCTGATGAACGGAACGATTTCCGTAGAGAGTGAAAAGAATAAAGGAACTACGTTTACTGTCACTGTAACGCTGATTGACTGCGACCGTAAAAGCACCGGAGAAGAGGAAGACGTTCTGCATCCACATGAGCTGTGCGTACTGGTGATTGACGATGATCCGATCGCCTGTGAACATGCCCAGCTTGTGCTTGGACAGGTGGGCATAAATTGTGAGAAAGCTTTGTCCGGAGCAGAAGGCGTACAGATGACGAAATTACGCCATGCAAGGCGTGAGCCATACAACCTGATTCTGGTGGATCTGCGCATGCCTGAAATGGACGGTGTGGAAACGACCCGGCAGATCAGGGATGCCGTGGGCAACGAAACGCCGGTGATCATACTTACCTCATATAACTGGGATGATATCGAGGATGAAGCGAAGGCGGCAGGTGTGGATACATTTGTTGCAAAACCACTATTCGCCGGAAAGGTTCTTGATGAGTTCAGGGAAGCATTCATAAAGAAGAATGCAAAGCTCGAAAGGGAAACGGCGGACCTCAAATACCGCAGAGTACTGCTGGCGGAAGATGTTTCAGTAAACGCTGAAATCATGATCATGGTGCTCTCAATGCGTGAGATACAGGTGGATCATGCTGAAAACGGACGTATTGCCGTAGAATTGTTTGAGCAGCACGAAGAAGGCTATTATGATGCTGTTCTGATGGATATGCGGATGCCTGAAATGGATGGACTGGAGGCGACCCGGAGAATCAGGGCCATGGACAGGTCTGACGCAAAGAAGATCCCTATCATAGCGTTAACGGCAAATGCCTTTGACGAGGATGTTCAGCGAAGCATGCAGGCAGGTCTGAATGCGCACCTCAGCAAACCGGTAGAACCGGATGTATTGTTTGAAACCTTAGAAGGGCTTTTGTAAGGAGACAGGGGACGGTTCTCTGTCTCCGTTTTTCGTTGGAGACAGAGAACCGTCCCCTGTCTCCTGTCTTCCTGTTAAAAAATTATTAGAATTGAAATGCTATTTTGCAACGCATATTATTGAAGGTGAAAGGACAGTAGTAGGTTGTTCTACTAAGCATAGAGAAAGGGGGTAGTAATTATGGGCTTGTACCTGAAAGACCTTTTTGCAGCTGTCGCTGTTGTCTTTAACGCAATTCCGATGGCCATGTTTTCACTGTCATATGGATTTGCTGCATTTCCTACAGCACTTGGCTTCATAGTCGGCGGCTTCGGCATGCTTCTGACTCACCAGATCGCGCCGATTTCTCTGCAGGCAGAAAGTATAGTGCTCGCAGGAACAATCAGCCATGACCGCAATGAAAGACTGAACATTATCTTCTACAGTGGTATCGTAATGGCGATTCTGGGACTGTGCGGCGTGCTGACAAAGACCATGGACTTTATCGGCCCATGCATCCTGAACGCTATGCTGGCAGGCGTAGGCCTGATGCTGGCTAAAGCCGGATTTGACATGATCAAACAGAACAGATTTGTTTCCGGCATTTCCATGGCATCGGCAATTATTGTCTATTTTGCAACTAACGATCTTATCTGGACGATCGCAGTCTCTGTTATTGTCAGTGATGTTGCACACCTTATCAAAGTCAGAGTGACAGGCCAGCAGGATCATTTGCTGGAAGTCGACATGAGTAAGGAAAAGCTCATACCTCTGAAACTGACCGTTAATCCACATATCATCCGCAGCGTACTGGCTGTCTGTACTCTTCAGATAGGCGGAAATATCGCTTATGCCACTATTACGGCTGGTATTGCAGGAGAAACGGCAAATGTAGACGCTATCACCGTTTATTCCGGTCTTGCGGATTCGGCAAGCGCATTCTTTGGCGGAGGTCCGGTAGAAGCAATCATCAGCGGTACCGCAGCAGCACCTCATCCGCTGCTTGCAGGAGTGTTACTGGTTGCGATCGTGTCAGCGATATTCCTGACAAAAACGATCACAAAGCTGGCTAAGCACATTCCGGCAGAGACTATTTCGGGATTCCTGTTCGTACTCGGCGCATTTGCGGTCTTCCCTGAAGATGCAAAAGCGGCACTCACCGAAGACCCGGTTGTAGGTGCCTGTGTAATCATTGTAACAAGCTTCTCCGATCCGTTTATCGGCATGGTATCCGGTATTGCACTTAAATATGGACTGATGTTCCTTGGAGCATAAGTTTGCAGAGAACAATATGCACACAAAACTGCAGCTTCATGAGTGAACTGGTAAAATAATGAGAGCAGACATGTTATTAGCATGTCTGTTTTCATAGCTTTTCACCTTGGTCAACGGCTAAAACGGTTAAAACAAAGAAATAAAATCTGCTTATTGTCGAAATCAGGTTAAAAAGCCTTGGAGTCCAATGATTCCAAGGCTTTCTGGTGTATTATAACCGGGCTGGGTTCAATACTAATAATCGTCTTCCATGCTTTGGATTACGTCCAGTAAATATTCCTTTCGAAGGTCAAATTCTTCATAGAAATTACTGCCATACCTGAAGATCCCGTTGTTCTCATCGCTGACCAGATCATAAAGCTGCTCATAGACTGGATCCAGTTCAGCGAGGACCGGGTATAGAGTCTTATCTGCGGGCAGCATGTACTCGAGACCATTCTCACTGGAGCACAGATCGCGGACAAAACTGCTGTCTGTAACGATTTCCATGATATCCAGACAGTCAAGAAGTTTTTCGCCTGAGGTGCTGTATCCCATGGAAATAAAGTCAGTCATGAACAGGGGCATCTCGTTTACGGGGCTATCAGATAAGTTGGCCAGCTGAACGACATATTCCTCCCTGTCAAGGAATCTCAGGTTTTCAGTGAAACCCAGCAGGTACCTGCATTTACCGCTGCGGAACCTGTCTATTACTTTTTCCGCATCAAGCTTAGAATCCTCAAAGGCTTCACGTCCTCCGATGGCTTTGAAGATTCTTTTGACCACATCGATACTGCCTTCGCCACTGTCCTGATAATTGCAGAAGGCGAGCACGCTATAGTATCCGATCATGGACTTCAGAGGTGCCGAAAGGCCTCCCTCGATCTCAAAAATGTTGTTTACCGGAGTATAGTCTTTTTTTCGGCATATCAGCACGTTTGTGCATGTCATGAACGGAAACCCGTATATTTTTCCCCTGATCCTGCTGCGGTCCAGGATCCATTCAAACACCCTGCTTGTATCGATGATTTCAGGCAGCACACGGATGATCCCTTTATCGACAAGTGCAGACATGGTGCATGCGTCATACACATAGATGTCCCCGTCCGTATCAGGGATCTCGTGATAGCAGTCCCAGTACCGGAACTCGATTCTTCGGGTATGACCGGTACTTCTGAAACGCTCCTCAAGCAGCGTACGGAAGCGGGACGAATCGCTCAGGTATTCAAAAGTGTAAAAAATGATAGGAGAATCATCTTTTAGTGATTTAACATCAACAGTCTTTTCTGCTGCCATGAATTCTCCTTTTGGATCAGCGCCTCTTCATTATCTCATCGAGTATTGCGTCTGCCGCTTCAAGCTTGCTCATCAGCGGCAGCTGATTCATGCCGTCTTTAGTCAGGATCGTGATCACATTGGTATCGCCCTGGAATCCTGCCCCTTTTGTTTTCAGACTGTTGGCGCAGATCATGTCTATGTTCTTTTTAACCAGCTTTGCGGCTGCGTTTTCGAGCAGGTTCTGCGTCTCCATGGCGAATCCGCAGAGGAACTGTCCCTCTTTGCGGTTCGTGCCGAGATTTCCGAGGATATCCTTCGTAGGTTCGAGCGCAATGCTGCGTCCGGCCTCGGCATCGCTTTTCTTGATCTTTTCGGTCGCGACTTCTGCAGGCCTGTAGTCCGCAACGGCTGCGGCCTTAATGATTATATCCATCTCAGGAGCACGCGATGTCACAGCATCGAACATATCCTGAGCGCTCAGTACATCTACTGTCTCGACGAAGCGTTCCTTAGGAAGAGCTGTCCTTCCGGAAACGAGAGTCACCTCAGCTCCCCGCCTTGCAGCCATCTTTGCTATCGCGTAACCCATCTTGCCGCTCGAGTGATTAGTAATGTAGCGTACCGGGTCGATCGCTTCCTGTGTTGGACCTGCAGTCACCAGAACCTTAAGGCCTGCCATGTCTTTATCTTTTTCGACCCACTGTTCAACGTAGTCGATAAGCACGTCAGGCTCAGGCATCTTTCCCTTGCCCTCAACACCGCATGCCAGCATTCCTTCTGCCGGCTCAATGATCGTATAACCTCTCTCGCGAAGAATTTCGAGGTTAGCCTGTGTAGCCGGATTCTCGAACATCGCCGTATTCATTGCCGGCGAGATGAGAACAGGGCAGGTGCATGCCAGCATTGTTGTAGTCAGCATGTTGTCTGCTATGCCGTGTGCGAGCTTGGCAATCGTATTGCCTGTTGCTGGAGCTATCAGCACCAGATCTGACGACTGCCCGAGAGTGATATGCTCGGTAGGCGTCTCGTTGGCAGGATCGAAAACGTCAGTTACCACCTTGTTGCCGCTCATGGTCTCAAACGTAAGCGGTGTGACGAACTTCGCGGCGCCGTCTGTCATGATTACGTGGACGTCATATCCCTTTTTCTTGAGTCCGCTTGCTACGTATACAGACTTGTAGGCGGAGATACCGCCCGAGATCCCGAGAATTATTTTCTTTTTGTCCATATCAGAACCTCCAACCCAGAAGCTGGTTTAAAATGATTGATAATCGAAAATCCCCATTACAGCATCGGAGATATTCATGATGTCGAAATAGCGTGTGTTGCTGAGCTTACTGAAGCGCCTCGATGACAGGTCAAGATATCTGACCTGCTCGCAAAGCACATATCCCTCGACAGGGGCATCAGTCAGCTCGATATGCAGCGGACCCGCTGAAGTATTTTTTTCTATAGGACAAACGACAGCCTTGCCGGTGCTGTTAAAAAGATCGTTGCTTACGACGATCACCGGGAAGGATATGCCGTTTACCTTAAGAAGGTCACCCTGTTCGAATGCAGCCATTTACCAGACCTCTCTTCCGACAGGCTCACCCCAGTCCATCTCTTCAGATAAGTCAAGAACGCCGCCGTATTCGGCGACTCTTTCTTCGAGACTTCTGTGGCGGAAAGCAGGTGTCAGGATTATTTTACCATCGACGATCTCTGCATTCAGGGTATCATTAGGCTTGATACCGGCACGCTGCATGAATTCTTTGGTGAAGCGTATGCCGCTGCTGTTGCCCCATTGCTTTAATGTTAGCTGCATAAGAAACACCTCCTTGTATATACAAAGTATAAACACGTTTCTATATACAGTCAACAAAAGTATTTAAATTTCGATGCCACATTGATACAATAAGAGCGGTAATAAAATATTGCTACTTTAACTATTTATGGAGACAGAACATGTTTGACAAACTGATTGAAAAAGTAAAAGCAGAGCCAAAGACAATCGTTTTCACAGAAGGTTCCGATGCCCGCATACAGGAAGCAGCAGCAAGACTTCTTGCTGAGGGACTCATGGGCGTTGTACTCGTAGGCAATGAAGAGGAAGTCAGGGCTGCAGCAGCTGAAAAGGGATTCGACATCAGCAAGGCTGAGATAATCGATCCGGAGAAGTACGAAGGAATGGCTGAGATGGTCGAGACCATGGTAGCACTCAGAAAGGGCAAAATGACTGAAGAGGAATGCGCTGCCGCTCTTAAGAAGGGCAACTACTTCGGCACCATGCTCGTAAAGATGGGCAAGGCTGACTGCCTGCTCGGCGGAGCTACATACTCCACAGCTGATACCATCCGCCCGGCACTCCAGCTCGTTAAGACAAAACCGGGTGCTCACCTCGTAAGCTCCTGCTTCATCCTCACAAGAGAAGGCGGAGACGAGAACCTCAGAACGATCGCAATGGGCGACTGCGCTGTTAACCTTTCGTATGAGGACAGCAAGGACAAGGAAGGCAATGTTACATTTACAGGCGCTCAGAAGCTCGCTGAGGTAGCAGTTGAGATCGAGAAATGCGCAAGAACTTTCGGTATCGATCCTAAGGTAGCAATGCTCAGCTTCTCCACAAAGGGATCCGGCAAGGGCAACACTGTTGCTCTCTCTGCAGAGGCTACAAAGATCGCCAAGGAGCTCAACCCTGACATGGCCATCGACGGTGAGATGCAGTTCGACGCAGCTGTATCGCCTACAGTCGGCCAGCTGAAGTTCCCTGGATCACCGGTTGCAGGTTATGCGAACACATTCGTATTCCCGATCATCGAGGCAGGCAACATCGGATACAAGATCGCTCAGAGACTCGGTGGCTATGCTGCTTACGGACCGATCCTGCTCGGACTCAATGCGCCTATCAACGACCTTTCCAGAGGCTGCGACGCAGAAGAAGTCTACAGGATGTCCATTATCACAGCTGCACTCTAAATGAAGAAAAAAATCATTATCATTGCGGTTATCGTTTTAGCGCTGACATCAGTGGTTTTGATGCGGACTCTGGCAAGACCGAAAGGCCTTGCCAGTCTTATTTCGTACGATATTCCTGAGGGATGGAGCGAAGGTCTGACTTCATACTGGCAGGATGACGGAAAAACTGTCTCTGAGATCACGTACGAAAACGCCGACGGTTATATGGCTGTTTCGATTTTCAGCTTCCGCGGATGCACGCCGTATGGCGGGCGTGAAGATGCAAAAGAAGCTGCCGGCAGCCTGAATGAAGCAGAGATGATGACTGTAGACGGCAGGGACTGCTATATAGGCTGGCGCAGCATGGACGATCATGAAAAGGTGAACAGAGCCGCATATATCTTTGACGGGGATTATGTGATTGAGATTTACCTTGCCAATTCAGACAACACTGTAACTGAAGAGCAGATGCGCGGCATGCAGCTGCTGATCGATTCTATACAATTCAACTGAAAAAGAGCAGCACAGAACAAAACACAAAAAACGGACGGCATGTGCCATCCGTTTTTTCATTAATACTTTTACGGCTGCATCTGTAAGCTTTTATGCCCGCCTGTTGTCTTCTACGAAGCGCCTTATCTTGTTAGTTGTAGTCTTGTCGAATTCACGGTCGCGCACTATCACGTGGGCGATCCTCTTGAATCTCGGCAGATCGCTGTTGATCTTGTCGACCTCTGCATCGATCAGTGCTTCTGCCTGCTCAGCTGTGTAGTCAGGTCCGAGCTTTCTTTCGAGAACTTCCTTATCAAGCCTGATTGTTGCGCAGATACCGTTCCATGGTGAGTTAGGATCGCGGTCACCGCCCCAGACCATGGACTCAGCCACGACAGGCAGTGCCTGCAGGTAGCTTTCGAGCTCCTCCGGGAAGACGTTTTTGCCGTTATTGGCGATGATAACATTCTTCTTGCGGCCTGTGATGAACACGTAATTGTCGCGGTCAAGGTATCCGATGTCCCCTGTGTGGAACCAACCCTCTTCATCGAGCACTGCGGCAGTGTTTTCAGGGTCCTTGTAGTATCCCATCATTACCTGAGGTCCGCGGAAGCATATCTCACCGATTCCGTTGCTGTCAGCATCGAGTATCTTGCACTCGGTGAACGGCATTATGTGGCCGGCTGAAGAGTTTTTCATGAACTTGCGCTTTGCAGGGTTGAGAGCCACGATAGGTGCGCACTCCGAGAGCCCGTAGCCCTGGATGGCGTTAAAGCCTATATTGCAGAACGAATCGAGAATGGCTCCGTCGATAGGTGCTCCGCCTGAGATGATAGTATGCATTCTGCCTCCGAACACAGCCTCGATGTCCTTCGTGACCTTCTTAGGCAGCTTTACCTTGAAGCGGCTGGCCTCACGGTCCATGAGCTCGAAGACTTTCATCTGCTTTTCGCTGAGTTTGTCTGCGACCGAGCGTCTTATCTTATTGTGGAAGTTCTCGAAGATTGCAGGCACGGCCAGCATGATGGTCGGCCTTACTTCGAGAATGTCCTTGCGGATGTATTTAAGTCCGCGGCTGAACGCGACCGTTGCTCCGCTGTATACGCAGCTGAGGAAGGTAGCGGTACACTCGTAGCAGTGATGCATCGGCAGCACGGAGAAGCAGATGTCCTTAGGACGTGCTTCAAACATGGACTGTACGAGCATGGTGTCGAGCATCAGGTTGCGGTGCGAGAGCATTACGCCCTTTGCCACGCCGGTCGTACCGGATGTGAAGATGATCGCAGCGAGGTCGGTATTAACTACCTGAGCGTCGATGTAGCGGCGGTCTCCGTTCCATACCATGTGGCGGCCTTCTTCGCGGAGCTTCTTCCACGAAATGAGGCCGGCTTCGGCATCTTCATCTTCATCCATGTCTGCGTTGATGACATAGCGGAGATTCGTTTCGCCGCCTGCCTTTATGCGCTTGAAGATCTCGTAATACTTGTTGTTGATAGTGATGACTGCCTCGAGCTCTCCCTTAACGGTGAGCTGTGTCAGTTCGCTTTCATTAAGCTCCCTGTCGAGAGGTACCACGACACCTACGCCGCCGACTATCGCGAGGTAGGATTCACCCCACTCAGATGAGTTGCGTCCGATGAGTCCGATATGCCTGTCTTCAAGACCGAGGTCGAGAAGGCCGGTACCGATCGCGTTTACGTCTTCAAGTGCCTGACGGAAGCTGATCTCTCTGAAAGGCTGATTCGGTTTGTACTTCTGCATGAAGAGCGGAAGATCCGGATGTTCATTCGCACTGTAGTTGAGCATGTCCTTAAGGTCGGTCACAACGTGTTTCTCCTTGAAGAGATAACGTTTGTCCTTGGACTTTTTGAGCTCTGCAAGCATCTGCTCGATGACCTCGCGCTCACGCCTTTTGATGTTCCTGTATTCTGCTTCTGTGTATTTTCTGCTCATGATTCTGGCCCAATGCGCTTCTGTCTTGCGCTGAAAGAATTGTTTCTATATAATTCGTGCATTAACTGAATCTTAGTCATATAATGTAATTTACAACACAATATTATATCATATAACCATACGAGTAGCATATAATACACGTTTCCAAAGGACTTTTAAAGTAAAAAAGTTGGATAATATAAAGAAAAATCCCTGTATTTTTTGCTTTTTTGAAACGTCTTACCCGAGTCGGGGCCAAAGACAAGGAATGAGTATGGGGATAAATATACAGAAAGGAAGATAATGGAATGGAAGAAGTAAGGATCATTGACCTTAAGGAAAGCATTCTCGCAGACAACGATGCGGATGCGGACAAGCTTCGTGAAGAACTGGCAGCAGAAAAGACTGTTTATATCAATGTAATGAGTTCGCCGGGCTCCGGCAAGACTTCCACAATACTCAGACTGGTGGAGCAGCTCAGACTGCTCTGCAAGGTGGGAGTGCTCGAAGCAGACATAGATGGTGATGTAGATACCAGGACAATGCTGGATGCGGGCATCCCTTCGGTACAGCTCCACACAGGCGGCATGTGCCACCTTGATGCGGACATGAGCCGTCAGGCCCTTCATGAGATCAATTCGAAGGACCTCGACATCGTAATTCTTGAGAATGTCGGCAACCTGGTATGCCCTGCGGAGTTTGATACCGGAGCACAGATCAACCTTGTGATTCTGTCGGTACCTGAGGGAGACGACAAGCCGCTCAAGTATCCTTTGATGTTCACAAAGGCTGACGTAGTAGTCGTCAACAAGATCGATGCCATGGAGGCATTTGACTTCAGCCCGGAGAAATTCAAGCAGTATGTAGCTGAGTGCTGCCCTGATGCACCTGTGTTCATGGTGTCGGCAGCAACAGGTGAAGGCATAATCGCGCTGTCCGAATGGGTCGGCGAGCGTGCCAAGGAGATCCTGGAATACATTGGATAGGGGTGAAAGACATGGCAGAAAACAATGTAAGAGTAATAGATGTAAACGTAGGTATTTTTGAAGAAAACGACCGTATCGCTTCGGAAGTAAGGGCTCAGAACAAGGCAAACGGCACTTTCCTGGTGAACGTGATGGCATCGCCTGGAGCAGGCAAGACTACAACGCTTCTGCGTACAATCGAAGCGCTGGGCGGAGAGTATAGCATAGGCGTTATGGAAGCAGACATCGAGGCAACTGTTGATGCAGAGAAGATGGCAGAAGCAGGCGTACGTTCGATGCAGGTACACACAGGCGGCGAATGCTGCATGGATGCATCGATGACACAGGCTGCGATCAACGAGTTCGACACCAGAGATCTCGATCTGGTCTTCCTGGAGAACGTCGGAAACCTGGTCTGCACAGCTGAGCAGGATACAGGCGCTAACATCAATATAGAGATCCTTTCAGTACCTGAAGGCGATGACAAGCCGCTGAAGTATCCTCTGATGTTCACGGTCACACAGGCAGTTCTCGTAAACAAGACAGATACGCGTAAGTTCTTCGCGTTCGATGACGATGCATTCGTTGAGAGAGTACACGCACTGAATCCTCTGTCGGAGATATTCTTCGTATCGGCAAAGACAGGCGAAGGATTCGATGCCTGGATCAGCTGGCTCCGTCGTCAGATTGAGCTGTCAAAAGCAATGTAGCATAATACAGCTCAAAAGTATCCGAACGAGGGGCCAATTTGCAGCCGGTTACGAGGGGAGAACGAGCAGCATAGCTGCGAAGTTCGAGCCCGGAACCGTGCCGGAGGAGCTTGGCCTCCGAAGGCCAATGCTATCTACCTTACGGCAACGCCGTTAGATTCATAGATAGCATTATGCGTCGCAAATTTTGAGCCGCGAGGCGTACCCGAGAGAGGAACTTTTGTGATGTATTTATCTGTTGATTAAGAAATAGGGTTAACTATGTTTGATGTAGCAATAATCGGGACTGGGCCTGCGGGCCTTTCTGCAGCACTTACTCTGAAGCTGCACAACAAGGATATCATCTGGTTTGGCTCAAATGAGCTGAGCGATAAGGTCGGCAAGTCCGAGAAGATCGCGAACTATCCGGGCGTACCTATGGTTTCGGGACCTGACCTCAATAAGAAGTTCCGCGAGCAGGCAGAAGAGATGGGACTCGAGCCTGTAGATAAGCGTGTTACCAATATCGCTGACATGGGAGGCACTTTCATGGTGCTCGCAGACAATGAGATGTTTGAGGCGCGTACGGTGCTGCTTGCTGCTGGTATTGCAGCTGCCAAGGGAATGGAGAATGAGGACAGGCTGCTCGGTGCAGGCGTAAGCTACTGTGCAACATGTGACGGATTCCTGTACAAGGGAAAGACAGCAGCCGTGTACTGTACGGATGAGCGCATGGCACACGACATAAAGTATCTCGAAGAGGTATGCGGGAAGCTGTATATTTATACCAGCTTCGGATACACCACTGATGCAGAAAACGCTGAGATCCTGAAGCTCCCTGTGAAGAAGCTGGACGGTGGATTCAAATGCGACTCGATCGAACTTACGGACGGCACAAAGATCGATGTAGACGGTATCTTCATCCTGAGACCTGCCATTGCACCTTCAACGGTAATGCCGGGTCTTGAGATGGATGGAGCGCACATAGTGGTAAACCGCAGCCAGGAGACTAATTTTAAAGGCTTTTACGCTGCTGGCGACTGCACGGGCAGGCCTTATCAGATAGCGAAGGCTGTCGGTGAAGGAAACATTGCAGCTCATGCGATACTTGAACGTCTGAGCGAGATGGAAAAGGAGAACTGATAATGGCAGAACTTAAGATCGAAAACCAGGCGATGATGTTCGCTTTCCTGAGCCGCGCGGCAATAGAAGCTAAGGGCGAAGAAGGAAGAACTGCTATTCAGGACGGCATGATACGCTACGGCAAGGAGCGCGGTGCAAGGATGGCAGAGCGCGCACGCAAGGCAGGCGATCCTGTTGACCTCTGGACCAACCAGGCGTACGGCGAGTGGAAGCCTGACTATGCCGGTCAGATGGAATTCGGAATGCTCCGTTCTGAGCCGACTTACCAGACATATATCGCAAAATGCGCATGGTGCGAGGCATGGAAGAAGTACGACATCCTCGAGTACGGACGTGAGTACTGCGTTAATGTAGATGCGGCAGTTTATGAAGGTTTCGGTGCCGGTGCCGTATGTACTCCGCTCACTACATCGATGAGCTGGGGCGGCGAGCGCTGCGACTTTGACTGGGGAAAGCCGCTGAGCGAAGAAGAGCTGATGCTGGTCTCGGATAAGAAGGCTGAGCTCGGAACAAGCGCCATGAGGGATTTCAACTTCCATACTGCTCACATTTACTGTTCTGTAGCTGATGAGATCTGCAGGCACTTCCCTGAAGATGCAAAGGAAATTATCGACAGAGCTGTTGCTGACTATATTGCACTTTTTGGACAGGAAGCGTATGATTGCCTGCTGGAGTTCTCACCTGATGAGTTCTGACGGACAGGAGATTAAACGGGATTGAAATCATTAAAACTTAATCTGGAATACGCATCAACACTCGGGGCATACTGGATGATCTATGGTATCACAGGCAGTTTTGCCTCGGTTTTTATGCTCGCAAAAGGCTACGATAACATGCATATAGGCATAACGCTTGCAGCAGCAAATCTGCTGGCACTCGGGATGCAGCCTTTTGTTGCCGACCACATGGACAGGGCAAAGGGCATAAAGATAATCGACGCCTCAGCCTGGATGACACTGCTCATGATGCTGACCTGTGCGGGATACTTTGTTTTCGCCGCGGGGTCCTTCATGTTGGCAACGGCCATCGCGGCAGTTCTGGCGATACACGCTTTGCTTCAGCCGCTGCTCAACTCACTTGCATTCAGGCTCGGCGAAAGCGGTACGAACGTAAACTTCGGGATAGGAAGGGCCGGTGGGTCTCTGGGATTTTCCGCCATAGTGGCGGTGCTCGGAACACTGGTAGAGAAAAAAGGCGAGATGTCGGTACCGGTATGTACTGAGGCAGCCTGCCTGCTGCTCATAGCCCTGCTTTTCCTTACAAAATACAGCTTCAGAAAAATGAAGCGGGCAAACGATATTGAGGCCGCCGAACATGCCGGCGGAAAACCGGCCGGAGCGGATGAGGAAGATGACGAGAGAATAGACCTCCGGGCGTTCATCAGACGCAATAAATACTTCTTCATAATGAACCTGGGGATCTCGGGCCTGCTTTTCAGCAACGCCATCCTCAGCAATTACATGCCGCAGATAGCAGGCGGAGTAGGAGGCACTACTGAGCAGACCGGCAGGATACTGTCTCTGATGGCTCTTCTCGAGATGCCTACGATGGTATTCATAGGAACAATAAAGAAGCACTTCCAGAGCCGCACGCTCATTAAGATCGCGTCGATCGGCTTCACAGGTAAGATCGTTGTCTGCTGGCTCGCAGGTTCGGTAGGCGTGCTCTTTGCCGCACAGGCATTCCAGCTTGTGGCATTCGCGCTTATGATGCCGGCCATGGTCTATTACGTAAACGAGATAATGAGCCCGGGAGAGGCCGTAAAGGGCCAGTCCCTTTTCACGATGATGTTTACTTTCTCGACTATCATCGCAAGTTTTGTGGGAGGCTGGATACTCGACGCTTCCGGAGCAAAGGTGCTTACCTTTGCAGCTGCCCTTGTGACGGCTGCCGGAGCTGCCGTTGTGTTTCTGACCATAAATAAAGTAGAGGATCACAGAAGATTGCCGCACGACTGAGTATGTGCTACAATCTCATTACAACTGAAAACAGGAGATCAACAATGGAAACCAGAGTCGCCGTGATAAGCATTATCGTCACGCAGTCCGACCGGGTGGAAATGCTGAACGATCTTCTCCATGAGTATTCCGCTTATATTATCGGACGCATGGGGATCCCGTATAAGGAAAAGGGGATAAGCATCATCAGCATAGCCATTGATGCACCGATGGATAAGATAAATTCTCTTACCGGAGCTCTCGGACGCCTCGACGGTATCAATGCCAAGGTGACATATGCCAAAGTCTGAAACATCCTCCTGAAGCCGAAATCCCGCGGATCGGGTTTGAGGCCGAAGCAAGATGCGAAGGTGATCAATTTAAGCACGCTTATTTTGCGTACTGATATTTGTATCCACACAGCCTTGCTTCATACGGAGCGGGGCTGTTTTGATTATCCGGCAGAGTCACCGTAAAAGAAAAAATAATAATAGGAAGCAGAACAAGCATATGAGCCTCAGAAGAGACGGAAGGCTTGGCGCCGCATGGATAGTAATATTGACAGTGCTGCCGTTCATCGCAGCAATAATCGCCCTTGGGATCGGACGGATGTCCATCTCACCGGGCGAGGTGTTTGACGTGCTCCGCGCAGCCATGTCAGGGAAACATGCTTCAAGCGAACTTATAGAGAAGACCGTGATGCAGCTCAGGCTTCCGCGGATATTACTGGCCTGCCTGGTAGGGGCGGGACTGTCAGTCTCCGGCTGTGCGTTCCAGAGCCTTTTTGCGAATCCTCTCGCGACCCCGGACACTCTGGGCGTGGCAAGCGGTGCAGCTTTCGGAGCCGCGCTGGGGATACTGCTCGGTTTCGATCTGATAGGCATACAGCTGATGGGACTCGCAATGGGAGGCTTTGCTGTAGCGCTCACATGGCTCGCGGGTTCGGGCAAGGACAGAGGAGGTCTCAGTTACATAGTGCTCTCGGGCATCATGATAGGATCGCTGTTCTCTGCTCTCATATCCTTCGTAAAGTTTGCAGCTGATGCGGAATCCCAGCTTCCGGCCATCACTTACTGGCTGATGGGCGGTCTCGACAAGGCCAATTACCGCACGCTCTCGCTTGGCGCACCTGTCATAATCGCCGGAGTGATACTCTTCATGCTCATCAGATGGCGCATGAACCTGCTGCCTCTTTCCGATGATGAGGCAAAAGCTTCGGGAGTCAACATAAGACTTATGAGAGGAGTTACCGTGGTGGCAGCGACTGCCATTACGGCATCATGCGTATCGATGTGCGGACAGGTCGGCTGGGTCGGACTCCTGATCCCTCACATGTGCCGCATGCTTTTCGGCAACAACCACCTTTCGATAGTACCGGCATCCATAAGCTTCGGAGCCGTGTTCATGATAATCGTAGATACAATGGCGCGCAGCATATCCGCAGCGGAGATACCTGTGTCCATACTGACAGCCATGATAGGCGCGCCGTTCTTCATAGTTCTGATGAGAAGAAGCGGAGGCTGGCGCATATGAATTTACTCAGGATAGAAAACGGCAGCTTCGCATATAAGGGCGGACCACAGATACTTAAAGACATAAATATAGAAGCAGAGCCGGGAGAGATACTCGCGGTGCTCGGACCGAATGGTGCGGGCAAGACGACCCTGCTGAGGTGCATGATGGACATGCTGCACTGGCAGAGCGGCCGAAGCCTGCTCGACGGTGAAGACATACGAAACATTCCCGCGTCGAAGCTCTGGCGCAGAATGGCATACGTGCCTCAGGCCAGGTCGGCGGCGGTATCCTACACGGCCTTCCAGACCGTGCTGCTGGGAAGGAGCAGCCGGATAGGCGCTTTCTCGGCTCCTTCGGCTGAAGACATGAAGGCAGCTGAGCAGGTGATGGAGAGACTCGGAATATCTTACCTTGCTGACAAGCCATGCTATGCGATAAGCGGCGGTGAGCTGCAGATGGTGCTGATAGCACGTGCAATGGCGGCCGAACCTGAGATACTGGTGCTCGACGAGCCGGAATCCAACCTCGACTTCAAGAACCAGCTCATCGTGCTCGATACGATGACAGCTCTCGCGGCTGAGGGAGTCGCCTGCGTATTCAATACACACTATCCGGCCCATGCGCTTCAGCGTGCAGGCAAGTCGCTGATGCTCTCAAAAGACGGAAGAAGCATATTCGGAGACACAACCGGCGTTGTGACTGAAGATAACATACGCCATGCGTTCGGGGTCGAAGCCCTTATAGGTGAGGTGGAGACCCGCCGGAACACAATGAAAAACGTCGTGGCTGTAGGAATAACCGGCGGGAATGAAAGCAGCCCGGATCCGGCTCCTCACAGGGATGAAACCATACTTGCATCGATCACTGTGATAATGCGCAGCAACGAGAGGGCAGATCTCATAAACAAAGCGTTCAGGGAATACAATCATCTGCTGATCGGCAGGATGGGACTGCCTCACAGGAGATCTGAAAAATATATTATAAGCGTGATGCTCGAAGGCCCGGCAGGGGACATAGATGCTCTCTCGCACAGGCTGAGCCTCATACCGGACATAAGCGTCAAAACGACTTACGAATAAACGGCAGTCATATGCCTGTCAAAGGAAGGAAAACAAATGATAAAAATAGCAGTTTACGGAAAAGGCGGAATAGGAAAGTCGACGACTGTTTCCAACGTGTCAGCTGCGCTTGCTGACATGGGTTACAAGGTTATGCAGATAGGCTGTGACCCTAAGGCAGACTCCACTTCGAGCCTGCATGGCCAGGGGGACATGACTACGGTGCTCGACCTCGTAAGAAAATACAAGAATGCCTTCGAATTATCGGACATGGTGAAGGAAGGCTACGGCGGCGTCATCTGCGTGGAAGCAGGCGGACCTACTCCGGGCCTCGGCTGCGCCGGGCGCGGCATAATCGCTGCCCTCGACAAGCTGAAGGAGAAAGGCGCGTATGAAACGTTCAGGCCGGATGTAGTAATCTATGACGTACTCGGTGACGTAGTATGCGGCGGATTCTCCATGCCGATGCGCGGCGGCTATGCAGACAAGGTGTTCGTAATAACTTCAGGTGAGAACATGGCCATCCATGCCGCCGCGAACATAGCTGTAGCGCTCGATGGCTTTAAGGACAGAGGATATGCGTCACTGGGCGGCATCATCCTCAACCGCAGAAACGTCCGCGACGAGGATGCCAAGGTAGCAGAGCTCGCTTCCGACATCCATTCGGAAGTCATCGGTGAACTGAGCAGAAGCGAAACGGTCACGGATGCCGAAGATCTCGGAAAGACGGTAATCGAAGCCTTCCCTGACAGCGAGATGGCAGATGAATACCGGACGCTGGCAAAGAAACTACTTGAGATATGCAATTCGGAAATAAGACTATGCTGAAGAAAGTAAATGAAAAACAGAATATTAGGCTGAGCGCGGATGAGATACCTCATGTGCGGATCGCGGACGCCGGCTTCCCGGCACCGTTCAGGTCGGGGCTGGAGTATTCATCTCCGGCCCGCGGCACGTGGAACATCGTCCACACCGGGATGCTCATCCCGGAGGCACACGAAATATTCGTGTGCGCCGCGGGCTGCCTGCGCGGAGTCGTTCTGACTGCCGCTGAGATGGGAACGACTGACAGATTCTCCACGGTGGCCGTCAGAGAAAACAATCTGCTCGACGGAGACATGGAAGACCTCGTAATAGAAGGCGTTACGGACATAATCAACAAGCTCCCGAAACGTCCGCCTGCAGTCCTCGTATATACGAGCTGTGTGCATCACTTTACGGGAGTAGATCTCGACATGATATATGACGTGCTCAGGAGCCGATTCCCGGACATCGATTTCACGGACTGCTACATGAACCCTATCATGCGCAAAAGCGGACTTACTCCTGACCAGCTGATGAGGTCGCGCCTCTATATGCTTCTTCACGGCCGCGATATTGATCCGGATGCTGTAGCAATAATCGGCAACGACCTGCCGACCGATGAGGACAGTGACCTGATGAAGATGCTGAAAGACGCAGGCCTTAAGGTGCATGAGATCACATCGTGCAAAAATTACGAAGAGTACCAGCAGATGGCGGAGAGCCGTGTTTATGTATCGTACAATCCGGACGCAGCACCGGGCGGCGACATGCTTTCGGAAAGGCTCGGCGGTGTCCACTACGCGCTGAAGTTCAGCTTCGACTACGACGAGATCGATGCGACATTCGCAGGACTTGCTGAAGTGCTGGGCATAATGCCGCGCAGCAGCGAGGAGATCTCAGCGCTCAGAGCGGAGTGCGAAAGGGAACTGGAAGAAACCAGGAAGCTTATCGGGGATACTCCGGTGAGCATCGACTATACATATTGCCCGAGACCTCTCGGACTCGCGAAGCTGCTGCTCGGTCACGGCATAAATGTCACCAGAATATATGTCGACGGCATACCGGGCGGCGATCGGGCGGCATTCGACAGCCTTCAGAAAGAGCACCCGGATCTCATGATATATCCGACAGTTCATCCGGGCATGAGGTTTGCGCGCACTGCAAATGCTGAGGCAGGCGGCGAAGACGAAAAAGTCCTGGCTATAGGACAGAAAGCGGCAGCCTTCGAGGAGACCGATCACTTCGTCAACATCGTTGAGGGCGGAGGCATGAACGGTTATGAGGCGGTCACCAGAACATGCAGGCTTATGCGCGAGGCGTTCCTCGAAAAGAAGGAGATGCGCGAACTGGTGCAGATAAAAGGCCTGGGATGTGAGGTGTGCATACGATGAAACAGACAGCAAGAATAATTTCTACATACTCAGCGGATGTCATGGGCGTGTGCTCGGCGTTGTTTGAACTGGGCGGAATGACTGTAATGCATGACGCTTCAGGCTGCAACTCGACGTACACGACCCACGACGAACCGCGCTGGTACGACATGGACAGCATGGTCTATATATCCGGTATCAGCGAAATGGAAGCTATAATGGGCGACGATGAAAAGCTCATAAGCGACATAGTCGATGCGGCAGAGGTACTTAAGCCTGCTTTCATCGCAATCGCGGGGACACCGATCCCTACGATGACAGGCTTCGACTTTGAAGCAGTCGCAGCGGTAATCGAGCAAAGGTCGGGCATACCGAGCTTCGGCTTCCCGACTACGGGAATGAACACATACATACACGGGGCATCGATGGCATTCGCCGGTATCGCAGAACGCTTTGTCGATGATCCTGCGGAGAACAGAAACGGCGAAAGCGGAACATTGCAGATGTCTGCACGTAAACTCGCCTCGGTACTGGATAACTGCTGCATGCGGCCTAACGGGATCAAAGTCAATGTTCTCGGTCTGACCCCGCTTGATTTCTCAGTAAACGGTACGGATGATTCCATTGTTCAGTGGCTCGAGAGAGAGGGCTTTGAGGTGGTATCGAAGTGGGCGATGGGCAGCAGCCTTGATGAGATCAGACGCTCCGCTGAAGCGGATGTAAACCTGGTTGTTTCTGCAGCAGGTTATGGCGCAGCCAGAGTTCTGTACGAAAGATTCGGCATGCCGTATGCCATTGGATTTCCTGCGGGCAACGAGCTGCCGGGCCTGCTGGCAGACCAGATAATACTCAATGTAAAGAGATTCAAAGAACAGGGCGGAGCGGAATCATTCGAATCAGCAGAGATAAGTGTGGATTCAGGCGTATTCCTGGACGGAAGCTCTGGTGAAGGCGGAAGCACTTATGAAAAGGGATTCGCTGCCGTGATCGGTGAGGGAATCACTTCACTGTCTCTTGCGGGCATGATCGAACTCGAGTGCGGCATTCCTGCAAAGGTGCTCTGCGCGACTGAGTGTCCTGAGGGCATCCTGAGAGAGTGTGACCGAATGACACCTGACGAGGACGACATAATCCCTGAGCTTGAAGGGGCAGCCTTCGTCATAGCCGATCCGCTCTACAGGCCTATCGTTCCGGAGAGCGCAAAATTCATATCGCTTCCAAGTGAGGCGTTCTCGGGCCGCATCTACAGGGACAGCATCCCGGACCTGGTCAATGATCCGGAACCGATATTAAAGCAGCTGTAAAGCAAAACTGCCAATAAAAGATTATATTTATATAACTAAAGGAGGTTTCTGATTATGAAGAGTTTTCTGAGTAAGAAGAACAG
>JAFWMD010000015.1 GCA_017510725.1 Mogibacterium sp. | reverse complement strand
TGCCGCGAGGAGGAAATATCAATGGACAAGAATACGACATTAAACCTTCGCCCAAAGGCGAGAAAGACAATTAAGCACCGGGTGTGGAGCCGCAAAACAGGACTATCGTTGAACAGCCTGAGCTTTCCCTGTACTATAAAGATTTTGGGAGCGGCAAAGCTGATTACTGCATTGTTGCCGAGGATGCCGGCAAAGTGATCGGTGCAGTCTGGACAAGAATAATGGATGACTACGGGCATGTAGATGATGATACTCCGTCTTTCGCCATTTCGCTTTACAAGGAATATCGTGGTCAGGGAATCGGCACGCAGCTTATGAAAAGAATGCTGAAGCATCTCAAGAAATACGGATTTGAAAAGGCTTCTTTGGCCGTTCAAAAGGCAAACTATGCAGTCAGAATGTATGAGAAAGTCGGTTTCAAAGTAATCGATGATAATGATGAAGAGTACATTATGATCTGCAGTTTGCAGGAGCTGACAGATTGAATGAAAAGAGGAATGATATGATACTGGATGCACGTAACGAGAGCATAAATATCAATGGCTTTGACTGCGATTACATCAGCTTCGGGAAAGGAAAGGATCCGCTTATCATGCTTCCGGGAGTAGGGGACGGATTCAAGACAGCAAAAGGTGTTGCCTTGCCGTTTGCCTTGATGTACAGATGCTTCGCGGAGAGTTTCAGAGTGTATGTTTTCAGCAGAAGAAACGATATGCCTGAAGGTTTCACCACCGCAGACATGGCAGATGATCTGGACGACATAATGGAAGCCTTGGGCATAGGGCCTGCAAGCGTATTCGGAGTATCTCAAGGGGGCATGATAGCGCAGCAGATGGCGATCCGTCATCCGGATAAGGTGAGCAGTCTTGTGCTTGCGGTCACTGCGTCTCGACCTAATGAGATAATGAGGGAGTCTCTTGAAACATGGATTGGAATGGCTGACAGAGATGATTATAAAGGCATCATGCTCGATACTGCGGAGCGCTCATACACCGGAGATTATCTTGAACGGGCCAGAATGATAAACGGGATGATCGCGGCCGCAAAGCCTAAAGACTATACGAGATTCAGGATCCTATGCAGATCTTGTCTTGACCATGATGTTTTCGATAATCTCCATAAGATCAGTTGCCCGGCCCTGATCATAGGTGCGGATCAGGATAAGGTGCTGGGAACGGCGGCGTCAGAAGAAATGCAGGGAATGATCCCGAACAGCCAGCTGTATATGTATGAAGGTTACAGCCACGGAGTGTATGAACAGGCCAAAGATTTTAACAGCAGAGTCCTTAGGTTTCTTATGCGCCAGAAAATCGGTATCTGCGGGAACACTGAGGAAAAAATCACTGTCGGAGAAGGTACCGGGTATCCGCTGAACGGAGCTCTGACACTGCCGCATGATGTTTCGAAGCCTGTTCCGGCTGTTGTGATGGTGCATGGGTCCGGCCCGAGCAACATGGACGAAAAGGTCGGCAAACTGACACCGTTCAAAGATCTTGCGGAAGGGCTGGCCGCTCATGGGATCGCTTCGCTGCGATACGATAAACGCACATATGCCCATGCAGGGAGGATCAAGAAATTAAAGGGCGGTATTACTGTAAAGGAAGAGACGATAGAGGATGCTGTCCTTGCGGTCAGGCTGCTTAAGGACGATCCGCGCATCGATCCGGATCAGATATACATTCTGGGGCACAGTATGGGAGCTATGCTTGCGCCGCGAATAGATGCGGAAGGAGCAGATGTAAAAGGCCTTATTATGATGGCCGGTACACCATACCGTCTGGAAGAAATCGTTCTCAGGCAGCTGAAGCAGGCCGGTGAAGAAAGATCTGTCCTTAAGTATGTTGTCGGTATCGAAAACCGGACCTTCTCACGGAAGTTCAGGAATCTGTATAGTATGAGTGATGAGGAGGCAAAGGAGAAGAAATTTGCCGGAGGCATACCTCTCTATTATTTCAAGGAAATGGGACGCAAGACTGCTGCAGATTATTTGCTCGAAAACAGCAAGCCTGTCCTCATAATGCAGGGCGGAAAGGATTTCCAGGTGCTGGCAAATGAAGATTTTGCATCATTCCGACAACTGCTGGCAGGAAGAAGCAACACGTTTTTCAAACTGTATCCGGAGCTGGATCATGCGTTTGTGTATGCCATCTGTGATGACATCACTAAAGCGTCAAAAGAATATAATGTGGAGCGACATATTGGCAAAGAAGTAATAAAAGATATTGCAGATTTCATTAATAGATCTTAACAGAGTTAGACAACTTCAGATTTGATGGAGATAACAAATGAAACATGAATGAAGAACTAATCAATCTGCTTCTTTACTTCAAGTGGTGGGATAAGAGCATTGAAGAGATAAATAGTCTGATTCCGATCTTAACCTGTAGCGATATCCAAAAAGTCAAGGTTGAATTAAAGAAACGGCTGGATCGCTAAATTTTGAATAAGCCTCAAAAGGCTCGTTTCATCCCACTTGATTTTTCGGCCTTTTTTAAGAATCAGGAATGGAGGAATTCTTATGGTTAGGAAAATTGTTACACTATTGCTCGCAGCACTCATGATCTGCTCTCTGGCTGCATGCGGAAACACTTCTTCGAAAGAGGAGGACAACTCGTCAGAAAACAATACATCTGAGCAGGAGCAGGCAGATGCCGCTTCTCCGATTGGCACTGTCGCCAATACACTGGCAGAGGATGAAGATACGCTCATAGCGACCTATGCGGATAGATTTGAGCAGAAGACATACACGGATCCCGAGAGCGGACTGTCGATCACCTACAATCTTTATCTTCCGGAAGGATATGATGAATCTGCTTCTTATCCGATGGTAGTCTTTATCGCCGATTCCAGCTGTACAGGGGATGATCCTGCGAGATCCCTCACACAGGGACGAGGAGGTCTTGTGTGGGCTGCAGAAGAATGGCAATCAGTACATCCAACCATTGTAGCCGTTCCGACTTATCCCGAAACGATACTGGATGATCATAGCGGTTATACCACTACGGAATATGTGAAACTCACCAAACGCTATATCGACTACATGAGTAGCGAATACGCTGTCGATACCAACCGTATTTACGGCACCGGGCAGTCTATGGGGTGTATGACTACACTGATCCTGGCATCTGAATATCCGGACCTCTACGCCGCCTGCATGTTCGTGGACGGTCAGTGGGACGTAAACACGTTGACCGGCCTTGAAAGTCAGACAT
>JAFWMD010000014.1 GCA_017510725.1 Mogibacterium sp. | reverse complement strand
GAAGACTACTCCACATCTTTCACCTGGCAGCCTGCAGAAATAATAAAAGTAAAGCCAGATGAAGAGATCCCGTTAGGCATTTTATATGTCAGTGACGATGAAAGTGACATCTTCCCCGGAATTGCTGAATCACCTGAATCCCTTGAAGACACAATACGCGGGATTAAGGAGGCAGGCATAGATTATGCGTTCCTTTTCACGGTCAAATTCGGTATTGACTAATGAATGTTAACACCGCCGATACATTTGCTGAGATGAAATAATCCTTTTTTCTGCTTTTGTCCAGATGTAAAATGATCGATGCACTGGAATTCATTTTCTGATAACTATGAAATCGGGTTGGATCACTGATACTGAAATGATAGAAGCATTAGAATTCGTTTCTGATAAGATAGGAATAATAATGGGTGCCGTTCTTGGCATCATAGTTGTTATCGCAATAATAAGAACGTTGCTAAAAGCATCAAAAGGGGAATCTATAAGCATACCTCCAGTTGGTGTGATGAATGATCTTCCAAGCAGTGTAACGGGAATCAATAAGAACAATGACATGTCAGAACGTGTCCAGGAGAGATCAACAAAAAAGACGGAATAGTATCACACAAATTCACGATTTAAGCGATGAAAAACAAGTATAGTAATTCCTTCAAGTTTACTTGCTGGAGATGGGTGCAGAAAGTGTGGAACAAAAGCTGCCCACAAAGGAGCATTGATATCACAAGAAGAATTTATAGAAAGAGTAAATGCTGTTAATCCGACTGTTGAAATAATTGGGGAGTATATCGGTAGACATCATCCTGTTAAGGTTAAATGCAAAGTATGCGGATATGAATGGAATCCTATTGCTTCAAGCTTATTAAGAGGATCAAGTCATAAAGGAGCAGTATCTACTCATAGAAAAATGACAATTGCAAATCAGGATCACAGATGACGAGGATACTTTATTTCCTGATAGTATCGACGCGTTATATCGAATTAAATGAAGATTAATCCCTACCCATAAAAAAGTGAAAAATGAAGGTGCTGGAAGCATTGAAATTCCAGCACTTTTACTTTGAGACAAATCTCTAATTTTCGATTTAAGCGACGAAAAACAGCCAGGTAATGGGTATTTATCCTATGTGATATTTGTATGCCTAGAAGAGGGATTTTCTGTAGTAGGTTAGGCATGTGCGTAGAAAAACAACCTCTATAAGCTAGCCGTCATAGAGACGTAGGATCTCGTCGGCGAGCTTTTCTTGTGACCTCATAAGGCATACTTTGTTTTAATTGATTTATAAAAAAATTATCGTAAAACATTAAAAAACTGTTGACATACATTAATTCATATGTATAATGGGCATTGTAAGGATCCTAAATAACATATTTCACAGATCAAAACAACAAACACAGAAAGGACATTATCATGAATAAAGATACCAAGTTAGCAAATCTTCAGAAAACAAGCAAAGTCTTCGCAGTGATCGCAAAGATCATTGAGGTCGTAAACTATGTAGGAGCCGCGATCTGCGCAGCTGCCATTCCGGTGCTCTTCATAAACCAGGACAAGCTGAAATACTTCATAAGCGGACAGGAAGACGATCAGTTCTTCCAGATGCTTTCAGAGAACATGGAATTCAGGAGCGCTATGACAGTCTTTCTCGTGTTCCTGATCGTGCTCACACTCGCCAGCGCTTATCTTTTCAGAAAGATCGGTACGCTCTTCAGAAACATCAACGAAGACTATTCACCTTTCATTCCTGAGAATGTAAAACTCATCAAGATCATAGCAGTATTCGTCGCAGTGTTCATGCTGCTTGAAACAAGTATAGTCCCTGCTGTTATGAGTGGATTGATGATCTGGGCTGTGGCTCTTCTCTTTGACTACGGCTGCGAGCTCCAGACCGAATCCGACGAGATACTATAAAGGAGGGCACTATGGCGATAATACTCAGACTCGACAGAATGATGGCTGACCGCAAGATGTCCCTGAACGAGCTTGCAGAAAAAGTCGGCATCTCCAATGTCAATCTCTCAAAAATAAAGACCGGTAAGGTAAACGGGGTGAGGTTCTCCACACTGGATGGCATTTGCAAAGCGCTGGATTGCCAGCCTGGAGATATTCTGGAATACAGAAAAGACGAAGAATAATCGGAATTTAAGCTATACTACGAGCAGAAAAAGCCGTACAGTATAACATAACACAACCAGTACGAGCGAGTGATTGGATGAGTGGTTGGATGGAAAAAGATGGCGTGCTGTCCTCCTTTCATTTCAACGTGTTCAGGATTAGCGTCTAAATTCGAGCCTCGTACGCTCCACCATCCAAACCCTTGGAATCCCAAGGGTTTTCGCTTTTTTTGGGGTGGTTGGATTTGGTTGGAAGTGGTTGGATAGAAACTCGTACGCACGACGCCCCCAAAGCGTTGAAATTGCAGCACTATATTTAAGGGACTTCTCAAATTACCGGTTTAAGGGCCAAAAAACAAGTAATGGTATTTATCCTCTTAAATGATTATACTGATAAAAAGCATATAAGTCGGGATATGTGGAGGATCTATAGTGGCATCCAGTAAAGAATACCTGAACTACATATTAGAGCAGCTTTCAGAGCTTAATAGGATTACTTACAGAGTAATGATGGGGGAATACATCATCTATTATGATGGTAAGGTTGTCGGAGGTATTTACGATGACCGTTTTCTTGTGAAGCCGACGAAGTCTGCTGTAGAAATGATGCCTGATGCCAATCTGGAGCTTCCATATGAAGGTGCTAAGGAAATGTTGCTCGTGGATGATGTAGAAGACAAAGAATTTCTGCGTGAACTTATCGAGACTATGTACAATGAATTGCCGGCACCAAAGAAAAAGAAGTAAGTATAAGCGCTCTGCTTGAGTGGGAAAATTATGATGGATAATGATAATTGCTTTGAGAAAGGGGGCACATTAATGAAGAAATTAATTATCGGTGTGATGCTTACCATTGCAGTGTTATGTCTTGCAGCTTGTGGGGGCTCGTCTGTAAAGGTGGGCTCGTTCTCATCTCGCTACTTTAACGGGGATGATTATGATAACGCTGTACAGGAAGTCTTTACTTATTTCAGCGACTGGGAAGGCTGCACTATGACAGAAATCGGATATGCCGGAGATGACGCTGTCAAGGCAGAAGCGGAAATCCGTGGGCTGGCGCCTGAGCAGGTTATGGTACTGACATCCACCTTTACTACGGACGGGGAAGACCACCAGAACGGCCTCGAACCAAATTACACATATGAGGATTACAAGTGGATCCTGACAAGAAACACTACGGCGGAGCCATGGAACCATGAAGATCATGGTTACGGCTAAACCGGTCAAGAAGGTGCTAAGTGGTTGGATGAAAAGAGATGGCGTGCTGTCATCCTTTCATTTCAACGTGTTCAGAAATAGCGTCTAAATTCGAGCCTCGTACGCTCCACCACACTCAATACCAGAGTTTTCAACGACTCTGGCTTTTTTATTGCTTCGAGATATTTCGCCATCTTCATAAAAAAAGAACACATTTGGAGCACAAATCTAAAAATATAAAAATCATATTACAAAAGCTTTGTAGGCTTCGCAGATATTCAATTGTGTTTTATAATTATTAAAACAATGCACTTCATATAAATTAGCGAGACAAATGGACGATTCTGGTTCTTCAATCATCATATTATTAATAATATGTGTTATCGCAATTCTTGCGTTAGCGGGACGTTTCTCTAAATCTCCTGAAAGACAAGGAGAGATAGGTGAACTTAATATAGTGTCTATATTATCAAAATCATTACGCAAAGGCTTATATGGAAAGGTTCTGCATAATCTCTATATTCCGAAAGCTGATGGAGGCACTTCTGAAATAGATGTTCTTCTCGTTTGTACAAAGGGCATATTTGTTTTTGAGAGTAAGGATTTCGTAGGGTGGATCTTTGGCGATGATAAGAGTAAGTATTGGACAGTAACGCTATACGCTGGTAAAGATCTGTTAGGATTTAAGAAAACAGAAAAGCACCAATTCTATAACCCTATATGGCAAAACAACGCACATATCAGTAATCTTAACAGACTATTTGAAAATACTATTCCAATGAATTCCATTGTTGTTTTCTCTGACCGAAGTGAGTTGAAAGATGTAGTAAATAATAGTGAAACGACAATACTGCAGACAAGCTATCTAAAGACGTATCTATCTGTCGTTAGAACTTCCTATGATGATGTTCTATCTACAATTACTGTTGATAGAATATACAACCAGTTATTATTATATACTGATAATAATGATGAGGAGAAAAAGCAAAAGCATCTGACTTATGTAAAAGAGCAAAAATACAACCCAAGCATTTGTCCTCGATGCGGTGGGAAACTTGTTGTTAGAACAGCAAAGAGAGGTGACAATGTGGGGAAACAGTTTTATGGTTGCTCTAACTATCCTAAATGCAAATACACTAGGAATATTGAGAGTAGTAATGAAAGCAATCAGAAATAAAAACTCTCAAAAGCGCAATAGCATTTTATTCCTCGCTTACAGCGAATACATATTATCAGATTGGCTCATAAAATAGATGTTGACTAACGACCGAACGGTAGGTAAAATAGAGGAGTCAGTTATCGAAAAATGCAGTTACTGCTGGAAGGAGTATTATGGAAAAGGCCAATACAAGAGACGAAATACTGAGAGTTGCGCTCGATCTGTTTTCAGTAAACGGGTATGAAGCGACGAGCATTTCACAGATCGCGGATGCTGTCGGTATACGCAAGGCGTCTCTTTACAGCCACTTCAGCAGCAAACAGGAGATACTCGATAATGTCGTAGCAGCAGTACTGACTGGTTATGATAATCATTCTTTATTTGCCAATACAAACTGGGATGATCATGAGTTCACCAAGGATAAGCAGGGAATGACTGCAGAAGATGCTGCCGGCATGATACAGAGTCAGGTCAGACGTATACTCCATGATCCTGCAATCAGCAAGGGCAGAAAGATGCTCATGATCGAGCAGTTCCGAAACAAGGAACTCGCTGATCTGCAGACTAGAGTGAATTACGAAGATATCATAAGATATTTTGATGGGATGATCAGATTCCTTATCCACAAGAATACGCTGAAGGATTCAGATACTGAGATCATGGCAGCGCAGCTTTCATCGCCAATCACTGTATGGATCAACCTATGCGACCGAGAACCTTCCCGTGAGGAAGAAGTGATGGAGCTGGTACATAAACACGTGTGGCAGTTCTTCGAGGTCTACGCAAAGTAGAACAATACAAGCGATCAATTGTATAGAATACATAATACCGGCCGGCCATAGAGGCTGACCGGAAAAAAAAGACACTTTAAACTACCGAACGATAGGGAGCAAGAGAAGGAAATCAATAATGTGTACAAGCATAGTAGTAAATAAGAATAAGACGATAGTAGGCTGGAATCTGGATCTTTTAGATATGGAGTACAGAGTCAGACCTGCAGATGAAGGCGTCTACATAGAGGTCAATGACGCAACGGAAGGCTGGATGCCGCTGTTCGGCGCCAACTCCCGTGGAGATTTTGTAGGCATGCCCACATGCTGGCCGACTGACAGAAGAAGCGATCCTTCAGGAGACGGCGAGAACGTCATAATGCTGGACATCGATCTTCTCCTGCAGAAGAAGACACTGCAGGAGATCCGGGACATAGCGGCCGAAAGGCCTGTTTACAGTATACCCGGGCTGACCTTCATGTCTGCGCTGTCAGATGCTGAAGGCAACGTGCTTCACATCGTTCCTGGACAGGGCTCCAGCTATTATGAAAAACCTGAATACAAGATATTGACTAACTTCTCACCGTACAAGCAGGACTCGGAGACACATCCGTGGATGGGCTGGGACAGATATCACATAGCAAAAGACATGCTGGATAAGGCGTCAGATGATTTTGATGTGGAAGATTGCTTTGAAATACTGAAAACGGTCTCACAGGAAGTATGCCCGACCGTAGTGTCCATGGTATATGACGTGACAGACCGGACTGTTTACTGGTGTGAGAACAGAGATTGGGATAAGAATGCAAGAAAACGAAAATGTTTTGAAGAATCATTACAAGAATAATGCAGTAAAAGAAAGGTAAAACATATGAAAGATTATATAGCGTTTTGCGGGCTGGACTGCGAGATATGTGAAGCCCATATTGCAACTGAAAATAATGATAATGATCTGCGGATCAGGGTCGCAAAGGAATGGTCAGAGCTGAACGGTGTAGAGATCACGCCGGAGATGATCAATTGCGCCGGATGCCGTATAGACGGAGTGAAGACTCCTTTCTGCGACTCACTTTGCCCGATAAGGCAATGCGCGCTTAGCAAAGATATTGAGACTTGCGGAGACTGCAGTGAAATGAGCACTTGTGAAAAGCTTGAAATGATAACAGGAAACAACGAGGAAGCTCTCAAAAGACTAAAAGGATAGAAAAGAGAGGACAGATAAAAATGCATATCTATATTGATTTTGACGATTGCCTGTGCGAGACAGGAAGGGCCTTCTCAAAGCTTGCGCTGGAAATGTTCAATAAGCATGTTCCTTATGATCAGATTCATTATTTTGAACTGGACAGGTCTTTTGATCTGGATGAGGAACAATACGAGCGGTTTATGCGTCGGGGGCACGAACCGGAGATACTGTTGTCGTTTGATGCGACGCCGGGAGCTGCGGAGACCATAAACGAATGGATTTCCTGCGGGCACGAGGTATCGATCATTACCGGCCGCCCAGCAAGCGTTTATGAGACATCCCGTATATGGCTGGATGAGCATGGGCTTAAAAACGCCAGACTGTACTGTCTCAATAAATATGGAAGGGATCACTTTATCAAAAACAGTAATAGCACTCTTGAACTTGAAGATTATTACAGGATGAAGTTTGATTATGCAGTTGAGGATTCTCCAAAGGCGTTCAGATTTTTCGAACATCTGCCGGACCTTAAGGTTCTGGTGTTTGACAGACCATGGAACAGAGAATGTGCTTTTCCGAAAGGAAACTATCAAAGATGCGCCGATTGGGAGAGCATTCGCAAGATTGTTTCAGGTGAGTGAGAAATAGCGCGTAAATTCGGGCCTCGTATGCTCCACCATCAGGAAACCTGAAGATTTCTACATCTTCGGGCTTTTTTAGTATTTCAAGGCTGCTTTTGTAATCATTTTTATGTTCTTTATTTGCCATCTTTGTAATAGAATAAAACAGTCAAGTATTTCAGTTATATTTGATACGCAGAATATGTATGCAGAGGGAGATTATGGTAAAGGAAGTAAATCAAAATATTTTTGTCAATGACTGGGATTATCCTGATAAGGGCGACCATCATTGCGACGACCCGGAGAAGAAAAAACTTATCGAGAAACTGTCCAAAATGATCACCGACAGCCTGGATCGCAAGATACCGGGAGGCCTGAAAGAGAATCATTTCGACTTCTGGATTCTCGACAGACTGCTTACTAAAGAAGAAGTCAGGTTCATGCTTAGTTTCAAGAAGCGTCGCGTTGGCTATACGACGCGCCAGCTCGCTAAGATGAATAAAATGACTAAAGATGAGGCTCAGAAGATCATCGATCATCTGATCTGGATCGGTATACTCGAACAGAACAGAGACAATGAGGATCATCACATTCAGTACTGGATCCCTAAGTGGGTAATCGGCTCCGGAGAATATATGGTGGAGCACGCGACTCTCTGCGATGACCATCCTGAAGTCGCTACGATGTTCAACCTCGCTCCGCAGGAACCTCTTGAAATGACGGCAAAGATGATCCCACCGGGGGGCGCGGGAATCGGAATGCATACCATACCGGTCGAATCCGCCATCGAAGCCACACCTCAGACAGTCAGTGTTGAATACCTTTCACACTGGCTCCAGAAGTACGACAAATTCTGCACCATGGTGTGCGCCTGCCGTAAAGCGCAGCGCTTCAGAGGAGAAGGTGTCGGCGATATCGAAGGCTATATGTGCATTGGTATAGACGATATAGCGGAATTCCTCGTAGAAACAGGCAAGGATGCACACTATATAACAAGAGAAGAAGCTCTCGAGATCATAATGAGAGCCGAAAAGAAGGGCTATGTACACCAGATCGTAAACGTTGACGGACCGAACAGGATCGTAGGTATCTGCAACTGCTCACCTGGAAGCTGTTACGGACTGAGAACTTCACAGCTCTTTAACACTCCGAACATGTCCGCTTCCGCGTGGCGCGCCCATGTCGATCATGAAAAGTGTGTAGCGTGCGGCAAGTGCGTTGAAGTCTGTCCTGCCGGAGCGGCAAAACTCGGCCAGAAGCTCTGCCACAAAGACGGTAGCAAGACTCTGTATCCTATGCATCTTCTGCCTGATGATACTCCGTGGGGCGAAGACAAGTGGAGCAAGACTTACAGAGAAGACAATAAGATCAACTGCTACGAGTCGGGAACAGCGCCTTGTAAGACAGCGTGTCCGGCTCATATAGCAGTCCAGGGCTATATCCAGATGGCAAGCGAGGGGAGATACGCTGAAGCCGTACGCCTGATCCGTCAGGACAATCCGTTCCCGGCTGTCTGCGGAGCTGTATGCAACCGCCGCTGCGAGGACAGATGTACGAGAGGAACGATCGACAAGCCTATAGCTATCGACGAGATCAAGAAGTTCCTCTGCCAGTATGAGAAAGCTCATCCGGAAGAATTCGTTCCTGACGACTGCTATAACATGGACGGAAAGCAGTGGACCGAGTACCCGATCGCAGTTATCGGATCGGGTCCTGCAGGTCTCACCTGCGCATACTACCTCCGCAAAGAAGGTTATCCTGTTACGGTATTCGAAAAGGAAGCTAAACCGGGCGGAATGATGATGAACGGTATCCCTAATTTCCGTGTGGAAAAGGATATCGTACAGAACGAGATCGACATCATCACAAAAATGGGCGCAGAGATCAAGTGCGGCGTAGAAGTCGGTAAGGACGTAACTATCGAAGAACTGCGCAAGCAGGGATACAAAGCATTCTACGTAGCGCCGGGACTTCAGTCGCCTGGTAAACTCGGGATCCCGGGTGAAGACGCTGACGGCGTGATCGCGGGCATAGACTACGTCAAGGACATCAACCTTAACGGACCTAACAAGCTTGACGGCAGAGTCGTTGTCATCGGCGGAGGAAACATCGCTTCGGATATCGCCCGTACCATCGTAAGACAGGGCGCTAAGTCCGTTGATCTCTACTGCCTTGAATCCTACGAAGAAATGCCTATGGGCGGCGAGGACCAGGAGCTCTGCGAGAGCGACGGCGTCAAACTCCACGCAGGATGGGGCCAGACCGAGATCCTCAAGGACAAAAAAGGCAAGGTGTGCGGCATCAACTTCAGAAAGTGCCTGAGCGTCAAGGACAGCGAAGGAAGATTCGATCCTAAGTTCGATGATTCCCAGACAGAGTCTGTTGAGTGCGAATATGTCGTATTCTGCATCGGACAGAAGGCCGACCATGAAGCCCTCCTCAAGGGAACAAAGGTTGAATTCAACAGGAACAAGACCATCAAGGCCGACCCTGTTACATATCAGACGGCTGAGCCTGACATTTTCGTTGGCGGAGATGTTTACACCGGTCAGAAATTCATCATCGACGCAGTCGCTGCCGGCCGTCAGGGCGCGGTTTCCATCAACCGCTATGTACACCCTGGTCAGTCGCTTACGATCGGCAGAGATCTGAGAGAGTTCATCGAGCTCGACAGAGATGATATCAGCAAACCTGCATGGTATGATGACACAAGCAGACAGGTGCCGGGTCACAAGAAGGGCGATCCTGCTAAGACGATGGACGACCTGAGACTGCCTCTCACCGAGGAACAGGTCAAAGCGGAAACTTCACGCTGTCTCAAGTGCGGCGCTACTACAGTCGATACCAATAAGTGCATCGGCTGCGGACTCTGCACAACGAGATGTGAATTCGACGCGATACATCTCACCAGGGATATGCCTCACGGTGCGGATATGTACACTGCCGAGGAGACAATAGGACTTGCTCTGAAATATCAGGCAAAGAGGATCAAGAAGATCTTGAAGTACAAGAAGACCGGAGTGCATGAATACCCTGTCCAGCAGACAGGTGAAGAGAATTGGGAGCCATATCACGGCATAGAAAAGTAGAACCGAGGATAATCAACGTCCCAAAACAAAGGCGGGCTGCAGCGCTAATACAGCGTTGCAGCCTGTTTTATGGTATGACGGGCTGTAATGCTGATCATTTCAAGGTCTGCAGCGTTTGAACCGCATTTAAGCATATCGCTCCGAAAATGGAAAAAACAGGGCAAAAAAGGTGTTAAATGTAGGTACAGTGCAGATAATTTTTGATAAAATTAAAAAAACATCTTTTTATTAAATTAAAGGGTTCAGATATGACAGAGAAAGACAAAAAGATGGCTGTTTATAAGAGGCAAAAGGCAGTCATTGCAGGCTGCGCAATATTCATAAGCCTCGTTATGCTGGCCGGAATGTTTTTTCCGGCGAGAGCCTTTGCTGTTGACGATAATAGCGTAACAGTAAAGGTTGGCTATTATGAGAATGAAGTGTTTCAGGAGGGTGCCAGACAGGGTGCGGTCAAGACCGGTTATGCCTATGAATACTATCAGAAGCTGTCAGAGTATACCGGCTGGCATTACGAGTATGTATACGGCGATTTCATCGACCTGTATCAGAAACTTCTGGACGGCGATATAGACGTACTTGCCGGACTTGCGTGGAAAAAAGAGCGCGAAGAACTTATAGGCTACCCGGATTTGCCAATGGGTAATGAGACATATAACCTTATAAAGCATACCGACGATGGGAGCATCACTGTCGATGCTGTTACTCTGGAAGGAAAGCGCCTCGGTGTGCTGAACAGCGCCATGGCGGACTCTCTCAAAGCGTTCCTTCAGGATCACAGCGTGCAGGCCGAAGTTGTGCTTTTCGATGATTATAATCCGCTATTCAAGGCCTTTGACGACAATGAGGTGGATGTACTGGCGGTGGAAGGGGACGGCGCCTACGGACGGGCTAACGCAGAACTTCTTTACGCTTTCGGCGCATCCGATTACTTCCTTTGCGTCAGCAAAAATCGTGCGGACCTGCTTACAGATCTCAACATAGCTCAGACTGAGCTCTCTGTTGATGAACCAAATTACATCAACTTTCTTCGCAGCAAATACTATCCTGTGAGCATTTCCAGCCGTGCCTTCTCAGAGCATGAAAAGCAGTGGCTGAACGGACATGACTCATTGCATATAGGCTATCTGAATAACTATCTCCCATACAGCGGTACAGACTCTGACGGCGAGGTAAACGGACTTCTGAAGGACCTCATTCCACGGATGCTGAAAGAGCTTGGGCTCGATGACCTTAAAGTCTCATATACGGGTTACGACAGTTCCGACAAGATGATTGCAGGGCTGGAAGAGGGAAGCGTCGATATTGTGTTTCCGGTAGGCGGCGGGCTGTATTATGCGGAAGAGAGCGGAATATTCCAGTCGAATGCGGTCGTTTCGGCTGCGACAGAGCTGGTATATAAAGATGAATACAACGACGAGACGGTACGGCATTTCGCTGTGAATGAGAATAACAGCATGCAGTACTACTTCGTGAAGACATACTATCCGGATGCGGAAATTACTTTATATCCTTCGATTGATGATTGCCTCAAGGCAGTGAATGACGGAAAGGCAGGGTGCACAACTCTGAACGGACTGAGAGCAAACGATATCCTGCGAAACAGCCGCTACAGAGGTCTGTCACTGCTTCAGACCGCATACAATGATGACAGGAGCTTCGGCGTGCAGATCGGGAATGAGGGACTGCTGAAACTAATCAACCGCGGCATAAACGTTCTGGGTCCTGATTACGCTCAGAATCTTGCTTTCCGTTACACGGACCAGCTGCATTCCTATTCGTTAGGTGATGTGATCAGGAATCATATGGGTGCTGTCGCAGGCATAATGCTTGCAGTCGCCACAATTATAATCATGTTCCTGGTACGCGACTCAAAACGCTCAAAGCAGCTGCTAAAACAGCAGGAACGCCGAGATCAGCAGGACAAGATGATAACTGCGCTTGCCTCGGACTACCGCTGTGTCTATCACGTCGATCTGGACAATGATGACGCTGTATGCTATCGGGCTGACCCCGAAGATACAGATCATACACCTGAAGGCATACATTTCCCTTACATGGAGCGTTTCACCTTTTATGCGAACAACTTCGTTGCGGAAAACTACAGGGAGGGCTTCCTGGAATTCATCGATCCGGACAACGTGCGTAAAGCGCTGGAGAAAGATCCGATCATAGCCTACCGTTATCTGGCAAAGCGCAACGGAAAGGAATACTACGAGATGATCCGCATGGCAGGCGTTAGACATGCTGAAAACCGTGAAGATCATATCGTCCACGCGGTCGGTCTTGGCCTGACGGTCATCGACACCGAAATGCGCGAGACGATGGCAAAGAACCAGGCGCTCGGCGAGGCTCTCGCGGCAGCAGAAGAGGCCAATAAGGCGAAGACAGCGTTCCTGTCAAGTGTGAGCCATGAGATCCGCACGCCTATGAACGCCATCATAGGCCTGGACAGCCTTGCTCTGCGCAACGAGTCCCTCCCTGACGAAACGCGTGAGTATTTAGAGCAGATAGACGGGAGTGCGAGGCACTTGCTGGGTCTGATCAACGATATACTCGACATGAGCCGTATCGAATCCGGGCGGATGGTTATTCGCAAGGAAGAATTCTTCTTCCGCGATATGCTGGAGCAGATCAATACTATGGTCATGTCCCAATGTGAAGAAAAGGGACTGCATTATGAGTGCAAGGTGATCGGTGGCGTAAGTGATTACTACATCGGCGATGATATGAAGCTCAAGCAGGTTCTGATCAATATCCTGTCAAATGCGATCAAGTTTACGGACGCGCCGGGGAACGTCATGCTGACTGTGGAACGCACTGCTGTGTACGGAGACCATTCGACTCTTAAATTCTGTATCAGTGACACCGGGATCGGTATGGATAAGGAATTCATCCCGAAAATATTTGACACATTTACACAGGAAGACAGCAGCAGGAACAGCAAGTATGGCAGTACCGGCCTCGGCATGGCCATTACGAAAAATATCGTTGAACTGATGAATGGTACGATCTCTGTCGAATCAGAAAAAGGTGTCGGTACAGAGTTTACGGTCAACATTACTCTGAATAACAGCAATCATCAGGGGCTGTCCTCATACTCTCTGAACCCTAAGAATATACGGGTCCTGGTGGTGGATGACGAAGAGATTGCGGCAGAACACGCACGGATTGTGCTGGATGAAGCGGGTATCAAAGCAGATACCTGTTACGATGGATCGACAGCCCTGCATATGCTTGAAGTGCAGCATGCAAAGCACGAGCCTTATAACCTTGTCCTGCTTGACTGGAAGATGCCTGAAATGGACGGAGTAGAAGTGGCAAGGGAAATAAGGAAGAAATATGACAAGGAAACTACGGTCATCATCCTGACCTCTTTCAACTGGGATGAAATCATGGAAGAGGCGTTACACAGCGGTGTTGACAGTTTCCTGGCAAAACCTTTGTTTGCGTCAAATGTGCTTGATGAGTTAGAGCGGATCGCCCGGAAAAATAATATGAGTCTCTTTAAAGAGAAAAAACGGGCTGATCTCAAAGGCAGAAAGATCCTGATGGCCGAGGATATCTTCGTCAATGCAGAGATCATGAAACAGATCATTCTCATGCGTGAAGCGGAGATCGATCATGCTGAAAACGGCAGGAAAGTATTGGAAATGTTTGAGAATAGTCAGGCAGGTTATTATGATGCGATCCTGATGGATGTTCGTATGCCTGAAATGGACGGCCTGGAGGCAACGGCAGCAATACGGGCTCTTGAAAGGCCTGATGCCAAAGCGATACCGATTATTGCTTTAACTGCCAATGCCTTTGATGAAGATGTTCAGCGTTCACTTCAGGTGGGCATGGATGCTCACTTGTCTAAACCTGTAGATCCTGAGCATCTGTATCAGATACTGGAAGAGCTGATCTGGGAATACTCTCAGACACGTGTGCTTTAATGCTGCTGCTGTATATACAGAGCATTTCGCTTGCAGCAGGGTAACTGAAGGCCGGACTTTTTCTCCAGCAGCGAATTTGTTTCACTTAACCTATCTATACCATATATTATAGTTAAACAGCGCACAACATGCGGACAGTGTAATATGAGTGAAAATAAAGAAGAACCAAATATGGTAAAAGGTACAAAAAAAACGGATTTAACAGGTAATGCCCTGTTGGCGTGTATTATTGCAGCCGTGCTGATAATCTGTATTCAGATTGCCGGAACTTATCTGAATCTTCAGTCATTTCTTAAACGCGAGACTTCTTTTCCGAGCCTGGAGTCCGGGATAAGAAGCTCGATTGAGCAACTGTCTTTTTCGATAGACAGCCAATCTGAAAAGGATAAAAAGGATGCACTGGCTGATACATATTTCAGGGCTCTCGCACTCAGAGACAGGATGGGCAGCAGTGACTTCCTGGACAGTACTGTTGAAGATTACGGAAAAACCTACGTTGTAAGAGTCAAAGACGGAAAACTCATTGCTCCTGACGAGGCTGAAGTCCTTCCCGGAATAACAGCAGATGCCCTGAAGGGAGAGCAGGGAATAATAGATACATCGAGAGATCTGGACTGGCGTTGCTTTACTGCATACAGCAGTATCGGCAATGGTTATTATGCTATGCAGGAAGTTAATGCAAGTGATGGTTCTGACAACCTGGCATCCATTGCACTTTGCGAGATTGAGACTGCTTTTGATGGCAAGGCAATTCTTCTGGATGAAAACGGCAGATTCGTTTATTACAACTCTGAACTGAATATTCCTGCCTTTCATAACGACAACGGACTAGATGAGGAAGCCCTTAATAAGTTCCTCAAAAAACACGAACCATATTATGTAATGGCAAGGTCGGCTGATGAGAGGTATACACTGGTACTTGTCCTTTCAAAATACGAGATTTTGTCGGATTTTCTGAGCGTGGATCTTCTGGTTGCGCTGGTGGCGCTTATCCTGTCACTGGTACTGATCGTCTGGATAACCGAGGTCAAAAGGCTGCTTAAAAGCGGAAAGGCTGATAAGCATAAAATCAGTGATTATGAACCTTTGCATTTTAAGCGAAGGATCAGGACATTCAGTATACTTGCTGTCGTGCTCGTTTTGCTTGCCGGGATGTTTTCGAGTGCCATAGGGTCATTGTACAGTGTTACCTGGGATGCTCAGAATACTCTTACAGCTGTTGAGCAGCTGAGTGAGGATAGCAGGTTCGTTACAGAATTCAGAATCGAAGAAATGAAAGATAACGATGCTGAGCATGCAAGGATAATCGCTGATGCCATTTACCGTGATCCTAAGCTTCGTACAAAGAAACAGCTTGGAGCTTATAAGGACATGCTTTCAGCTAACTACATCATGCTGTATGACTCGGAAGGCAGGGAGTTCCTGACTGATTCCCCGTATATCAATATGAGTATAGGCGGTCTGAGTTCTTCTGACATGCATGCCTTCAGACGTGTGCTGAACGGTGGAGCGGAAGCTTATCTTGAAAATGTTACGGATAATGTGACAGGAGGAAAGAGCAATCTTGTCGGAGTACGCATGCCTTCCATCTCCGGAGACAGTGATGGCGGCTACAACCTGCTTGTGATTTCTTTCCCTCCGTCAGCTAAAAGGGGGATTTCGTTCTTCGAGAGTTCCGATGAAATGGTGGCGTCTCTGGTTTCTTCATACAACGGCTTTATGCTGCTTGACAAGGACAAAAAAATCAGATTTATCTCCAATAAGCCTCTATATGGAAGAGATCCGCTGGAACTGGGCATGCAAGAAGATGAGGTCAGGGACAATTTCCTTGGAGAGTTTGAGCTGGATAATGACCACTATTATGGAGCTTCCAATGAGATGAACGGTGAGCTGTTCTATTATACCGCAAAATCTTCGGTTCTGCGGAACGGCATGTTCGCTTTCGGATTGCTGGAGGCTGTGGGATTCATGCTGGTGCTGATGGTTATTCTCCGTATTCTGATGAAGGATTATGATCTGATATATGATGAAAGTACTGCGGAGGAATACACACAGCCGGATCCTGAAAACACCGGCAGAAGCTGGATTTCAAGATTCCCGTGGCTCAAAAGAGCCAACTCTCCTGAAGCCAGGGCAAGAGCTGTGCTCAACATAACGGCGGGACTGTGTATCCTCATTGTTGGAGTACTGGCCATCACTTCTGCAAACGCAGACCCGAATGATAACCTCATTCCGTATATATTCAGCGATAACTGGAACAGAGGGATTAACCTGTTTGCTGCTGCAAGGGTGATTTTCATGATCTGCGGCGTGGCAGTGATTTGGAGTGCAATATCATTCATTGTCGGCATTGCAGTGGATTTCCTTGATGCAAGGGGGGCATCGGTTGTCAGACTTATCAAGAGCGTTCTGAGCTATGCCGTTGTTCTGATCGTATTGTATTATTCGGCATTGTATCTTGGCTTTGATCCTGCAACACTTCTGGCATCTGTCGGAATCATAGGACTGGCAATTTCACTTGGCGTTAAGGATATAGTTGCGGACGTATTCTCCGGCGTATCTCTGATATTCGAAAAGGCTTTCCAGGTAGGAGATATAGTGGAGATCGATGGTACAATCAGAGGCACTGTCCAGGAGCTGGGTGTAAGAACATTAAAACTCTTTGGTGACGATAACAATCTTAAGGTTGTCAGATACAGTGATATCCATAAGGTCAATAATCTATCGAGAAGCAACTCGTGGTGTCTTGCAGAATTTACCGTTAAAAACAATGTTGATACAGGAGAACTGAGAAAGATGCTATGGACAGAACTCCCTGAGATACATGAAAGACACAGGGAGATCCTGAGTGATCCGGTATTTACCGGCATAAGTTCGATCAATACGGGCAGTATCACTTTCGGTGTAAAAGCTGAGTGTAAGGAATCAAAGATGCGTAAGGTCCGCAGCATACTGAACTATGAGATAAGAGACATGCTAAGGCGTAATGACGTTGACCTGCTTTAGGACAGATATGTGTTTGTGCTATACTTTGAGAGGTAACAGGGACAAACGACATGGCACTCTGCTACGGCAGAGTGCATTTTTTCAGATATGAAAAACGTTGATAACATAAAAATCAGACTCAGGCCGTATACCCAGGCAATTCCTGATATATTGGATTATCAGATAGTTACCAAGGTGCTTATATGCATCTGGCTGTTTCTGTTCGGAAGGATATTCCAGGCGCTGCTTAAAAGCAGCGGCAGAGTAGCGGTAACTTCAGGTGACTGGAAGTTCCTGTTCACTACATGGCAGGGGATACTTATTCTGCTGCTCGGGATTCTGTCACTTTTCGTTTATGTAGCATTTGACCTCAATTCAAAAATAGTATTGAGCAGCAATCTCATTACAGGGAATAATGTTTCACTTGAAGAAAGTATCAAAAAAGGTTTCTTCTCCATTGGAAAGCTTCTCAATCCGGAGGGGCTGCTGGCAGTACTTTATATAGCTCTGATCGCACCTATTCTTGGAATTGGACTTTCGATTTCAGCGACAGAAAAACTGTATATTCCGACATTTATTTCATCGGTCATTGAAAGTTCAGTGCTCTATTCTGCATTGGCCGGAATTGCTGCTCTTGCATTTTTGTCTATGGGAGTTGCAAATCTGTTCATCCTTCACGGTGTGGTCATAGATGATCTCTCTGTGGGCGATGCGGGCAGACAGTCCAGACGTCTTATCAGAGCAAACTGGAAGGATTATGTGAAGCAGAACATAATTTTCATCCTTCTCATATCAGCATCGCTTATAGGGGCCGCAATTGTCTGCCTGTTCATTCCTCTTAAGCTGATTACTTTGCTTCCTGCAGGACCTGTAAACCGCCTGCTGACCATATTCTTTGTAGCTGCCGGAACGGTGATTTCTGTGTTCGCAGATCTTCTGGGGATCCCGCTCTACATCATGAAAATGACTCACCTGTATTTTTCATATAAGCAGGGAAGCGAATACGAGTATAATGAAGCGGATTGTCATAAACCTGTCATCAATAAGAGAACGGCCATAATAGCACTGGCAGCAGTGGCTGCAGCGGTAATTGTTATGTTTGCCCGTTTTGATCAGCTTTTTCCGCTTGAAACTGATGTCAAAGTCATTGCTCACCGCGCCGGAGGCAGCGAGGGCAGGGAGAACACTCTGTCCGGACTTGAAACTGCATGGGCAGCCGGTGCATATGGAAGCGAAATAGATATCCAGAGAACCAGGGACGGATATTACGTATTGAATCACGACGGTACTTTCAAGCGTGTGGCGGGAGACAGCAGAAAGCCTGAAGATATGACTTTGCGGGAAGTTAAGAAACTGTCCATAGACGGTGAACCTGTGCCTACCTTTGAGGAGATGCTGATTTCAAGCAGGGGCAGGATGGTGCTGTTCACTGAGCTTAAAGGAAATACAGCCGACATAAGGATGGCCGATGACGCAGTAAAGCTTGTAAAACAGTACAAGATGGAAGATGAGGCAGTACTGATCTCGCTGAAATACGATCTGATCGACTATATAGAAACCAATTACCCTGAGATACAGACAGGCTTTCTGACGTTTGCATCGTTTGGCAAAACTGCAGAACTGAATTGCGATTATATAGGCCTTGAAGAGGAATCGGCAACATCAGATGCCATAGATGCGATCCATAAAGAGGGGAAAAAGGCACTTGTATGGACTGCAAACGAAAAAGGCTCCCAGAAACACTTTCTGTGTACAGCAGTTGACGGGCTTATAACGGACAACGTGAGTCAGGCAATCGGACTCGTTACGGAGCTGGAAAAAAGATCTGATCTTGACAGAATGATTGATAAAATTAAAACAATATTGTAATTCGGGGGACCGGAACAATGGATAATGAAGAAAAAATCGTAGCCCTGGCTAAGCCGGTAAAAAAAGGACTGCTCCGTCTTATATTCAGCAGATTCTTTGTGATCGCTCTGCTGCTTGTCTTACAGGTTGCCCTGATGATTATGGTATACCTGCAGTTCAGGGAAAAACTGCCGCTGCTGCTGAACTGTCAGTATGTATTCTCTTTTGCGATGATAATATATCTGTTCAACACAGACATGGATTCGTCCGCAAAACTGACGTGGATGCTCATTATTTCAATAGTATCGTTTGCCGGAGCCGCTATGCTTCTGTGGACACAAGCCAATTTAGGACATCGCATGGAGACGAAGCGTGCCAGAAATCAGATAGATAATACCCGTACGGCGCTCAGTCAGCCTGAAAATGTTATAAAGGAAATCGAGCATGACGGATCAGGCACGGATGACCTGAGCAAGTATCTGAACAACACCGGATGCTTTCCTGTATACGACAAAACACAGGTGACATATTTTCCTCTTGGCGAGAAGAAATTCGAGGCTATGCTTAAAGAACTAGAAAAAGCCGAGAAATACATTTTTATGGAGTACTTTATCGTCGAAGAGGGTTATATGTGGGGACGTATACTGGACGTTCTTACCCGGAAGGTGAAAGAGGGCGTTGAAGTCCGTGTGATGTATGACGGCATGTGTGAGATGTCGACTCTACCGGCTAATTACTTCAAATTACTTGAGGCGCAGGGCATACATGCAAAGGCCTTTTCGCCTATTGTACCGGTTGTGTCTTCGCACTATAACTACCGTGATCATCGCAAAATCCTTGTGATAGACGGCAAGGTAGCTTTCAATGGAGGCGTTAATCTTGCGGACGAGTATATCAACCGCATTGAAAGATTCGGCCACTGGAAGGATACTGCAGTAATGCTCAAAGGTCCGGCAGCCAGGAGCTTTACGCTGATGTTCCTGCAGATGTGGTATATGACGGAGGATGCAGTACCGGATTACGAAAAATGGCTGTCACTGCCTGCTTATGAAGCAGAAGATGCAAAAGGTTATGTAATGCCTTACTCCGATTGCCCGCTCGATACGTATAAAGCAGGCGAAGCGGTATACATGGACATACTGAACCGCGCAACGGACTATGTACACATCATGTCTCCTTACCTGATACTCGACGGAGAGCTTAAGACAGCTCTGTGTTTCGCAGCACAGCGAGGCGTTGATGTAAAACTGATATTGCCGGGGATCCCTGACAAAAAGGTGGCATACTCGCTGGCAAAGACGCATTACTCAGAGCTTAATAAGGCAGGTGTCAAAATATATGAGTATACGCCTGGTTTTGTACATGCAAAGGTATTCGTGAGTGACGGCATCAAGGCAGTAGTAGGAACCATAAACCTCGATTACAGAAGCTTATATCATCACTTTGAGTGTGCGACCTACATGTACAGGACGGACTGCATAGCTGATATTGAGAAGGATTTTCAGGATACACTGGCAAAATGCAGACAAGTCAGTTCTGAAAGCATAAAGAAAGAGAAATTTTCGTACAGGCTGATCGGAGCATTAGCAAAAATGATATCACCGCTGATGTAATAATTATTGAGTACAATGAGAACACCATATTATGAAAGCACGATACACAAACAAATAAGGGAAAAGCGTGAGGACCGTAAGGAGCGGATCAAGGGAGACCTGATGCTTTATGGCGGTGATGTGCTGAAGTCTGAAGAGATGAAAAAGGCTTTTGAACAGACGCATCATCAGTGGTCAACGGTCGGAGAGCACACGTTCAGGGTCGCTTTTTCGAGCGTCATGATATGCTATGCGCTCAGAAAACTCAACATCAAGGTCAGCATACCGGCAGTGGTCATAGGTGCCCTCTGTCATGATCTGGGGATCCTGGGGCGAAGCGAGAAGTTTTCTTCTGCGAAGGAATGCAGCAGAGAGCACCCGAAGGATTCCGTTGAAGTAGCAAGGGGACTTGTAAGCGAAATGCCGGAAAAAACAGAGGACATCATAGAGAGACATATGTGGCCTGCCGGGGAAAGCGAAGTGCCTAACTCAATAGAAGGAGTGGTGGTTTCGGTCGCGGACAAGTACAGCGCGGTAAAGGACCTTGTAAAAGGCAGTGAGATAAAAAATACAGGTGTAAAAAACTATCTGCGCAGTGAAAAGCAGAAAATAGTGGAAAAAATACTACCTCAGGAGGAGAAAGAATAGCGTGCTGATTACATATCTGTTCAGAAATCCGGCGGTGTGGACTGTTCCGCTGCTTATCCAGCTAGTCTGCTATTACAGGATACTCGGAAAAATGGGAAAGAGAAAGCGCTTCGCCATCTTCCCAATGCTGGCAGAAATGGAGATGTCGACGGATCTGTTCCGCAGCATGAGATCGTTCTGGAGACCGGCGGCAATTACCATTGCCATGTTCATAACATCCAGATACATGGGAATGAGAAACGAGTACTCCATAATAATGGCATTTGTAGCACTTATAGTCTACGGAGTATTCCTGATGCGCCTGTACATGAGGCTTGCTAAGCAGTTCGGAAGAAGCAAAGCCTTCGGTGTGGGACTCATACTGATGCCTGCCATATTCCTGGTCATACTGGCATTCGGAAAGAGTACTTATCTGGGGAGACCGGAGTTCAGGCCGGAAAGGGAGCTCAGCCGCGGGGCGCGAACGCTCAGAAATGCCGTGGTTGCTCTGGTATCCGTAGCAGAACTTGCAGTGCTCATATTAGGATGCTTTTACATCACCCTGCTGGTACATCCATTCAGGCCGCTGGCACAGTATATGCTGGATGACACGATCAGCCAGCTCAGAAACGTTACGGACAGCGATGAAATAGTGGATCGCGAGGATACGCTTGGAGCAGATTACGAAGCTGTCATTGCCAGACAGCACACAAGAGACTATTTCTTCCCTGATAAATCCGCAGCCAGAAATGTCGTTGTTATGGAATACATTATCGGATCCAATCTCGAGGACGCCAGAGGCATGGCTTCGGTAAACATAGCTCAGATGAAAGATACGACAGAGAGGGGTAATGGACTCAGCTTTGTAATACAGGCGGGCGGCTCTGAAAGGTGGTTCACTGCAGGAATCGACGACTCCACTGTCGGCAGATATCTGATCAGCGATGGAAAGCTTGATACAGTAGAAATGCTTGATAGTACAACATGTATGTCCGAGCCTGAGAAGCTTACAGATTTCATTGTTTGGACAAAAAATAACTATCCTGCTGACAGATACATGCTGGTGCTCTGGGATCATGGCGGAGGTTTCGCCAACGGTTATGGCGCTGATGATCTTAACGCCCGTGCTGACAGGCAGGGTACAATGCCGGCATCGGAGATAATAAACGCCATAAAAGACGCAGACATGAAATTCGACCTGATAGGATTCGATGCATGTCTGATGCAGAATGTTGAATATGCAAATGCACTCGAGCCTTATGCAGATTACTATCTTGCATCGGAGGAGACAGAACCGGGAACGGGCTGGTTCTATACCGCCGGATTCGGCAGGCTGGCAGAAGACCCGACGCTCAGCACTGAGGAATTCGGAAAATCGATGATAAGTTCATACGATCAGTGTCAGAGGGTAAGAAAAGAAGGGGAGCCGGATCCTAAATGTACGCTCTCACTTATAGACCTGACAATGGTGAAGCCGGTATATGAACAGCTTACCGGATTATACAGGAAGGCAACTGACGCTATTGCAGACAATCCTTCTGTATATGCCAATATGTCTGCAGCACGTTCTGGAGCATACCAGTTCAAGGACGAAGAACAGGTCGACCTGATCAGTTACATTAAGAACCTGAAACAGGCTGATTACAAGCAGCAGGTGGCGAGTGACGAAGAACTCGACAAAATAGCAAATTCCGCCAGGGCATGTATCGTATATCGCAATAGTGACGCTGCTGAAGGTATCAATGGCCTTGCTATAGACTTCCCGTACAAAGATCTTATGATGTACAACGATGAGTATGAACAGCTGAAGGCGGTCAACTATAAGGCTGAGCAAAACTTCTTTGACAGATTCTGCAGTATCATGGCAACACAGCGCATGAGTGCATATCCTGAAACCAGGAGTTTCTTAGGAAGGCTGAAAAAGCATGACTACAGCAACGAAGAGTGGTACATTAAAGGCTTCGAAGATTATGATACTACAGATCTGTTCATCGACATCCCGGTCACTGAGACCGAAGACGGATATCTTCCTGAGCTTCCGGATCATACATGGGATACCATACTCGACTGTGAGACCATCGCATACCTCGAAACTGAAGAAGGTCTTATGTATATCGGCCGTGAGCACTTCGACGATAATGACGGTAACGGCCATCCGCTTGTAAGTATGGACGGCATATGGGCACACATCAACGGGCAGGTTGTCTGTTATGAAGCTGAAGACCCGATATTGTCCGACGAAGGCATTATTTATTGCGGAACTGCCAGGGCGAAACTGAACGGAACAGACAATATCACTCTGCACCTGGAGTGGAATCCGGTTACAGAGGACACGGAGTCAGGGTTCACCGGACGTGTGACCGGATACAGCAGGGACAATGATAAGCGGGCGTTTTTCATGAGGAAGGGCCTTGAACAGTTTGAGACAGGTGATACCATCGAGTTTATCTTCGATTTCTATGATGAAAACGGTAAACTTTTTAAAACAGATACGTACGGTAATAAACTGCACGTTATTACCGAGGATCAGCTGCTCGTGAGTGACGAAGCTTTTAAATCCGGTACTGTAATTTCGTATTTCGGTATTCTCACGGATGTTTATCAGAGAGAGCTCATGACCGAAGAAATAAGGGAAGAGGTCCAGTAGTCATAACAGCCATGACATAATAAAAAACTCAGGGGGATTCCCCCTGAGTTTTTATATGACCTTATTAGTCGATGAATCCCTTCTTCTTGAGAACCTTGACGATGGCACGACCTTCTTCAGTACCCTCAATGATTCTTCTCTGTCTCTTGGAGTCGCCTATGTTCATGAGTTCGACATCAGCAAACTCTTCCTTGAGCATGTCGAGAACAGGATTGTTGGACTTGAGTCCCATGCAGATGCAGCCATAGTCGAACTCAACTTCTTCCATGCTTCCGTCCGGATTCTTGACCACGAAGCAGTCAGGCTTTACTTCCTGAAGAGCTGTGGACGGTCTCTGGTGTACGTTGTATTTATTCATCAGATCAACGATGCTGACCTTTGTGATAGGATCGAGTGCCGGTCCGACGATATACGGTAGCATCTCGATTACCGTGGTGTCCGCTCCTCTAGGCGCGAAGAATTCCACTACATCGAGTCCTACGGCGCCGGCGCCGATAACAACGACCTTCTTGCCTGTGCAGTCCTCAGGATAGTTGTCCAGATTGTCGATAACGCCG
>JAFWMD010000013.1 GCA_017510725.1 Mogibacterium sp. | reverse complement strand
TGAGATTTTCCATCACTATTTTCTTCTCGTCTATCCAGCCGTTTTCTGCAGCAGCTTTGACCATCGAATATTCTCCGCTGACATTGTAAACAGCTATAGGCTGTCTGACTTCTGCTGCGGCTGCCTTTACGACATCCAGGTATGCAAGTGCCGGTTTTACAATGATTATGTCAGCACCTTCTGAAGCATCTGCAAGGCACTCTCTTACTGCCTCCCTGCAGTTTGCCGGATCCATCTGATAAGTCTTTCTGTCTCCGAATGCCGGCGCAGAGTGAGCAGCATCTCTGAAAGGCGAATAGTATGCCGATGCGTATTTGGCGCTGTAAGCCATCAGTGGTAAATCCGTGTAGCCATTTTCATCTAGGTAACTGCGTATAAAGCCTACACGGCCGTCCATCATATCTGAGGGAGCAACCATATCCGCTCCGGCTTCAGCAAGGGTGAGCGCTGCCTGTGCAAGCAGCGGGAGTGTTTCGTCATTGAGTATCTTCCCCTCATGTACCAGTCCGCAATGTCCGTGAGATGTGTATTCACAAAGGCAGACATCTGCTATCACTATCAGATCAGGCGCCACTTCCTTGATGCGCTTCACTGCTCTCTGAGCTATACCGTCACACTTATATGCCTCACTGCCCACCTCATCTTTGTGCTCCGGGATGCCGAAAACCATTACCGCAGGGATTCCATATTTAATAACAGGCTCCAGGAATTCTTCGAGCTTGTCTATAGACCATTGATACACTCCCGGCATCGATTCCACAGGGTTTTTAATATCTGTCCCTTCTGTAACGAAAACCGGCAGGATAAAGTCATCCACGCTGAGCCTGGTCTCGCGTACCAGATTTCTGATGCCTTCACTTCTTCTTAATCTCCTTAGTCTTTCCATCATTCATTATTTCCTCTCTATGGATGACAGCCGACTGCTTCCGAAAGTTTCTCAGCCAGCCCGCGGGCAGTATGTGTTTCGGCTATGATATCAGCCTCATAACCGTATTTTCTCAACTCCTCAGCCGTACTGCTGCCAATACAGGCAAAGCGAGGAGCTGAATCTTCATCTATATCGCGTGTTTCAAGAAATGCTCTCACGCCTGAGGCACTAGCAAGAACTATATGATCATCCCTACGCGGAGCCTCTCTGATCTTCTCTTTATTTATGACTGCACGATAAAGGATCACCTTCTCGTAATCCCAATGCGATCCGTCCAGTACATCGAACATCTCGTCACTCCCGGATTCTGCGCGTATGATCAGCGCAGGTCCGGCTTGCTTTTCCTTAACGAGTCTCTCCGCAAGAGCTTTCCCGGTATAGACACCCGGCACTATGTCTGCATAGTATCCATATTCGTTCAGCGCAGCTTGAGTCGCTTCTCCTATGACCGCAAACCTTATTCTGCCAAGCCGCCGTCTGTCAAATCTGATCTCGTCAGCGATCTCAAAAAACAATCTGACAGCATTTCCGCTCGCAAATATCAGCCACTCGAATTCTTCTATACTGTTCAGCGCACGCTCCAGATTTATGCGGCCCTCAGGAATTATCTCGGTCTGTATTCTCAGCCAGTGCGAAGTGCGTAATCCCAGTCTGGCCATTTCCGAACTGAAATGCTCATAGAACCTGTCCGTTCCAACTGTAAGAAATCTCCGCTTTCTGAAAAATTCAAACGTCCGGCTCTTTAATCTGTATCCCGCCGTTTCTCCTATTACTATGACAGAAGGCGTTTTTATCTCTGCGATGTCAGAAGCTCTTGTAATATCCGAAAGTGTGCCCTGTACTGTATATTCATCTTCAGAGTATCCGCAGGATATAACTGCAGCCGGAGTCTCGGGATCCATCCCTGCCTTAAGGAGATCTCCTGTGATCCTGTACAGATTGGAAAGGCCCATCAGAAACACCAATGTGCCATCAAGGCCGGCATATCTGCCGAAGTCTGTTTCATCATCCATGGTATGCCCGGTTATTACATGGAAGCTGCGTGCAATGCCTCTGTGTGTGACCGGTATCCCTGCATGTTCAGGTACAGCTATCGCAGACGACACTCCCGGGATCAGCTCAAAATCTATTCCCTCACCAATCAGAGCCATTGCCTCTTCGCCTCCGCGCCCGAAGACAAAAGGATCTCCGCCCTTGAGTCTTACGACCGTCCTGTAACTTTTTGCTGTTCTGATCAGAAGCCCATTTATCTCTTCCTGCTTCATGCTGTGACTGCCCATTCTCTTGCCGACATTTATCAGCAGGCAATCATCCCTTGCATTATCCAGCAAACTGTTGTCAATAAGACTGTCGTAAAGGATGGCATCTGCCATTCCTATGAGTTCGCGGCCCCGCACTGTGATCAGATCCTTGTGTCCGGGGCCTGCTCCGACGATGTACACTTTACTCACCTGGCACCTCCGGCATCTTTGAAACAGCCTCAGCCACTATGCTCTCGATATTATCGGCCTTGCCCTCTGCACATACACGCGCAGTATTTCCGCCGTCATGTTTCATGACCCGCAGAAGCATACTTCCGTCCTTCTGAACAGTCGCCCAGGCTCCTACCGAAGCATGACAATCGGCACCGATCGCCTTCATAAAGCCCCGTTCTGCCCTCAGAGCTGCACTTGCTTCTCTGTCATCCAGGCTGCGCACGGCATCACTGATGTCACTTACAGCAAGTCCTTCTATCGCTATGATCCCCTGACCTGCTGCAGGAATAAACCTCTCAGGATCAAGATCGACATATCTGAGATCCGGTTCATCATCAAGTCCAAGCCTCTTAAGGCCTGCTTTCGCAAGCACCAGTGCATCGAACTCTCCCCGTCTCAGCTTGGTCAGCCTCGTTGGTACATTCCCCCTTAGCGGTCTCGTAATATAATTTGAAGACAGCTCTTCAATAAGAGCCTGCCTTCTGCGGCTGCTGGTTCCGACTATCCTGATATCTTCAGGCCTTCTCCCTGATAACGAAACCAGCACATCACCCGGTTCTTCTCTCTCGAGGCACGCAAGTATATCGATCCCTTGAGGAAGCTCACCGGGCATGTCTTTTGCGCTATGGATAGCAATATCGATGCGTCCTGACAATATCGCTTCTTCAAATTCAGAAACGAAGACTGCTTTGCCGCCAAATTCCCATAGTGGTCTGTCTGTCTGTTTGTCCCCTTCAGTACGAATGATCACTGCCTCACAGTTGATTCCCTGCTCCTTAAGTGTCCTGATCACGATCTCAGTCTGAGCCATCGCAAGAGCACTGCTTCTTGTACCGATACGGATCTTTCTTATCCCAATCCGTTTATCTGCTTCTTCTCGGAACAATCTGGCTCTTTCATCCTGAGAGTCTGTCGTTTTGAGGACATCTTCTCTCATCCGGCCAAGCTCACCGACCGCCTCGTCGAATTCTTCAGGAATCAGTTCCGCGATCCTGCTGCGGATCCTGCCGGCAAGCAAAGGACTTCTGCCATCGGTACAGACCGAAACAGAATAATTCTCTTTCTTCAGTACTGCGGGGAAAATAAAATCGCTGTGCTCTTTGTCATCGACCGCATTTGCCGGAATGCCTCTTTCTCTGGCAAGATCAACTATGCGTCTGTTGAGTTCCCTGTCATCGGTCGAGGCTATTACAATATCCCTTCCATCAAGATCGGTGATCTCGAATGGTTTCCTTACCATAGCAAACTCTCCGGACACTTTGATGATGTCCGGAGAGATGTTCTCAGCAATAACGGTAAGATGCGCGCCGAATCCGCAAAATGCGCGGACTTTATGGAATGCGCTCCTGCCGCCGCCAACGACCAGAATATCCTTGTCACTGACTTCTGTCATGAACGGAAAGTATGCCACATCCGTCCTCCTGTATTTTTATTTTTCTTTTGATGCGAAATGATACGGCAGCGCAACAAACAGTATCGCTCCGATCATGTTGCCTAAAGTTACTACAATCAGGTTGTACCAGTAACCTCCCATGCTGATTGCCTCGTTGCCTCCGTTGTTGATAAGAGCCAGCGTCAGCAATGTCATGTTGGCGATACTATGCTCAAATCCTGTTGCAAAGAATGCCAGCAGACACCAGAAGATCATAAGCAGCTTGCCTGCGTCCGATTTAGCTCTGAAGCCGCACCATACAGCCAGGCATACCAGTGTATTACACAGCATGCCTCTTGTCAGAAGCGGTATGAAGCCTGCCGTCATCTTTGCCGCCGCAGCGCCTGTCATAGCGCTCAGAGTCGCGTCACTGTAGAGTCCCGTCAGGCTGAATACCAATGCCAGCAGCGCCGAGCCTGCAAGATTTCCGACCCAGCATACTCCCCACAGCTTCAGTGCGTCGCCAAGTGTTACGGTCTTGCGAAGGAGACCGGCGGTCATTACCAGATTATTACCGGTAAATAATTCCGCGCCAGCTATCACCACAAGACTCAGTGCAATGCCGAAGCAGCAACCCATCACAAGTTTGGTGTATGGTGCTCCGGCAAGTGCTCCGCTTAATGTAAATACCAAAAGGATACCAAAGCCGATGTATGCTCCTGCCAGCATGGACAGCAGAAAGTAGCCACCCGGATTCTTCTTCAGAAGAGCGGATTTTGCGGCTGCTCCTTTGGAAACAGCTGTGAATTCTTCATTGAACATATTATTCTCCTTGCTTCAGAACTACCGCATCTTCTCTCTCGGAAAAACGCCACATTGAGTTTCTAAGCTCGTTGTTCTGATCGTAGCGCTTGCCGCCCCAGTAGATTCTTCCCTGGATCTCGCACTTCGGATTCGGAGTGACATCCTTCATGATGTATTTCAGGAATTCCTCAAAACCGGTACGGTCAACGATATAGCCGATATGTTCCTTGCTCTCAACTGCCTCTCTGTCCAGATATTCATCCAGATATGCATATACGTTACAGATGACTTTCTTCACGGTATCATGGTCTGCCCACCTCATGAAGTCTTCTGCCATGCGAGGATTCTTCTTGCCAGTACGTCCAAGCAACACGACACGGTAATACTCTTCTTTGCTTCTTGTCCATGCTCTCGTTGGGCAGTAATTGACACAGAGTGCGCATCCTACGCATTTGTTGACATCACGCTCTATTTTGCCATTTACAACCTTTAGAGCTCCGACTGATCTCTTTTTGCAGTACTTGACGCACTGCTCGCAGCTGATACAGCGATCCTTGTTGTATTGAGGCTCACTCATGCCGATGATACCAAAGTCATTAAGACGTGTGTGTGCGCAATCATTTGAGCAGCCTGTGAAGGCGATCTTAACGTGATGATCGTTCGGGAATATAGCCTTATCTATCTCCTGCGCGAATTTCTTTGTATCATAGTTGGCGAACGGGCAGAGCTGTTTGCCCGGACAAGCCACGACATTACGTGTTCCGGAAGCAGGATATCCGCCGTTATACTCTTCCTGATTGATGTTTCTGTTCTCGATTATCAGCTGAAGAGCCTTGTTGACTTCTTCAACATCCTTCAGATCGATCCCCGGGATCTCAAATCCCTGGCGGTTCGTGATGTTTACCATGCCCTTGCCGTATTTTCTGGCTATATCGACGACACGCTGCAGCGAATCAACATCGATCTCTCCGCCCGGGCAGCGAACACGGGAAGCGGTTTCTCCTCTGACCTTGGATACACGGTAGGCGTTCTTCTTCAGTTTCTTTAAATTAGTATCTGTAGTCGTTTTATTCATGGTTCCACCTCCCGCTAATCGATCAGTGTCTTGTGCTCAGAGAACTTGAATACAGGACCATCGATGCAGACATACTTGTCGTTGATGCGGCAGTGACCGCACTTTCCGATCCCGCAGCTCATCCTTCTCGAATCCGAGATCCAGACGTTATCCTCACTTAGACCTCTCTTGACGAGTTCGATCATAGAGAACTTGATCATCGGAGGCGGGCCTACTACGATGGCCTTGCACTTACTGATATCTCTGATCGGGATGTCCGGAATGTATTTGGTGACCAGGCCGACCTTGCCCTCATATCCTTCAGGCGCGCCGTCGACAGTAAGCGTCAGGTCGATCTTCTCAGCCCAATCCTTAAGGTCTGCCTTGAACATGATCTCTCCCGGGTCCTTGAATCCGGCGATCATATGTACGTCTTTCGCGCTTTCAGTCTCGCACAGATACTGTACTACACCTCTGACAGGTGAAACTGCAGTACCGCCGACAACGATGATCAGCTCTCCGCCTTCAAACTCATGCACATCAAAGCCATTTCCGTAAGGTCCGCGGAGGAAGAGGCTGTCGCCTGCCTTGAAGTTATCAAATAGATAGTCCGTAACTTTTCCTACGGCTCTCAGGGTCAGGTCAACGTAATCAGGCCCGATGCCGCTGACCGAGATAGGGCATTCTCCGACCTTAGGGATCGAGATCTGGAAAAACTGTCCCGGTTTTACATCTCCAACGTAAGTAAATCTGAAAGTCCATTCCTGAGCCGTATGTTTTATAATGTCCTGAAGCTTTGAAGGAACAGGTGTATATTCATTCTTTCCGCAGTTACACATTCTCTGTCACCTCCTTCACTCTCGCGTTAAGTTTGTTTATACAGTTCGCAAACGAGATATACTCAGGGCATACAGTATCGCAGCGTCCGCAGCCTACGCACATATCGTAGCCGAAGCGTTTTCTGAAGTCATACACCTTGTGTAGGACCTTGAATCTCATTCTCTCGCCGTTGGTTTTTCTCATTACCAGACCGCCTGCTACATCGGTATATCCGTCTACCATGCATGAAGCGTTGACGCGGCGGCGTTCGCCTACTCTGCCGTTATCCGTATAGAAAACGTCCTGGATCGTAAAGCATGTGCAGGTCGGGCATACGAAGTTACAGCGGCCGCAGTTGACACAACGCTTGGTGTACTCATCCCACATCGGATCCTTGAACAACTCGATAGGTACTTCCTCCGGCCTTGTTACCTTGAACTCCGCCTCTGTCACAAAACGAGGCTCAACATTATCTTTTGAACCGCCTGCGCCTTCGAATGCAGCAAACAGTTCATCATCTTTGACATCGCAGTACACTTTGCCATCGACAACATCGATCGAGAAAGCATACTCATCTGTCTTGTTGCTTCCCATGTCTACGCAAAAGCTGTTCGGACACGCCTTTCCGCATCCGATCAGAGCGAATTTCACTCTGTCTCTGAGCCTCTCATAGAACAAGTCGTTGTTTGGCCCGTTACCTGTATACATCTGATCGAGTCTCTTCACCGCGTGGATATCGCAGCTTCTCATCAGCACGATTACAGGACGGGCATCATAATCCGCTTCCTTTATCTCGTTCTCTGTAAAGTAGAACATAGTCTCCGAAAGAGGTATCAGGATCTCCTTAAAGGAGAAATCCGAACGTTCCTCCAGCTCGGCATCTTCGATGCGGCTGATGTAGTCGTAGCGGATCACATCGGTGTCTCTGAAGCGGCCCTCTCCGACTTTTAACACCGGCGCGAATATCCTGTACTTACCTTCAAGAACTTCGAGGACTTTGTTGAACTCTTCAGTCTTGTAAACAAAACCCATCGTTTCCCTCCGTTTCTGCAGCAATCTACACATTATTACATCCACATATATAAAAGTAGGGCACGTCATTTTACGAGCAATATCCGTACCCAATTCGATTATATATGCATTATTTTTTGATTTCCGTAACCATAGTTACGCGCTGAATTTGTATATAAAAAAACCATAATATCCATCTATTTCAGCATCGTAAACAGAATCACACCATAGTAATTTCCTATAACATATCCGAGTGTTCCAACAAGTATGGCTGGAACAACAAGCGTCTTCCACCCCTTTGATACCGCAAACGCTGCTGATGTAGTCGGTCCGCCTATATTCGCGTTGGAAGCCACGGTTATCTCCTCTATTGAGTATCCGAATAGTCTTCCCAGAACAAGAGAAAACAGCATATTCATTCCAATTATTATTGCTGCAAATACCAGCAGAAGAGGCGCTTCGCGAACTATCAGTACTATCGATGCAGGCGCGCCGATA
>JAFWMD010000012.1 GCA_017510725.1 Mogibacterium sp. | reverse complement strand
TGTATTTTTCCCATATATCTCTGCCCGGCCCAAAAAGTTTTTTCTGTCTAGAACGACACACACAGAATGTGTATGTGTATTGAAAAAATACAACAAATGAAAACTCGTTGAAAGGATTACTCGCCAATGCCTCGGAGGAGATCATTAAGCGAGATAGATGCAAGATGGCTTTCCATTGCTGATTGAACACTTGCCAGCTGCTCGCCAAGCACAGGGTGTACGGATCTTCCGACCGGGCACTGCGGATTAGGGTTTTCATGAAAATGGAAAAGATCTGTATCAGTTTCAACAGCACTGAAGATATCAAGGAGAGTAATATCGGATGGATCGCGTGCCAGTGAAGCGCCTCCGATACCGGCTTCTACTCTGACGATGCCGGCTTTTTTCAGCTTTCCCAAAGTGTTTCTTACTACAACAGGATTGACATTGACACTTCCGGCCAGGAAGTCCGATGTCAATTTTTCTTTGCCTTGAAAATATCCAATGCACATAAGAATGTGTGCTGCTACTGTAAGTCTTGATGAATAACGCATAAAGCTGCCTCCTATAATCATATTAAATAAATCGCAATGATGTTGTAATGTCAAGAATTACAACGTACAAAAAAGAATACAAGAAAGATGCGGTGTAACTATTGACGTTACAACAGCTGCGTGCTATATTGTCGTTGTAATTGATAAAGTTACAACAAAATCAATGAATCATAAACCACAAGGCAGAAATCTAAAGGGAGGAAGTAAAAATGAAGAAAGTACTGATCGTAAACGGAAGTAAGAGAAGAAATGGCAACTCATACGCACTTGAAAAATACATTGCCGAGAAACTCGAAGGCAAGGCAGATGTAACGACATTCAGGATCGGGGAGAAGTCAGTCAATGCATGCCTGGCATGTGATGCCTGCAAGAGACAGCATACACCTAACTGTATCCAGAAGGATGACTTTACAGCGCTGATTCCTGCAATTGATGCATGCGATGCAATGCTCATTCTCGCACCTGTTCACTGGGATCAGTTTCCTGCACAGCTCAAGGCATTCCTGGACAGAACATATTCGTTCATGGACTTCACACAGCCTGATTTCTCAATGGCAGGCCGCAAGGACAAGAAAGTAGGTGGATACTTCTTTGCAGGATTTGGACCTGTGGATGTGTACACAAACATGGTCGCAACAAATATCAAGAGCTTTGCAACTGCAGGTTTCACAGATTATAAGGCACATGTAGCAGGCGATGCCAATGTTCCGGGCAGCATCATGGAGAAGGAAGATGATCTGAAGGCTGCAGACGAAATGGCTGCATGGCTTATCGGCTAGTACATAACATATAAAATGATCGCTAACAGAGGGACCGGGCGCAACAGCCCGGTCCTGATCGAAATGAGGACAAGAGATGACATCTTCGACCGGTGGGGTCGGAGAACTCGCTAACTTCCTGATGGGAGCTTCGTATGTTTTTACGGCAGGTGCGGTTTATAAGCACCACAAGACCAAGAGAATGGCCCTCGTTGGAGGAGTTGCAGGCAGCGTAGTGATGGGGATCATGGCAGCGATAACTAATTACTTCATACTGCTGCCGATGTTTGAACAGTTCATGCCGCTGGAAGATATAATTGCTGCATTCGGTGAATTCATACCATTTATACATACGAAGCTGGATGTGGTATTGTATAATGCATTCCCGTTCAATGTACTCAAAGGACTTGTCATAACAGCGGTAACTATGCTTATCTATAAGAAACTGAGTCCTATACTGAAAGGGAGCGGCAAATAAGGAGAACAGCAATGTCAGAATCAGAGAAATACTTCAGATATCTTGTCGAAGAGATACATACAACGATTATGGCAACAGTCGATGATGGCGGGCTTCCGGTTACTGCTGCCATAGACATGATGGATACGGATGGCGAGTCACTGTTCTTCCTGACTGCTAAGGGCAAAAGTCTGTACGACAGGCTGGTATCGAGACCGTTCGTATCGCTGACAGCACTCAAGGGCGAGGACACGATGTCGAGCAAGGCGCTGACTGTACGCGGCAGAGTAAGAGAGCTGGGATACGAACTCATACCTGAACTGTTTGAAAAGAACCCGTACATGAAGAATATCTATCCTACTGAGGAGTCGATGCGTGCCCTTACGGCTTTTCAGATATTCACGGGAAGCGGTGAATGGTTCGACCTCTCGAAGAGGCCGATCGAAAGAGCGTCATTCGAATTCGGCACAGATGAAGATGCTGAAACAGAGATCAGAAAAGAAGGGTATGTGATCAATGATAAGTGCATCGGATGCGGCAGCTGCCTGACCGTGTGCCCGCAGAACTGCATAAGCTCAGATGACATACCGTTTACTATACAGGCAGACCACTGCCTGCACTGCGGCAGCTGCATGAGTGTATGCCCGGCAGGTGCAGTGGAGAGAAGGTGACGAGATGAGAATAATTGATGGATTTAAAGATGCAAGGCCGAACGGATATCTTGAAAGCATAAGAAAAGGCTCGGCAGGAGTAAGCAGATTCCGCGGCGGTGTTTACTATGGCAGCGGGAACCGGGCAGCAGATATTGCCAGGCTCAGAGAAGAGATCAATACAGCAGATGCGATCATAATCGGTGCCGGTGCCGGGCTCTCGACATCAGCCGGCTTTACATACAGCGGGGAACGTTTCGACAAATACTTCTTTGACTTTGCAAGCAAGTTCGGAATAACGGATATGTACTCCGGCGGATTCTATCCTTTCCCGGATGCGGAGACACACTGGGCCTGGTGGGCACGCCATATATATTTCAACCGTTATATTGACGCGCCAAAGCCCGTCTACAAAGAACTGCTGGATCTCGTACGGAACAAGGACTATTTCGTGATCACTACGAACGTGGACCATCAGTTCCAGAGGGCGGGTTTCGATAAGTCCAGACTGTTCTACACCCAGGGAGACTATGGCCTGTTCCAGAGCGTGAGGGCATCGAATCAGAAGACCTATGACAATGAAGAATGGGTCATGAAGGCGATGGAGGCTCAGGGCTTTATAAGGGATGAAAACGGAGTTTTCTGTCTACCTGAAGACGGTAAACTGCTGATGAGGATACCGTCAGACCTTATACCTAAGTGCCCTGATGACGGGAGCGATGTTACGACCAATCTGAGAGCAGATATGAGTTTCGTTGAAGATGAAGGATGGCATGATGCATCGGCGAACTACGCACACTTTCTGAGAAAAAATGAAAAGGGACATGTTCTGTATCTGGAGATAGGAGTGGGCAGCAATACTCCTGTGATAATCAAATTCCCATTCTGGACAATGACTTATGGTAACCCTGACGCGGTGTATGCGTGCCTTAATTACAATGAAGCATACGCACCAAAGCAGATAGCCGGACAGTCGATCTGCATCAGCGGCGATACGGGTGAGGTGCTTAAAGAATTGACTGAGACGGTATAATGCCTTATGAGAGAAGAACTGTATTTTCCCATACAGGTCTGCTCCGGCCAAATAGTTTTTCTGTCCAGGACGAGGCACATCGAAACATGTTGTCTCTTAGTGAATACGAGCATTAGCGAAGTATGAACTTAGAGACACAGTTTGCCAGAGCGGTCGGAGAGTGCAAGCGATAGCGATGCGCGATCCGGGCACCACGGGACGGCGGGTAGTCGCGAAAATACAAAGGCGATAATGCCTAAAACCCTTGAAATTACTGCGTTATACACAATAATTCACAGGCTATCCTGCAAGGGAAGGTAAAAGAACAGCCAAGAAGACTGATGAAGAAGTGATCGTTTACAATAGAATGTAGATGCTGAGACTATTTGTATATGTTGATTTCCCGGAATAACGAATGATTATGGAAAATGCTTTTGCTGACAGAAAAGAAGCAATATTAAATGCGCTTATTGATCGCAAAGGAATACAGTATCTTACAGATATTGCTGCGGAGATGCTTGGAAATCCTATGCTCTTGTATGATATAAGCGGCAAAGTCCTGTCTTATAGCAACTCCCCCGGAGATGAGGAAATATGGAAACAGCTTCTGCATGAAGACAATCTGATTGCAGAATACACTAAGATCACTGAAGAAGCAGGAATCTTTGAAAAGTTGCTCAATAGTGATGAGCCGCTGATCAGTAAGCTGCCATTCAGCCCTTATCGCATGATGGGTTGCCGAGTCAGAGACAAAGACGGACCAATAGGTATAGTTACTATTGTAGAAAAGAATCCGTTTGGAGAGGGTGATAACGACTTACTGGTTATTATCTGCAAGTCTATTCTTTTTGAGATGCTCTACAGTGAGCGAACCGCAATGCAGTCGGTCCCATATTTCAGCATATTCAAAGATATAATTGAGAAGACGGCAACCGAGCAGGATATAATCGAGCGATGTCGTGTATCGGGAATCAGCTTTCCGAAAGCCATGCAGCTTGTTGCTGTTAAGAGCATAGATCTGCGCAACAGTTTATCGTTGTATCTTATGCGGGATACGTTGATCCATACACTGCCGGCATCTTCGTTCTGCATTATCTATGACGAGAGCCTCATAAGTGTTCTCGATAAAAAATATGTTACACCGGATTTGATCAGAACAATTCAGTCCGTCGTTGGAGGAAGTGATACACGTATAGGGATCAGCAGACCATTTGACAGTATCTTTGATCTTTCTGCTGCATTCAGCGAAATGCTTGCGATACAAAGGGTATATCAGAAGCTTGAGGTAGACAGCCTTGTAATATATTACGAAGATATACTGCTCTATCATTTTATGGAGCTGGCATCTCAGGGAAATGACATTGAACAGTTCTGCCGCCCTGAGATACGTATGATGGAAGAATACGACCGGAAATACAATGCATCTCTGAAGGAGAGCGTAGAGGCATATCTTGAGTCCGGACGAAATGTTCAGCAGGCTGCAAAAAAAATGAATATCCATAAGAATACTCTCAGGTACAGACTTGAAAGAGCTGAAGAGTTGTTTGATATAGATCTTACTGACGAAAATACATGCTTCAATCTGCAGTTTTCTCTGCGGATGTACAGGATGATTCGCTGA
>JAFWMD010000091.1 GCA_017510725.1 Mogibacterium sp. | reverse complement strand
GAAGCAGAGTTGCCAGGGGTGACGTTTCCTCCACGATCTCACTTGTAAAAGTTGCCCCGGATGCATGGAGCCGTTCTACTAAGCCCGGATCCTCGATCACGCCTGTCCGGTAAATCGCAGATTCCTCTTTGTCAGTGAAGACGATTTGATTCTGCTGGATTTGAACCTTTCCGATTTCTCCGTTTTCGGTCATCGTCATAAAGGTGCCGTAGTCCACATCCTCTATGGCTTTCCTCGCAAGATATGGGGCAACGAGACAGTTAAATACAAGGATTGCGAGAATCATCGCCACATAAAAATAAATTAGTGGTTTTTTCGGGCGTTTTACTTCCTGCATACAGGGTTCCTCTCTATACTTTCTTATTGAAATTCCACAAAAGATGCCTGTTTTAAGCACTTTCTGGAACGCCTATAGTTCATTGACAAACAGATCTATGAGCGAAAAGTGCATCTTCTCTGTTGCGAAGTGCTTCTTTTCCGGCTGAATGGGTATACGAATCAAAACGTCATCACTTTTATGAAGGCGATCCGTCTCCCGTTCATCCTATGGCCGCTAACCTCTCATGTCTAACAGGGTCATCCGTATTTCTCTGCCCGGAGCCCTAAATTCCTTCGTCCAGCCTGCCCATAGCGGGATGCCGCCCTTGCTCCTTATCAGGGTCATGCCCTATAAACTATGCTTTAGCGGCGTCGCTCTGCTTTGTCTTATAGAGAGCACTCCTGTAATCCAGCGCCAATCGAATCTGGCGGACGTTCACTGGTACATTCGTGCAGGTTGTCTGTTACTTATACTGCTTCCGGGCGTATGATATCTCTGCGAAGTTTCTCCGCATCAAACTCACATCCCGTTTTTAGGATCGTGTAGAAGATCCTGATTGCCTTGCAGGCCACAGCTATCTTTGCCTGCATGCCGCCAAGAGGATTCCGCGTTCTGTATCGGTAATACATGAACACCTCTGAGAACGCTTCATTCCAGCTGATCAGCGACCTGGCTGACTCGTACATCGTCCTTCGCAGCCTTCTTCTGCCCCTCTTGCTGATACACGGCCGGCCTTTCTTCTTGCCTGAACTGGCTTTTGTGATCTCCAGCCCGGCAAGTTTCTGAACCTGTTTCGCATCAGTGAAACGTCCGATATCACCTACATCCGCAACAAAACCGATAACCGTACTCAGCCCTACTCCTTTTATGGCGAGCAGTTTCTCCACATGCGGCACCTTCAGGATCTCTTTCGCAAGGAATTCATCAAGCCGTTCCAGCTGCTTCGTCTTTGTCTGATAATCATTGATCAGAAACCAGATCTCCAGCCTTGCAGCTTCCCCTCCGGATAATCCGACGCTTCCCCGTGCGGCTTCTACCAGGGTCTTTGCCCTCTTTATCCCCGCCCCACGGAGCTTCGCATTTCTCCAGAGCCCGTTGATGCCTCCTGCTCCGAGTTTAATGATGTCCTCGGGAAGCGGCGCGTGTTCCAGCACCATCATCCCGCTTGCCGTATCAAAGTCTTTATAACACTCCAGATACTCAGGAAAGTATTTCTGCAGCCATCCCTGTATCTGGTTTGACAGCCTAACGTGCTGCTTCATGATCTGGTCCCGGCAGACCTGGGCCTCACGGATCTCCGAGTATACACCTTCCGGCAGATAGGGAGTACTGTACCTTCCCTCTCTGACAAGGCCGGCGATCGTCTTCGGATCCTTCAGATCACTCTTCTCAGGACTGTTGTCATCCAGTTCTTTACATTTCTTCACACTGTACGGGTTGACCGTCACAAGAAGGATATCCCTGTCTTTGAGAAACTTCTGGAATGTCAGCCAGTAGCATCCAGTGGGTTCGCAGCCAACAATGACCTTGGTCTTTTCTGTCTTCTTCATCATCTCTTCGACCCAGCGAATAAATGTGAGAAATCCAACCTTTGTATTATTAAACCGGAATGCCCGTTTGCTGAATTCGTATCCTCTCCAGTCAAAGCCTCTCGCAAAGTGTGTTGCTGATCCGATATCTACACCCACAACTAAAGTGTCTGCTGTTACTTGATTTAGCCTGTCATTCTGTGTTAAATTCATGGTGAAACCTCCGCTTGATTATTGTGTTTTTTCATCCGCCAAGATGGACACTCTAATCATAGCTAGAGGTTTCTTTTTATTCAATTGACGTTATTTCTGAATTACAGGAATGCTCCTTAATAAAATGGTCTGGTCAGCCTGAAGACGATGCGGCGAATAATAATTCCGACGATCAGGATAATCAGGATATATGGCAGAAATGAGGAAAGGACCTCAGTCAGGAATATCGCAGTGACGGCAAGGACCTCATTCCAGTTGATAATGAGAGAAACGATACCGATACCTGTGATAATGCTCAGTGCAACGGCAAAAATACCGGATGGCGCCAAATTATTCATATATACCTCCTTGCTGTCTGAAAAAGAAGTTTCGGTCTACAAGATACAGCGTCTGTCCGAACTGACAGGCAATGTTGGTCACCGGTTCTGACAGGAACCGGCGAGCCGGCAGAAGATCTTCAGTGCGAATCCTCAGGCGATTGGTGTTCGAGATCGCGTACTGCCTGTTCTGATAAATATGGAACGGTCTCCTCGAAACGGTCAGGTTCTCCTGAGAGTGCATGTAATCGCCAAATACTGCTGTATGGCGTTCCGTATCCGCAGCTGTTCCATGGACAGATAAGAAGACATTCGGGAAATAATAAATATTCCTGTCATCCTGCAGCATACTTGCGGCAGAAGGACTGATGACCACAAGATCGAGCAGACCGCTGTGCATGCATGACATGAGGAGTGTCAGAAGCGGATCTTCAGGACCGCCAAACGTTACCGAATCGATGACGACCCTTATCCTGTGGTTCGTAT
>JAFWMD010000090.1 GCA_017510725.1 Mogibacterium sp. | reverse complement strand
GTCTGTACCGTCAGTTGTATACCATACTTTTTGTGTCGTATCATTAATAACTTGTCCTCTCTTCCCGGCTCCTAAAATGAGTTTAATTTCTCCATCACTATCTCCATCCTCAAAGAAAAAGCCCGAACTGCACCACCACTCATCACCTTCTGATTTAGCAATCACATCTAAAGGACTGTTTTCATCACCAGCCTGGATAAATAGATGAGTAAATGGCACATCGGATACAAAACCGGGTATATCCATGTTTATCAATTCATAATAAGTTGCCTCCTTGCAATAACAATCTGCTTGCTGTAATGCAAAAAACTGACTATAATTGTCGTCAAACATAACGCCGTCATATAACTCATCTGTATTTATCGTCCACCATCCTTCTTCTTTATCATAGAATCGTCTTACATCATAGTCATATGGACTTAAGTATTCTTCAGTATCAGCGTCGTAGAACTTTATTGTTTTCGTATCATAGGGAACTTTTACAAGATTAAAATAGTAATCTGAAGTTTCACCTGTCATATCATTAAATGCTGATACCGTTTGCGGTTCCGCTTTAACTAATTCTCCTTCCACTCCGGCTGCATTTATCGGAATAGTATCATATTGCTCATTCTGCCCATCCACATCAGCATATGAATACATATTAAAAGGAATCGTTCCTATTATAATCACCACAAGCAATATTATTGAGAGTAGATGTTTATTATCGCATTTGATTGTGCTGAATTTCATAATTCATCATCTTCCTCTCATTTATTTATTGGGCAGGTACAATAAACTGATCATATACATCTGTGGTGTTCAATAAAGGAAGTGTCGCTGTTGCACTTCCAGTTTGTGATGTATGTGCTGTTACTGACTTAAATGACCGTAAACCAACACTAATATAATACATACCCGGATCTAAATTCGTTGTAAGCGTACCATAACCTGACGAATCCAAAGAGATAGTGCCTATATAGCTAAAGCCAGGGCCATACAGTAGCGCTGTCTTATTTGATCCTGGAGCATAATCCTGGAAGTCATTGAATACCCATTGCCCCTGACTATTACAATGATTATCATGCGTTGATTGTAACTGTACTTCTAATGTACCATTAGTATTTGGATAAGTTGGTGCAGTATACTTAGTATCCACAGCCAGGAAAGTGGCACCATAGTCTACATTGTTTATTACAAACGGCATATCATAATAGAAAAATATCACATCACCATCCATTACATTTGTTTCATACATAAGAGCTCCTTCTGGTCCGCCATAATAACCTGTCAAGTTCTTAACAGGACTCTTACCATTTACTCTAAACATCCATCCATCAACAGGAATTCTATCGTTTGGCCCTAAACCAGGAACCCCATCAACGTGCTCCCAGAAACTATATTTGTATATTGTGTTAGACCAGTTTTTAAAAGCCTGAACAACAGTAGAACTTGAAGATATCAAAGTCCCATCATTGTTACAAGCATAATACGAAGTTGAACCAGTATTAAACTTAAGCATAACATCACGAACTGTATATGATGAACTTCCTGTAAGGGTCAAATCCCTCTTTACATTGATTGGTCCATTATCCGAACTACTATATTTCTTGCTCTGAACAACAACTTTTACTTTGATATTGTCCGATGTAGAATATGTTGGAATCGTTCTACTGCTTAAAAGATAATACCCTGTTCCTTTGCCGTTCAAAGTATCTGCAAATGCTGGCACTGCCATAATCATCATTACGAATACTGCTGCAAGCAGTATTGCTATTCTTCTTAAATTCTTACTCATCTTTCTTACCTCCTGTTTTTTTAAAACTTAATGAGTAATGTTTTCTGCCCTAAATCCCCTTTATTTTTGTTTTTCTGCACCCCCTGCGCAGTGTTTTCTTTCGATCCCCAGCCGCCCGTGAGGGCTTTGATCGGCTATGGGTGTACTGTCAAACATACATCGGTATCACCTCCTGAGAAGTCAACCTTAATAAATACTGCTATCTAGCCCGCATTCTCACCACTTAACATCCTCAGGCTGTGTGACACCCCGCAGATTTTACAACATAAAAAGGCTACAGCAATCACTGCTGCAGCCCGAATATCTCTGCTATAGTCCGGCCATAGTCTTTCGCTTAGCCTAAAACATCAATAATATCCTATGTAAGTCTCCTGGCTTATGGGGCTTAGCCCCAAACACAGTTGCGGGACAGCTCAGGCACCTCTCCTGATTCCTCTTTTGACCGAGATGATTCTCTTGGACATAGGACTTATTTATTAAGTTATCTTAATTTTAATGCGGTAAAGCACTGATGTCAAGAGTATTATTCAACATCCGGTAAGCACGAAGCTGCATAGAGCGGAACGTTGATCAGCCAGTCCTGCTTTATATAAGAGCTCATGGATATCCTTACAGCATAACGTGGCTTATATTTCTCGACGTAATATTTCAGGCTTTTGGCTCTCAGATTTGTTTCCGCTTTCACCTCAACCGGGATCACATCGGATCTGTCCTGATAAAGGAAATCTACTTCATATGCTGATTTTTCTGTGGTGAAGTAATAAAGCTTAACTCTGCCTGCCGCCATCAGCTCCTGCAGCACATACTGCTCAGCAAGAGCCCCTTTAAACTCGGTAAATGCTGTATTGTGGTGTCCCAACACTTTTTCCGCGGAATTATGTGAATGCACGTCACTTTTTCGCCGCTTCCAGATATGAACCCGAACATTTCCTTATTCTGTCTCTGTGCTCTCCGGCACTCTGTTCCTGAGCTTACGGCGCTCCTTCGACGCTCTGTGTCTCCTCGCCCATTTATCCTTTTTCGCCTGGCGTCTCTCGAGCGTCGCTTCTGACGGAACCTGGATGCCTGACGCCTCCAGCGCATAGCACCACTTGCCGAAGCACTTCTTGATCGCTCCGACTTCCTTACCGGTCATATCCTGCTTCTTCGGCTTTCTGCCAAGTTCTTTTTCACGGTCCCTGAGTAACCGGATGAGGCGCCTGCACTCCTCGGGATCTCTCGTGCCATACCGTTTGTTCTTGTCAAATACTCTTCCCATAATGATCACCCTCGCCAGCTGTTTCTGGTAATAAAAATGAATGCCTGTAAGTTACACGCTAACCAAGGGTCTATATGCACTCATCTCTGGTCTAGGATGACTGTGCAGTAAACCAGGCGCCCTTCCGCCGGTTGGACACGCGCGTAACCTTCAGACATTCAACACTGGTGTCTGGATGATCTATGGCTAACTGTACCGACTTGACGGAGCAGGTCAACTCCGGATACGGCTAGTGTAAGTCAGTCCCGGACTCTCACCGGTCTTGTCATTGAATGCGATCTGCCAACCTGTGACGCGTCCTCGGGAATCCGGCTTCTGCCGGCCGCGCAGGCCTTCCCTGTACCCTCCGGATCTGCTTTCACAAGCGAAACGCAACCATAAATCAAACGTATTAGTTATAAAATTATAAAAAGAGGCTATGGCAGTCAAGCCACAGCCCCGTTTTCGTCTGCTCTGGATATCCTCCTTCAGTCTGCCGCTGAAATCAAATATTACATTTAACGTTCTGTGTAAGTCTCCTGGCTTCCGGATCATCGCTGTATGCTTCCCGGTCACAGTGGCGGGACCGCGCAGGCTTGTACCTGCTTCCTTTTTGACCACATAAGTACGTGGACACAGAACTGATATTAAGTTACTTAAATTATATCACATGTAAGTGCTTCGTCAAGAGAGGACATTACCTATCGCAAGCATAAGAATCACCAGTTTACGGTCCTGTATCATACATATGAGCCTGTAGTCTCCTATCCTGTAACGCCACAGCCCTCTTTTATCTGATGTCAGTGCTTTACCATATATCCTTGGATCGCTACAATTAAACAAGTGCTTTCCTATCCATGACCGAATCATCTTCTGCGTATATCTGTCAAGTTTCCTGAACTCCCGATCAAATCTGTCTGTAGTTTCAAGTGAATATGTCACAGATCCTGCTCCTTCCACACCTCTTCTATTGGTCTGCTCTTGCTGCCGCCTGCAACATACTCGTCATATGCTTCCTCAGCACACCTGACATCAAACTCGTCTTCTATGCGTTCAAACAAAGCCCGCTTAAACGCTTCACTGAGAGATATAGCATGTAATGCTGCATAACTTTCGGCTAGTCTTCTTTCTTCATCGCTAAGACGTATTGAAAAGCTCATATTAACACCTTCTTTCATCTGTAATACATTGTACTACAAACTCCTGTGAAACGCAAACCTTGACTGTACTTCAAGTAATTGTTTCACTCTGCCTGCAAAAAAAGACGGTTCTGAAAGTACATTTCAGAACCGTCCACTTGATCATGATAGTACCCATCGCATCCCGTGAGGGTTTTGATCGCGCCTTGCGGGATGACATCTGTCCCCGGGTCAGCAAAATTGCTCAGGAGGGAAACGTCCCCACCTTCGCATTACATGCAGGTGTAGCCGCCGTCTACCGGAAGCATAACGCCTGTAACGTAGCTTGCTGCCTGTGAAGCCAGGAATACAGCTGCTGCGTCAAGCTCTCCCTCGTTTCCGTAACGCTCTTTAGGGATCATTGTCTTAGCATTCTGCTGGAAGAAATCTGAATCCAGAGTTTCCTTTGTCAGCGGTGTGTAGAAGTATCCCGGGCAGATAGCGTTTACGTTGATGTCGTATTTGCCCCACTCTGCGGCAAGAGCTCTTGTCATGTTGACAACGCCGCCCTTTGCAGCATGATATGGAGCTGATCCTGCGATCTTGTTTCCTACGAGACCGTACATTGAAGCGATGTTGATGATGCGGCCGTATTTTGCAGGGATCATAGCCTTCTTGGCAACTGCTCTTGCAACCTTGAATGATCCGAACAGGTCGATGTTCATCTCGTTAGCGAACTGGTCGTCTGTGATGTCCTCTGCAGGAGCTACAGCACCTGTACCTGCGTTGTTGATGAGGATGTCGACTCTTCCGAACTCTTCCATAACTTTGTCAACCATAGCGTTGACTGTCTCTGTATCTGTAATGTCGCACTTAACAGGAAGTGTCTTTACTCCGAACTCGTCAGCGATCTCTTTGGCGACCTGCTCGATGAGCTCCTGTCTTCTTGCTACTACTACGATGTTAGCGCCCTGATTAGCAAGAGCCTTAGCCATCTGTACTCCGAGTCCTGTGGAGCATCCTGTTACGATAGCGACCTGATCTTTAAGATCAAAATAATTTTTCATTGGTATCAGTCCTTTCTTTAACAGCCACCGGCCAGCCTGTACGGCAGCCGATAATTTTTTTTTTAACACACTATTATGATACCACTATCACGGCAAAATACAATGCTAAAAAAACATTTTCTGTACATTTTGCGAAACACTTGCTGCACGTAAAAATGACGGCTCCGAACCGTCCCTAACACACTATTTCTTTGGCACCAGCTTGAAAGTATATCCCAACCCATTGGCAAGTTTCTCCAACGTCCTTATTCCAGGCTCTCTTGCTCCGTTTTCGATTTTGCTGATAACTGCTTGGTCGATACCAGTTATACGCGCCAGCTCTTTCTGTGTCATGCCCCGGTCAGTACGCATCGTCGTAATAAGATCTATCAGTTCATACTCAGGTCCAAGCGAATCATATTCCTTTTTAAATTCAGAATCTTTCATCTGATCCTGAAACCACTTTTCGTAATTAGTCATTACGATGCCTCCTTATATAATCTGCTTTTCTCACCTTTGCTGCTTTAATTTCCCGTACCGGTGTCCTGCGTGTTTTTTTAGTAAAAGCATTAGTTAAAATCACTTCATCATTATAGAAGAAAAAATACATAATACGTATCTGGTCATTCCTGAAATGTACTCTAAGCTGGAATATGCCGTCTTCTAAAAATTCTGACTGAGGCATACGAAGATCGTTACCCTTTTCCGCCAATTGATTTATGACTTTTGCTGCTTTTGCTCTAATCTTTACATCTAACGTGCTAAGATAATCTGCGACAGGCATTGAACCATCTGACAGTTCATAAAAGATTATCTTTGTTGTCATTATTAACCTCCATAATTATATGACTTATATGTCATAGTGTCAAATTCCCTTTTTTGCTTCATATTGTAACATAAAGCGGCTTGTGCAATCAAGCACAAACCGCTAAATTCCAATGTTTACAGACGATTCAAATTCTTCTGAAAATCCCCTTATAAAAGCTGAATTATGGCAGACGATCTCTGTCCCCGCCCTCGCAAAATTGCGAGGGGGAGAACCGTCCCCACCTTAGCATTAGCATTCATTCGTCAGTCCGTTGTCTGCATCGTCGCTCTGGTCGAACCATCCGGTGGATGAGGCTTCCTCCTCTTCAAGCTCGTAATCGCTCCAGCCTTCTGAGCCGTCGCAGTTCGCCTTCAGCCAGCCGCATGTCCTGTCGCAGTCCCGGCTCTCCACGGTGATCGTCGCCTCGTCCTTGCAGTTCTCGTCTATGCACGCAAGTACGTCAGGGATGAACATCGTGCCCTTGAAAATGGAGTTATGCTGGTCGCCTGTTCCGTTATTATTATGGAAATGGAAGTGCCCTATCCTCTTGCCCCAGAGCCTGATCCAGTCATATACTGTATATTTCGGCTCGGTCGCGCAGTGGGCGTGCCCTATATCGAGGCAGAGCTCCAGTCTCGGGTCGTCGATCTTCTCAACCACTTCAAGCAGGCACGTAGGTTCCGGATCTATGACATTCTCCAGATAAACATGGAAATCCTCCGGGCAGACCTCCAGGAGCTTTGACCAGAAATATACCGACTTGTCTCTGTGCCAGTCGCGGAAATACAGGGTAGGATAATATCCCGAATGTACGACGAGCCTGTTCACGCCGAGCTTCTTACAGCCGTCGACCGCCTGCCCCACACGCTTGAGGGCAAGCTCCACAAACTCAGTGTCGATCGCTTCAGGAAGTATTTCTGTGAATGGCCCGTGGCATACTGTGTCTCCCGGTGCTTTGAGGCCAAGCCTGTCAAGTTGCGCCTGCATTGCCCTGCACGCCAAATCGCGCCTCACGTCAAAAAGCGTGCTCGATATGCAGAACTGATTGAACTCGACGCCGATACCGTGTTTCTTTATCACGTTCTCCGCGTCCATCTCGAACGTTGCGAGAAAAATATCTCTCTTTTTCATTCTTTTCTCCTAAGCTGCTTTCAATCACCTGTAGATGCCGTATTTTATCTTTATCCTCTCAAGTTTGCCTATGAGAGTCTCGCCGAACAGAAATATGAACAAAGCCGCTGACCCGGCATGTGCGAGGTCGTACGGCACGCCGGCAATATACAGTGTCCTTAGCGTATCCGTATGTACCGGCTGGCCGCCTTTGATGGCTGCCGACGTTATCATCGCCGCGACGTTCATGACTCCGCCGTATACGATGAAGGTCACAAAGAAAGTGAATATTGCAAGCGTCACGCCGTCGATCGGAAGCCTCTTATGCTGCAATACTATCGCAAGCACGAGTCCCATCGCCCCGAAGGCATACAGCCTCCATCCGAAGAAGGTGTTGTCTTTCCCCGGTATGATCAGGTATGACGTATACGCCGCGATCAAGGCAAATATCATTGCTATCACAGGAGCCGCGACGAAATTGAAACGGCGCGATTTCAGCTGCTCGATATTGGCTTTGTTGAATGCGAGTCCCGCAAGGAATCCCAGAATGCCCCAGCAGAACATCTGCCATGGCATCCAGGCGCCCTGCGTAAGGTAGAAGTTGCACACGAATCTCGCGAGCGCACCGATGAGGAACCCCGCCTCAGGGCCAAGCGCAATGCCGGACACGATGACTAGCGCAGTTCCTGCCTGGATCGGCACCGTGAAGTGGAACATCATGTGCACGACAGCAGTGAGCGCCGACATCATGGCGATAAGTACGATCTCCCTCGCCTTCGGCTTTCTCCGCTCGAATACCATGAAGAACGGTACCATCGTATATATAAGTATCACCATGCTGTCCAGCATATACGAATGGTGTCCGATAAGGTTGCTCCCGCCTATCACTGTGAGCGGGATAAGGATAAAGATTATGATCCCGGATATCGCGGTCCTTTTCTTATGCGCGGCCTCCGCCTGTGTGAGGTCCATCCCCCGGCGCATGCCATATGTGACATGAGCCTCCGATGTCTTGACCGTGTTCTCTTGCTTCAGAGCCTTTGTGTCTTCCGGCTTCAGACCGTCTCCCTGACGCATGCCGCCACCTCCTCCCAGGTGATAGCGTCCGGGAAGTGATCCCTTGCCATCTTATTTGCCGACGTGGTGTAGAAGTTGTTCCCCGGGAAGAACTCGTGCGGCTTACCGACCGATACGATCTGCCCGTCAAAGAACATCGCGCATGTATCTGCGTATTCTGCGCAGAACTCTATGTCATGTGATACCATGAACAGCGTCTTGCCCGCGTCGGTCAGCTTCTTAAGGACGCGTGCCAGACTTATCTTAAAGAAAGGATCGAGTCCCTTCGTAGCTTCATCCAGAAGTATTATCTCAGGGTCGAGCAGAAGCACTTTACCAAGCGCCAGCCTCTGCTGCTCGCCTCCTGAAAGATCATATGGGTGCGACTTCCTGAGATGTGTTATCTCCATGGTCCCGAGCATATCGAGCACCTTACGGACCTTGACCTCATCGGACTCTCTGGAATCATGCAGCGCTTCCATCATCTCATCTTCCACGCTTATCTCTGTGAACAGAGCCTGCGGGTTCTGAGGGAGCATCGCGAGCGTGCCGTTCACTGTAACCTTGCCGCGCTGCTGCTTAAGTATATGCGAAACCACTTTCAAAGTCGTGCTCTTCCCGACGCCGTTCCCGCCGAGGACGCAGAACAGCTGCCCCTTATCCACTGTGAAATTAAGGTCGCGAAGTACGTCCTGTGATCTCCTGTCGTATCTGAACCAGAGGTCTTTCACAATGATCGCAGGATCTGCGGCTGAGGTTTTTACTGTATCCGCGGCTGCGGCCTTTGTTGGCTCCGGCACACCCTCACGGTACGCATCCCCCACCTTGCTGTCGATCCAGAGGCGCCCCTCGCGGATAGTCAGAGGACTGTCGTCGCCGTTCTCCGCGCTCTGGTAGATCTTCATCATCGCCGGAAGGCCGTAAAACATCGGATGACGGTCATCGCCGCCCGAACCTGCAAGCATGCGGCCTATCTTTCTCGGCTCGTCATATGCCAGGACCCTCCCTTTATCCATGACCATGACTTTGTCTGCCATCGTGAACGCCTCCTCGAGACGGTGCTCGGAAAGGATGACTGTGGTCCCGAGGTCGCGGTTTATCTTCTGAACTGTGCGCAGAAACTCAGACGCCGCGATCGGGTCGAGCTGCGAAGTCGGCTCGTCGAGTACAAGGACTTTCGGCTGCATCGCCATGATGGACGCAAGATTCAAAAGCTGTTTCTGCCCGCCTGAGAGCTGGCTCACGTCTTTACGGAACCATGTCTGGATGTTGAAATAGCTTGCCATCTCAGCTACGCGGCGCTTGATCGTGCGGTTGTCGAACCCGAGGCTCTCCAGGCCGAACGCAAGCTCGTGCCATACCTTGTCCGTCACCACCTGATTGTCCGGATTCTGCTGAACAAAGCCTATCTCTGCCGCGCTTATCCTGTCCGGAAGCTCTATTATCTCTTTTCCGTTATAAGTGACACTGCCTGAAAATTCCCCGTATGGCGAAAGATTCTTCTTCATGTGCCTCAGGAGAGTCGTTTTACCGCACCCTGACTTGCCGCAGATCACGACAAAATCAGACTCGTCGACGCTGAATGAAACGCCGTCGAGCGCGTTGGTCTCCGCAAGAGGATATCTGAAATGTACATCTTTAAATTCTATAGTACTCATATTACCACCAGAACCATTCGGCGCTCTTTCCTTC
>JAFWMD010000089.1 GCA_017510725.1 Mogibacterium sp. | reverse complement strand
GTTCGTCAGGCTACGATTTCGCTATCCCTTCTTCTCGCCCAAACCTCGCGATTTGAACCTTGGGAGTCGCTATGGGGTTCGTCGTTGGCTACGCCCTTTGTGGACTTTCACCACAGATTGACGGCATGCCCGTCATACCATTTTAAAAGCTCCGGAGCAAACAGCTCCGGAGCCTGTTTTCTATATCACCCTATTCAAAGAAATCTTCAGGATCGATAATGCAGCTGTAGAAGAATTCAATTATTCCGTCTTCCACGATGTCCTTGAGATCATCGTAGTTGTGTATCTCATGGCGATAGCCTGAATACAGCATGGTCTCTACAGCACATCCTGCATCCGTCAGCCAGTTGGATACCTGATAGACTCCCGCGCCGTACTGTCCGACAGGATCCTGATCTCCTGCGATATTGTAGATAGGCAGCACTTTCGGTACCTTTGCAGCCCATTCAGGACCTGTGATCACTTCTATCATCCTGCAGAAATCCAGGAACGATCTGTTGCTCGTAGGCTTTGTGAATGCATCAAACGGGTCGGCTGCGTGGTCTTTCTGTACGAATTCATCGTGACATATCCACTCATTTCCAAGCTTGACGCCCTCATCACAGCGGGCAAACATCCAGCCCATCATTACGGCACCTACATCCGGGTCAGCCTCTGTGCCCTTGCCGGCATCAACGAGTTTTTTGATGTATTCGATGCTGTTGTCCAGTCCCGGGAATTCTCCGGAAGTTCCGCACAGCGTCACTCCGTCGAGCTCATCACCGTACTTGGCGATGTAGTCACGGGCAATGAACGAACCCATGCTGTGTCCGAACATGAAGTACGGCAGATCAGGATACATCTCTTTTACCATCTTGGTGAGTGTATGCTCGTCTTCCATCATAGTGTGCGGACCCTGATCACCCCAGTCGCCCCAGCAGTCGTTCTCCATGGCTGTCTTGCCGTGTCCGACGTGGTCGTCTGCAGCTACTATGAATCCCGCATCCATGAATGCGACTATCATGTGCAGATATCTGCGCGAATGTTCGCCGAAGCCATGCACCAGCTGGATGATCCCGACCGGAGGTGCAGCAGGCACGTAAACCCAGCCATATACCTTGTCTCTTTTGTTATACGAATCAAATTTTACTTCATGAAGCATAATGATCATCCTCTCTTTCCGGGTATATCCTTTTGAGAAATGTTAACCATCTGTTTATATGATATCAGAAAGCATGTCCGATATAAACTTCTGCTTCGCGCACCGTTCTGTAAAGGTAGCGGATCGCAAGCGCAGGGAACTCTCCTGCAGCCGTCTCTCCGGTGACCATTACCGATGCAGCTCCGTCCAGAACAGCATTGAAAATGTCGCTGACTTCCGCCCGTGTCGGGACCTGCCTGTGCATCATTGAGTCAAGCATCTGAGTCACGACCATGAATTCCCTGCCAGCCTCCCGGCACTTCGCGGAAATGCGTTTCTGTGCTGTGGGAAGATCCCACAGCTCCATGGCATTTCCGAGGTCCCCGCGCGCGATCACGATCTCATCGCACTCCGGGATAAGTTCTTCAAGCCTGCTTATTCCTTCACGATTCTCTATCTTTGCCAGCAGGCGTATATCACTGCATCCCGCATCGTCCAGAGCCCTGCGCACCTCTGCCAGATCATTCCGGCTGCGGACGAATGGCTGCATGACGGCGGTCACTCCAAATTCTTTTGCCTTTTTTATCTCTTCCCTGTCTTTTTCAGTCATTGCCGGAGTATGGAAAGTGCATCCGGGGAGCGCTACGCTTTTTCTGCTTTCCAGGATGCCGCCGCGGACTGCACGAAGCCTGGTATGTCCCTCTTCAGGTGTTTTTTCGGTCTTCAGAAGTATCTTGCCGTCATCCAGCAGGACCTCCTGCCCGCCATCGCTTCCTTCAAGCACCTTCAGAACTGCTTCCGGGAAGGGAATGCTGCCGGCATCCAGCAGCTCTCCATCGATCAGCTTAACAGGTTCTCTCAGTCTTCCTATCCTGAGCTCAGGCCCCTGCATGTCTACCAGAAGCTCCGGGCTGACGCCGCATTCAATGGCCGCCCTGTGAAAGATTTCGATCAGGTCTGCCGTTTCCTCAAGCGAAGTGTGGGAAAGATTCAGCCTTACGCCATCCATCCCCTCCCGGAACATCTGCTTCATTGTCTCTGCATCACTGCATGCAGGCCCTAAAGTACCGTAGATCCTGACCTTTCTCATATCCTGCTGTTCTTTCTCTCAAGTACATATCTGAACCAGGCAGCAAACTCAGCGCCCAGCTTCTCCACGAGTTCTTCGGCTTCATTTGGTTTAGCGGAAGCAGCATACAGGCACTGCTGCGCGACCTGATACTTCCTTGCCACTGACATGCGGGCAAGCTCTTCATCCGTATACTTTACGAGATCTGCCATCTCTTCCTGTGCGCGGAAGAACCGTATGAAGGCGTCGGCTGTGTCACGTCCCACGATCGGCTCGATCAGTGAAAAGTCATTATCTGAGCTGTCGAGTACACGCGATACCATCTCCCAGCGGCGCGGGTCTGCATATCCCTCTGAACCCGTATAAGCCGTTCTGAGGTAGAGGTCGTTGTTCGCCAGGAATTCCATGACATAAGGATTGATTCTCTTCCGTACAGCCCATGGCATCCAGTTCTCGACAGTCGTTCTGATATATATGTGAGCGAATCTTCCGAAAAGCGGCTCTGCCAGATCATGAGCGACGCTTGATTCATTGCGGTCGTTTCCCGCAGCGACTATGCGCGCGTTTTCAGGAAGCGGCCAGCGGTTGTTTACGAAGCGTTCCAGCACTATCTTGAATATTACAGCCTGGGTCTGCTTTGTAGCATTCGTCAGTTCGTCGAAGAAAAGAATGTGCAGCTCGCCATCCTCGCATAAACGCTCAAGCTTTACCAGCCAGACCGGCTTTATGTCTATGATCTGATCCGTCGTTTCGTTGTAAACTGCACGGCCGTTGATCGTCTCAGGGGTTTCGTTTACGAGTTCTATGTCGAGGACCTGCGGATCGATCTCCTTTACACGGTCACTCTTTCCGTCACCGGTAAGTCCGTGGATGAATACCGGGATATCTGCCCTGACAAACGCCCTGATCATATCCAGCTCATCATGTTCCTCTATATGATAGGAAGTACCGGATCCTGCAGAAGCAGTCTCTTCATCGTCCTCTGCAAGGAGCTCCTCAATGAAAACATCCCCGATGTATGCATTTGCCTCTTCACGGCTGAGTCCTGCAAACAGAGCCCTGCCGCTTATGAGCAGCTTATTGACCTCATCGTAATACCAGCGGATCGGCTTCACCTCCAGAAATACCTCTTCAGCCGAATTGGCAACACTGCCGTCGGAAAGCTGCACGTATCCGCTTACCGACTCCTCAGTAACAGGAATCCTGATGATCTGTTTGGCACCAAGTCTGTACACATCCCTCTTTTCTCCGGCAATGGTATAACTTGCTCCCGTCTTTTTCAGAGTACCCTCCTGATACTGCCTTTCAGCCATGTCGCGCATCGAGGTGTCTAGTATTACATAAGGAAACGACCCAAGTTCTACCGTAACGACATCACCTATCTCGCGCGGATGCCTGAGAAGTTTCTCATCGCCCGGCTCCAGGAGGAGCGCAGGTCTTACCGCACAAATGCCGTATCTGTGATCCCGGCCGAATCTGTCAACGCAGTCCTCACCGGAAAGAAAATAGTTTACGCAGTTTTCGCTGAGCGTGAATCCGTCATCCGGCATGGTGACCAGCACCAGATCGCTCGCCTGCGCCATGGTTCCGACTGTTCTGAACAGCGGCAGCACATTTTCGAACAGCTGCCTATGTGATAAGAAAATCGACTTCATACTTGTTTATCTCCTCAGGTTTCTTAACGTATATCACTCTTCCGCCGGGTGGATCCACCGGCATGTCGCTGTACACGAGCCAGATCGCATCACACCTTGTTTCGGGCATGTCAGCGTATCCGTCCGTGAATACTATCTTGGTTTCTGCGTCGCCGGAAAATGCCTTTACCGCGGTCTCAAAATTCGTTCCGCCGGCGCCCTTTATCTCCAGCTTCGATATGTCCTTTTCAGAATGGATTTCCTGGAATCCGTAAAACTCCGTGTCAAAGCATCCTACCTTGACCACAGCATCCTCTCTCAGAAGATCCCTGACCGCCCTTACAAATGCTCTGAGAAGATCCTTGTCGATCGAAGCGCTCGTGTCCAAAAGGATCTCAGCATGCGGTATCGGATACGGCCTGAACTGCTCAATTAGTATGCCGTCCCTGATCCTGTCTGCAGGGAACCAGTCGTAGTCCATCTGCAGGCTAGGCTCCAGAAGATCCGACAGTCCCGCAACTGCCTGCGCAAGTCCCGGATCCTCGATCTCACGGTCCTGCGCGCCCTGCATGTCTCCGGCCTGTTTGTTCTTTTCCTCATCCTGTACCGGAATCAGGACCGTCAGCTCATCGGTCTGCTCCTCTGACTTTTCCTCTTCTGTGAACTCCGGGTCATCCCTTTCAGCCTTTTCATAAAGGATCTCATACATCTCCTCTGCGCTCATGCTTTTGGCATCCCTCTGCCTGAATATGTTCACAGGCGGCTCAAAACCGTCAGCCAGAAGGAGCTCGTTTACCACTGCTGCACACGCGAGGTCCCATATCTTTCGGTCACGTCCTTTCCCTCTCTGCTGGTGAGCAAGCTGTACGTGCATCAGCTGCTGAGCGATAAGGTATGCCTGCGCATCCTGCGGGAACTGCCTCATGCTGCGTCCATTGTAGTAAACTGTCTTGTCGCCGTATCCGGTAGGATCCGCCCACGGAGTATTTTTGAACTCGATGACATTCATCAGCTCACTCCACTCCGGGCACTTCTCCAGAATATTCTGTTGTGTTTCATGCAAATCGAATACGTATTCCATATTAGTAATAGTATCATAATCCACAGCAAAAAATGCCCCGGAGTATTCTCCGGAGCATCATTATTACTTTCTCCTTATTTGAGATAGCCTCTGAGCGGACCGCCCGGCAGGTTTGTTACATCCTTGATAGCTTCGGAGATTGGTGCAACCTCAGGGTTTGTCCTTGCGAGAGTCTGATCAACCTGTTTAATAATATGCTCATCATATTCGCGGTGCGTGACTACATAGAACTCATCCTTTTCAATCGCGTCAAAGACTCTTGCGCCGAATCCCTCGATCGGATAACCTGTACCGATTACGAACTGAGCTGCTGCCTTGCCCTTTGCGAATACCTCGCTCTGATAGTACGGATCGTCTCCATGAGCATATCTAGGCGGACGGTACTCATCTGCATGGTCGAAGCTTGTGCGTACGAATCCAGGACAGAATACTCCGAGATGGATATCTGCTCCGGCTTCCTGCATCTCATATTCGATACATTCTGACAGAGCAACTGCAGCGTTCTTTGTCGTGTAGTATGCGGCCATGCCTGTGCTGGTGATGAGTCCTGCTACAGAGCATGTATTCATGATATTGCAGTGAGTTCCCTGCTTCTTCATGATAGGAATTACCTGCCTCATAAAGTAAACATGTGACAGGAAGTTTGTGCGGAAGATCCACTCCCAGTCCTGAAGCGGAATAACGAATCCCGGTCCAGGCGTGCATGTGCCTGCATTGTTCATCAGCAGGTCGATCTGTCCCCACTTATCCATTACTGCATTTACAACCTTCTCAGTCTCTTCATACAGCGATACATCTGCAGGGATGAGCATGATATCTTCGGCACCATATTCCTTAGCAACGTCCTCGATCTTTGCAAGTTCGTCAGCCATGATATCTACTGCGGCGATCTTCATCTTCCTCTTGGCAGCTTCCTTGACAAATTCCTTACCGAAGCCAAAAGCAGCACCGGTGATTATCGCAACTCTGCCTGTCAGATCTCTGTCTCCCTTTTCATATTCCTTGCGCTGCTTGCCAACATTGCGAAGGTCAGGGTTGACATTATTGACGCTGTCGTAGATCTGTTTTCTGATAATTGGATCGTACTGCGGATGTGTTACGATATAGAACTGGTCGTCTTCGATGGCCTTGAAGCATGTTTCGCCAAATCCGTCGATAGGGAGTCCTGTTGTAACTACATACTCGCTTGCCTTTTCGGAAGCGAAGAACTCGGCACTCTGATAGTATGGATCGGTTGGATCTGAGAATCTTGCCGGTCTGTGGCGCTCTGCGTGATGAAGGTCGGTCTGTACGAATCCCGGGCAGAAGATACTTAAGTGTATGTTCTCTACTCCGATCTCTTTGAGCTCGTTACGTGTAGCACGGCTTAAAGAAACAGCAGCGTGCTTTGTGGAATAGTATCCAGGCATTGCGTTGCTCGTAATAAGACCTGCGATCGAGCACACATTCAGGATGTTGCAGTGCGTGCCCTGCTTCATCATGATAGGAATTACCTGCTTCATCATGTAGATGTGTGAGAATACATTAGCGTACATCATCCATTCCCAGTCTCTCAGAGGCAGGTTTGAAATCGTTCCGCCCTTTCCTGTTCCCGCGTTATTGATCAGAAGGTCTATCTGTCCCCATTTTTCCATGGCGGTTTTTACGACCTTCTGTGTATCTTCAAACAGTGACACATCAGCCTGCAGGCAGACGATCTCCTCAGCACCAAGTTCCTGTGCCAGAGGCCCAACCAGCTGTACTTCATCGCCCTCGATGTCTACTGCCAGAATCTTCATGCCGCGTTTAGCAGCTTCCTTGACATATTCTCTGCCGAAACCATTCGCAGCTCCGGTTATGACAGCTACTCTTCCTTTAAAGTCTTTCATAATACCCTCCCCTTGTTGGTATTGTGATGCTTATCAAACTCTTTTGAAACTTCGGGGACCGCACCAGGCGGTCCCCAATATAAATCACTATTTACGGCCTACTTCCATGAATGCAGTCCTGTCATACCATGCCGGCAGGATCTTCTTCATTGTGGATTCCGCATCAACATCCTCCAGTTTCTGGAGTGCTGTAATGAGCAGGTTGTTCTCAGCATAAGCTCCGCCGATGATCGTATTGACCGGCAGGCAGCCCCATGGATCATCGATGCTGGACTTAAGCTCGAACCTGGTAACGAAACCAGGCTTCCAGTCATCATATTTGTATTTAACAACGTTTCTCAGCAGGAATACATTGTCAAATCTCCACATGCCGTCTTCTCCAGGCAGTCTGTCGAAGTGGATATAATAACCGCTTCCGGCTGTTTCTGCTCCAGGAGCAGGTGACTGATAGAGCACGTGCATGAGCGGATGGTTGTAGTATCCAAGCTGCATCTCGAGGTCGATGATCTGAGTGCCTCTTCTTGTTACACCTACAGTGACTTTTCCTGTCTCGTCATTTTTCCTGATTACGAACTCAGCATCCAGCTTCTTAGGGATCGCCGAGTTGTCACGTCCGAGCTGCGTAGCCATCTCTGCGCCCTGTCCGCCGAGCAGGAGTGAGATCGTGTACATGCCGAGCTGACCCTTGTATGTGCAGTATACGCCGAGAATGGTCTCATAGTAGTTGTCAGCGAATGTAGGATCCTTGATGTGGCAGCAGCTTACTGTGACTACAGGCATCGAGAATGGCTCGAGTGGTTCAGGCAGTACCGCTCTGATGCATTCCGGCTGTGTCAGGTATGCTACATATGTACCTTCCTGTCCGCGCATGTGGCTGATCTTCGAAAATGAATTGAACTGTCCGTCGCCGATCTTGAAACTGAGAGGCTCTTCCTTGAACAGGGATGCGCCTACTTCATATCCGCCGCGCGTTGCAGGAGCGATAGTTCCGTCAACAACAGCAGATCCGATGACCTTTGTGCAGATGCCCTTCTCCTCAAGACCTGCCTTGAGTGACTGGTCTGGTTTATAGCCAAGAGACAGCACTACAGCGTCTGCATCGATCTTCTTCTCTTCCTTTGTGTCAACATTCTCAACGATTACGCCATCAGCAGTGATCTCCTTGAGAGCATTGCCGAGCTCGTACTTAGCGCCGAGTGCAGCAAGTCTTGTCTGTACATCTACTACGTTCAGTCTGTAAGCATTTGGAGCAGCTACCTTGAGCATGTCTACGAATGTTACTTCTGCACCTGTCTCAGCGAGATACTCACCTGCTTCAAGGCCTGTGAGACCTGCGCCGATCATAGCTACCTTCTTGCCGGAGAGGTCCACCTTTCCGTTAAGTACATCGTTAACAGCAAATACGTTATCGCCGTTCACTCCAGGGATCTTCGATGGGAAGATCGAAGTCGAACCGGTAGCGAGTACTACTGCTTCAGGCTCCATGGCTGCGATATCATCTACAGTTACTTCCTTGCCGAGGCAGATCTTTACGCCGGCCTTTTCCATATCCTGCTTGAGATAGTCGATGAACCACTGCATTCTCTCCTTGCGAGGAGGTTTCTTCGCAAGATTTACTGTTCCGCCTAGCTCTTCCTGGCGGTCAACGAGAGTTACATCAACGCCTCTCTTAGCCAGTGTAGCAGCTGCATACATTCCGCCAGGGCCGCCGCCTACTACAACAGCCTTGTGCTCGCCCACTACAGGCTCGAGATCTCCGTAACGGAGCTCGTTGCATGCACGTGGGTTGACTGCGCACTCATATGGGAGTCCCTGTGCGTTGAGAGCAAGAAGTGACTCGAAGCATCTGAGGCATGCTATGCACTTGTTGAGCTCATCTACTCTGCCTTCCTGTACTTTCTTTCCCCACTCAGCATCTGCGATCCATGTTCTGCCCATTCCAACGAAGTCTACTACGCCTTCCTCGAGGAAGTTCTGAGCAACTTCTGGTTCACGGATAACGGATACTGCGATAACAGGAATATTTACCGAATCCTTGACTGCCTTGACGAATGGCTTTCTCCATCCCTGCGGGAACGAAATCGGCTCTACCGAGAAGCTTCCTGTTTCATAGAGGCCATCGGAAACGTCTACGAAGTCGATGCCGGCTTCTTCCATGCACTTAACGATCCTGATACCATCTTCGAGTCTGATCTGATCTCCCTCATATCCGAGCTTATCGAGGAACTCGATAACGGATACTCTGCAGCCGAGTACGAAGTCAGGACCGCACTTCTCACGGATGTCTGCGATGATCTCGAGGATCAGGCGCATTCTGTTTTCAAAGCTTCCGCCGTACTCATCATCTCTGTAGTTGGTGTATGGCGAGAGGAACTGCTGAAGCAGATAGCCATGAGCGCAGTGCAGCTCAACACCGTCAACGCCTGCCTTCTTGCATCTGAGAGCAGCATCTCCGAACTGACCTACGAGCTCATGGATCTCATCGATCGTCATAGGTCTTGTCTCCTGCTGTGATACCTTGCATACTCTGTCGGAAGCCGATACGCATGGCTGTCCGCCGATCAGCGAAGATACACCTTCTCTGCCAGGGTGGTGCAGCTGGATGAAAATTTTTGATCCGTGCTTGTGAACTGCTGCAGCCAGCTCTGCTATACCCTGAATGTGATAATCCTTGGTAGCAGCAAGCTGTCTCATCATGCCGGCACCTGTCTTCTCATTGACTCTGCAGATCTCAGGCATGATCAGTCCGCATCCACCGGCTGCTCTGTCTTCATAATACTTGATCATTGCAGCACCAGGTGTACCATCGAGATTAGCCAGGTTGGTTCCCATCGGGGTCATAACCAGTCTGTTCTTAAGCTCGACATTGCCGATCTTTCCTTTTTCAAATAGTTTATCGTACATAAATTCCCCTTTCTTCCCTGAAAAACGCAGGCAAAATAAGCTGGAGATATAAGTTATCCTGTGTAAATTTTATATGTCGCAGCCGCAGGCCGCATTATCACGCCTATCCAAAACAACAAAGGACATTTGTGCACAGTAACCAATGGTGGTACGGGGCAGTCCGGATCGGGCAATATTGCAGCAGCATCAGTCCTTTATGCACTCTGCACATAGTTAACATTGGCATTTGTTACAATTGACTTGTTGTGCATCGTACACTAATGTGTAGTGGAAAGGCATGCCGTTTTCTGCAGCATTCAGCCGCTATTTGCAGGAGGACACGCACTATGATATTCAACGAACTGGCCGAGCATCTTAAGGCTCTGACTACGATAGAAATACTTGCTGATAACACTGTTTCGGATATAACTGAGGTCAGATTCATGGATCTCCGTCAGACAGAGTTCAGCAGCAGCATACTTTATTTCAGTAATAATCTTAATGGAGTTACTGCACTGCCTCCGCAGTGCATAATAACTGATGCTGAAAACATTGAAGGCCTGTCCACTTCAGGGCGAAGTATAGCAGTTATCCCTGAAGTCGATTTCGGCTTTATTTTCAACAGTGCTTTTCAGCTGATCACCGATTCTCACAAGGATGGTTATTACGAATCGATGATGCGGACTCTTGATCTTGTCCGCAATGTTGACGCACTTATAGACATAGCCTCCCAGTCATTCGGAGCCTCTCTGGTCTTCATCGACAGGGATTTCCGTATCCTCAGCTATTCTACCCAGATTCCTGTTACCGACGAGTTATGGAAACACAATATCGAACAGGGATACTGTGACTATGAATTCATCAAGGCAGTCAGATCGCTCAAATCCGTACAGATGGCGGATTCCACGATGATGCCCATAGAAGTATCCTGCACTTCATCCCCTTTCCAGAAGTTCTCGTGCCGGGTATACTGCCGTGACATCTGGATAGGATTTCTTATTGTCATAGAGGGATATGATTCCTACAGGGTTGAACATGTTGATATGCTCAGAGTACTCAGCGGTGTTCTGGGTTATGCCGTTATGAAATATGAACCAAGCTATCTGTACATGACCAGCGATTACCACCGCTTCCTTTACAATCTGGTCATTGGCGCAGACGCATCTGCACTTCCGGAGGCGTATATGAATCTCAGCTTCCCTTCCAAGATGCAGGTGCTCTACTGCCGCGCTACAGGCAATCAGTCTATTTTCCCTCAGGAGGGCATTCTGACAGAGAGCATAACAACAATTCTGCCAGGCTGTCATGTCATTGGAAGGCGGCGAAGTGCCATCATTATAGGCAGCCAGGACATTCTTCAGAAGGTAGGTCTTGTGCTTTCCGCCTTCCCTGCGGAATGCATAACAAAAATAGGAGTCAGCCTACCGTTTTCCGACATTTCAACACTCAAGTCCCATTATGATGAAGCTCACGATGCACTTGAGATGGGAATCATGCTCGATCCTGATCTGGGTATATATACCTTTGAAGATTACGGAATATATGCCATGTTCAGGACCGTTTCCGAACGGGAGGACCTCAGCAGATATCTGCACCCTGCTCTTCCTATACTGTCAGACTATGACAGCAACAATGGCACACAGCTGGAGCTGACACTTTATACCTACCTGAAATGTGCTTGCAGCACTACAGATACAGCAGATGCTCTTTTCCTTCATAGGAACAGTGTTATTTACAGGCTGCACCGTATAGAGGATCTGTGTGATATTGATCTCTCGGATACGGATACGGGTTTCAGGCTCAGGCTGTCATTTGCAATCAGTAATGTCATCAACCAGAGGAGGACCTGGTCGGGAAAGGGCCTTCATTCATAACAAAACTGATACACCTGCACAAATCGTTCATAAGGATGCTTCACATACGGAGCATCCTTTTTTTTGCCTTTTTGTTCTCCGCACCTGTCTTTTGTGCAAGTGTGACAATTGCTCCCTTATGTTTTGGTGACGATGAATATTGTGCAGTATGCACGCATAAACACATAATTAGATAAGATGACAAGTCATTGCCTGGATTTAATGAGGTGACATATGAAAAAGATTGCAAAGTGTATATTTGGATGCGCAGCATTGCTCTGTGCAATGCACACAGCAGAATGGTTTCTTGTAGGACGCAAGGTAGCTGCAGCTGCTGATATTCCTGTAAAAGAAGCTCTTCCGCAGTGTCTGCTCAGAGGTTTCCTCTGGTGGAAGCCTATTAAGGAAGATCTGGGGCTCGAATGAGCTGAAGCAGTATTTCAGAAACATACCGGTTAAGGAGGTATCAGTAATGGATGTTAAGAAAGTTGTAGTTGCAGGCGGCGGTGTGCTGGGAACCCAGATTGGTCTCATGTGTGCGTATCAGGGTTTCGATACGACATTCTGGCTCAGATCCGAGAGTTCCATCGGAAGAACACAGCCTAAGATAGAAAGATACTCTGCTCTCATGCTTGAAGATCTGCTGAAAGCCAAAGCTCTGATCGGCAACCCTATGGGCGCTTTCATGTATCCAAAGGGACTGATCCGTGACTGGAACAGCATGACAGCCGAGAAAATCGACGAAATGGCCGAAGAAGCAAAGAAGAGATTTGCTGAAAATGTACACATAGAGCTCGACATGGCAGCCGCTGTCAGGGATGCGTACATAGTCATAGAGTCCATGTCCGAGAACCCAGAAGCAAAGATCGGTGTTTACACTGCAATGAAGGATCTTCTCGATGATGACACGATTCTCGTCACAAACTCTTCAACACTTCTTCCAAGCATGTTCGCTGAATACACCGGACGTCCTGAGAAGTACTGTTCGCTTCATTTCGCAAACACGATCTGGAAAAACAACACTGCGGAGATAATGGGACACGCCGGAACGGATCCGGAAGTATTCCGGAAGGTAGTTGCTTTTGCTGCTGATATCGGAATGGTTCCGCTCCAGCTCCACAAAGAGCAGCCGGGATACATCCTCAACTCGATGCTTGTACCTTTCCTCAGCGCAGCGCAGGGACTGTGGGCAAACGGTGTTTCTGATCCTGAGACAATCGATCTTACATGGAGGCTCGCAACAGGTGCTCCTGCAGGGCCGTTCCAGATCCTCGACATAGTCGGCCTTGAGACAGCCTACAACATCAACCAGATGAAACCGGCTGCACAGCAGGAAGGAACAACAGAATACAAGATAGGTCAGCTCCTGAAGGAGAAGATTGACCGCGGTGAAAAAGGCGTTAATTTCGGTAAAGGATTCTATGAATACTGATGCACAGGAGGTAGATCAGAAATGAAAGATTTTAAAGGCAGAGTCGCCCTTATAACAGGCGCCGCTCACGGATTCGGAAAGGAATTCGTAAAACAGGCTGCACAGCGCGGCATGAAGATCGCAGCTGTAGATATCATGGAAGATGCACTTAAGGAGATCGCTCCTCTCGCCGAAGAACTCGGAGCTGAGAAGGTACTGCTCTTCCCTTGCGATGTCACAGAATATGAGCAGGTAAAAAATGTTGTTGCAAAAGTCATGGAAGAATTCGGTCAGATCGATCTTCTCATGAACAACGCAGGTGTAGCCACTTTCGGTGCGGTATGGGCTGTGCCTCCTATCGAGTATGAGTGGATCATCGACACAAACCTCAAATCACATATCTATTTCATGCATGAGGTAATTCCTGTCATGATGAAGCAGGGAACACACTGCAACATCGTCAATACATGCTCAGCTGCAGGCACATTCACTTCAAAGAGTGCTGCTGCTTATCAGGCATCCAAGTTCGGTGCACTGGCTCTTACGGAGTCCGTATACTATGACCTTGCTGATGCCGGTGCTGACATCCACATGAGCGCTTACTGCCCTGGATTCATCCAGACACACCTGGATCACTCCGAGGAGTATAAGCAGGATAAGTACAAGATCGAAGATCCGTACTATGGGAGCAAATATCACCAGGCGATGCAGGGAGCAGCGACATATCTTATCAAGACCGGACGTGCCATCGATGAGTCGGGTCCTATCGTATTCAAGGCTATTGAAGATGACCAGCTCTATATCATCACACATGAGCACTATGACAAGTACATACAGCTCCGCTGTGAGAACATGCTTGCCAGAAAGAACCCTGAACTCATTCCGATAGATCACAATATCCAGCAGTAAAACTGCGGGGGACTAAGGAGGTTTATATGTACGATATTCTATTCCAGAAAGGAAAGATCGGTAACGTCGAACTCAAGAACAGGCTAGTCATGTCCCCGATGGGAAGCAACCTGGCTGAACTGGACGGCTCCTGCGGAGACGCGATGATCGCTTACTATGAAGAGAGAGCCAAAGGAGGCTGCGGACTCATCATACCTGAGATCTGCCGTGTAAATGATGCGACAGGCGCCGGTTCGTTCAGACAGCTCTCAGTCACAAAAGACCGCCATATCGACGGCCTCTCAAAGCTCGCTGCAGCAATTCACAAGCACGGATCGAAGATATTCATCCAGCTGCATCATCCCGGCAGAGAAGGCGTATCCAGACTGATCGGAGGCCAGCCTTGTGTATCCGCTTCTGACAGAGTATGCCTGTACTCTCAGCAGCCGACCAGAGCTCTGACACATGACGAAGTGCTGGAACTGATCGAGCAGTTCAGCGACGGTGCTGTAAGATGTCAGAAGGCCGGCATCGATGGTATCGAGCTCCACTGCGCTCACGGCTATCTTCTCGAGCAGTTCCTTTCGCCATATACCAATTTCCGTGATGACGAGTACGGCGGCAGCTTCGAGAACAGGATGCGCTTCGTAAAGGATATCATTGAGAAGATCCGCGAAAAGTGCGGGCCTGACTATGTTGTAGGCATGAGACTCTCCGTAGATGAGATGCTCGCGCACAACGGCGTGACAGAACCGTTCATCGACCTCGAAGAAGGTGTAAAAATCGTTAAATATTTCGAAGAGATCGGCATAGACTTCATCGACGTAAGCTGCGGTATCTATGAAACACTCAACTGGGCTATCGAGCCTACATCATTCCCTGAGGGCTGGAGAAGACCTATGATCCAGGCCGTAAAGGATGCCGTAAAGATTCCTGTAATGGCTGTATCAGCAATCAGAAGTCCGGAGATCGCAGCACAGTTCATGGAAGAAGGCGTATACGACTTCGCGGAGTTCGGAAGAACATGGCTTGCAGAGCCTGAATGGGGCGTCAAGGTGCAGGAAGGCCGTATCGATGAGCTCAATAAGTGCATCAACTGCCTTCGCTGCTTCGAGACACTTCTTACCATTAACGCTCAGCTGCAGCCGTTCCAGTGCGCTGTCAATCCTCGCATGGGCAGAGAGCTCAGGCTCGGAGATCTCGAACCTGTTACAGGCGGAAAGTGCGTTGTAGTAGTCGGCGGAGGCCCTGGCGGAATGCAGGCTGCCAAGACTCTTGCTGAGAGAGGCGTCAGGGTAACCCTGGTTGACCGCAGGGAAGAGCTCGGAGGAACCATCAACCTGGCCAAGCTCCCTCCTCTAAAGGAGAGAATGCAGAACTACATCGACTACATGGGCAACCAGCTCTGCAAACTCGGCGTGGATGTACAGCTCGGCAAGGAAGTAACAGCTGACGATATTGCTGCAATGAAACCTGATGCAGTCGTTCTTGCGACAGGTTCAAAGAGCATTGTTCCTAAGAGCATTCCGGGCGCTGACGGAGCAAATGTATTCACTGTAGATGAAGCGCTCACAGGCAAAGTTGACCTTGCAGGCAAGCATGTGGCAATGATCGGTGCGGGTCTTACCGGACTTGAAGCTGCTGAGTTCCTCGGCGAAAAGGGAATCAAGGTCACCGTCGTTGATATGGTGGACCGCCCTGCTCCGACTGCTTATATCGCCAACGTAATAGACGTAATGAGCAGAATCAAAAAGATGGATATCGGTTTCGAGTTCAAGAACGCTCTGAAGGCTGTTGAGGCAGACGGAGTATGCATCGAGAATGTAGAAACCGGCGAACAGAAGAAAATCGCCTGCGACGCTGTAGTGATGTCGCTCGGATACAAGCCTGATCAGAGTCTCAAGGCTGCTCTTGAAGAAAAAGGCCTCTGCGTAAAGCTGGTCGGATCCGCAATCAAGGATGGCACAATGGGTCCTGCAACAAGATCCGGTTATGATGTCGGTGCTGAGCTGTTCAAGGCTCCGAAGCCGAGCTTCGTAACATCGCCTGAGAAGATGGCCGCATTCGCTACGGACTGCGCAATGAAGAAGCAGGAAGGCGTATACATGCTGTACGCTACCAACCCTGAAGCTATCAGGAGGATCCTGCCTGCACCTCTTGAGCCATACGCACTGCCTCTCGTTTACGTATCAGCTAACCACATCAACGAGCCTACTTTCGCAGATAACTACTACGAATCGATCCTCGGTGTTTATGCAACATACAAGGGCCAGCTCGGACTTTACTGCATCAGCCTCGTACTCGGTGGCCAGGGTGCAGAAATGGCAACGGCTCTTGGCCGCGATGTTCTGGCAATTCCTAAAAAGGTAGATGCTGAATTCGTCATCAGAAAAGAAGATGCGAAAGGCAAAGTCGATGTCAGCGTAGCAAGAAGAGGTACACAGCTCATAAACATGAAGCTGAGACTCGGCGAATACAACCACCCGATGATGCACCTGATAATGCAGGCGCCTGCACCTGGCAGGGAGACCAAGGGCTTCGGATACTACTTCCACTTCGATCAGATTCCTGATGAGAATGGCGGTTCGAAGTTCAGCACATGCCTCACCAGGGTGCTGTGCCAGTATGAGTACACTGGCTGGATCCCTGCATTCGTTGAGGACTTCGAGCTGAAGTCCAGCGTAGATGATCCATGGGCAGAGCTACCTGTTGAAACCATCATCGGAGCAGGATATTCCAACAACAACCTCTTCCTCGGAAACAGTCTGTTCTGCGAAGAGGCTGATCCGGATGAAGTAATGCCTAAGATCATGCCTGCATGGTATGACCTCAGCGCGTTCGGAGTGACCGGAAGAAAGTAACTCCTCCTATATGGATCTCGAAGATCCGTTTAAGAAAGGGCTGTCGCATTTATTGAAATGCAACAGCCCTTTCCATGCAAATTCTTTTTATGCTTTTATGCTTATACCTGCTTTTCGCAGCCTTTATATCTCAGGCATACCATTGTTATGTCATCAAATTGTGTTGCGTCTCCCGTGAACAGGTCTACTGAGTGCCTGACAATCCTGATAAGCGTTTCAGGATCTGCTCCCGGATCTACGTTGAGCGCTTCGATCATGCGATCCGTTCCGAACATCGTGCTTTCCTTGTTTGCTGCCTCAGGCACTCCATCCGTGTACAGGAACAGGGTGTCGCCCGGCTCAAGTGTGATCTCATATCCCTTGTATCTGGAATCCTCCATTGCGCCAAGCACCAGACCGTGCCTGTCTTTCATCAGCTCAAAATGCCCATTTGCCTTTTTCACTGCCGGATACTCGTGACCTGCATTTGCCGCTGTGATCTTTCCGCTGCTGATCTCAAGAATGCCGACCCATGAGGTGACAAACATGTCGAGATCGTTATTTGCGGTCAGTGCGCCATTTGTCTTTGTAAGTATGTCCTCAGCCGGGATATCGAGAAATGCGTTATTCTGCATGACGGCCTTCGCGACCATCATATACAAAGCAGCAGGTATTCCCTTTCCGCTCACGTCCGCGATCACTATTCCGAGGTGGTCCTCGTCTATCAGGAAGAAATCATAGAAATCCCCGCCTACAGACCTTGCTGGATCCATGAGTGCAAATATATCGAATTCACTCCTCTCCGGGAATGGCGGGAAGATATCAGGCAGCACCGAGAGCTGTATTCTGGCAGCGAGATCGAGTTCTACCTCCATCCTCTTTTTTTCTGCATTTATGGTCTCGATCCTGTCGATGTAATCGTCTATCTCACGTGTCATCTCCGCCACATCAGCAGAGAGCTGTCCTATCTCGTTACTGCGAACAGCAAAGCCCGTGATTCCGTTCAGGTTCTCCTCCAGTTCGGAGATCGTTTTTTCGCTGTCCTTGCTCTGCGTGTATCTTCGAAGGCTCTCTGTGATATTTTTAAGAGGCCCGATGCCGAACAAAAAGATGTTGAGAATGATGAACGTCATCAGCAGTACCAGATAAATCATCGAATACCCGGTCCCTTCCTTGGTCTGCTGTCTTATACTGCCCATTATTCCGGAGAGATCGTATGTCATGCCTATTATGACAGCGCGGTCATCGATCATTGTAAGGAATGAATAGTAATCGATATAATCGCCTGCATCAGCCAGATAGCCTTCGTACTGCTCTGTACTGGCCAAGCTGTTTTCTGTTGCAGTACGCATTGCATCCTGCTGGCTCTGGTTTTCTGCTACAGATACCTCTTTTCCGAGCGGATACACCTCTGTATAGTTATATCCGCGCACCGCACCCGGCTCTGCGCCACTGAAGAGGAAAAACTGATCCTTGTATGCGTTGCTGCCCTCAGTATCGGTAATGACACAGAACAGATAGTCTACACTATGGCTCTGCTTCACCCTGTCTATCCTTGTCGTAAGCCAGGAGTATGTGATCTCTGCATACAGCTTTTGGTCTTCTTCAGACAGCGCTTCCAGCTCCTGCTCGCTCGCGTATTCAAGCCTCAGTTCCGGATGCCTCGACTGAAGGAGGGCCACCTTGCCTTCTGTAGCTGTTCCGGCATTATAACCGGCATCATACTCGATATCCAGTTCATCCGCATGCTCGTACCAATAACGGATGAGCCAGTCGTGTGCCGGATACTCCATCACAGTTGCAGCTGTTTCTGCAGCTATGTTTGCAGCTCTCGACTTAATGTTGTCTGTTGTCGCTTTTTTTGACACATTAAGCTGTGAAAAGAAGGTCGCGGCGCCCACCAAAATAAGCCCGGCTATTGCCAGGATGGATATCTGCGTTATAATGCTGATTTTACGTTTATTTTTCATTTACAACAAACGGTCATAATTCGTTGCGCATCATGTCTTCGAAGCTCTCGCGTTTTACGACTAAGCGCGCATTTCCGTCTGATATCATCACCATTGCCGGTCTCGGGACTCTGTTGTAGTTTGAGGCCATAGCATAATTATATGCTCCCGTAGTGAGTACCGCAATTATATCTCCTCTTTCCGGTTTAGCCATACAGATGTTTTCAGCTATGCGGTCGCCGCTCTCGCAGCACCTGCCGGCGACAGTGCATTCGTAATCCGCCTTTTCGCCTGCCCTGCTCGCGTTGAGCACAGTATACTCAGACTTATAAAGAGCATATCTCGAATTGTCCGTCATACCGCCGTCGACCGTCACATAATTGCGGTATCCCTTTACTTCCTTGACGCCGCCAGTCTGATACAGCGTAACACCTGCATCGGCGACTATGCTGCGTCCAGGCTCCATGTATACAGCATCAAGCGCAAAGTCATTTGCCTCAAGTGCGGCGTGGAGATGATCCGCAACTTCCCTGATCCTTGCAGGGAAATCGGAAACCGGATCCTTCTCGGTATATCTCACTCCGAATCCTCCGCCGATGTTCAGAACTTTGATCGTATATCCGAACTCATCTCTTACCTTAGCTGCATAGCCGATCAGGATCTCCACCTGTCTGTTGAACGAATCGCTCTCAAATATCTGTGAGCCTACATGGCTGTGGAATCCTGCCACCTCTATGTTGCTGCACTCAAGCGCGGCTTTTACGAATCCGTCTGCCTGACCTGTATCGATCGGGACGCCGAACTGCGAATCCACCTTGCCGGTATTGATAGCCTCAAGAGTATGCGGATCAAGTCCGCAGGTGAGTCTCAGAAGAACCTTCTGCGTTACTCCCTCATCTGCAGCCACCCTGTTAAGCACCTCAAGCTCGTTGAGATTATCAACTACAAAGTGTCCTATGCCGCTTTTTACGCCGTATTCAATATCCGCGTCAGTCTTGTTGGTGCCGTGGAAGAACATCTTCGATGCAGGAAATCCCGCAGCAAGAGCCGTATAGATCTCGCCCGGCGACACTACATCCACACACAGTCCCTCGGACTGAACAACAGGATAAATTCCCTTGAAGCAAAGTGCCTTGCTCGCGTAAAGAGGAGCGGACTGAGGTCCGAAGCACTCTTGCATGGCGTTGACGTAAGTCTTGCAGTTATTGCGTATCACGTTTTCGTCAAGTATGTAAAGCGGTGTGCCGAATTCTGCGGCTAACTCTGCAGTATCGAGTCCGCCGACAGCAAGATGACCTTTTTCATTTACGGTCAGGTTGTCATATAGCATGGATTCCACCTTTCAGGGTTCTTTTTTCACGTTCCGTTTCCTTTAAACGGTGATCAGAGCATATGCGCGAGGAGTTCCTCTCTTGTATGGTGTGAGAGATATGCCGGAGGCACATCGAAGAGCGTACGCGCGCCGCTCTGGCCCTCACTGTTCATCCTGTATGCAGCGCGTGCTGCGGCTGCAAGGATGCTTCCTGTAAAGAACGGATTGGAGTCGAGGTTCAGGGTAAACTCAACGGTGTTGTCGAATTCGCTGTCAAGCCCGGTACGGCCGCTTCTAATGACGCTGCCGCCGTGAGGAAGTCCGCTGTGGTCCCTGTCGAGCTCCTCCTGTGTGATGAATGTGACTGTCGTATCATAAGGCTCAAAGTAGTTAGGCATCGTCTTGATGGCCTCTTCAATGGCAGCCTTGTCTGCCCCATCCTCAGCAACTACCCAGCATTCCCTGAGATGCATCTGACGTGCTGTAAACTCAGGATGCTCATTGTTTCTGACGCTTTCCACAGCAGCCTCTACAGGCACTGTATACTGCCTTGCGTCCTTAACACCTTCTATCCTTCTTATCGCGTCAGAGTGGCCCTGGCTGACTCCGCGTCCCCAGAATGTATAGCTGTCGCCTTCAGGAAGCGCAGAATCTGCAAGTATCCTGGCAAGCGAGAAGTATCCCGGATCCCATCCGCATGATATGATCCCCACTTTGCCTGCAGCTGATGCCGCTGCATCTACATTTGCAAAATGCTCAGGAATGTTGGCATGATTGTCAAAACTGTCGATTACGTTGAACTGCGCTGCGAGTTCAGGTGTCATCCACGGCAGGTCTGTAGCACTGCCGCCGCAGATGATCACGACATCCAGGTCATCTTTCATGCTTCCGATCTGGTCATATGCCAGTACCTGTGCTCCTGTAACTGTATGCACTGATGAAGGATCCCTTCTTGTGAACACCGCTGTCAGTTCCATGTCATGAGAGCGTGTGACAGCAGCCTCCACGCCTCTTCCAATATTTCCATATCCTGCAATACCAATTCTTATCATTGTTTTCTCCTGTATAATCCTGTCTCCAGTCCCTTTACCCCGGGTTTATTCAGTAACTGTCAGCTTGTCTGACAGATCAGTCTGCAAGGAGGTCATCCATGTTGTAAAGACCCGCCGGCTTTCCTGCTAGGAATCTCGCCGCTGCTACAGCTCCGTCAGCAAACAGAGCCCTGTCGTGAGCCTGGTGTGTTACTGTAATTGTCTGTGTATTGGTGCCGAACATAACCTCGTGTGTGCCGACGATATTTCCCATTCTTACGGCACTTATGCCGATCTCATCAGGCTCGCGCTTTGCCATGCCTGATCTTCCTAGATTGTAGTGGAGCTCCGGTCTTGCCTCACGCACAGCATCAGCAAGCATTATTGCGGTGCCGCTCGGAGCGTCTACCTTTCTGTTGTGATGAGTCTCTACGATTTCGATGTCGCATGCGCCAAACTTTGCAGCTACTTCCTTCACAAGCTTTGCAACGAGAGCAACTCCCACAGACATGTTAGCTGACTTGAAAACAGGAATGCTTTCAGCAGCCTTTGCGATGTATGCCATCTCCTCGTCAGTCTGTCCTGTTGTGCAGACAACTGCAGGCAGCCCTCTTTTTACGCAATAGTCCATCAGTTCAGTCGTTACGGAATGGTGCGAGAAATCGATGACCATATCCGCCGGTCCCTGATAAGCATCCATTGTGAGATATGCACCGTCTGCTCCCGTAGGAGTCACTCCGGCGATAACTTCCATATCGTCCGTCTGAGCGATAGCGCGGGCAAGTAAAGTGCCCATAGCGCCGTCACTGCCGTTTATTATTACTTTCATAAGCTGATCCTTCCTGCATTAGTCCTCAATGATGCCAAGATCGACCATAGCCTTGCGGAGTCTCGCAAGGTTAGCTTCCTCCATGCGGTACAGCGGCGATCTGAGAATAGGATCGCACCATCCCATCATGGCGAGTGCTTCCTTGACAGGGATAGGGTTGACCTCACAGAAGAGAGCCTTGACCAGTTCATTGTACTTGCACTGCAGAGCAGCCGCGCCTGCGGTATCGCCTTCCCAGAACTTCGTGCAGATCTCCTTTGTTTCAGCAGGGATCACGTTCGACAGCACCGAGATAACGCCCTTTGCTCCCATCGACAGGAACGGAACGATCTGGTCGTCATTGCCTGAGTAAATGTCGAGCTTGTCACCCGCAAGAGCAAATGTATCTACGATCTTTGAGATATTGGAATTAGCCTCCTTGATTGCAGCTACGCCCTCGATCTCTGCGAGTTTGACGTATGTAGACGGTTCTATGTTGAGCCCGGTTCTCGAAGGAACATTGTATGCAATGATCGGCACATCACTTACGCTTGCGTACTCATTGAAGAGCTTTACCAGGCCATTCTGCGTAGCCTTGTTGTAATACGATGTGACTATCAGGCATGCGGAAGCTCCGGCATCGCTGGCGTACTTGGTGAGCTGCTTACCGTATTCAGTGTGGTTGGAGCCCGTACCTGCGATGATAGGAACTCTTCCGGCAGCTCTTTCTACAGCAAAGCTGATGCAGGCCTTGTGCTCTTCATCTGTAAGTGTTGAGCCCTCACCTGTTGTAGCAGCTATTACGAGCGCATCGATGCCCGATTCGATCTGCCAGTCGATCAGTGCTCCAAACTGATCAAAATTGACTCCATCCTCTGTCATAGGTGTAATGAGAGCAGTTGCTACGCCTTCGAAAATCGTGTTGGTTCTTGCCATTGTTTTTACCTCCTCATTTTGAATAATGGTCCAAGAATGAGATGAGGCTATCGGTCAGATAAATCAGCGGCTGTCCTGATCTAAAAAAATGAGCAGCTGACACGGATCAGCTGCTCATGACAAATCAAAACAAAAACCTGATTGCTTATCATGGATAGCGCTCCGCGAATTCGCGACAGTCGTACGGATCTTATTCCGTCCGCCCAGATCAGTCGGATATGCAGTCCTCCCTCACTTCGGCATCCGCCCCTTTCACCCGCTGCACTCTGCACAGCTCTGCAGCGGCTACTTTTGACTGGATGCAACCTCTATCTCGATTATCGAATTGTAATATTATTTGGCCCGGATGTCAATGTCTAGTGCACAAACTCTGCATATAACACTCTGACAGCCTCTTCAAAGTCAGCAGCTTCCACACCAACGATGACATTTATCTCATTGGTTCCCTGGCTGAGCATCTTGATATTGATGCCCTTGTTTGCGAGCGCAGTGCAGATTCTGCCGGATACACCTATGGATCTGTGCATCCTGCGTCCTACTACCGCAATGAGAGCGATCTTATCCTCAACGATTATCTCATCCGGCTTGAGCTGCTGTCTGAACGCATCAAGAACATCATCCAGCTTATCCTCAAGCTCCTTGCTCTCGATTACCATGGAAAGCGAATCGATACCGGTCGGGATGTGATCGAAGTTGATCTTCTGATCCTCGATAATGGCCAGAGCACGGCGGACAAATCCGAGCTCTTTATTCATCATGTTCTTGTAGATCGAAATGACTGTAAAATCAGGCTTGCCGGCTATTCCACTGATGATATATTCATCATTTGCTCCGCCTTCACGGGATATGACAGTACCGGAATCTTCAGGCGCATTTGTGTTCCTGATATTGATCGGGATACCGGCCATCCTTGCCGGGAATACTGCATCCTCGTGCAGTACACTGGCTCCCATATATGAAAGCTCTCTTAGCTCTGCGTATGAAATATATTTAATAGGAAGAGGTGAGCTGACTACCCTCGGATCCGCCATCAGCATGCCGGATACATCAGTCCAGTTCTCATACATGGAGGCATCTGCTGCGCGGGCTACCAGTGAGCCTGTCACATCAGAACCGCCTCTGGAGAGAAGGCATATCTCATCCGTGCCGGCATAACCGCCATAAAATCCCGGGAATACTGCTCTTTCGTGTCTGGCAAGCTCTGCCCTGATTGCTTCGTTAGTCTCTTCGACCTTCAGTCTTCCCTTTGAATTGAAGATAACCAGATTTTTAGTGTCAACAAAGTCATAACCCAGATACTCTGCGATCAGTCTGGCGGATAAATATTCTCCGCGGCTCACGATATATGCCTCAGAGTATCCTTTCTTAATGTTTTCTGCGATCTCGTCAAACCAGCCTTCCAGATCAGCATCCAGGCCAAGTCCTTCCGCGATCGATGTATATCTCTCCTTCACAGCTCCGAAAAGCTGATCATAAGGCATGTTTCCATCAACCTGTGCACTAAGCGTGATCAGCATGTCTGTCACTTTATTGTCAGCTTTATGTCTCTTGCCCGGAGCCGAAACGACTACATAACGTCTTTCGGGATCAGCCTCAACTATCGCTTTGATCTTTCTGAGCTGATCTGCATCAGCAACTGATGATCCTCCGAACTTGATTACTTTTACCCCCATGTGATTTCCTCCTCGTCTCCTTTACTCTTTACTTTTTCGTGGTATTGTACCACAAGCTTCGCTCCAGGTCCATTTTCATGTTCCACAGATAATTCACACTATTTCATACTGAAGGAACTCGCTTTTGAGTTTTGTCCCTTCATCGATCCCCTCAGGCAGAAGAGCCCTGGCTATGAATACCGGCTCTTCGTTCCTGTCTGTATCTGTTCTCTGCAGCCACGCATAGTCGCCGTCGATGCGTGTGACGATGTAATATTTCGTTTCCATATTCAACTCCATTCAGGCAGCATGCTTCTTTCATCTGACTAATTGTTCTAATAATACCATAACCAGGCATGTAAAAAGCCCTGGAGATTTTTTCTCCGGGGCAGCATACATGGTGGAATCGATGGGGGATCGGGTCCGCCTTATGCTTCTTTTTTCAGATCCTCAACAGCCTTTTCTACATTCAGCCTTGTAAGGATCAGGGTAATCAGGAGATTGAATATCATCGGAAGCCAAAGATACATAACATGCAGCATGTTGATGCAGGACGCAGTCTGCTCTGCGGCTCCACCTATATAGCCGCTGAAGCTCAGAAGCCATCCGGCAAGTGCGGTTCCTATACCACCGCCGAGCTTGGTGCCGAGAGATGTACATGAATACATTGTGCCGTCTACACGCTTTCCGTGTGTGAGATATGTATACTCCGAGCATGTTGCGATAAGAGCGTTCATGTCTCCCTGAAGAGGGCTCATTCCAAATGCGGCTATCGCAGTGCACGCCAGCATGAGCGGGATGCTGCCCATGTAGCCTGCTATGACTACGCCAAGTCTGCCCAGCGTACCTGCAGTATAACCATACAGATTCAGCTTGTACATGCCCTTAAATTTCAGGACAAGCGCAGGTGTAAACAGCAGTCCTATGATCATAGGTATATTGATAGCCCAGGAGAACACTCCCAGAAGATTGGCATTCTTCAGCACATAGGTCATGTAGTATATGCCCATGTTCAGAGTGGCAGTGTATATCTGCATGAGTATGTACGAAGCGCAGATCATCAGATAATACTTGTTTTTTATCAGCAGTTTGAACGCATCGATAAGGCTGTACTTCTCATCAGTATGGTCTTCTGCTGCTTCACCGTGAACGGTTTCACCTTCAGCAAGTTCTTCCGGCGACAGCTCCCTGACTGACATGACAGAGATCGTGTTGGAAATGATTCCTACTATTGCATAGATAATTGCCACCGTTCTCCACGCTGCAGCTGTACCGCCAAAGTGTGCAACCAGGCCGACAGTGATCGTCTGGATCAGCATGCTGGTACCAAAAGCAAACATGAAACGGATCGATCCCATCTGCACACGCTCGTGGTTATTCTTTGTAATCAGAGCCGTAAGTGCAGAAAAAGCTATGTTGTTTGCTGTATAAAAACCGGCATTCAGCAGAGTGTACGCGATGAAAAACCAGGCATACTGTGAAGCAGCACTGATATCCGCCGGAATGCAGAAAATTGCAACCAGGCACACGGCACAGCCGAAATATCCGTAAAACATCCACGGCCTGGCTTTGCCCATTTTTGTCTGAGTCTTATCGATCAGGGATCCGAAGAAGACATCGCTGACACCGTCAAAGAGTTTTGACAGAGCTATCAGTGTACCTACAACTCCTGCATTCATGCCGACAGTGTCAGTCAGGAAAATCATAACGAATGCCGAAAGCAGGGCGTACACTACGTTGCCGGCTATATCACCTGATCCATAGCCGATCTTGTTATACCATTTCAAATAAGTTTTCTCTTCCATCACAACCTCCTAACATCATAGCTGTCTGTTCAGATTCTCCGGAATCATCATGAATGCGAAACTGTATCTGTCTTTATCGATTCTGTATGCCTTCGGCAGTTCAGGACCGCAGCTTGCAGATCCCATGCCCGACATGCGGTGATCTATGCAAAGCACCGTGCTTCCGCAGGTTGTCAGTTCATGATCATGAGCCTTGTTCTCCAGCTCCTCCTGAGTAAAGCGTGAGGCATTGAATGAGAATGTGTTGCCGTCTGCAGGAATGACGTGAAAGCACAGGCCTTTTCCCCTTACAGAGACATAGTCGCAGTCATAATGCGATCCGTTTTCCTGCGGACGGATATATGGTTCGTGGAGATCGCCCAGTGCGACAGTAAAGGAATCGTGCCTTGCGGCCTGATGTTTATCCTCATATGATTCCATCGGTCCCATACCATAATATGTGACAGTCTTGAGCCACTTCTTAAGGAACAGCCGGATACCGATTCTCGGCAGCGAAAGGATCTGCGGATCCTTCACCGCATGTACCTTAAGTGTGACCGCCCCTCTCCTGTATATCTTCCAGACAGTATCCGTTCTTACGACCGGCTGGACGGATATTGCTCCTGCAGACTGTCTTACCTGTATCTCTGCGCAGTCAGGCTTACAGCTGCATTTCACTTCATAGGCCCGGGTCCGGGTATGGTCAAGTCTTTCTGTTTTCAGTTTATCGACCACAAACATGTCGTTATCGACCGGTGCCCTCCAGAAATTGAACTCCACAGGTCTGTCAAGCAGCTCTTCCCCTTCAAACATCATGGATACCGGCATTCCGCTGCGCTTATCAAACGAATAACGGAACCCTGATCCGCAGACAACCAGCAAAGGATCGTTGTCATCATCATGGCACGACAGCGGTTCTGATGTTTCGCCGGATGCATGATTAATCAGTGATGCAGTCTTGGCATACTCAGGATCTGCGACCGGAATCCTGATTTCGTCAAATCTTGCTAATGCTGTGTCAAGAGCTTTTTTGAAAAGCATATAGCAAATCAACGCATACAAACACATCTCCGCAGTTGCGGATTCTTCAGAAAAGTATAATAATGAGTCAGGATCTATTTATACAGCTCCATCGCACG
>JAFWMD010000088.1 GCA_017510725.1 Mogibacterium sp. | reverse complement strand
CTTTGTTGATTTCTTTGTGCTGGTTGTTTTCTTTTCAGCCGGCTGTTCTGAAGCTGCAGGCTGTTCACTTTTCTCTGGTTCCTCAGGTTTATCAGCTGAATCAGGCTGCGCTTCGCTGACCGTGCTGTCCTTTTCAGCAGAGACTTCTCCACTGACAGGGCTGTCCTTTTCAGCAGAGACTTCTTCACTGACCGTGCTGTCTTTATTGACTGGCTCATTCCTGAGAACAGCAGTATGCTTTCCGACATAAGTCTCAGGTGCAGAGGCAGGCCTACCGGATACAGGTGGTTCCTTAACAGTCTTTTCCTCAAATGAGTCGATACTATCAGCTGATTCTACAACTTTCCATTGAAAAGTCTGAGCAGATTTCTCAGATGGCTGAGTGTTCTGTTCATTCAGATAAGTATTGATATCAGCGGACAATTCGTCAGCAGGGCTCTCGAACTGAGCCAGAAAGTCGTCGATTTCACGTTCTGATTCAGTTCTTTTATCTCTGTCTGATCTCATCGTTCTCCTCCTAAGTAGTTAAATAATTAATTATTTTATCACAGTCTATTTAAAGATAGAAGTGTTGCCTTTGGCCTTGATATAGCAGAGGATCGTGTTGGTTATATCAGGAGCCGCAGAGCCTTTTGTACGAATGTGAATGATATCAGCCTGGCTGTTCACACCCTGAAGATATGAACAAGGTGTGAAGTAGTTATCTGTGATATGGCTTAATGAAGACTCAGCAACAGAACTGTCATTTACTTTTTCGAGTGTATTCCTGAATGTACGGGACAGCTTGTCTTTGTTATTCAAGAATTCTTCAACAAGACCGGTCTGAGCATATGAGCATTCATACAGTTCCGCAGCTGCCTTGTTGTCATTAAGTATTCTTTCTGTAAACGAGTCATTTACTCCCTGAATGATGACCGGAATACGTATGCTGTCATCAGAAGCCTTTATATCTGTAATGCAGTTGATGCCGTATGTATCTCCGACTTCCTTGCCTTCAGGAATCGCATCGCTTTCGGAGTATCTGTAGGAACCGCTGCGGATCGTATAAAGTATACCTGTAAGTTTGTCAGTAGTTTCAGCCGAGTAGACTTTATCCGGCATTTTCTCTTCATCTTCGACGACTTCATAAGTGAAAACAATGTCTTCATAATCTGAGCCGTAGGATTTTTCCCATGCCTTAATACGCTTATCGATATAACCTGTAAATGAAGCAAGATTATAGGAATTGAGAGAGATCGTTGCTTCCAGTGCAACCGGATACATATTGCCGTTGTTTTCGACTTTTATATCTGCAAGCCTGCAGTCAACAGACTTGCTTTTAAGGCGGGTAAGCAGACTGCTGAGAGCAGAAACAGGATCCGGATGCTTATTGATGCCGGGACCAATGACATTGGATTTTATGCCGCTGATGCTGATCCTTACTGCAGTATCACACGGATTATCCTCACGTTTAGCGGGGATTGTTACATCTGTGTATCTTTGCTGAAATGATCCGGTAGAAAGATAAGTGGAAGCTCCCTGATCCAGGTATATGACTTTGGTCTTCGAACTTATGTATTTTTTGTTTATTCCTTTATATCCATTTGCAAGATTCTGCTCGTCGTTGAAGAAAATCACTGTACGACGGCCTGACTCAATGTCAGAGAGTGCTATGGATGCAGCAGACGCAAGCACCTGAGCATTGTCCGCAGCAGTCTCGTAGTTCATGCTCACTGCGATAAGGGTAGGGGTTACATTCTTTTTGCGCTTTACTGCCGGCCTGTTGAAAATAATATTGCCGTGCTTATCCACTTTATATTCGAGAGAGTGCTCTTCAGCCCAGCTCACGATCAGGTCCGTCAGCTCTTTCTGACTTTTAAAACCTCCGTCATCCGTTGCTGCAGCATCTTCAATGGATGACCTGAAAGAAGAATATGCATCACGGTCGAGGAGCTTTGTGCTTCTGGATCTGTATATGGATATAAATGCTACGATCAGAATTGCTGCCAGGATGATTGCTATTCTGAATTTATTACTGTTGAATAATTTGTTCATTTCCATCTCCGGAATACATAATAATTCAGTTAATATTATACTCTTAAACAAAGTTGATTTGAAGAAGATATGGCAGATATAAAAATCATTGGAAAATGAGTAAAAAAGTGCTTGCATTGAAAAAATGGTTGTGTTACTATAACTAGGCTTGCGAAAGCGACAGAAGCAAAGAAAACTATAAGGAGGTGCGGCAAATGTCCAGAAAATGCGAAGTATGCGGCAAGGGTCAGACATCGGGAAATACTGTTTCTCACTCCAACATCCATACAAAGAGAAAATGGAATGCTAACATCCAGACCGTAAGGATCAACGATAACGGCAGAGTAAGAAAGGCTTCCGTATGCACAAGCTGCCTCAGATCGGGCAAGGTCAACCGTGCCGTCTGATAAAAGCATATTTTAAGAGGATGGTCTTGAGCACTTGGTGCTCGAGGCTTTTTTCTTTTTTAAAAAAATGTAATAATAGTACAAATAAATATTGCGGAAAAATAATTCACTAAAAAAATGTCGGTAATTGTTAGAAACAGTTTCGGTGCCATTGCAGTAAATAAGGGCGTCATCGAGCGCATGATAATAGAAGACATGCTCAGCATGGATTCTCTTCTCATGCTTTCAGACAAGAGGGGCAAGCCTATAAAGGAGAAGCCTACACCTATAATAGATCCTGATTATTATGATGCTGTCGAAGTTTCACAAAAAAAAGATCAGGTAGTAAAGGTAAAGATATTTATCGTTGTAAAAAACGGAAAAAATATATCTGAGGTTGCCGACAAGGTGTTTGAAGCTGTCGAAAAGGACTTCGACACGCTCAGACTCCAAAAGCCTGCTGTCATAAACGTTAAAGTCAGAGGCATTGCAGGAGAAATGAACGGTGTAATTGTTAAGCGTAATATTGATATTGTCAGAAACAGCAACTGAAATGATAAAGTACGCACTCAGTGATGATGTCACGTCTATAAAGGGAATAGGCTCCAAAAAGAGAGAACAGCTGACAGCAGCAGGCATTGAGACCATTGGTGACCTGTTGTCTTATTATCCGGTAAAATACAAGGACAAACGACATCTCGTGCGCGCAATGGATGCAGGCACTGATAAAGACAGTCTCACAAGCGGCAGGCTCATAAAAGTGCAGCTGAGACCTCTTTCAGGAGGGCGTTCCATCACGGAATGCACGCTGAGAGATGACAGTTGTGTTTTTTTCGCAGTGTTCTTCAACATGCCTTACCTGAGAAAGAGCCTTGTTACAGGCGAGGACTACGTGATTTTTGGCCGGATGAGAATAAGGAACGGAGCCAGAGTATGGACAAACCCCGAGTTCAGCAAAGCCGGCGGAGACAGAGATATAAGAGGAATATTTCCGGTCTACAGGCACTCTGCAGGTCTTACCGATATCAACCTCAGAAAATGGATAAGCGAAGCCCTGGAGCATACTGACCTGGAAACAGACTGGATAGGCAGTGACATTGTTGAGAAGCGCAAGCTCTGCGGACTGGGTTTTGCGCTTGCCAATATACATTTTCCTGAAAGTGAAAAGCATTATAAGGCTGCCAGATACAGGCTGATATATGAAAAACTGCTTATGTACCAGCTTGCAGTCAGAATGAATGCTGCCGGGGCAGAAGATACAGAACTGGATTCATCCGTGCCCGCTCAGGATATGAACATTTTCTATAATGGGCTTCCGTTTGAACTGACCGAAGGCCAGTCTAAATGCATCGACGATATAATGACCGATCTTGGAAACCGGAAGCCTATGAACAGACTGGTTCAGGGAGATGTAGGCTGCGGAAAGACTGCTGTTGCTGAAGCTGCTATTTACCGGTGTGCCATGTCCGGCATGCAGTCCGCGATGATGGCTCCTACAAGCATTCTGGCGAAACAGCATTTTGAAAGCATAAGCAAAGACCTTTCGCGTTACGGAATAAAGTGCGACCTGCTTGTCAGCGGCATGAAGGCTGCAGAAAGACGCAGGGTCATAGATGATGTGTCATGCGGAAAAACAGACGTGCTGATAGGTACTCACGCTTTGATACAGAACGATGTTTCATTCAGTGATCTTGCGCTTGTCATAACTGACGAGCAGCACAGATTCGGTGTAGCTCAGAGAAAGATCCTTATAAAAAAGGGCAGAGGCGTCAATGTATGTGTAATGAGTGCAACACCGATACCGCGTACGCTGGCAGCTACCGTGTTTGGTGACATGGATTTCAGTATAATAAGGTCGATGCCTAAGGACCGCAAAAAGATAATTACAAGGGCTCTTGACCAAAACACCAGGGCCCGGGCGTATATGGACTTGAGACGCGAGCTTGAAAAGGGAAACAGGGCATATGTAATAGCACCCAGCATTGATAACGATGATGAAGATATGCTGTCGGTACAGAAGCTCTTTGAAGAAATAAGGGAGCGGTTCCCTGATTTCAAGTCATCGCTTCTACACGGCCGTCTTACCGGTGACGAAAAAGCATCTATAATGAACGATTTCAAGGATGGAAAGATACAGATACTTGTGTCTACCATTGTCATCGAAGTCGGCATTGACGTGCCTGAGGCGACAGTCATGATTATAGAGAACAGTGAAAGGTTCGGCCTTGCACAGATGCACCAGCTCAGAGGCAGGGTCGGGAGAAGCAGCAGACAGTCTTACTGCTTTGTAATAAATTACAGCAAGTCTGAGACTGCAGCTGCAAGAGCAAAAGCCATGGCTGAGATAAGCGACGGCTTTGAGATCAGCGAAGTCGATTATGAGATGAGAGGCCCGGGAGATGTCATGGGAACGATGCAGTCCGGCACAGCATCCTCCGATGTGTTGCTCCTGTCAAGATATACGGATATACTTGAAGCCGCGGTTGAAGACGCGGACAGCATCATGTCAGAGCGCCTGGACGGAATTTGCCTGACTGATGCAGAATACGCTTACGATATGACGATGCGTGCCGGAGCATCTGACAATTCAAACATTATCTGAGAAATATGAAGATCACATCAGGAAAATACAAATACCGAAATATAGAAGTGCCAAGGGGCATAAGACCTACTACAGAGAAGGTAAGGGAAGCCATCTTCAGCATGATCATGCAGTGGCTGCCTGATGCTGAGGTACTCGATCTCTTTGCCGGAAGCGGAGCGATGGGACTTGAAGCCCTTTCAAGAGGGGCAGCGAGATGTACTTTTGTGGAAACCAACAGGCAGAATCAAAGAGTTCTCATAAACAACATAAAAAATTGCGGAGCAGGTGAAGATGCTGTGGTATTAGGCAGGGATTTTGAGTCTGCACTTACAGAAATCTCGGGAAGAAGGGAAAAGCCTGTTTTCGACATAGTCATACTGGATCCTCCTTACGAAAAAACGGATTATTACGTTACTGCAATGATGAAATTGCAGGAATATGGCCTTATAGATGAAGGAACCATAGTGGTCTGCGAGCATTTATACGATAATAAATTATTAGACACTTACGGAAAGCTTGCAAAAATCAAGGAAAAGAAGTATGGATCAATCGGTGTAGACCTGTTTTCAGTTGATAATAGTGAACCATTTTGTTAATATACTTATTTAAGCGAGGGACTTGCTGATGGAAAGAAAAGCTCTGTATGCGGGTTCATTCGACCCGGTCACAAACGGACATCTCAACATAATCGAAAGGGCCGCTAAGATGTATGATTCGCTTACCGTGGCCATAGCAAATAATCCGCAAAAGACGGGGCTCTTTACTATTGAAGAAAGAGTAGATATCGCCAGGGAGGTCACAAGGCACATTCCTAACGTGAAAGTCGATACTTTTGCCGGACTTATTGCAGATTATGTAAATGACAACGGCTTTACGGCATACATCAGAGGCCTCAGAAATGTAAGCGATTTTGAGTCAGAACTTCTGATGGCCCAGATGAATGCACGCCTCTTTACAGGCGGCACAGAGACTGTCTTCCTCATGACTGAGCCGGAGCATTCTTTCATAAGCTCAAGTCTTGTAAAAGAAGTTGCTTCTTTCGGAGGAAGCATTGACGGACTTGTTCCGGAATACGTGTTAAAAAGGATAAAAGAAAAACTCGGTTAATAATGAACCGGCATTACCGGTTCCTGTCAAATACTATGGAGGAATCAATATGAACGATGACAGCATCAAATTAATGTCTCTTCTTGAGGAACTTGAAGACCTGATTACTTCTTCGAGCAAGATGCCTTTCTCGGAAAAGGGCATCATCGATCTTGATGTAGCTACCAAGATCCTCGAGGATATACGTGCAAACCTTCCACGCGACATCCAGCAGGCAAGATGGCTCGATCAGGAGAGAGACCGCATCATAAGCGATGCAAAGAGGGAATATAACAGAATGATCAACGAGGCCAAGGATCAGGTCGAATATCTTGTAAACAACAATAACATTTACAAGGACGCTCAGAGAAGAGCAGATGCTATCCTAAAGGAGGCTGAGAATCATGCAAATTACATGAAGTACAGATCATATGAATATATTGATCAGCTTCTCTACGACATGCAGACGGATATCGCCAGTGTGAGCGGCTCATACATCCAGCCTATGACTGAATATTTCAACCAGATGTTCTCTAACATCAATGCAAAGGTAAATCAGAACCGTCAGGAGATGAAGACTCTCGCAGAGAGAGTACGTCTCGGCGATCAGCCTGCTGCTGAAGTTCCTGAAGAAGCCGAAGAAGAATAGTCTGTTATTCCATTGTAAATATGGCGGGGTCTGCTGTTATAAGCGGGCCCTTGTTTTCTGAAAGGATATATATGATGAAGGCTGCAGGAATTACAGCAGAATACAATCCTCTTCATAATGGCCATGTATATCATATAGAGGAGACCAGGCGCATTACCGGCTGCGATGCTGTTGTTGTCGCCATGAGCGGTGATTATGTGCAGCGCGGAGAACCCGCTATAATGGATAAATGGGTGAGGACTGAGCATGCGCTCAGGTGCGGTGCTGATCTGGTGCTTGAGATACCTGTGCTTTTTTGTCTTGGGAATGCAGGACAGTATGCGAATGCCGCAGTCAGTATCCTTGAGGCTACAGGAAAGGTTTCGCATATTTCTTTCGGAAGTGAATCGGGAAACAAAGAGTCGCTTGTAAGAATTGCAGGGACATTCAGGGACAATTCCTCAGAGATCGAGTCTGCGGTTAAAGATATAAGAGGCATGGGCTTTTCGTATCCTGCCGCACGCGCACTTGCATATTCTGAAGTAAGTGCAGCAATAAAGGGAACGGATCCGGATACTGATTCCGGGATACTGGGCGATATGCGGATACTTGAAAAGTCAAATGACATACTGGCCATTGAATATATTAAGGCGATGAAAAGTGCCTCTCCTGTCGTTATACGAAGGGAAGGGGCAGGCTATGGTGATCCGTATGATGAACGCATCGTTTATCAGAGTTCTTCTGCAATAAGAGCACAGACTTTCAGCGGCCGCGATACGTCGGGATACCTTCCGGGCTGTACGGCAGAATCCCTGAAGGAATGCCACCTGACCGGTCCGGATCGGGATAGCTGGTATGATATCCTCAGGTATGCGGTCCTTTCCACTGATGAAAAAACAATTGAAGACTGTCCTTCCGGAGGCGAAGGACTGGCGTTCCTCATGAAGTCGGCAGCAGCATCTGCTGATTCATGGACAGCATTCATAAGATACATTAAATCCAGAAGATATGCATATACCAGGCTGTCACGACTGTGCATGCAGCTGGTGCTGGGAATAAACAGGAGCAGATATGAGATCAGCAGTCCTGAATATATCAGAGTGCTCGGTTTCAGTGAAAAAGGCAGGAAGCTCCTCGCGGAGATGCGGGACGAAGAAACATCATCACTTCCGGTGATTATTAATGTCAATAAATCTGCAGGGAATCTGAACACTAAAGCTGAAGCTCTTTTGCAGCTCGATACGCATGCAGCAGACATCTATAACCTGGTGACAAAAGGGGAGATAGGGCCGTACAGTGATCACAGGCATTCCCCGGTAATGATATAAATGGAATAAAAAGGAAAAGAAAAAACCGCCGATCCATTGATCAGCGGTTCTGATGGTCGGGGTGACATGATTTGAACATGCGACCTCTTCGTCCCGAACGAAGCGCTCTACCAAGCTGAGCCACACCCCGTTATTTACAACATAAAGTAAGATAACACAAAAGAAATATAAAATCTACACTTTTATAAAAATTTTTTTTAGAAAGCATTCCAATTATCCGTATAAAACCGTTGACAAGCCCGGAATCGATGAATATAATGTATCGGTGCGACAAGATAAGTACAGATATAGAAGAATTTGAACATATAAGGAGGTGTCGACAGTGGCAGTACCTAAGAGGAAAACATCACAGGCTAAGACAAGCGGCAGAAAGGCTGCTAACATGAAGAAGAGCATGACCGGACTTTCGATCTGTCCTCAGTGCCATGAGCCAAAGCTTCCACACAGAGTATGTCCTACATGCGGTTATTATGACGGCAAGGACGTCGTTAACGCAGAGTAGTGGAAAGAAATCATTAAAAGATCAAACGAAGCCCCTGCGAAGGGGGCTTTTGTTTTGTTAAGATTAATGTTACAAAATCAATATGTTGTAGTATAATAAATTGGTTATCTACATTTTGTATGATGTGAGGATATAACTATGGCACAGCAGACAAACAGCAACGGTACAAAAAGAGGACCGGGCAGACCGCCCGGGAGTAAAAATAAACCAAAAAGTACATCTTCAGGTGCATCATCGGGCAAGTCTTCCGGCAGATCATCCTATTCCGGAAATCCGACAAAACAGGAAGTGCTCGATGAGATGAAGCGCAGGAGTGACCGTGAAAAAAGAAACAACGATGTAATATGGAGTATCACGCTTATCGCAGTCGCACTGTTCCTGTTCTTTACGGTTGTCATGGATACTACCGGAAGTTTCGGAATGAAAGTACATGACTTCTGCAACGGACTCTTTGGGAAGATGGCATTTGTGCTGCCTTTCCTTGTTTTGATTTTTGCATTGCTGCTTCTGGCAGGCAAACTGAGTCATATCAATACGCGCACTGCAATTTTCAGCTTGCTGATCTTCATTAATATGTGCGTGCTGAATTCTTACAGATTCATAGATGCCAAAGACATAAGATTCGGGTTCAAAGATATTCTGGATTTTTATATTTATGGCAGGGACGGCAAAATGGGAGGCGTGATCGGAATGGAGATCGGATCCATACTCGCCAAGCTGTTCGGAATGCCTGGACTTCTTATCATTTCCATAACAGTCCTTATCATATCAGTCTTCATGGTCGCCAATTCTCCTATTTCGAGACTGGCGGGCCGTATTGGCACTAAGAGAGAACAGAACAGGATCCTACGGGAACTTGAAGAAGATGAAAAGCGCAGACTTACAGATGATCAGATCAAGGCTGCGATAGCAGCAGATCCGTCGATTTCTGCATCCATTGAGGAAAAGAAACCGTTCTGGAAGTCTGTTATCAGCGGCATCATCCGTGATGAGGAGCCCGCTCAGGATGTACCTGACACAGCCCGTGTTCCTGCTCCGACACCATCTGTAGACGATATTCCAAAACCGTTCGGAAGCAATGCAGCCGCACGTGCTGATAACATGGACTATACTCAGATCATCAATACAGGAGCTCCTGCTACAGAAAAGAAAATAAGCAGGGGAACTCTGTTCGGCAAAATGAAAGGCATCTTTGCGGGAATTGACAGTGAGACCGGCGAAAATGTTACGTCTGAGAATCTAAAGAAATCCGAACCTTCTGGAAGGAAAGGCCTTGGCGAAGACATATCCGCTCCAAGAAGCGTATACTCTGACAGCCGCAATCTGGACACAGAGGAGGATTTCGGATATCCGGGAAGAAAGAAAGCTCAGAATGCACCTGCCGTCAAAACCGGCATGGGACTCGGTGATCCTGATGAGATAATACATTCGGGATCATACGGACTTGACGGACATGAAAAATCCGGGTCAAGACCAAAGACGACGGGCCTTGAACCCGCAGCACCATCGATTGCTGTCAGCACAAACAACAGTGTATCTGCAGTGAAGCCAAAGGATGCACCGCCAAAGCAGAAAAAGCAGGAAGAGCCGCCAGTGCAGGAAGAATCAGCTTCTGACGATGCTGCCATCTCAGCAGGCTTCAATACCATGACTGAAGACTCGTCGTACGAGCTGCCTCCGGTAAGCCTTCTCAAAAGAGATACCGGTGCCAAACAGCTGATGAGTGATGCCCAGCTTCAGGCCAAGGCAGAGCTGCTTGAGAAAACGCTCAACGATTTCGGAGTGGATGCCAGAGTCCTCAAGGTAACACAGGGTGCTTCTGTAACAAGATATGAAGTACAGCCGGCAACCGGTGTAAAGGTGGCAAGCATTACAAGGCTTTCTGATGACATCGCGCTTAATCTGAGAGCAAAGAGCCTGCGTATTGAGGCACCTATACCAGGTAAGGCTGCAGTAGGAATAGAGGTCGAAAATGATAAACCGGCTCCTGTTCTGATACGTGATCTTATCGACTCGGATGAATTCAGAGAGGCTTCATCAATAGTCGAATTCGTCGTGGGTAAGGATATTTCAGGAAACAACATCGTGGCAGACCTTCGCGACATGCCGCATCTCCTGATTGCGGGTGCTACAGGATCAGGTAAGTCAGTCTGCATAAATTCAATAGTAACGAGCTTCCTTTATAAGGCAAGACCTTCAGAGCTGAAGCTTATCATGATAGACCCTAAAGTTGTAGAACTTGGTAATTACAACGGCATTCCGCACATGCTGACGCCTGTTGTAACTGATCCGCGAAAGGCTGCAAGAGCACTTGCCATAGCAGTTGAGGAAATGGACAAGAGATACGAGCTTTTTGCTGAGCACAATGTCAAGGATCTGAACTCATACAATGAGCTCATGAGAGTTGATCAGAGATACGCTGACTGCAAGCCTCAGATCGTCATAATCATCGATGAGCTTGCTGACCTCATGATGGCATCACCTTCGGAGGTAGAGAATTCGATATGCCGTCTTGCTCAGAAGGCAAGAGCTGCAGGAATGCATCTTATAGTTGCTACCCAGAGACCTTCTGTAGATGTAGTTACGGGTCTTATCAAGGCCAATATCCCTTCAAGGATCGCTTTCAGCGTTGCTTCACAGTTCGACTCGCGTACGATCCTCGACATGGCCGGAGCAGAGAAGCTTCTCGGCAAGGGCGATATGCTGTTCTCGCCTGTTGGATCCACTAAGCCTTACAGAGTACAGGGACCGTACATCTCCGAAAAAGAGATCGACAAGGTCATCAGATTCGTTAAGAAAGAGGGAGGAAATCCTGACTACGACGAAGAGCTGAAGAACGCCATCGAGAATGCAGACAAGAGATCCAGTAAGGAGCCTCAGGATGAGCTTACAGAAGATGCGATCGCATTTATCTTCAAATCGAAACAGGCATCCGTGTCTATGCTTCAGAGGAGATTCCGTATCGGATACAACAGGGCTGCCAGGATCATCGACGAGATAGAGGAGAAGGGAATAATAGGTCCTTCAGACGGTTCAAGGCCGCGTCAGCTGCTTATAACTGAAGAAGAGTACTATGGCGGCTATGAGTCCGAACCGGAACCTGAGCCTGTACAGGTAAGCGAACCTGAACCGGTATATGTTCCTGAAACTTCAAAGGAGCCTGACTATGAAATGGCTCCTGAAGATGACGGTATCCGCTCTTCAAGCGGACTCAGCAAAACACAGGCAATGGATTCCTTTAATTCACTGCCGGAATCAGTACGCCGCATGATAATGGATGCGGACAGTGAAAGCGATTATTGATCATGATGAAAGTATTTATAGACACATATGGATGTGCAAAAAACGAATATGATTCCTCGGTACTTGCAGCTACTCTCACCGACAGGGGCTGCAGCATCGTAAATGATGCACTGGAAGCAGATGTTCTTATTCTTAACACATGCGGTTTTATCGAGGATGCGAAAAAAGAATCCATAGACAGGATGTTCGAACTTATTGAACTGCGTGGTGAAAAGACGAAGCTGATAGTTACCGGATGTCTGTCAGAGAGATACCATAAGGAGCTTGCTGAAGAAATTCCTGAAGTAGACATGTTCTTTGGCGTCAATGACTATGATGACATACCGGACATCATTCTGTCAGGCTCAGATGAAACCACAGAGAGCTCCGACAGGGTAGGATGTGTTCTCGATCCGCTGCCGTATCGCAGGCGTGCCTACGATCTTTTCGAAGAAGAGCCATATTACGGTTATCTTAAAATAGCTGAAGGCTGCTATAACGCTTGCAGTTTCTGTGCAATTCCGGGAATCAGAGGCACATTCCGCTCTAAGAAGATCGAAGACTGCGTCAGGGAAGCAGAAGACATGGCAGCAGAAGGGATAAAGGAACTGATTCTTATCGCTCAGGACACCTCGCAATATGGCCGTGATCTTTACGGAGAGATACGTCTTCCTGAACTTCTTCACAGACTTTGCGGGGTAAAGGGCATAGAATGGATCAGGCTGATGTATGTTTACGATAATGGAATTACCGACGAGTTGATTGAAACTATCGCAAACGAAGCTAAAATCTGCAAATACATTGACATGCCGATACAGCATGTGTCGGATAACGTGCTTGAACGCATGAGAAGGCGTTCCACCGGAGAATCCATCAAAGCTGTCATCAGAAAATTAAGAGACAGGATACCTGATGTACATATCAGAACGACTCTTCTTGTAGGATTCCCTGGTGAGACTCAGGAAGACATCGATGAACTCATTGATTTCATTGATACATATGAGATCGACAGGCTTGGTGCTTTCGCATTCTCAGATGAAGAAGGCACGCCTTCCTACACGATGGACGGCAAGCTGCCGGATGAGGAACGTGTCGCAAGGCGCAACCTCGTCATGGAGCATCAGCTTGCTGTCAGTGAAGCACTGAACGAGCGTAAAATCGGTAAAATCTATGAAGTAATGATCGACAGATGCATTGAAGTGGATAGTGAAGACGCGAAAGCACTTTACGAAGGACGTACCAGATATGATGCTCCGGAGATTGACTGCAGTGTATTATTCACATCAGAAAACACGGAACATTACCCTGGTGACATCGTTAATGTACTCATAACCAATACGTATGAATATGATCTGGAAGGAGAAGAGGTGGCATAATGAATCTTCCAAACAAACTGACAATAGCCCGTATGATAGCAGTACCTTTTTTCATAGCGGCATATCTGTTCGGATACTATCCGGCAGCACTTGTAATTTTCGTTGTTGCATCAGTAACGGATTACTTTGACGGTAAGATAGCACGTTCCCAGAATCTTGTTACCAATTTCGGCAAGATCATGGACCCGCTGGCAGACAAGATCCTTGTCTATTCAGCTTTGTGTCTCTTCATTGAATCAGATATTATCAGGGCCTGGATGCTTATTCTTATTCTTGCACGCGAGTTTATCGTAGCCGGAATGAGGACCGTTGCCGCTTCTGAAGGCACAGTACTTGCCGCAGGCATGTCAGGTAAGATCAAGACTGTTCTTCAGATGGTCTCTGTTATACTGTTCCTGTTTGCACTTTGCCTGACTGATGCGAAGCCTACAGTAATGATGGTCGCTAATGTGATATTCTGGGCATCGCTGGTAATGACCGTGTATTCAGGAACTGAGTACGTATTAAAGAACCGCAGCGTTTTCAGCATGTAAAAGGAGGCTGGCGTGAAAACTTCCATTCTCGCCGTCGGTACCGAACTACTCTTCGGTCAGACAGTAAATACAAACGCAACATTCCTTTCGGACAAGCTCAATCATATGGGTTTCGATGTAATGTACCATTTTGTAGTAGGTGACAATCCGGCACGGTTAAAGGAAAAGCTCGCTGAAGCATTCAGCGATACAGATCTGGTCATCCTTACAGGGGGACTCGGTCCGACCCAGGACGATCTCACAAAGGAAATGGTCGCTGAATACATGGGCAGGGACATGTACCTTGATAAGGAAGTCATCAGGCAGCTGGAGGGATTCTTTGAAAAGCGCGGAAGAAAAATGTCTGAGAACAATATCAAACAGGCCTATCTTCCGGAAGGATGCACGCCATTCTATAATGCATCCGGTACTGCACCCGGGTTTGCACTAAGTGCAGACGGCAAAACGGCAATCTGCCTCCCCGGACCTCCGCGGGAGATGAAGTGGCTGTGGGATAACGGAGTCAGGGAATATCTTGAGCAGTTCATGGAGAAGAAGATGTTCTACCGTGTCATACGCACCATAGGCATAGGCGAATCCGATCTTGAAACACTTCTCATGCCTGTAATTGACGGGCAGACAGATCCTACAGTCGCAACCTATGCCAAGGAAGGGGAATGCACCTTAAGGGTCGCTTCTCAGAAAGATACCATCGAAGAAGCCGAGTCGGCTGTCAGCAAAATGATATCGCGAATCGATTCCCTGGCAGGTGAATATATTTACAGCTACGATGACGAAGAACTTAAAGAAGTTGTCGTCAGGATATTGAAGGAAAAAGGTCTGAAAATAACATCTGCCGAATCCTGCACCGGCGGGCTGTTCCCTGCATCTATCACTGATGTTGCAGGCGCCTCAGAGGTTATGTCTTCTGCGTATATCACATATTCAAACGAAAGCAAGATAAAAGAGCTGGGTGTTCCTGCCGTACTGATAGACAGATACGGTGTTGTAAGTCCTCAGGTAGCAGAAGCCATGGCCGCGGGTGCAAAAGCACGTGCAGGAGCAGATATTGCGGTATCTGTCACCGGTTATGCCGGTCCTGAAGCAGACCCGGGTCATGAAGCAGGAGAAGCATATATAGGGTATGCGATCGGAGACGTAACGGGGTATGATGCGGTCAATACATCACGTAATGACCGCAAATGGAACCGCAATTACATCCTGCTGAGGATGCTGAAGGCAGTATATCAGCTTATAAGATAAGAACAGGTGAGGTACCGTAAAAAAGTGCTGTTGCCCAAAAAAAGTGCAATAAATGCAGAAACCGGGGCTTTGAGCGTTCGACAAGTCGGTACGCCTGAAAATATAATATTGACAGAATAAGTTTAACGCAGTATTATCAACACGAACAAGTGTTCTATTAATTATTTCGGAGGCAATATGGCAGTTCAGAATGCAGTCAGCGCTGAAAGCGCAGCAAAACAGAAAGCCTTACAGCAGGCGCTCGATCAGATCCAGAAACAGTACGGTAAGGGTGCCATCATGAGGCTCGGAGAATCCGGCCCGGTAAGCAACATTGATGTTATTTCAACAGGATCGGTAAGCCTTGATTTCGCTACAGGAGTAGGCGGTTATCCAAAGGGAAGGATCATTGAGATATACGGTCCTGAATCTTCAGGTAAAACAACTCTTACTCTTCATGCCATCGCTGAAGCCCAGCGTAACGGAGGGCAAGCTGCATTTATCGATGCCGAGCACGCTCTTGACCCGGTATACGCAAGAAACCTTGGCGTAAATGTCGACGAACTTCTTGTATCGCAGCCGGATACCGGTGAACAGGCTCTTGAGATATGTGAGATGCTCACCAGAAGCGGAGCAGTTGATATCATCGTCATCGACTCTGTTGCTGCCCTCGTTCCTAAAGCTGAAATACAGGGTGAAATGGGAGACTCCCATGTGGGTCTTCAGGCCAGACTCATGTCACAGGCTCTCCGTAAAATCGCAGGAGCCATCAACAGATCAAGCACATGTGTCATTTTCATCAACCAGCTCAGAGAAAAAATCGGTGTCATGTTCGGCAACCCTGAGACTACGACAGGCGGCCGCGCCTTAAAGTTCTATGCATCCATGAGACTGGATGTAAGAAAGATCGACACCATCAAGAAGGGTGAGGACGTACTCGGAAACCGTACAAGAGTAAAGATCGTAAAGAACAAGGTAGCGCCTCCGTTCAGGAAGGCAGAATTCGACATAATGTACGGCACCGGCATTTCGATTTCGGGTGATATACTTGACCTTGCTTCTGATATAGGCATAATCGACAAATCCGGATCATGGTACAGCTATAATAATGAGAGAATCGGTCAGGGAAGAGAGAATGTAAAGGCATACCTCGAAGCAAATCCTGCTGTTCTTGAAGAAATCCGCGGCAAACTCATGAAGCACCTCATGGGTACAGACGATGACGGACTTAAAGTCGATGAGGATGGAGTAGTTATCGAGTAAAATGGAATTTTTTTATGGAAGACCGACGGATGTTTCGGGCAGATCAGAAAAGGAGATCATGGTATATGATTTCCTGGATGATCTGGGTATCAGTTACAGAAGGCTTGATCACGCACCGGCGTTCGGGTCAGAGGCAGATCTATGCCGTGAGATTGAAGAATCCCTGGGTGCCAGGATCTGTAAGAACCTGTTCCTGGCAAATCGTCAGCGTACAAAATTTTACATGCTGATGATACCGGAATATAAAGTATTCCGGAGCAGTGATATATCCAGGCAGGCAGGAAGCTCAAGACTGCATTTTGCCGAAGCGGAATACATGGAAGAACTCATAGGCTGCTCCCCTGGTTCAGCAAGCGTGATGGGGCTTATAAACGATACTGAACACAGAGTACAGCTCCTTGTCGACCATGACGTGCTCATTGCAGAATTTGTAGGATGCCATCCATGCATCAACACTTCCAGCCTCAGAATACGGTCTGATGACATATTTGATAAGTTTGTCAGGGCTACAGGCCACGATTTTATAATCGTTCATGCAGAATAAATGAAAATTCCAAAATTTCTTCTTGACCTTGCAATCGCAATGTAGTATCATTTTCTGCGGTTAACCGCGCGGAGCGGGTTTTTTAAGCGTAGCACCCAAACTCCGGCGAGTCTGGTTTAAGGAGGAATTTGATATTATGTATGCTATCATCAAGACAGGTGGCAAGCAGTACAGAGTACAGCAGGGAGACGAGTTCAGAGTTGAAAAACTCGATGCTAACGTAGGCGATACAGTCGTTTTTGACGAAGTCGTAGCTGTAGGCGGTGACAAGCTTGTTGTCGGCACACCATTCGTAGAAGGTTATGCAGTAGAAGCTGAGGTCCTCGAGCAGGGCAAAGCTGATAAGGTAATCATCTATAAGTACAAGGCTAAGAAGGATTACAGACGTAAAAACGGTCACAGACAGCCATATACGCTGGTAAAGGTAACCGGTATCGGCGCTTCCACAGAGAAGGCCGCTAAGGCTGAAGAGCCTGAAAAGGAAGAAGCTAAGGCTGCATCAAAGGTCAGCGCTTCGATGAAGAAAGACGAGCTTCTGGCAGTAGCAAAAGAGATGGGAGTTGAAGTAGACGCTAAGGCTACAAAGGCTGACATCATCGCTGCTATCGAGGCTAAGTAATTTAGAGGAGGAAGCAAGATGTCAAGTAAAAAAGGAGTAGGAAGTTCCAAGAACGGCAGAGACTCCGAGGCGAAAAGACTTGGACTCAAGGTAGGTGCCGGTGAATATGTAAGCGCAGGAAGCATCCTCATGAGACAGAGAGGAACAAAGTTCCACCCTGGCAACAATGTTGGCAAGGGCGGAGATGACACTCTTTTTGCTAAGATCGACGGAACAGTAAAGTTCGAAAGGTACGACAAGAAGAGAAAACAGATCAGCGTT
>JAFWMD010000087.1 GCA_017510725.1 Mogibacterium sp. | reverse complement strand
TTAGAGGAGGAAGCAAGATGTCAAGTAAAAAAGGAGTAGGAAGTTCCAAGAACGGCAGAGACTCCGAGGCGAAAAGACTTGGACTCAAGGTAGGTGCCGGTGAATATGTAAGCGCAGGTAGCATTCTCATGAGACAGAGAGGAACAAAGTTCCATCCTGGCAACAATGTTGGCAAGGGCGGAGACGACACTCTGTTTGCTAAGATCGACGGAACAGTAAAGTTCGAGAGATACGACAAGAAGAGAAAGCAGATCAGCGTTTACAGCAAAGAAGCATAAAGCTTATGGCTCCTGCACATGATGTAGGAGCCACTTTTATTTATTCAGAGAAATGTTTGTTGACAGAGCAGAAATAACAATCATATCGGGCAAGGGCGGCAACGGTGCCGTTACTTTCCGCAGGGATCCATATGTACCTGACGGCGGTCCGGACGGAGGAGACGGCGGAAACGGCGGCAGCGTCATTTTCGTTGCCGATAAAAATCTCAGGACCCTCATGGACCTTAAGTATAAGAGGAAATATCAGGCAGAGAACGGTCAGCCGGGAATGAAGCGAAACCGCTTCGGAAAAAAGGGACAGGATCTGTATATCAAGGTTCCTGTAGGAACAATGATTATTGACAAAGAGACCGGTCATCTGATGAAGGATCTCGTAAAAGACGGTGATTCAGTAGTTGCAGCAAAAGGCGGCCGCGGCGGAAGGGGAAATGTTCATTATAAGAGCAGTATCAGACAGGCTCCGAATTTCGCTGAGGCAGGCGGACCGGCTAAGACAAGGGAAGTTGTACTTGAGCTTAAACTCATAGCGGATGTCGGCCTGCTTGGATTCCCAAATGTAGGCAAGTCCACGCTGCTTTCGGTCTGCACCAATTCAAAGCCAAAAATTGCAGGATATCACTTTACAACAATAGATCCTAACCTTGGTGTTGTCTATCTGCACGATACCAGCTTCGTGATGGCGGATATCGCCGGCATTATCGAAGGTGCATCTCACGGAGCCGGCCTCGGATTCAAGTTCCTGAAGCATATTGAAAGAACCAAGGTCCTTATACATGTAGTAGATGTTTCCGGTTCCGAGGGCAGGGATCCTATCGAGGATTACAAAAAGATAAACGCTGAACTAAGGGAATTCGATCCTCGCCTGTCAGAGAAACCTCAGATCGTTGCAGCAAACAAGATCGACCTTGTGACAGATCAGGAGAAGTATAACGAATTCATGGATTTCATGGCTGAAGAAGGCCGTGAAGTATATCCAATAAGTGCTGCAGCAAGACAGGGTATAGAAGAACTCATGAATGCCGCTCTGCGTGGAGTTGAGAATTATGTTGAACCCGATTATGAACCTATGGTCATGTTCGACTTTGAGGCCGACGAGAATGAGGCTGACTACAGGATAATAAACGCCTATAAAGCAGAAGACGGAGCATATGTGCTCGAAGGCAAGCAGCTGCTGAAGATATTCCACTCAACTAATTTCACTGACAGCGGATCCATAAGATATCTGTATAACTACATTGAAAAGCAGGGCGGGATCACATTGCTGAGAGAGCTGGGGCTCAAAGAGGGCGATACCGTCAGGATAGAAGATTTTGAATTCGAATTTACTGAAGATTAACAGCACTCTATCCGGCATTTTCTGCACTTTGTTTAACAATAAAAGAATGGCTTAACAAATGATGACCGTGTAAACGGTCATTTTTTGTAGTTTTTTGTACGCTTTTCGTTGATTATCATTAACTTTACGAATTTTAAGGGCCGTTTGTACCAGAATAAAACTATCCTTATACTGACAGCATTAGACGAAAGAGGTGAGGAACTTATGACGGATAATGTTGTTTGCAAGTTAAAGGATGCTTTGGAAAGCATAATTGGTGATAAAAAAGCTCTGATAAAGATCTTTTCCATTGTGCTGATTTTACTGATTGCCGTAATACTTCGTATCCATGATGAGAACAAGGCAGATATCACGATTGAATCAACAGGCACTGCAGAAGAACTGGAATACAGCGAAGAATCAGGCAATGTAGGGACTGCTGTCATTTTCGTGGATATCGGAGGGGCTGTTGAGAACCCGGGTGTTTATCAGGTGTCAAAAGACACCAGACTTTTCGAAGTTATTGACATGGCAGGTGGTCTTACTGAAGATGCCGATACTGATCACGTGAACAGAGCTTCTTTTGTAGAAGACGGACAAAAGATCATTATACCCGAGCAAGGCAGTAATTATCCAGATGGTCTTGCATCGACACCACCTGCATCATCAGCTGACAGTACCGGCCTTATCAATATCAATACAGCTTCTGTTGATGATCTGAAGACCTTGAATGGGATAGGTGATGTGATGGCTGAGAGAATAATTGAGTACAGGTCATCAAATGCATTCAAAAGCAAGGAAGATATTATGTCGGTCGATGGTATAGGCAGTAAGATATACGAAAAAATAAAGGACCACATAACAGTTTAAGATTTTCGGGAGGTAATAAGTATGCTGGCAACATCACAATCTGAGGCAAAAATCATGAAGGATCTCGTCAAGGAACTGAATGAGTTCAACAGTTATGTAAAAGCCGGAGTCAGCCCGTTCGGACGAGAATTCATGAAAGGCAACTATTTCTACGCATTCAATCCGGCACAGAGTACGGATAAGGATATGTATCAGAGAAATATAAGGCTTTTAGGCACCATATCTGAAGTACTTGATGAGAACTGCATAAATATCACATGCCTGGGATACTCTTATATCAAAGATGCCATTTGCATTATTACTGACAGAAGAAGCCTGAACGTATGCCTGGTCAAGGATATATATCCATACATAGCAGAAAAAAACGGAATCAAAAATATATCAAAAGTAGAACACAGCATAAGGAATGCAGTTGCAGCAGCATACAAAGTATGCAGGACCCAGTATCCTGACAGGGATTGCATTCTTAACAGCTTCAGCGAAAAGCCGACAAACAAGAAGTTTCTTCTAAGAGCAGTCCAGGAAGTAAGCAGAAGGCTGCTAAAAGAGCTAAGCGAATGATTGAAACAAAGGCCGTTTTCTGTTAGAGTTTATCCTGTATTTATTTTTATGGAAAGGCTGAAAAGACAATGGAAAAAGCAAAGATCGACAGGATAAACGAACTGGCACATAAGTCAAAAAGAGAAGGTCTTACAGATGCAGAAAGAGAAGAACAGAGGTTGCTAAGACAGGAATTCATTGCCGAAATAAGAGCAGACCTTAGGGCGTCGCTCGAATCCATTGAAATTGTTGAAGAATCAGAACAAAGAATTGATGAATTTATGTGCTGAAAATGCTATAATTAATGGAAATTTTGCGGACAAGGAGACATGTATGAAAAACCTCGGTGTAAATGAAGTCAGAGATATGTTCAGGGATTTCTTCGTAAGCAAGGACCACTATCCAGGTGGATCTTCTTCGCTGATCCCTCGTAATGATAAGAGCCTTCTGATAATCAATTCAGGCATGGCACCACTTAAACCATATTTTGCAGGTACTGAGACTCCTCCTAAAAAGAGGATGACCACATGCCAGAAGTGCATCAGAACAAACGATATAGAAAATGTAGGAAAGACTGCACGTCACGGCACTTTCTTCGAAATGCTCGGTAATTTCAGTTTCGGAGATTATTTCAAGAAAGAATCTCTTCAGTGGGGATGGGAATTCTGCACAGAGTGGCTGGAGATGCCAAAGGATAAGCTCTGGGCTACGATTTATGAGAATGACGACGAGGCATTTGAGATATGGCGTGACATAATCGGAATGCCTGAGGAAAGAATAGTACGTCTTGGCAAGGACGACAACTTCTGGGAGATCGGACTCGGACCATGCGGCCCATGTTCAGAAATTTATTATGACAGAGGACCTGAGTGGGGATGCGGAAAGCCTGACTGTAAGCCTGGCTGTGACTGCGACAGATATCTTGAGTTCTGGAACCACGTATTCACACAGTTCGACAGGCAGGAAGACGGCTCATATCCACGACTTGCTCATCCTAACATCGATACGGGAATGGGTCTCGAGAGGCTTGCATGCATCCTTCAGGGTGTTGATTCCATCTTCGATGTAGATACGGTTAAGTTCATCAGGGATGCGGTCTGCGAGATGGCAGGTGTCGAATACATGGCAGGCAACCACAGTGTTGACGTAAGTGTAAGAATAATCACTGATCACCTCAGATCAATGACATTCATGATCGGTGACGGTATCCTTCCAAGCAACGAGGGCAGAGGCTACATTCTCAAGAGGATAATCAGAAGAGCTGCAAGACACTGCAAGCTGCTCGGCATCACACAGGCAAATCCGCTTGTTGAACTCGCTGAGAGCGTAGTTAAAACATCAGGCGGCGCGTATCCTGAACTTGTTGAGAAGCATGACTACATCATGAAGATCATCAAGATCGAGGAAGATAACTTTGCCAAGACCCTTGACAGAGGCATCGAGATCCTTGACGGATACATGGAAGACATGGATGCAGCAGGCTCAACAGTTCTTGCCGGAGACCTTGCATTCAAGCTCTATGATACATATGGATTCCCTCTGGAAGTTACCCAGGAGATACTCGAAGAAAAGGGAAAGACTGTTGATGTAGACGGATTTACTGAAAACATGAATGCTCAGAAGGAGCTCGCAAGGGCTAACCAGAGAGATACCGAAGGCGATGCATGGAGAGATGCATCCGAATACAGCCACCTTGATCCGACTGTATTCCTCGGATATACCGAAGAAAAGGCAGACTCAAAGGTCCTGTATGTAGGTGACTTCGACGAGAACCGCAAGTTCATTATTTTCGAATCCACACCATTTTATGCAACAAGCGGCGGACAGATCTTCGATACAGGAATCGTTAAACACGGAGATAACGTACTGAGCGTTGTTGAAGTCGTTAAGGAAAACGGAATATATCTGCATGTTGTCGACCCGCAGGATACAGGGTTCGCAATGCGTATCAAGGCCGGCGATGAGGTAAGTCTGGAGATCAATTCCATCAGAAGACACCAGATCGCAAGAGGTCACTCCGCAACACACCTTATGCAGCAGGCTCTCAGAGATGTTCTCGGAGATCATGTCATGCAGGCGGGTTCATATGTCGATGATAATTATCTTAGATTTGACTTCAACCATTTCCAGCCTATGACAGCCGAAGAGATCCGGAAGGTAGAAGAAATCGTCAATGAGAAGGTTGATGAGTATCTTCCTATCAAAATGGAGGAAATGCCTATCGACGAAGCCAAGAAGCTTGGAGCAATGGCTATTTTCGGCGAGAAGTACGGCGATATCGTAAGAGTCGTCAGCATGGGTGACTACAGCATTGAATTCTGCGGCGGTACTCATATTGACAACACCGGAAAAGTAGGCGGATTCAAGATTATCAGTGAAGGCGGAATCGCAGCAGGTGTCAGACGTATCGAGGCTATAACAGGTTCGAAGGTCATCAGCTACCTTGCTAATAAAGAAGCAACGATCAACACAGTGGCAGCTGCTCTCAAATCAAGCGAATCTGATCTTACAAGAAAAGCTGCTCAGGTCATGGCGGATATCAAAACTCTTGAATCTACCATTAAATCTATTAAGTCAGACAGAATCAGCAACTCTGTTGATGATATAATTGCATCAGCTAAAGAAATCAATGGCGTAAAACTGATCACAATGAAGTTTGATGATGCAGATATCGAACAGCTCAGAAACATCTCGGATGCTGTCAGGGCAAAGGCTGACAACGTCATCATGGTGCTTGCGGCTGTAAACGGCGGTAAAGTTACATTCATCGTATCAGTCAGCGAAGACCTCATTGGTAAGGGCTGGCATGCCGGCAAGCTTATCAAGGATATTGCAGCTGCAGCCGGAGGCGGCGGAGGCGGAAAGGCCAATATGGCCCAGGCCGGCGCAAAGGATCCTTCAAAGGTAGATGCAGCTTTCGCTAAAGCAGAAGAACTCATCGCAGGCTAGAGAATAAGGAGGCATACAATGAGCAAAAACACAATCATGTTCGAAGGATTCAAGGACAGCCAGCTCAATAAGAAGGAAGCTCTTATTGAGATCTATTCTGCACTTACTGATCGCGGTTATAATGCCATCGACCAGATCGTAGGATATCTTACATCCGGAGATCCTTCATATATCACAAGCCACAACAACGCAAGAAATCTCATCCTCAAGATAGACAGAGATGAGCTTCTCGAAGAGATTCTCATCAACTATCTTGATCTTGGCAAAAAATAAATGAGAATACTCGGGCTTGATGTAGGAACTAAAACAGTGGGGGTCGCGGTAAGCGACCCTCTTGGCGTTATCGCGACAGGTGTCACTACCATTCAAAGGGTAGGGATAAGGAAAGACACCGGTAAAGTTATCGACTACATAAAAGAATATGGGTGTGAAACTGTTGTCATAGGGCTTCCCCTGAGTCTTGATGGTGATGATTCGATCCAGACTCAGAAGGTAAGGGACTTCAGAACCATGCTTGAAAACAAGCTGCGGAGTTCGGGGCCTCTTTCAAAGGTAAAGATAGAGTGGCAGGACGAAAGATACTCAACAGCTGAAGCTGAAGAAGTTCTTATTGATGCTAATATGAGCAGGGAAGACCGGAAAAAAATCATTGACCGTCAGGCTGCCATTGTCATACTTCAAAGGTATCTGGACAGAATGCCGAAAGAGGAGGAAACTGATGAATGATCTTCAGATTGATTATTTCATGGCTGTAGCCACGAATCTCAGCTTCACAAAGACATCTGAAGAGCTCTTTGTATCCCAGCCGGCTATATCGAGGCAGATATCACAGCTCGAAAAGGAGCTGGGGTGCAGACTTTTCAGGCGAAACAATCAAGGCACGGAACTTACAGAAGAAGGCAGGCTTTACTTTGATTTGTTCAGCAAATATAAAGCTGAATTCATTAACACAAAGCTTAAAGCTGAACGCATCACAGGAAAAAACAAGGCTGTTATGAGAGTAGGATTCCTGGAAGGCTGGGATCTTTTTAAAATAATCCCACCAATGATGGAGAGATTCAGGGCTGCTTATCCGGATACTGAGGTCATAATAAACTGCTGCGGCGTAAAGGAACTTGCGACAGGACTGCTGACAGATACGCTTGACATAGTAGTCACCATACAGAACAGCGTAAGAATGTATAACGAATTCGAATGCATGGATGCCGCAAACATAGGAAAGATATTGCTCTTTGCTGCCAGCCATCCTCTTGCACAGAAAGACCTCTCAGAACTTACTCTTAAAGATTTCAGCAATGATCTGTTCATAGCTCCATGGGAGATAGTGGATAAGATGATCATAGACGCTATTTCAAATTATACCAGACCATACGGCTTTGTTCCTAAACTGAGATTCGTTAAAAATCATGAGTCTACAGTAACATGCGTAAGAAACAACATGGGGGTCATGATAGCCGATGACTGGGTCTGGGCCAAAAACGCTGATGACCTCAGATGGATACCATTCAAGGCACAGGATGCAATTTCCATTGCAAGGCTGAAAACAAAAGACAGAAATGACGTGCTGGCAATGGAAGAAATATTGCTGGACATTTTGAAAAATCATAAAAGTGCATGAAGACTTGTTGTGCTTTAACACTTGAAAACTCAAGTTTATAACCAAATGGTTATAAACAACGACTGTATTCGCAATTATACAAAACAGGGATATGCTTGTAAAATATTTAACAAGATAAAACCTGTTTTTTATTTTAGAAAATTCCATTGTATGGAGGGAAAAATCATGCAGAAAAGCGCTAAATTAACCGCAGTATACGCACTTATCATGGACCTGCCACTGAGCCTGGTTATCACACTTGTTGCTCTTGCGCTCTCAAATCTCGATGCGCCTGGCAGCCTGAACGGACCTAACTACATCAGAATGGCATGCCTTGCTTATGTTGTTACTTTCTTTGTTAACTTCATTCACGCTGAAAGATGGGGATTTGCATTCGCAGCAAAGCATTCCCAGCCTGGAACTCTCAAGTTCGGAATCCTTCTGAACGTTGTGGTTGCAGCTGTATTCTGTGTCATTCTTGACCTTATCATGACAGCAGTCGGCATGCTTGCAGGCGGAGCATTCGCTTTCGGGCCATACATCGCTGCGTGCCTTAAGGGCTTTATTCCTTGCTATATTCCTACTCTGATCATTGCGTTCTTCTGGAACAATGTTGCTGACAAGTGGAGCAGAGCTATCTGCAATGAGCCTGCACCGGATCACAGATAAAAAATCACAAAACCTTTAAAAAGCAACATTTACAGATTGCTATAATCAAAAAGGATAAAGTAAGTTTGATTTAACCGCATTTATCAAAACATATTAAATTTAGATGTAGAACACATATTGCAGGAGGGAAAACAATATGAAGATTCTGGGAATTTCTTTCGGAACTAAAAATGGCAACAATGACACAATGTGCAGAGTAGCACTCGAAGAGTGCCAGAAACTCGGTGCTGAGATCGAATTCATTCATGCATTTGACTGGGATCTCCAGACATGCACAGGATGCGTAGCATGCTCCAGAGGCCTCGTAATGGGCAAGGGCATGATCTGCACAAGAAAAGATGACTTTGCAGCTCTCTATGAGAAGATGGTAGAGGCAGACGGAGTATTCATCGTAGATCCTATCTATGAATCCGGCGGATCCGGACTCTTCCATATCTGCTGCGACAGAATGGGACCTGGACATGATACAGGAATGCTCTTCGGACTC
>JAFWMD010000086.1 GCA_017510725.1 Mogibacterium sp. | reverse complement strand
TCCATGATGTTAGGGTCGAAGAGACCAACGGTGTTAGGGTTGGTCAGCATCAGACCTGCAGTCTTAGGACCGAGGTGAGCCTTGAGGTCGTCGATATCAACTGTACCGTTCTCGTTCGATTTGATGACGATGGTCTTGTAGCCAGCCATTGTAGCCGAAGCAGGGTTTGTGCCGTGAGCAGCGTCAGGTACGATGATCTCGTTACGCTCTGTGTCGCCTCTGTCTGTGTGGTAAGCCTTGATCAGGAGAAGTCCGGTGAACTCACCGTGAGCTCCGGCTGCCGGCTGGAATGTAACTCCTGCCATGCCTGTGATCTCGCAGAGGAATTTCTCGAGGTCAGCGATAAGCTCGTGTGCGCCCTGTACAGTATGTGCAGGCTGGAGCGGATGCAGTTTAGCGAAGCCAGGGAGTGCAGCCATCTTCTCGTTGATTCTAGGGTTGTGCTTCATTGTGCAGGAGCCGAGTGGATAGAATCCGTCGTTGACTCCGTGAGCTCTCTTAGCAAGAGCTGTGTAGTGTCTTCCCATCTCGTTCTCAGAGATTTCAGGGAGATGTGCCTTCTTCTCACGAAGAGGAGCGTCAGGCATCTTTACAGGAACGTCGCATGCAGGGAAGATATCTTGTCCTCTACCAGGAATGCTCTTCTCGAATATTAATTTCATCTTAGAACACCTCCTTTGCGATAGCTATGACTTCATCGATATCTTCTTTGCTGTTCAGCTCTGTGCAGCACCAGAGTATGCAGTCTGTGTCGCATCCGGCATCGCAGCAGCCGCAGCAGAGCTTGAGTCCGCCGAGGATGCCCTTTTCTTCGAGAGCTGCGAGCAGCTTGTCAGCATCAGGGCATGTTGTAGCGAATTCGTTCCAGAACTCACCCTTGAAGCATTTCTTCATGCCGATCTTTTCGAGCTCGTCAGCCATATAGTGAGCCTTGGATGAGCAGAGTGTTGCAACATCTTCATAGCCCTTAGGGCCGATAGTCGAGAGATAGATGCCCGCTCTCAGTGCACACCATGCTTCGTTGGAGCAGATGTTGGAGCTTGCCTTCTCACGACGGATGTGCTGCTCTCTGGCCTGGATGGTCAGAACGTAACCTCTGTCGCCTCTTGTATCTACTGTTTCACCGATGAGTCTGCCAGGGATCTGACGCATGTTTTCCTGACGTGTCGACAGGAATCCGAGGTATGGTCCGCCGAACTCGAGTCCGAGTCCGAGAGGCTGTCCTTCACCAACTGCGATGTCAGCTCCGAGCTCGCCAGGGCTCTTCAGAGCGCCGAGTGCGAGTGGGTGGCAGTACATGATGAACTTCGCTCCGCCGTCGTGAGTGATCTTGCAGAGCTCTTCTGCATCTTCTACGATACCGTAGAAGTTAGGATACTGCATCAGGAAGCAAGCAGCTTCTTTATCGTCAGCAAGAGCCTTTGCGAGGGCCTCTTTATCGGTTTCGCCGTCCTTTGTAGGGATGACTACGACCTTGCTGCCTCTTCCGAATGAATATGTGTTGATTACTGTGAGGATCCTCTCATCGAGAGCGCCCGATACATAGAAAGTGCTGTGTCTTCTGTCCTTGCACATCCAGCATGCTTCAGCAGCTGCGGAAGCGCCGTCGTACATCGAAGCGTTTGCAATGTCCATGCCTGTGATCTCAGCGATCATTGTCTGATACTCAAAGATCGACTGGAGGATTCCCTGGCTGATCTCAGCCTGATATGGTGTATACGCCGTAACAAATTCTTCTTTGTTGGCAATCGCGTCAACGGCAGATGGTACATAATGGTTGTACGAGCCGGCTCCGCGGAAGATCGAACGGAATATGGTGTTCTTTGCTGCGAGTCCCTCTACCTTGCGGGCTACTTCGATCTCGCTCAGTCCATCAGGAAGATTGAGTTCGCCCTTTACCTTGGCTGCATCAGGAATCACTTTAAAGAGGTCATCGAAATCCTTGTATCCGATCTCGTTGAGCATTTTCAGTTGCTCTTCCTTGGTGTTAGGAATAAAAGTGCCCAATTTAGTTCCTCCTTATAAAAATGTCAAATACGTCTTTTGATGAGGGAATTATCCTCTGTACTCATCGTATTCGTCAGCGGTCATGAAGTCCTCACAAGCGGAGATGCTTCCAACCTTGATGAACCATGCGCCATAAGGATCGTTGTTGATCAGAGCAGCATCATCGAGGAGGTCCTCGTTGATCTCCAGAACAACACCGGAAACTGGCGAGAATACGTCAGCAACAGCCTTTACAGACTCAACGTCGCCGAATGGCTCACCTGCAACTACCTCATCATCTACCTCTGGGAGGTTAACGAATACGAGGTCGCCGAGCTCGCTCTGAGCATAGTCAGTGATTCCTACATAAGCCTCGTCTCCTTCGAAACGAACCCATTCATCATCCTTTGTGTACTTCAGTTCTTTTGGATCAATCATTGTTCTAATCTCCTTTTTTATATAAGTTGGAATAAATGATATCGGTTTATCTGATCCGCATACGCGGAAGAGTAACAAATGTTATTTAGCTCTCTTGTAGAATGGGAGACCTACCATCTCGCAGTCTACCATGCGGCCTCTTACGTCTACCTGGCAAGGTGCGCCGATCTCGCGGGCTTCGGACTTAACGATAGCCATAGCATACGAGCTTCCGAGATAAGGCAGGAATGTACCCGATGTGGTGTATCCTACGATCTCGCCGTCTCTGTAAACATCAAGATGCTCTCTGAGGATGCCGCGGCCTGTGACCTTGAGGCCTACTCTTCTCTCCTTGAGAGGCTGATCTGCTTCGAGAGCAGCCTTGCCGATGAAGTCAGGCTTGTTCATCTTTACTGCGAAGCCGAGGCCTGCTGTTCTTGGGCTGATCTTATCATTGAGCTCATGTCCGTAGAGCGGCATTGCAGCTTCCATTCTCAGAGTATCTCTTGCGCCGAGTGCGCATGGGATGAGGCCGTCATCCTTGCCAGCAGCGATCAGAGCTTCCCATACGTCAGGAGCCTTGTCTGCAGGCATGTAGATCTCGAATCCATCCTCGCCTGTGTAGCCTGTACGTGATATCATTACAGGGATTCCCTGGAAGTCTCCATCGAAAATGCATGTGTAGTATCCTGCAGGGATGTATTTCTCATCAACAACCTTCTTCAGGATCTTTTCAGCGTTAGGACCCTGGAGGGCTACCTGGCCGTACTGGTCGCTTACGTTTGTAAGCTCTACGCCGTCGATCTTGTGATCGCACATCCATGCGAAGTCCTTATCTGTGTTAGCTGCGTTTACTACTACGAAGTAGTCGTTTTCTGCCTTCATATATACAATGAGGTCATCGACGGTACCGCCGTTTTCATTGCACATTGGGGAATATCTTGCGTATCCCGGCTGAAGGTCTGTGTAATCGTTTGTCAGAAGCATGTTGAGGAAGTCCTTTGCCTTCTCACCCTGAACGAGTACTTCGCCCATGTGGGAAACATCGAACAATCCGCACTGAGTTCTGACTGCCATGTGCTCTGCTTTGACACCTGATCCGTACTGAACAGGAAGAAGGAAGCCGCCGAATTCGACTATCTTGCCGCCGTACTTAATATGGGTATCATAGAGCGGGGTTTTCTTTTCCATCGCTGTATACCTCCGTAAAATTGTATATTTAGCGCAAGCCAACACACCCTTTCCGGCATGAGGGCCCACTTTTCTAACGTATCTTAATAATAGCATTACAGCAATGAGCCGTCAAATAATTTGCAGTTCTTCAAACCCTTGCAATTACTGAAACACAATGTATTTTTGTGTACAAATTCGAAATGTTTTTTTGTTGATTTATACAAAAAATATATAAGATTATCTGATATATTGTAAAAACTCATTACAGGTATTCCGCAAGGTCCGTCAATTCAATATTCCTTTTGCTTACAAAGGCTTTTTATGTGGTAGAATATACGCATGAATAATATTGAATGGTGGATGATAGACGGAGCAGTAGGCCTTATCGTTCTGGTGGCAGTCCTAAGAGGAGCCATCAAGGGCGTCGGCGATACCCTGCTCAAAATGATTAGCATTATAGGCGGCATCGGTCTCGGAGTCTATTACAAGGACAAGCTGAAGGCCTTTCTTTTACAGACTCAGCTCGAGAAGACGATGCACCGCCGCATCTTTGAATTGATCCGCGGTGACGAGGTCGTACAGGATCCTTCATCCGGAGAGGGCGTTAATTCTTTTTTCGGAACGATAATATCGCCTGACGGTACGGGAGAGGGAGTCATCTCAAAATCACTCACCGGCATATTCAGCGATGCAGCGGACAAGGCTGCGGATGCAGCAGCTGACAGACTGACAGAAATAGCGATGGGCATAATAGCTTTCACCCTCATAATCCTGGCAGTCAGTCTCGTCATGTTCATTCTTAGGGTGATCATAAAGAGCCTCAGAGACGAGTCAATCGTGATCGGATTTGCCGACAGGGTGCTCGGCATGGTGCTCGGACTCGTAAGAGGACTCATGCTCGCCTGGATCGCCGTGGCGCTGCTTATACCGGTAACAACACTGGTGTCACCTGAGAATGTGCCCCCTATGATGGAGGCGCTTCAGCTGTCCACGGCTGCGAAGGTGCTGTATGACGTGAACCCGTTCTTATATGTGATCAAATACGCATTTATATAATGCTTGTTTTCTTGCTATTTCAAAAGGGTTTGTGATACAATATTTCGGCTATGGTTTTTGACGGAATTATATGCGCAAGCGATGACGAAAGATTCATGCTCGAGGCGCTGAAAGAGGCTGCCCGGGCCGCCGAAGAGGGCGAGGTGCCCGTCGGTGCCGTTGTTGTGAAAGACGGGCAGATCATCGCGCGGGCGCATAATATGGTGGAGACCGCGCGAAGGTCATCTGCGCATGCGGAGATGATCGCCCTCGAGGCCGCAGAGGCAGCGCTCGGAGCAAAGTGGCTGCCCGGAGCAACCATGTATGTAACTCTTGAGCCGTGCAGCATGTGCTCCGGAGCGATGGTGCTTGCGAGGATGGCGAGACTGGTGATCGGAGCAGACGATCCCAAGACCGGGGCGTGCGGATCCCTTTACAACATAGCAAATGACGAAAGACTCAATCACAGCATTGAAATAACAAGAGGCGTGCTCGCCGGCGAATGTTCGGCCATTCTGAAGGAGTTCTTCAGGAGCAGGCGCGCGTAGACGGAGGATCAATTAATGAAGAAAATAAGTCTGATCGCAATACTGATGTCGATCATGATAATGGCAGCTTCGGCATTCTGTTTTGCCGAGGGCGGATTCGAACTGGTATCGTCATACCCTGAAGACGGCCAGACAAACACATCAATGGAGAACCTCGGCGTAAAGCTAACATTCAGCAACGCGATGGATTCCAGCGAAGCAACTGCTGCCAATGCAGACAAGTTCGTTATTTATGACCCGGACGGAAAGACCATCCCTGTACAGGTGCTTTTCAGTGATAAGGAAAAGGGACTCGTTCTGGTTCTTGCAGACACAGACAAGGGCTTTGTAGCTAAGAACAACTCTGAGTACAGGCTCGTTATCAGCGGTGATCTTATCGACAACGATGGCAATGCTCTTGGCGCAGACCAGACTGTATCGTTCAAGACTTACAACCAGAGGGTCAATAACATGGTCAACATGGCCATGATGTTTGTGATGTTCGGAGGAATCATGGTACTCTCACTCCGCCAGAACAACGAAAAGGAAGAGGAAGAACCTAAAGAGGAGATCAAGGAGCAGGCATTCAATCCATACAGGGAAGCGAAGAGGACCGGAAAGAGCATAGAGGAAGTCAAGGCTGAGCAGGCAAAGAAGGAAGCTAAAGAGGCTAAGAAGAAAGCACGCAAGGCAAAGAAGTCTCCGGAGCCGCAGCCGCAGAAAATAGATAACTGTGCGGAGCTCCTTAACAATGTATATCATGTACATGCACCGG
>JAFWMD010000085.1 GCA_017510725.1 Mogibacterium sp. | reverse complement strand
TCGCTGGTAGAAGTTAAAAACAAACTCGCTGAGCTGGGGCTTTCACTCAAGCCGAGCGAAGAAGAGTAATTTGAAAGGAGCCATCAATGAAAGGTTATAAGAAGCTGGGCAGAAATTCTGCACACAGAAAATCCATGCTGAGAAACCTGGTAACCGATCTTTTCAGAGAAGGCAGAATCACAACAACAGATATGAGAGCTAAGGAAGCTGGCCGTCAGGCTGAGAAGCTGATCACTATCGCAAAGAAGGGCGACCTTCACGCAAGAAGACAGTGCCTCGAGTATCTGTTTGATGAAGACGTTGTGACTAAACTCTTCGATGAGATCGCTCCGGGCTATGAGAACAGAAACGGCGGATACACACGTATCCTCAAGCTGGGACCTAGGCAGGGAGACAATGCAGAAGTAGTATTTCTGGAACTCGTTTAATTCAGAAAAATATAAAAGCTGCAAAAGGGCGGTGCGAAAGCACCGTCCTGTTTTTAATTTTATCGCGCCGGCAGGTCCCGGGGAGGGAGCCCTCAAAAGCACTTTGAAAAATCTATCTGCCGGTACGTTGATCGGGATCCATATCCATTGCCTCTAAAAAGAGATCGAGATTCCTTTCCGCCATCTCTGCCTTGTTTTTCGGAAGGCGCTGGATTTTTTCTATAAGTGTTGAGTTGGGTGTATCTGTAAAGCGGCTGTTGCCAAACAGTATGAAGTCTGAGCTTACGTTGAGCTCAGTACAGATTCTTATCAGCGTAGATATAGATGTGCCGACAAGCCCTCTCTCAAGATCAGATAAATACTGAGGGGTAACACCAATCATTTCTGACATTTTCTCCTGTGTCAAATCGGCCCGCACACGCGCGGTGCGGATATTTGACCCGATATTGTACATGCTGTCGTCAACCCTTTTTCTCATATTGCTTACCTGGTTCTGATGATAGTTCTTTATATAAATGATAGTTCAAAGCAATACATTTGGTTTACAATGTAAAAACATAAGATAATAAATGCAAAACATTGAATATGACTAAATGTTTTGCTATTATCACAAAGGTTTTATACATAAGGATCATTGCTGTTCGGACTGCTGATATACGCTAAAAAGGAAAAGATGAAGGATATAAAGATAAACGGACATATTCTTGAGGGGGCTTTGCTGGTGGACGACCCTGATGTAAAAAGGTCATTCTATGATGCCTCGGGACAGCTTCGCCATGTAAGGTTTTTTTCACAGCCGGGGAAGCTGAAAAGTTATGTATGCAGACACCCTGAAGGAATCATAATTGCAGGCGTGGGAGCTTTCTTTTTCATTGAACCTATTCCTGTGCCCTGCACCATGATCAGGTTTGATGAAGCGGGCAATGCGGACATACAGGTACGTGATAACGCTGAAAGTGTAGAAAAACAGCTTTCGGTGATGGAGGAGATACGAGTTGCCGCGGAAGATGAACTGACGCATATCAGTTAAAACACATCGCATCACGTCAATCAGCATACCGAATCTGCAACATAGATACGGGTGATTATGTTGAAAGTGAAGGATGATGTAAATGAACAATACAGCACGTTTCATTACGCTGAATGATACAGAGACCTTGCCGACGGACAAGGTCTTTTTTTATACAGGGGTTGAAACATGTTCGCAAAGTGGTAGAATTATTCAGTTAGGAAAGCTGCCATCGCAACTGATCATAACGGTCAGGAGAGATGGCATTGTTAAAGGAGTATACGCTTATGACTAAACAAGAGCGTAAAAAAGCAATACTGTTCTTCTCAGCCATCGCGCTGGTATTCATGGTTGGATCCATACTTACCGGCGGCGGGGGAGGAGAAGAAGAGTCCATTCAGACCGTTATGCGAGACGCCGTAATGCACGACGTCAACAAGGTCAGCCTGTTCGGACTCAAAGATGTTAATCCGGCACTGATTTCAGGTTTTATTGTGTCGGGCATCATGATCATCTTTGCACTTATATGCAGGATCTTCGTGATACCGCGCTTTAAGCTGGTACCGGGAAAGTTCCAGCTCGTGCTTGAGACTGTTGTCGGCATCTTTGACGGAATGGCGAAGAGCAATTCACATATTAACGGCTTTCTTGGAGCGTACATATTTGCGGCCGGTTCATACATCTTTACAGGCACGCTGTTTGAGCTCCTGGGTGTTCAGGTGATGACCACGGGAGGCCACCCGATATCACTTCCGGCACCGATGGCTGATGTAAACGGGGCCATCATGATGGGCTGCCTGTCATATCTTGTGATCATGTCAGGAGGAATCGTCGGCAACGGAGTCAAGGGCATCGGCAAGACACTCAAGGACTTCTCGCTTCCGCTTTCACTCAGCTTCCGACTTTTCGGAGCCCTGATCTCGGGAGCGCTGGTCACCGAGCTCGTCTATTACTACACGGCAATGAGCTACGTTGTGCCGGTCATAGTAGGAGTACTGTTTACACTGCTCCACGCACTGATCCAGGCATACGTACTTACCATGCTGACATCACTCTTCTACGGAGAAGTATCCGAAAAAGTCGTGAAACCGCCTAAAGAGAAAAAGAGACGCGGCAAAAAACGTGTAACAGTAGTAAAAGAACAATCAGCTTAAGCAGTATTGAACGCGCCGCACTCCGGAGCATATCCCGCCCGGATCTGTGGATTGCGATGTGCCGCTGCATCATACATGACATTGCAGTAACGGCCCTTAAGCTTAAAACTAGCTAACGAATAGCGCTGAGCAGTACATCCTGAAGGGATATGCTTCGGGGTAGATGCGGCGCAACAATATAACTAAAGGAGAACTACTATGAACCTCAATGCAAAGAAACTGAGAAGAATGGCAATCGTGCTCGCAATGGTCGCTGCCGCCATGATGATGATCCTGACGGCCGCAGTATTCGCTGACAGCGGCGATGCCGCAGCTGCCGGTGACGCAGCAGTTGCTGCTGCCGCTACCACTACAGGTCTCAAAGCCATAGCTGCAGGAATCGCTATCGGACTCGCTGCATGCGGAGGCGCCATCGGAATGGGTATTTTCGGTGCCAAGACTTCGGAAGGTATTTCAAGGCAGCCGGAAGCAGACGGCAAGATCCGTACAAGCTTCATGCTCGGTCTCGTATTCATAGAGACAGTAGTCATCTACGCACTGCTCACGGTTATCCTGATCATATTCGTTCTTTAGCGGATGCGTCAGCAGACCGGTACATTTGACAGACAGGGAGTAATCAGATGACAGGAGTACCACTTAACATAGACTGGCAGCAAATACTGCTGCACCTGTTCAACTTCACCATACTCTTCGGAGCTCTTTATATACTTCTCTATAAGCCTGTGAAGAATTTCATGGAAGGCAGAGAGGCTCATTATGCTGACATGGACAGCAGAGCAGAGCAGGCTCTGGCTGATGCCGAGAACAGCAAGGCTTCCTATGAGAAGAAAGAAAAAGAATTCGACGAAGAAGTCAGGTCCGAGAAGAGCAGGATGAGCAAGGAGATCGAGGCAGAAAGAGAACGGAGACTTGCGGCGGCGCGCGGCGAAGCCGAGAAGATCATTTCGGATGCCCGCGGCGAGGCAGAAAGAGAGAAGAACGAGATCATCGCATCTGCGCAGAAGGAGATCACAGGAATGGTCACCGACGCGATGGAGAAACTCACTCTCGAGCAGACCGCTTCGGATGCTTTCGATCAGTTCCTTGATGCTGCGGAGGAGGCAGATAAATGAGTAACGAAGAAATGATCCTCACCGCAGTAATTTACTCGGCTGCAGAGCCGAGCGAAGCTCAAAAGGCGAGGTTCGGACAGTTTTTAAAGAAAAAATACAACGCAGAAGTACCTCTCAAATGGGAGAAGTCCGATGCATTCCCGGGCGGATTCAGACTTGAAGTCGGTTCCGATATTTACGACTGGTCGGTTGGCGGAAGGTTCCGTCAGCTGAGAGACACTCTCGTAAAAGTGCCTACCAACAACGGCAATATCATCCCGCTGCTCAAGGAGAGCATCCAGGCATGGACGCCGGAGGCAATGGTCGAACAGGTCGGAGAGGTCATCACTGTCGGAGATGGTATCGCGACGGTCGCAGGACTGCCGCATGCTACATTCGGAGAGATCCTTCTGTTCGCAGACGGAGTCCGTGGAATGGTTCAGGACATCCGCAGGGACACGATCGGCTGCGTGCTTTTCAGCAGCGACGAGAGCGTAACTCAGGGATCCTCTGTAAAGAGGACGGGCAAGACTGCAGGAACACCTGTAGGTGAGAACTTCCTCGGTAGAGTAGTAGATTCTCTGGGTTCACCTGTTGATGGCCTCGGAGAAATAACAGCTTCGGGATACATGCCTGTAGAGGCTCAGGCTCCGGCTATCATTGACAGACAGCCTGTAGACACGCCTCTTGAGACGGGAATCTTCTCGATCGACTCTATGTTCCCTATCGGCAGGGGCCAGAGAGAGCTGATCATAGGTGACAGACAGACCGGAAAGACAGCCATCGCAGTCGATGCCATTATCAACCAGAAGGGCAAGAACTGCATTTGCATTTACGTAGCCATAGGCCAGAAGACTTCTTCGGTAGTTCAGATACAGCAGACTCTGAAAAAGCATGATGCAATGGATTACACTATCATAGTTACTGCTTCGGCCAGCGATCCTGCCCCGCTGCAGTACATCGCGCCATACGCAGGATGCGCCATGGGCGAGTATTTCATGCATCAGGGCAAGGATGTGCTCATCGTTTATGATGACCTTTCGAAACACGCTGTAGCATACCGTGCACTCTCACTGCTGCTCGACAGATCGCCGGGCCGTGAGGCGTACCCGGGCGACGTATTCTACCTGCACTCAAGACTGCTCGAGAGAGCCGCAAGGCTTTCGGATGAAATAGGCGGCGGTTCCATAACTGCGCTTCCTATAGTCGAGACGCAGGCGGGCGATGTATCGGCATACATCCCTACTAACATCATTTCGATCACAGACGGTCAGATTTTCCTGGAGTCAGACCTCTTCTTCTCGGGTCAGAGACCTGCCGTAAACGTAGGACTTTCAGTTTCCCGTGTAGGAGGCGACGCTCAGACGAAAGCCATGAAGAAGGCTGCCGGAACACTGAGAATCGACCTTGCGCAGTACCGCGAGATGGAAGTGTTCACACAGTTCGCTTCAGACCTCGACGACCAGACGAAGTCCCAGCTCGAATACGGCCAGGGCCTCATGCGCATGCTCAGACAGAAGCAGTACAGGCCGAAGTCGCAGCACGAGCAGGTAATAACTCTCGTTATGGCACTTGCTCACACGATGCAGGGCATTCCTGCACCGGAAGTACCAAAGTTCATCGAAGGACTCATTGAATCGTTCGAATCGGATCACAGGGATGTCTGCGACCGCATCGATCAGACAGGAAAACTCGATGACGACCTCAGGAAGGAGATACTCGATATCTCTGCTAAGTATAGAGAAAAGTATAAAGCGGCGTAAAAAATGCCATCAACCAAAGAAATAAAAAACCGAATAAAGAGCGTCAGCGATACTCAGAAAATCACTAATGCGATGTATCTGATCTCTTCGACCAAGATGCGGCGCGCACGCAAGGAGGCTGAGGAAACAAAGCCGTATTTTGATCTTCTGAGAAAGGAGATCCGCAGGATGTTCGCGATAGAAGGCGACATCACCAGCAGATACTATGACTCTGAAGTCGATGAAAACGTGTTCGGAGGCCGTAACGGCATTCTGGTCATTACCGGTGACAAGGGCCTTGCGGGAGCATACAATCAGAACGTCCTTAAAGAAGCACTTGCACTGATGGACAGGAGCGATGAGTACAGGCTGTATGTAGTCGGGGACTTCGGATGGAGATTTTTCAGGACCAGGGGAACAGAGGTCTGCGAAGACTTTATGCATTCGATGAACCAGCCGTCACTTGCGATGGCCAGGGACATAACCCGTGAGCTCCTCGATGACTTCGACGACAGACTGTTTGACAGGCTTTATGTATGCTATACGGAGTTCTCGGGAGGCCTGAGTTTTGGAAATGCCATGCATGACAGGCTCATACCTTTTGACAGAGACGACTTTGTGCCTGAAGGCGAAGAGACTGATGTAAACGCTTCGACAGTGTTCGAGTATGAGCCGGATGTGAAGACTGTACTCGAGCGCATAATGCAGTCGTATCTTGTAGGATACGTTTATTCGGCGCTGGTCAACAGCTATTCGTCCGAGCAGAGCGCGAGGATGATGGCCATGGACTCAGCAAACGAGAACGCGAGCGAGCTGCTCGACCAGCTCACACTTGAATTCAACCATCTGAGACAGAACGCGATCACACAGGAGATAACCGAAATATCATCCGGAGCGCGAAGCCTCAGAAGTAAAAACGGATAGAGGAGAGGAATTATGACCGGACGTATAGTGCAGGTCTCGGGATCTGTAATAAACGTAGAATTCGATGAAGGCCAGATGCCTAGGATCAACGACGCCCTGACAGTCGAGCTGAACGGCAAGACACTCGTCATGGAGGTAGCACAGCACATCGGTAATAATACCGTAAAGTGCATCATGCTTTCGGGATCCGAGGGAATGAGCAGCGGCATGGAAGTCACTGCCACCGGCGACTCAATAAGAGTGCCTGTAGGTGACGTGGTCCTTGGCCGCATGTTTAACGTACTCGGCGAGCCTATCGACGACGGCGAGCCTATCCCTGCAGATGTCGAAAAGATGTCGATCCACAGAAAGGCACCGGGTTTTGATGAGATAAGCCCTTCAGTCGAAATACTCGAAACAGGAATCAAGGTCATCGACCTTCTCGAGCCTTATTCGAAAGGCGGAAAGATCGGCCTGTTCGGAGGTGCCGGAGTAGGTAAAACGGTACTCATCCAGGAACTGATCCACAACGTTGCCATGGAGCACGGCGGATATTCCATCTTTACCGGAGTAGGCGAGCGTTCCAGGGAAGGAAACGACCTCTGGAAAGAGATGAGGGAAGCCGGCGTCATGGACAAGACCGCGATGGTCTTCGGACAGATGAACGAGGCTCCGGGAGTGCGTATGAGAGTCGGTCTCAGCGGACTCACTATGGCGGAGTATTTCCGTGACAAGCAGAACAAGGACGTGCTCCTGTTCATTGACAATATTTTCAGATTTGTACAGGCTGGCTCTGAGGTATCCACACTGCTTGGCCGTATGCCATCTGCCGTAGGATATCAGCCGACACTTGCTTCCGAGATGGGCGCTCTGCAGGAGCGTATCACATCCACGAAAGCCGGCTCGATCACATCGGTACAGGCGGTATACGTACCGGCCGACGACCTCACTGACCCGGCTCCTGCAACGACATTCGCACACCTTGATGCGACAACAGTACTTTCGCGTAAGATCGCTGAAATGGGACTTTATCCTGCTGTTGACCCGCTCAACTCAACATCGCGTATCCTCGAAGCGGACATCGTGGGCGATCAGCACTACGAAGTTGCAAGAAAGGTACAGGAGATCCTGCAGAAATACGCAGAGCTTCAGGACATCATCGCGATTCTCGGTATGGACGAGCTTTCAGATGAGGATAAACTGACAGTCTACAGAGCGCGTAAGATCCAGAGGTTCCTGTCGCAGCCGACACACGTAGCAGAGAAGTTCACAGGCCTGCCGGGCGTATACGTACAGCTGGCAGATACCATTAAGGGCTTCGGTGCCATCGTAAGCGGCGAAATGGATGCATATCCGGAGCAGGCATTCTTCAACGTCGGCACAATTGACGACGTAATTGCAAAAGCAAAAACACTTTAAGAAGATAATAACAGAGGATTTGAAATGGCGACGTTCAAGCTGCATTTTATGGCAAGTGAACATATGGTATATGACTGTGATGCTGAATCCGTGTCATTAATGACGACTGAGGGCAGCATCGGTATTTTGGCGTACCATTCAAACCTCATAATGGCCGTTGTACCGGGTATCGTTGAATATGTACCGGCCGGCGAAGCGGCAAAAGAAGCCGGAATGTCCGGTAAACAGATCTCGGTCGTGTCTGACGGCCTCCTCAAGGTTGAGAATAACGAGGTCATGATACTCGTGGATACCGCGGAGAATCCGGAAGACATAGACGAGGCCAGAGCAAGACGTGCTGAGGAACAGGCAAGGGAGGCCCTTAAGAGGGCTAATTCAAACAGGGATGTGTCTCTTGCAACTGCGGAGCTCTCAAGGGCACTGAGCCGTATAAAGGCTTCAAGGCACAAACATCATCTGTGATAAATGATGCAGCGCACAGGGCTGAGTCATAAAAGTATAGAGAGGGAAAAACTGAATTGAGGACGATACTGTCCATATTTATTAACGACATCGGTTCATTATGCCGGCGCTTTTTTGCGCTGGCTATTATAGTGGCGATTTCTGTACTTCCGGCACTCTACGCATGGGTAAATATATATGCCAACGGCAATCCGTATGCGAATACCGGAGAAATACAGATCGCTGTTGCTTCGCTTGATCCGGGTCTGGACCTTGAAGATGGAACGCATATCAACATGGCTGAAGAAGTATCTGAGGACCTGAAAACCAGCGACAAGATAGGCTGGCAGTTTCCTGAGACTGCTGATGAAGCTATTGAGGGAGTGAAGTCAGGCAGGTATTATGCCGCAGTCATTTTTGAAAACAACTTCACGTATAACATGTATCACTTTGAGCAGGCGCTGCTCGACGACAGGGCGCCTCTCACTTATTACGAGAATCAGAAGAGAAATGCGATCGCGCCTAAGATAACAGAGACTGCAGCTACGACACTGCAGCAGTCCATAAAGACAACTTATCTGGAAACTGTATTTGGCTTTATATTCGATGAGACCAACGAGATCGCCGATGACCTGTCAGACGGTGAAACTGCCGAAGATGTGATATCAAGGCTGGAGGATCTCAGAGATACGCTCAGGGCATACGATTCTGCGATATCTGCATTTACGGATAAGAGCGCCAATATACATTCCGGAATAAAGGACGCAAAGAAAAAGCTGTCAAAGGCAGGCAAGACGGCAGGCAATTCTGCTTCGGATGCCGAAAAGGACCTTACGAAAGCAAAGAAGACCCTTGAGGTCTTAAAGAAAATACTCGTAAACAGGGAGACCCGCATAGAGAAAGAAAGGTCAGCACTTGAAGAGGTCGTAAACAAGATCACCGATGGCGGACTGTCAGACGAGGAAAAGGCGGCCCTTGAGGAAGAAGCCGGGAGGCTGGCGAATAAGCTCAAGTCAGACCTCGAAGGACTGCTCGCTCTGTTCCCGGAATCCAGGGACTCCGCATCCATAATGGCTCTGAGAGCTGTGCTTTCTGCAATGATAAGTGACATAGATACTCTTACGAATGCTTTCTCGGATCCTACGGCGATGCCTGCAATAATGGAGGAACTCAAAAAGCTGAGCCAGACTTCGCTCAGCGATTCGGTGGATTCCCTGATAAGCACCATAGACAGGACTCTCGATCTCATGGATCCGCTGATGAAGAGCATGTCATCAATGCTCAGCGGCATGTCACCTGTACTGGACAGCGCTGACAAGACAGTAAGCGAACTTGACAGCTCGTTGCTCGAGATGCAGGAGGTATTCCGTGCCGCAGCAGATAAGATCGATTCGATCATAGACAGGGTCGAAGAGGTCGCAGAGGGAGACAGGCTTGCTCTCCTGATAGATCTTCTGGGCGGTGATCCGGAAGCGTATGCGAAGTTCTTCTCATCCCTCGTCGATGTAGAGGTTGAAGAGGTTTATTCGGTCGCTTCGTACGGTGCTGCGATGGCACCTTTCTATTCGGTACTGGCGATCTGGGTCGGCGGGGTAATACTCGTATCCATACTGAAGACTCATATAGACAGAAAGAAATTCCCGGGAGCCACCGAAGCTCAGGAATTTTTCGGACGTTTCCTGCTGTTCTTCATCATAGGGCAGATGCAGGCTGCAGTTATTGTGGCAGGTGATATCTTCCTGCTGGGATGCCAGCCGGTACATCCGTGGCTGATGTGGTTCTCTGCGGCTGTTACAAGCTTCGTGTTTGTGCTGCTCATCTATGCGCTAACGATCTCTTTCGGAGACGTAGGCAAGGCGATAGTAGTCGTGGTCATGGTGCTCCAGATAGCGGGTTCGAGCGGTTCCTATCCTATAGAGATACTTCCGCCGGTATTCGGAAAGATCTACAAGTTCTTCCCGTTCCCGCATGCCATCAATGCGATGAGAGAAGCGCTATGCGGTACATACAGGCATGACTTTGCGCGCTATCTTGCATACCTGCTCATTTTTGCTGCAGTAGGACTTGCGATAGGACTGCTCATAAGAAAGCCATTCCTCGGCATGAACCGCTTCGTGTCTGAGAAGCTCGAAGATACGGAGGTGCTGTGATGGACAGAAACAAACAGGATATCCGTTATGAAGACCTTTACAACAGACTGCTTGACCGCGGCATGGCTCTGCATGAAAACAACAAAAAGAGGATAAGGGCAGGGCTTGTGCTGCTGGGCGTGTTTACCGTCCTCATGATACTCATACGCATGATCACAAACAGTGATAGAGTAGTGTTCATGATCCTGTGGGTCGTAGGCATGTTTGTCATATCCATTTATCTCATCAGTGTGGAATACATCGACGATTCGATCCGTAAGACTCTTGAGGAAGTGAGCGACAGGGAGGCTGATTTCGGTGAGCTGATCCCTGATTCTGAGCAGGTTCGCGAGAGGGTACAGAGCCGTATTCAGGTTAAGCAGGAGGAGATACAGGCACGCTACATGGATCACAGGCGCAATAAGGCTCCGGAAAGTGAGGATGAAGAATGAAGAACATCCTCAATATAGTCAGACATGATCTCAAAAAAATAACAGGCAGCGTGGTTGCCATCATTACGGTGATGGGGCTTTGCCTTGTGCCTTGCTGTTATGCCTGGTTCAACATCCTCTCTAACTGGGCTCCGTACGAGTCCGATGCAACCGGCCGAATTTCCGTTGCAGTCGCGAATATGGACGAAGGAAAGACTGCTGCCGGTCTCAGCATAAACGTGGGAGATAAGATCGTAGAGGCGCTTGGCGCAAATGATGACATAGGCTGGGTCTTTACCGAAAATGATGAAGAGGCCATAGAAGGTGTTTACTCAGGCGATTATTATGCCGCGCTGGTGATACCGCAGGATTTCAGTGATGATGTTCTGAGTTTCCTGAATGGTGACCTGAACAACCCTAAGCTGAAATACTATGAGAACGAAAAGAAGAATGCCATCGCACCTAAGATAACCGGCAAGGCAAAGACTGCCGTGCAGGAAGAAGTAAATGCGGCGTTCGTTGAGACTCTCGCAGGATATGTATCTGATGCTGCATCCATGGCTGAGGCGAACGGACTTGACCCGCAGCAGATGCTGGCAGATCTTGCAAACAGGATAGATGACCTGAGCAATGATCTGAACAGCTGCATAGCACTGGCAGATTCAGCAGGCGGCCTCACTGATGCAGCCGGGAATCTCCTTGACGTATCAGATGAATTCATCGGAAGCACTCATGATGTGTTCAAGGCAAACGATAAGATTCTTGCAGAAGCACAGGAAGAACTCTCAAAAGTAAAAAAGGCGGATACAAAAAAGCTGGACGATGCTGTCAATAAAATAGAAGACACCGCCAGTTCGCTTAAGACTTTCGATACTGTTGCGGTAGAACTGCTCAGTGCCGGAGACATCGCATATGCGGCATTCCTGGATATCAACAGGGATAAATGGGTAAGCAGGATCAGCACAATGAAGACCCGTGCCGATGAACAGGCAAAATACCTGAAAAAAGAAGATTTCACTGCTCTGAGCGAGAAGTTCGAGGAATTATCTGCAACGCTTGGCGATATAAAGTCCGGACTCGAGCAGCTTGATAAAAGCATGGATTATTCCGAGCGCGAACCTATTATCAAAAAGATCTCGGAAGATAACGATAAAGCAATAAAACTGACTGATGAAATACTCGAACAGATCAGGACCGACATCGACGGCAACCTCGAGAAGGCACTGTCGAACGCCAGAACATCGCTGTCGGGCTTCCGCAAGATCATGTCGGGCGCAGACAATGGCCTGTCTTCTCTTGGCAGGAATCTCGGCTCGTACGGAAAAGCGCTCTCCAGGCTCAGATCAAGTATCGATACGACGTCTTCAAGCCTGAAGTCGCTTCAGGATGGTACCGGATCACTGAGTGATATCCTCATGAATGCATCGGGAAATGACCTCCTGCAGGAGCTGAGTGATCTTATGGCAAACGATGAAGCAGCAGTCGCAGAATATCTTGCAAACCCGGTAGGAATGAAAAAAGAGGTATTCTGGCAGATAGAAAACTACGGCTCAGCGATGGCACCGTTTTACACGGTACTTGCTCAGTGGGTAGGGGCTCTGCTGACAGCAGTACTCATTAAGGTCAGAATAAAGAAGAGAAATGATCTCACGGATCTCAGACTCCATGAGTGGTATTTCGGAAGACTCGGACTGTATCTGCTGGTCGGAATCGCGCAGGCGCTGGTGGTTTCCGCAGGAGATCTTCTCTACGTGCGCATACAGTGCGTGGCACCTCTGAGATTCGTGCTCCTGGCCTGCATCAACAGTATAGTGTTCATGATGATCAATTACGCACTTGTGTTTGCTCTTGACAACATCGGGCTCGGAGCGGGAGTCATCATACTGGTTCTTCAGGTAGCCGGCTCTGGCGGAACATATCCTGTAGAAGTGCTCCCGGGCATATTCAAGGTGCTCTTTCCATTCATGCCTTTCCGCTATGCCATGGATGCGATGCGCGAGTGCATAGGCGGCATGTACGGGGATACTTACTGGAAGTGCATCGGAGTGCTGATGCTGTTTGCGCTGTGCTCAGTAGTCTTCGGAATGGCTCTTTACAGACCGGCCAGGAAGCTGAACGACATGATAGCAGCGAGCAAGGCACAATCAGAGATAATGTTGTAGAAGGTGCCCAAAACAGCCACTACTGTCTGTTTTTCCATTGTTAGAAGAAAACTTTTGTGTTAGAATGTAGAACGAATCGGGCGGGCGGCCAGCTGTGCGCGGGGGCCCTGCGCAACGGGGCTCCGTGAACCATGTCAGGACCGAGAGGTAGCAGCATTAAGCGATCTGTCTTGTGTGCCGCAGACCAGCCTCTGCGTACAGCTGACTGCCCGCTTCTTTTTAATAGAAAGGATTACGATGCAGCCCGCACTTTACAGAGCCGAAAGGCCGGAAGTTTTCGAAGAAGTAATAGGCCAGAAGCACATCGTCCGCATCCTGCAGAATCAGATAAGGACGGGAACGGTGAGCCAGGCTTATTTATTTGCCGGAACTCACGGTACGGGCAAAACGAGCACTGCGCGCATACTCGCAAAGGCCGTCAACTGCATGGAGGGTGAACCCGGCGACCCGGGCGTGAATCTCCCTTGCGGAAAGTGCGAAAACTGCGAGGCGATACGCGAGGGCAGGTTCGTTGATGTAATAGAACTCGACGCGGCATCAAACAACGGCGTAGACGACCTCAGAGCCATCATCGAGATGGTGAAGTATCCTCCGGCAGTCGGAAGATACAAGGTGTACATTATCGACGAGGTGCACATGCTCAGCACTGCAGCTGAGAACGCCTTCCTTAAGACGCTCGAGGAGCCGCCGGAACACGCTATCTTCATTCTTGCGACGACAGATCCGCAGAAGGTGAGATCCACCATAAGATCGCGCTGCATGCAGCTTAACTTCAGGCGTGTCACCGAAGAGGAGCTCGTAGAAGGCATGAAGAGGATATGCGCCAGAAGAGGCATCCGGGCTACCGATGATGCGCTTTCAACCATCGCCTCAAGAGCTGACGGCTCGGTCAGGGATGCACTCAGCATACTCGAGCAGTGTACTGCGGCGGGTGACAAAGAACTGAACAGAGCAGCCGTTCTTGAATATACGGGAGCCGCGGGCGCGGATTTCTTCCTCGCGCTGACGGGTGCAGTGATCGCTGGAGATACAGGCAAGGCGCTCATATACATAGATGAGATAATCAGACGCGGCAAGGATCCGAGACAGATCATGAAGGACTGGCTCAAGCACATGCGCGACCTCATGATAGTCAAGTACGTTGGAAGGGCAGAGCGCATCGTGGGTTCATCGGGAGAGAATATTTCCAGACTCAGAGCCCAGGCTGAGCTGACAGATGCAGCGTTCATTGAGAAGTCGATCCGTCTCATCTCCGAATACATAAACCTCGGCAGGTATTCCGAAAGACCGCGAATACTTCTGGAGACAGCGGCGGTGAGGCTGGCTTCTGCAGATGACATCGCAGAGGCTCCTGCAAAAAGACCGCTGAGGCCAGTAGCGAAGAGAGATGCGGCTTCTGCGAGACCTGCTGACACTCCTGTGCGCGCACAGGCTCCGGCAGATGAGAAACCTGCAGCGGATGCTCTCGCGGACATGATAGCTTCAGTTCAGAGAGAGCAGCCCGGAAGTCCGGAAGAAATGTGGGACAGGATAGTCAGAGCGGTAGCGGCCGGTGACAGAACGTTCATGAGTCTGGTGGGGCGCTACTCGACAGGCGTGGAATTCGATGCGGGCAGGCTGCAGGTGATCGTAAGCCCGGGCAAGCTGAGACTTGCTGAGGATAAATCAGCCGAGATCGCACAGGCAGCAAAGAGCATTTACGGCAGCGATGTCTACGTATCAATGAAAGCCGGAGTCATCTCAAAGTCCGGTGCGGCAGAGGGCAGTGCAGGCATCTCCGAGGAGGAGACTGCGAAAATAATCAACGACGATATCAATAAGAACGAAGTGATCGGGGACATTGTGGATCTTTTCGGAATACAACCGGTCATGGAAGACTGACATATACAGGAGGATGAAATGGGTAAAGGTATGAAAGCCGGCAAGAAGCCTAAAGTCAGAAACGGCGGCGGCGCAAAGGACATGCAGAAGCAGCTGAAGCAGCTCCAGGCGATGCAGGCCGAGATGGAGCAGAAGCAGGCTGAACTCGAGAAAAAGGAACTCACAACTACAGCGGGCGGAGGCGCAATCGAGGTAACGATGAACGGCAAAAAGCAGATCACTGCGCTGAACATCGACAAGGATGTCGTAGATCCTGATGATGTTGAAATGCTTCAGGACCTCGTCATGGCTGCAGTCAATGAGGCTATCAGACAGATAGAAGAACTCGAGGAGTCCGAGATGAACAGCATCACGGGCGGATTCGGCGGAATGGGCGGCGGACTCGGAGGCTTCGGCTTCTGATGAAGCAGTACCCGCGTTCACTCAACAAGCTGATAAATGAGCTGGGAAAGCTTCCGGGCATAGGCGGAAAGACCGCTCAGAGGCTTGCTTTTCATGTGCTCAGTCTGACTGACCGCGAAGCGGAAGCGCTGGCCGAGTCGATCGTGGAAGCCAAAAGGTCACTGCATTACTGCAGTGTCTGCGGCAATCTTACCGACAAGGATGTATGCGGAATCTGCTCCGACAGCTCAAGAGACAGGTCAGTCATCTGCGTTGTTGAGACTCCTCAGGACGTGATGGCGATGGAACGCATACGCGAATTCAAAGGCACATATCACGTGCTCCACGGAGCGATATCCCCGGCTGAGGGCATCGGTCCTGCTGACATCAACCTTAAGAGTCTCATCGAAAGGCTGCAGGGCGACAGCGATGTCGAAGAAGTCATCATAGCCACAAATCCTAATATTGAAGGAGAGGCTACAGCGATGTATATCGCAAGACTTCTGAAACCGGCTGGCATAAAAGTGACGAGGATCGCGCATGGCATCCCGGTCGGAGGAGATCTTGAGTATGCTGATGAAGTCACGCTTCTCAAGGCTGTTGAAGGACGCAGGGAACTCTAGAAATCATGCCGCTCAGAGCGGCACCCCATATAACTTGCTTAGAAGGGAGCAATATAGTTATGAAAAGAAAACTGACGATGAAAGAGACCATCGTCGTCGCAAGCACGCTGTTCGGAATGTTCTTCGGCGCCGGCAACCTGATATTCCCGGTGCACCTGGGACAGATGGCGGGCAGCAATGCATGGCCGGCGATAATCGGATTCTGCATTACGGCGGTGACGATCCCGATCCTCGCAGTAGCGGCTATCGGAAACACACACAGTGACAACCTGATGGAGCTTTCGAACAAGGTGTCAGGCTGGTACGGCAGGCTGTTTACGGCTGTGCTTTACCTCACGATCGGGCCGTTCTTTGCCATCCCGAGATGCGCATCAGTATCGTTTACCACCGGTCTAGCACCTATAGTGGGCGAGTCGCATTTCAGACTCTGGCAGCTCATATTCACATTCATATTCTTCGCGTTCGTAATGTACTTCTCGCTCAGGCCGGGCAAGATCACCACATGGATCGGACGTGTTATCAATCCGCTGTTCCTGCTGTTCCTCGGAATACTCATTCTTGTAGCGCTCATACATCCTGGAGCACCGATATCTGAGGTAGCACCGGCAGATGCATACCAGAACGGAGCACTCTTCAATTCCATTGTCGAGGGATACGGGACCATGGATGCCATAGCAGGACTCGCATTCGGCATCGTAATAATCAACGTTATTAGAGATCTCGGCGTCGACAATGACGGAGATGTTGCGAGAGAAACGCTTAAGGCCGGTGTGTTTGCGGGCATACTGATGTTCGTCATCTACATGCTCACCATCATCATGGGTGCACAGTCAAGAGGACTCTTCGATGTTTCCGACAACGGAGGTATCGCGCTCACACAGATCTCGGGCCACTACCTTGGAGGTATCGGAAGCCTTGTGCTCGCTCTTACAATCACGTTCGCCTGCCTCAAGACGGCTATCGGACTTGTCACAAGCTGCGGTGAGATGTTCGTAAAGCTCGTACCGGGCAAGCTCAACTACAGGGGCTGGGCAATGTTCTTTACGCTGTTCTCGTTCATCGTTTCGAACGTAGGACTCACAGCGATCATTAATTACGCTGTTCCGGTGCTGATGCTTCTCTATCCGCTCGTGACTGTACTTGTCATCATGGCACTTTGTGAGAAGGCTTTCGGCAAGAGCAAATACGTATACAGATGGGTGACTGTCGGAGCATTCATCCCGGCAGTATTCGACTTCTTCAAGACTCTGCCTGCAGGTTTGCAGATTCCTGCAATGACAGAGCTCGGACGCAGAATATTCCCGTTCTTCGACCTCGGTTTCGGCTGGGTAGTACCGGCACTGATCGGCCTGGTGATCGGCCTGGTGCTTACAGTCGTGATGCGCGGCAAAGGCAAAAAAGCTGCAGCGTAAAATGTTGGGGGACTAGTCATGTCAATAGAAGTCGCAAGAGCATATCTGGAAAAGCATGGAATGGCCGACCGCATCAGAGAATTTGATGTCTCGAGCGCGACGGTCGAGCTGGCAGCAAAGGCGGTCGGCGTAGAGCCTGCCCGCATCTGCAAGACTCTGAGCTTCAAGCTTAAGGACGGCACAGGCATCCTTGTACAGGCAGCCGGTGACGCCAGAGTAGACAACAAGAAATATAAGAATTACTTCGGCGAAAAGGCAAAGATGCTCTCGCCTGAAGAGGTGCCTGAATACACAAACCATGAGATAGGCGGTGTGTGCGCTTTCGGAGTCACACGCGACGATGTCAGGATCTATTGCGATGAGTCGATGAAGAGGTTTGAATCAGTGTTCCCGGCCTGCGGATCATCAAACTCCGCTGCAGAGTTCACGCCGGATGAGCTCTTCGATGTCTCCCGTTCTCTCGCATGGATCGATGTATGCAAACTGCCTGAACCAGCAGCAGAATGAATAATTCCGGTACATAAAACCCATCGGAGGACTTTCGGAAAAAATGTTACATATATGGAGTTTTTTCTTCGTATATGTAACTTTTTTAATTTGGTGAAAGAATAATGGAAGGGACCAGACCAATGTATTTGTAAGAAAACAGCGATTATGCTTGACCGTAGAATGCAGTAATGCTATTATTGCTTTGTCAATTTAGCACTTTAGCATACTAAAGCAACAAAGGTGCACTAAAACCAGGAAAAACGAAAATATTCATAATAGGAAAGGACTAAAGATTATGAAAAAGAGATTAACAGTACTTGTGCTTGCATTCGCGATGATCTTCACGATGGTTGCTCTGACAGCATGCGGCGGCGGTGGCGGCGACAGCGAAGGCGCAGCTGAAGAGGCATTCACATTCAAGCACGGTTATGATAAGGACTTCCCTCCATATTCATATATCGGTGATGACGGAGAGACAACAGGATTCGACGTAGAGCTGGCTCAGGCTGTATGCGAACTGAACGGATGGAACTATGAAGGCGTTGCCATCAACTGGGATGCAAAGGATGCAGAACTTGAATCCGGAAGCATCGACTGCATCTGGTCAGGATTCACAAAGAGCCCGGACAGAGAGCCTAAGTTTGCATGGAGCGATCCGTACTCAGTCAATACCATCAAGATCATGGTGCTGGAAGGTTCTGATATCAAGTCGACGGATGATCTTGCCGGAAAGAAGGTAGGCGTACAGGGAAGCACTTCCGCTCAGGAAATGCTCGAGACTCCGAATGCTGAAGGCGGAGCAGAAGATCTGATGAAGACATTCGCTTCCTTCGAAAAGTATGATACTTATACTGTAGCAGTAAACGACCTTAAGGCTGGTGCGATCGATGCTATCGCCATCGACGTTACAACAGGTGACTATCAGATGACAAAGGTAGAAGGTCTTGCATATCTGGATGGAGATGTATGCCAGGAAGTATACGCTATCGGATTCAGAACAGACGATACAGAGCTTCGTGATCAGGTGAACGCAGCACTCAAGACTCTTGCAGAAAACGGCAAGATGGACGAGATCGGCAAGAAGTATCCTGAGATCTATGAAAACCTGTCAATGATCCAGAAGTAGCGTCAGACGAACAAAACAGAGTATCTGATCAGGCTGCAGAATACAAACAACATACAACAGGTGCTGCGGGAAACGTCCTGCAGCACTGCTATTGTCTAAAGAAAACGGAAACTGAGGACGTATAATGACATTTTCAACAATGCTTACGACGATGGCATCGGGCATGTGGAAGACATTTCTGATCTTTGCCCTTACGCTCATCGGCTCGCTCCCTCTGGGAATGATAGTCGCACTCCTGCGCAAGTCAAAGTTTGCGCCTGTGAGAGGCTTTATAAAAGGATATATATCGATCATGCGCGGCACGCCTCTGATGCTGCAGCTTCTTGTGTGGTATTTCGGACCGTTTTATCTCTTCGGCCTGAATATCGGAAACTGGAGATTTCCGGCGATCATCGTCGGCTTTGTGCTGAACTACGCAACTTACTTCGCGGAGATCTACCGCGGAGGAATAGAGTCGATCCCTGTTGGCCAGTATGAGGCTGCGGAGGTGCTTGGCTACACAAAGACACAGACCTTCATGAAAATCATTCTGCCGCAGGTGGTGAAGATAATCCTGCCTTCCGTGACTAACGAAGTCATAACGCTGGTAAAGGATACATCTCTCGCGTTTACACTTGCATATGCAGAGGTGTTCTCGCTTGCCAAGCAGATAGCCGCATCGCAGTCATCATTCATGCCGTTCCTGATAGCGGGCGTATTCTACTTCGTGGCCAATTATCTGGTGGAATTTGTGATGGCGCGCATCGAGAAATCGATGGATTACTACAAGTAGGAGGGCAGCGTAATGATTCTTGAAATGAAAAACATCGAAAAGAGATTCGAGGGACTCGAGGTGCTCAGGGACATCAGCTTTGGCGTAGATCACGGCGAGGTTGTGAGCATAATCGGACCGTCCGGATCGGGCAAATCGACGCTGCTCAGATGTGCCACCTTCCTTGAGACCATTGACGGCGGCGAAATAATATACATGGGAGAAAAGGCTGCTCATACTGATGGGAATGGCAATGCGGTATACGCAAGCCCTCATGATATGAAAAAGTTCCGTAAATACTGCGGCCTTGTGTTCCAGCAGTTTAATCTTTTCCCGCACTACAGTATACTAAGAAATATAACAGATGCGCCGATGCATGTGCAGGGCGTAAGCAAGGCTGAAGCAGAAGAGAATGCGATGGCTCTTCTTAAAAAGATGGGTATTGAAGACAAGGCGACTGCATATCCGTACCAGCTGTCCGGAGGTCAGCAGCAGAGAGTCGCGATAGCAAGAGCGATGGCGATGAAGCCGGAGATACTCTTCTTTGACGAACCGACTTCAGCCCTCGACCCGGAGCTGACCGGAGAAGTGCTGAAGGTAATACGTCAGCTTGCCGAAGAGAAAATGACGATGGTAGTCGTAACGCATGAGATGCCTTTCGCCAAGGCAGTAAGCAACAGGGTCCTCTTCATGGACGGAGGAGTCATTGTTGAACAGGGCGATCCGCGGGACGTATTCGATAATCCGCAGGAGGAAAGAACCAAGCAGTTCCTGCGAGTATTTGAAAGATAATGGACAGAATTCAGTATTGTAAATTTGATCCTACAGGAAACATAACGGCACTGGTTGAGACCGCGGTGGATATCGCGGAACAGCCGGAGGTCGCCGCACGGATAATGGAGCGGGAGCCTGATGTAGAACAGGTCGGCTTCATTACCTATGGGAAGGATAAGGTGCCTGAAGAAGGTGCAGCTGCTATCAGTCTCAGAATGGCAGGAGGGGAATTCTGCGGCAATGCAACAATGTGTGCGGCTGCACTCTTTGCCCTTCACAGAGGCCTTCAGAGCGGCGCGGTGCCTGTAAAAGTTTCCGGGGCATCCGCGCCATTAACCGTCAGCCTGGAGCAGCAGGCCGCCTTCAGTTACAGTGCAGCCGTCAGCATGCCGCCGGCCATAAGAATCGGCACGGTTGACCTGCAGCATTCGGGAGCGGCCGGCGTCCATGAAAGCGGAAGCGCTGATGGGATCAGCGCAATGATTTCCCTGCCTGTTGTGGAAATGGAAGGCATAAGTCATATAATAATTGAGCCCGATTCGGGATTCTTCGGAGTTAAAGATGACAAGGCACTTGCTGAATCCATGGTAAGACACTGGTGCGGCGTGCTGGGAGCAGACTGTCTGGGCATGATGTTCCTGGACGAAGGCATCGAGATCCGTCCGATGATACCGTTGGTATACGTACCTGGAGCCGACACGATGTTCTGGGAAAATTCCTGCGCGAGCGGAAGTGCAGCAGCAGGAATGTATCTCGCTGCCAGGGCCGGATCGTCTGTGGACATAACGTTCGAAGAGCCGGCAGGCAGACTTAGGGTCGAGAGCGACCCGGCGTCCGGTCTGACAGTCCTGCATGGTTCAGCGATACTTCTCGGCTCAACTATTTTTGCGATCCAGTGAGGCCAGCCGCAGAACTAAGCAAATAGAGTGCTTACCGACGTTGCATTCATTGACATATGAGACTATAAAATGGTACAATTTACGGCGCCACCGGGTATGAAAGGTGGCTTTTACCATTTTTTTTATACGCAAAAAAGGAAGTAGCAAATTGGAAAATTACAAGGAACTTATTGCAAAATACAAGGACGCAGACCTCGACAGCCTGACTGAAGAGGAATACAGAGAGTTAAAAGCGGCTGAAATGGCCGACATGCAATATTATGTAGACGGCATTACCACAAGCAAGGCACCTGAGGTAATGTACCGCATCGGCAGACCCATTACCGATCTCAAGATGATGATGGAGTCAGGTGTCGAAGCCTTCGGCGACAAGGTGCTGTATCACCAGATAATGCCTGGTGATGATCACTTCACGGAATTCACTTACGGCGGAGTAAGAGACGATGTAAGAGGTCTGGGCACGGCTCTTCTCGGACTTGGTCTCAAGGGTTCGCACATCGGAGTCATCGGAGCCAACTGCTATGAGTGGGCAGAGTCATATTTCGCCATCACGGGCGGAGTCGGCGTAGTTGTTCCGCTCGACAAGGAACTGTCGAAAGAAGAACTTACCACGCTCTGTGACATGGGTGAGATAGATGCAGTGATCTGCTGCCAGGACAAGTTCTACAAGCTGTTCAAGGAGATCAAGGCAGAGGGCAAAACGGGCCTTAAGACCGTGATCGGAGTTAACAGGGACGCTCACGAAGATGCTGCAGACGGACTCTATTCGTGGAATATCCTCAGAGAAGAGGGCAAGGCAAGAGTTGCGGAAGGTGACAGAAGCTACCTCGACGCCAGGGTAAGGGCATCCGACCTCGTATCGATAATCTTCACATCCGGTACAACCGGAGTGAGCAAGGGCGTCATGCTTTCGCACAGAAATCTCTGCACCGATGTTCTTATCGCACAGACTTACCTCGAAGTATGCCCGAGCGACATCTTCTTCAGCGTACTTCCTATACATCATACATATGAGTGCACTTGCACCATGATAGAAGGACTCTTCATGGGAGCGTCCATGGCGTTCTGCAGAGGCCTTAAATACATTACAAAGGACATGCAGATGGTGCACCCGACATTCCTGCTCGCGGTGCCGCTGATCTACGAAAAGTTCTACAACACTATCCAGAAGACCCTCAAGAAGCAGGGTCAGGACAAGCTGGTCAACACGCTGTTCGCTGCAAACAACTTTACGAGCAAGTTCGGTCTTAATATCGCTAAGCCGATCGCAAACAAGATCATGGCTCAGTTTGGCGGCAACATCGACATGTTCATCGCCGGCGGCGCAAGAGTAGACCCTAAAGTACTCGCGTTCTTCCGCAGCATGGGCATCCCGTGCCTTCAGGGTTACGGACTTACAGAGACATCACCTATGGTGGCTCTCAACCCTGACCAGTGGAAATACATGAGAAACGATTCTGCCGGCAAGCTGTTCCAGTTCACCGAGTGCAAGATCATCGACAAGGATGATGACGGCAACGGCGAGATCTGCTTCCGCGGACCTATGGTAATGATGGGTTACTATAAGAATCCTGAAGCCACCGCTGCGAGCATGGAGAACGGCTGGTTCCATACAGGAGACATCGGTTACCTTGATGCAGACAATTACGTCTACATCACAGGCCGCAAGAAGAACGTCATCATAGCCGCAAACGGCAAGAACGTCTTCCCTGAGGAACTCGAGGAGCTCATTGCACGCAGTCCGTACATCGAGGAGTGCATGGTCTGGGCAGATGAGGAAAACGAAGACAGGATGAAGAGGGGCATCTATGTGACCCTGCGTCCTGACAAGGAGAATGTCAGGGAGGCTCTCGGAGACAGAGCAGGTGATGAAGGAGCCGTAATGTCGCTTATCAGCAGCGAGATCGACAGGCTCAACGCAAAATGGCCTGACTGGAAGAGAGTCAAGCACATCATCATAAAGAGGGGCGAGTTCAACAAAACGACTGGCATGAAGATCAGAAGGTTCGTCGAGGAGAACAAGCTCGCTGATTAAGAGGAAATGATCATGAAAAAGAGACCAACGCTGATAGTCGATCACAAAAATCTCAGACACAACATGAGCACGGTGATAGGCTGGTGCCGCGATGCGGGCATAGACGTTGCAGGAGTCATCAAGGTGACGACGGGTCTGGCTTCGGCCGCACTCGACTATGAGAGCTGCGGTGCAAAGTGGATCGCGTCATCAAGGCTCGAGCAGCTTGCAAGGGCCAGGGAAGCAGGCGTGAAGCTTCCGCTGCTCATGATAAGAGTCCCGATGCTGTCCGAACTTGACGAGATGGTTAAGATCTGTGACTACAGCCTGCAAAGCAGCTTCGATACTCTTAAGGCTCTTCAGAATGCAGCCGCCAATAACGGCAAGGTGCATAACGTCATTCTGATGGCCGACCTCGGAGACCTCCGGGAGGGATTCTTCGAAAAGGAAGAGATTGTCGATGTAGCAAAGTATGTTGAAAACGAGCTCGACTTCATACATCTTGCGGGCATAGGTACAAACCTCGGCTGCGTTGGTTCCGTAAAGCCGACCAAAGAGAAGATGGACATGCTTGCCGAATGGGCAGAGGCTGTCGAAGAGGCTATAGGAAGACCGCTTGAGATAGTATCAGGCGGGGCAACGTCCAGCCTGATGCCGCTGTTCGACGGCGTGATGAATCCTAAGGTCAACATGCTGAGAATTGGCGCAGTCTCATTCATAGGACCGCTCGAGGATCTCCGCACTTGTTACGGCAGAAAGGAAGTGGAAGTCCTGAGTGACGAGTGTTTCGTACTCGAGGCGGAAGTCATAGAGACAAACACCAAGCCGACACATCCGATAGGAGAGCTCGGTGTAGATGCTTCAGGCAAGGTTGTAAAATATGTCGACAGAGGCCGCCGCAGGCGTGCGATACTGGCGATAGGCAGAGCCGATTACGGCGACATCGACGATCTGGTGCCTGTACTCGATGGCGCAGAGATCGCGATGGCCTCGGGAGATCACACAATACTCGATATCGAGGACTGCAAGGAGCTGCTCCGCGTCGGCGACATCGTGAGACTCAAAATGAAATACACAGCGCTTATGAGACTCACGACAAGCGAAAATGTAACTATTGAAGAGATTAACAGACAGTAGGGTCTGGGAGTATAAAGAAAGGGAAGGAATACAAAATGGCAGCTTTAAAGTCAAATGAAATGACCAGAGAGGGTTATGAAAGCCTTAATGCGGAGCTGGAACATCTTATTACCGTAGTCCGTAAAGAAAATGCTGAAAGGCTCAAGGAAGCCATCTCACTCGGAGATATCAGCGAGAACGCTGAGTACGATGCTGCGAAGGACGCACAGGCTGAGACCGAAGAAAGGATCAGCAACATCGAAGAAATCCTCCGTACAGCCGTCATAGTAGAAGAGACTGATGAGAGTGATGACTCGGTACAGACAGGCCGTACAGTCACTATCGAAGATCTGAACACAAAAGAGCTGAGCACATATAAGATCGTAGGTACCACAGAGGCAGATCCGCTGAACGGAAAGCTCTCTAACGTATCACTTGTAGGCCAGCACCTTCTGGGAATGAAGGCCGGCGACAAGGTAGAGTTCCTGGTACCGGACGGCATGGCAAGATATAGAGTCGTGGAGGTCAAGAGGTAATGGCTGACATTAAAAATGAAATCAAGGCTGCTGTTGAAGCCGTAGAGCGCGAGCTTACCGAAAAAGAAATCGGCGAACAGAGGCAGATCAAGAGAAAGAAACTCGAAGAGCTCCGCGCAATGGGCAGAGATCCTTACCGCGAGGAGACTTTCGATGTGACCGCATGGTCGAAGGATATCAGGGATAACTTTGAGGCCATGGAAGACCAGGAGGTCAGAGTAGCCGGACGTATCATGGCGTTCCGCCGCATGGGCAAGGTTGCATTCGTCGACATGCAGGACAAGCAGGGCCGCATACAGATCTTCGTTGCAAGAGACAACATCGGTCAGGACGAATACAACATATTCAAAACATATGACACCGGCGACATCCTCGGCATCAAGGGCGAAGTCTTCAAGACAAAGACCGGAGAGGTCAGCATCAGGGCACAGGAAGTCAAGCTGCTGTGCAAGTCGCTGCAGGTGCTCCCTAACAAGTGGCACGGACTTAAGGACACAGACCTGAGATACCGCCAGAGATATGTAGACCTCATCATGAACGAGGACGTAAGAGAAACATTCATGAAGAGGGCAAAGATCATCAGCACCATGAGAAAGGTGCTCGAAGAGGACTATGATCTCATCGAAGTTGAGACACCGGTTCTCGGCAACATCGCAGGCGGTGCTGCTGCAAGACCGTTCATGACACACCACAACACTCTCGATATCGACATGACACTGCGCATCTCGCTCGAGCTTCACCTTAAGAGACTCATCGTCGGCGGACTTGACGGAGTCTACGAGATCGGCAAGGTGTTCAGAAACGAGGGAATGGACAAGAACCACAGCCCTGAGTTCACATCGATGGAGGCATACAAGGCTTACGTAAACCTCGAGACAATGATGGACCTCATGGAGCAGGTTACATACAAGTGCGCAATGGCCGTGAACGGTACACCTATAATCAAGTACGGCGACAAGGAATTCGATGTTACTCCGCCTTGGAGAAAAATCGACATGACCGAGGCCGTCATCAAGACGACAGGCATACCGTTCGACAGGATCGACAGTGATGAAGAGGCCATCGAGGCAGCCAAGAAATACGGAATGACATTCGAGGACGAGTCCGAGTGGTCAAGAGGAAAGATCATCGCTGAGATGTTCGAAGACTACTGCGAAGACATCCCAGGATTCCTGGACGGACCTTGCTTCGTCTGCGGACATCCGCTCGAAGTATCGCCGCTGGCAAAGAAGGATCCTAAGGACCCTCGCATCACAAGAAGATTCGAGTCTTACATAAATGGCTGGGAAATGTCGAACGCATTCAGCGAGCTGAACGACCCTATCGACCAGTATGAGAGATTCGCAGAGCAGCAGAGACAGCTCGACCTGGGAATCGACGACGAGGCACATCCGATGGATACCGACTTCGTCAACGCTCTGGAAGTCGGCATGCCGCCTACAGGCGGAATCGGCATCGGAGTAGACAGACTCGTGATGCTGCTCACAGACAGCGCAACCATCAGAGACGTCCAGCTCTTCCCGACAATGAAGCCGGAAGGAAAGGGCGCAGGCGCCAAAAAGGAGCGCGTAGAGATCGATTTCAGCAAGGTAAAAGTAGAGCCGCTGTTCGAAGAAGAGGTCGATTTCGACACCTTCAGCAAGTCGGATTTCAGGGTCGTAAAGATCAAATCCTGCGAGGAAGTGAAGAAGTCAGACAAGCTTCTGAAGTTCGTTCTTAACGACGGATCGGGTGAAGACAGAGTCATCCTGAGCGGAATCAAGATGTACTACGATCCGGCTGAACTCGTTGGAAAGACTGCGATCGCGATCACAAACCTCCCGCCGAGAAAGATGATGGGAGAGTACTCAAACGGCATGCTGATCAGCGCAGTAAACGAGTATGACGGAGAGGAAATGCTCAACCTCCTGCTCGTAAACGATAGGATCCCGGCAGGCGCGAAGCTGTACTAAAATAGCGATGGGAGAGGGACTAATAAGAGACCATCCGAAGCATCAGAAAACGATCTGAGAAGACATGATCGGGAGCCGATTTACTACCCCATTTCGGCGGTTACTACCCCATTTATACCCCATTGCGATAACAAGATATAGAGACTTATGAAAGGGTTAGGGATCTTCATCAAGTTGAGATAACAACTTATGAAGACTTATGACTACCCCACTTAAGTGAAAAGCCAGGCATAATTTGCGAAATACAGCAGATTATGCCTTTTTTCTTTGCCCGGATTGCACATTTGCTAGAGGCATTGGCATAGTTGAGCTCATCCTATTAGTTTAATAGACTCAAGAAAACTATCTGAACACACAGGAGGCTGCAATGGCTGGTAATACTCAAAAGTTCAATTCACTTAGGAGGCAGCGCGAGCTTGAGCGTAGCTGGGATGAAATGTCGAGCCTGGGGAAAATATATGTATCATCCGAAGTCATACTGTATTCCATCGAAGATATCAGATTAATGAGTGGATGGAGCGAGACAACAGTCCAGAAACTATTCAATGATCCTAAATTCCCGGCGATAGATTATGGGAAACGGAAGTTGGTTGAAAACCATGCACTGATGCAATATTTCTCCATAAGGCGTGAAAAGGCACGGGATACTTACTGGAGGTGATCAGAATGGCTGATTACTGGTATGTAGACGTATACAGGTATTATACAGACTCATCATATGCCAGACCGCGTAAGATCGTTGATAAGCTTAAGTTAGACTGGCTTGATGCAGGAAGCATGTATTGCTCTCCCGAGGTCGTGTTTTTCAACAAGGAACAATTACAGGAAAGAAGCGGCTGGACCGAGGAGGAGGTAAGGCTCCTGTTCTTCGACAAGCGGGTCCCAACATGTAATTTCGGCAGAAAGGAAGTTATTGAGGTTCATGCTCTCATAGAATTCTTCGCCAAGAAGGAAAGAATTCTAAGGAACCAGGAACTATACTGGGATTCATTAGATCATGACAGAATTGCACGTTTGCAAAATCTGTAGACAGATCATTAAATATATTCAGAAGGAGGTAAGGCATCATGTTTAAACCAAAAATGAAGTTCACTTATGATGAGATGAGGATCATAGTAATGGCACTTATAGAACTCAAAAATCAGCTTATAGCAGAAGGCAGATACACTGATGCTGTAGATGACCTTCTGATCAGATTCGTTGACTAAGGTTAGTCCTTTCAGCTCCGGCTGTATTTACATGGCTCTGCACGCTACGGTGTAGAGCCTGTTTAATTGCAGCCGGATAAACGGAGAAAGGACACTATTATGATAAGAAGATTCAGAAACAGAAAACTCAGCAAGGACAACCAAAGGGATCTGGCAATCATGCTAAAGGCAATCTGCATTGATGATGGGGATGCCGAAGTAGGCGAATCAATCATCCGCAATATGGAAGGAGGCAAGATGGACGAAGTTGCTATTGAGGTTGCGTCATTCATGGCACATAAGACAGCAGAGCGCTTCGCTGATATGGTCAACGGCAGAAGATTCTCAGACATCATGCAGATGGTCGGAGGTATTCAGGAAGCTGATCCGGTGGAAGCGGTCAGGATGCTGCAGATGAGCTTCTTCTCACACGGGATGACGGCGGAGGCCGAGGATCTTGAGATACTTGATATCTGTGCCGGTATCGATTCAGATATCCATGAGTATTTCATAGATTCATTCATGCAAGAGGAGGATATCGACTGGTTCGCAGTAGAATGCTGGGTCGATGAGCACAATGTGGAACTTGCTGAGAGATTCAGTTAAGGAGGTGTTTGAATGGCGAAAACAATAGCTATATGCAATCAGAAGGGAGGTGTCGGCAAAACAACGACTACTCTAAATTTAGGAATTGGATTAGTCAGGGAGGGAAAGAAAGTATTGCTTGTCGACGGAGATCCGCAAAATGATTTGACCTCGGCTCTTGGATGGGATGCTGACGGACTGGAGAATTCACTTGGAAGACTGATGTATCTGGTGACACAGAATTACAAGCCGATAGTGAAGGACACGATCCTGCATCATCCGGAAGGCGTAGACCTGATTCCGTCTAATCTCGATCTGTCGTCAATGGAGACACAGCTTGTGAATGCGATGAGCAGGGAGAAGGTGCTGTCAAACCTTCTGAAGGATGTGAAGAAGGATTACGACTATATCCTGATCGACTGCATGCCGTCTCTTGGTATGATCACGATCAATGCTCTTACAGCAGCGGACAGCGTGATAATCCCGGTACAGGCTCAGTACCTGCCGGCAAAAGGCATGACCCAGCTGATGCGCAGCATAGACATGGTTAGAAATCATACAAATGACAAGTTGCAGATCGGTGGTATAGTCATGACACTTGTTGACAGTAGGACCAATCTGGCCAAGGAGGTCATTGACAAGATCAGAACCCAGTATGGGATGCAGATAAGGATCTTCGATACCCAAATACCGGTCGCGGTCAAAGCCGCAGAAGCATCCAAATCAGGCATGAGTATCTTTGCCTATGACAAAGACTCAAAGCCAGCAAAAGCATATGAACAGCTGACGAGGGAGGTGATGAAGCATGCCGAACGCGAGAGACATAGAGATGAAGCTTCCATCGCTCGATGATCTGTTCTCCTCTCAGGAAGAGCGGGATGATGCAAAGCTAAAGAGGATATATGAGATCCCTCTCGACGAGATCGACCCGTTTCCTGATCATCCATTCAAAGTAAGAGACGATGAGGATATGATGAACCTCGTTGAATCGGTCAGAACGAACGGAGTGCTCACTCCGGCGACGGTCCGGAAGAAAGAGGACGGCAGGTACGAGCTGCTTTCAGGACATAGGCGGCTTAGAGCCTGTCAGCTTGCAGGCATACCGACGCTCAGATGCGAAGTCGTGGATATGACCCGTGATGAAGCCACGATATTCATGGTCGAAAGCAATTTCCAGAGGACAACGATCCTTCCATCCGAGAAAGCATTCGCATACAGGATGAGACTGGAGGCAATGAATCGTCAAGGAAAACGAACAGATTTAACTTTTTCTCCACTGGATAAAAAGTTGAGATCAGGAATGGATCTGGCAAACGAAGTAGGTGATAGCCAAGCTCAGATTTATAGGTATATTCGGCTTACAGAGCTTTTGCCTGAGATACTGGATATGGTCGATGAGGGACAGATCGCAATGAGACCGGCAGTCGAGCTCTCATATATCCCAAAACTCCAGCAGGGAATGATCTGGGAGAGCATGGAACTTGAAGGCTGCACACCGTCATACGCACAGGCCATCCGGCTGAGGAGACTGTCGGCCGAACACAAGCTGACACCGGAAGCAGTCGAGGCGATCATGATGGAGCAAAAGCCGAACCAGAAGGAGAGGATCATCTTAAGAGGCGAGCGCTTCAACAGGCTTTTCCCGCCTGACCTTCCGATGTCTAAAAGGGAGGACTATGTTGCGGCTGCCATGGAGCATTACGCGAGGTTCCGTGAGCGCCAGAGAACGAGGGATGACGCGAGGTAGAATGCAGTGAGCACTCATCCGCACATCTCCTCCCCTATAACCCCTCCTCTATAACTACCAGTTACAACCCGAAGAAGAGAAATACAACAATCGCAATATCGAGACAAAACATGAACGCTCAGAGCATTAACAGCCTGGGCGTTTTTCTTTTGCCCGAATTTGCGGGAAAGGAACCTTTATGACGAAAGACAAAGACAACAAACCAAACGACGACGTGATCATCTGCACGGATGAGGCAGGCATGCAGCTGTATCTCAGCGAGAAAGCCGCAAACAGACTGTCCTGGATCCTGACGGGAGTAATGATCCTGATCAGTATGCCAGTGATCATCCTCGCATTCATGATGATCTAATTCAGCGAAAGGAGAAACAAGACAATGACAGACAACAAGTATTTCAAGGCGTTCACTAGAGTGTTCGCCATGACGCTTGCACTCATCATGGTCCTAGGTGCCGTGATGACACAGACCGCATCTGCATTCAACGGAAAGGTGGGCAGCAAATACACAGTCCACTGGTATAAGGAACTGCACTACGGTCCAGGCGAAGGAGGCTACAGCAACGCAGCCAAGTGCGACCTCGGAGATGATCTCGGAAGCCGCTTTTCGATCTGCGTGCAGCCTAACAAATCATCCCCGGTATGGTCAGGAGATCAGACCAGAACTGTGCAGGTAGACAAGGTCGTTACTGATGCTACCGACACAGGCAAGTGGAATGCACTCAGGAACATCGTGTACTACTCACCATCGTATCCGGGCTTCAAAAAGAACATCGAAGGGATCAAACAGTTCTACTACGGAGATGAGGCAAAGGACTACGGCGTAGCTCATCTGGCTCTTGCCTATGTGTATGCAGGAAGACCTAACGACATGGCAACATGGGGAGGAACGCATGCTTCTGACTGCGGCGAAGTGTGGACGAGAGCGAAGGCACTTGCCAATGCTCTTTATGACACCAATGCAGACTTCGACGAGGCAGTCCCTGAAAGCTTCAAGATCTTCATCTGCTATATGGATGGAGTGCAGGACATGATTGTCGGATATCTGGAAGCTCCGGGATACCTCAACATGAAGAAAGTGTCAAACCGCACTTCCATCACGGAAGGCAACAACTGCTACTCACTTGAGGGTGCAGAGTATACGGTCTATGACAAGAACGTCAGCGTTGCCGGCCGCATGTACACCAACGCGAACGGCGAAAGCAATACGATCGAACTGATGGAAGGCACATACACCGTCAAGGAGACCTACGCTCCTCCGGGATACGCAAAGGATACCGAGACCTACACGGTAAAGATCGAGTCCGAGGAGACTACGACCTTTACTGCGAAAGATGAGCCGATCACTGATCTGGTCGAACTGCTCCTCACGAAGAATCCTGTGGGCTATCCGCACGATCATGGTGAAGGCGATGCCACTCTTCAGGGTGCGGTATATAAGTTCGAGTATTACGACTACCTTGCATCCAATGAGGTCGCCCTGAAGACCGTTAAGAAGGCTTCATCCAATTCCCCGCTCAGGACATGGCATTTCGTTGCCGATGCAAACGGGAAGATCAACGGACAGAATCCGACCTTCGCGGACGGCTTTACCAATGACGCTTTGTATAAGGACAAGGACGGCAAGACCTGCTATCCGCTTGGAACATATCTGATCCAGGAGGTCAAAGCACCTGAAGGATATCTTGTCAATGATGAGATCCTTGTAGTTGAGATCACTGAGGACGGAACTGATAATCTCCACGTCAAGACCTACAATGAGAAGATCAAGGGCGATGACACTATCAAGAGAGGCGGGGTCAAGCTTGCGAAGATCGACAATGACCTTGACGAGGCTTACGCCCAGGGCGATGCGACTCTTAAGGGAGCAGAATTCACCATATACAACCAGTCTGCTGAGACTGTCATGGTAAATGGAAAAGAGATCGGAGTAGGTGAAGCTGCTCTCGTTATAACAACGAATGCGGATGGTATCGCAACTTCCGGTGACCATGACCTGCCATATGGATCATATCTCGTAAAGGAAACGAAGCCTTCCAAGGGATATCTCCTGAATACTGAATGGTCCAGAGCTTTCAGGATCAGAGAAGACGGTGTCATCATTGACCTGACGGAGGACAAGGTAAGAGAAGAAGTCATCCGCGGTGGAGTGCAGATCATCAAGAGAGATAAGGAGCTCGTTAAGTCTGAAGCTCTCGGCGGGGCTCACCTTGACGGCATCGTCATGACCATCAAGAACGTATCCGGCAGGGATGTAGTCGTCAGAAGCGACCTCGACAACAAGACAGATACTGTCGACTGGAAGAAGCTCGAATCCAAGCAGGAACTCTTTGACAGCGGAGCGATCAAGAGAGTACCGACAGGCAAGGACGTAGGCAAGATCACAGTCCACTGGAACGAAGAGAAGAAAGCGTACACTGCCGAGACTCTCGCGGACGATCTGCCATACGGAACTTACACCATCCGCGAGTCGAAGACGAATGAATCCTACCAGCGCACGGATAAGACGGAGCACATGTTTGAGATCAGAGAAGACGGCGTAATGGTATCCTTCGACGATAACCAGAACGAAGCTGCTCTCACATTCGATAACTATGTGTACCGCTCCGATGTCCAGGGAACGAAGATCGCCGATTCGACCTCCGAGAGATTCAGCTATGTGCCGTTCAAGATCATCAGCGTGACTAATGGCGAGACTCACGTAGTCGTGACTGATGCGAACGGTTTCTTCTCCACCAAGGACAGAAGATCTGCAGGTGACATCGATGAAGATGAGGCAGCAGATACTGCAAGGAAGCAGAATCCGTTCGACGACCTGCTCGAGGCTGATGAGATCAAGACAGCTGATCTTATTGCCAGAAAGGATGACATCCTTCACGGCGTGTGGTTCGGTATAGGCGAGTTCGATGACAAGGCTGCCATGAGCAGCGCTTTCGGAGCGCTCCCATACGATTCATATATCCTTGAAGAGATGCCTTGTGAACACAACGAGGGATATATCCTTCAGAAGTTCTACTTCACGGTAGATCAGAAGTCCCAGAACGGATTTGTGGATCTGGAGACCATCACTGATGATGTCCCTGAGATCGGGACTACTGCATCGGTAGATGGAAAGAACACCGAGATCAGACCTGCAAAGGAGATTACACTCATCGATGAGATCGAATACAGGAACCTAAAGAAGGGCGAGACCTACACTGCAAAGGGCCGCCTGATGGACAAGGCCACAGGTGAGGTCTGCAAGGATGCTTCCGGCAAGGAAATTACTGCTGAACAGGAATTCATTGCAAGGACATCAAACGGCAAGGTCAAGGTCACATTCACCTTCGATGGCAGCATGCTTTATGGCAAGGATACGGTCGTGTTCGAGAAGGTCTTCGATTCAACAGGAGCAATCGCTGCAAAGCATGAGGACATCGAGGACGAAGGCCAGACGGTCACATGGGAACAAATGAAGCCGGCATACGAGATGTATAAGATCCGTACCACCAAGGCTCCGTCCAAAGGAGATAAATACGGATTCTTCGCGCAGGACGAAGTCGAGTATGAGGTTCATGTTGAGAATACCGGCAACATAGTTCTTACGATGGATGTAACGGATCAGTACACACAGAATGCAGAGTTCTTCACTGTTCCTAGGTTGAAGGATGTCAAGTTCGATGGTGAGGGAACCTGGAACAATAAGGGTAAGGATGAGTTCATCGCTAATATCACCCTTGAACCTGGTGAGAAGGCAGTCGTTACCTACACTGCGGTAGTCAATGACAATGCCAGGGAATACCTTGCAGCCAAGGCAAAGGATTCCGACTCGCTTGATGAGAAGGGCAATGACATCAACAGAGAGTATCAGAAGAACAAAACCGACGATAAGGACGGATACTGGAATACCGCTGAGTGCGACAATGTGACATATCCGAATCCGGACAATCCTGATGAGCCGGGAACTCTTGAGCCTAAGGATGACGTAGCCCAGACTCCGGTCCAGACACCTGAGATCGGCACTACTCTTACCGGTGACAAGAAGGCCAAGGAAGTTGATCCGTGCAAGGAGACAACTCTCACTGACGTAGTCGAGTACAAGGCTCTCGATCCTTCCAAGTGGTATATGATCGAGGGAACGCTCATGGTCAAGGATACCGGCGATCCGCTGGTTGAACACGGCCATGAAGTAACTGTCTGGAGCGAACCATTCCAGCCTAAGAAGCCTAACGGCAAGGTAAAAGTCACGTTCGTGATCGATACCAGGAACCTCAAGGGCAAGGAGCTCGTAGCATTCGAGACTGCTTACAGGATCAATGATTACGAGGAAGGTAAGGATCTTTCCGAGACAACTCTGACTCAGGTAGCAGAGCACAAGGATATCAATGATGAGGGACAAACTGTTCTCGTCAAGGACGGTCCGGAAGTTAGCCCAGCACCGAAGACAGGTGACAACACTCTGATCTGGGTATACGGAGTGCTCTTTGCCGGGGCGCTCGGCAGCATGCTCGCGCTTGTGATCAAGGAGTATGTGAAGAAGCGCAGACAGGCTAAAAAGGATGCCGAAATGTTCGTCTGATATCAGGACGGACCATACTGATGCATGAGGCGGAAGCTTAACAGCGACCGCCTCGCTTGTTTTGAAAAATAATGGAGGAAATACCGATGAATCATAAAGAGAAATCATTCAATACTGAAATAGCAAGGCTGTGCGGGACGAACGCAGCCATAGTCGCGACACAGCTCTGGGAGGCACAGGCCAATGCTGACGCGGCATTCTATATAGACGGGTATCCGTGGGTGAGAGCGTCATACAAAAGGATCACTGCTTATCTGCCGTTCCTGACGGTGCATATGGTGCGCACAGCGATGAGAAAGCTGAGAAAAGAAGGTATCGTCAAGGCCGGAGTATACAACAAAAGCAAATTCGATCACACATACAGCTATGCCTTTACAAGTTATGGCTGTGATCTGATGAGGCCATAGCATGGGATATCTGTGGGAATACCCGAAAGTACTATGCCCGGAAAACTGCAGGTACCGCAGTAAAAGCGCACCGTTCTGCGGTTACTGCCTTCCGAAAATAATGAAGGAGCTCGGGCTGAGAAAGGATAAGGAGGAAGTATATGGACAGAATGAAACTGAAGACAATGGACAAGCTGGCAGCGAAGGGCTTTGATACAGAAAAGAAAGTCATGTCTCTTGAGATGGAGATCGTCCATGAGAATGGGCTGGATGATGAAATAGGAGGGATCCTTGATCTAAAAAAAGCGATCAGACAACACAGACTATATGCGTATCTGTACAACGGCAAGGATCCGGTGCCGGCGAAGAAGGAGGTAAAGCCTGATGTCAGAAACGAATCTGAATACGACTGATAACTGCACCCGTGATGATCTGAGACAGATGGTGAATGAACTTGAAGATGGAGTGATACTCTCACTGGATCTTAAGGAGGTGATCAGCCTTGGGCAGGAAAATGGGGAATCCGAATGAGATCCAGGTGGTGAATATCCGTATGGTAAAGGAACCATCTTTATACAGCACGGAAAAGATTACAAGTCCCGAGGACGTGAAGAAGGTGATCGCGAAGGAGCTGGCAACTTATGACAGAGAGGTCTTCGCGGTGCTCAATCTTAAGACCAACGGACAGCCGATCAACCTGAATATATGCAGCGTGGGCACGCTCGATGCATCAGTAGTGAGTCCGAGAGAAGTATTCAAGTCGACGATCCTTTCGAATTCTGCCGCATTCGTGGCGATCCACAATCACCCCAGTGGAAGCCTGAACCCAAGTCAGGAAGATAAGGATGTTACGAAAAGGCTCCTGAGTTGTTCAGAACTGCTCGGAGTGAAAATGCTGGATCATATCATAGTGGCCGGTGAGACAGGAGATATCTACAGTTTCAAGAGTGAAGGTCTTCTGGATCAGCTGAGACCGCCACGCGCTGTATGGGAAAGATAGAAAATGGAGGAATGAAATGGCGAAATTTAGCGGAATGACTTTTTCTGATGGAACAGTTGAATTTACAATTCACGAGCATATTGCAGTACTCGACCGATATGAAGGCAAGGAGGTTCCATGGACCAGGGAGATAAATATCGTTTCCTGGAACGGAGGCCAGCCGAAGATCGACATAAGAGACTGGTCGAGCGACCATCGCAGGATGTCCCGTGGCATAACAATGACCGAGGAACAGGCTATGAAAATGGCTGCAGCTCTTGTCGAAAGATACCAGGAACGAGCGAAGCAGGCAAAGATGAAAGTGCAAAAAGACTATCCTGAAAGATAGTCAAGTGTGCAAAACATGGTGTTCTAGGATTGCAATAATCAAAGGACACCGATATACATTCATGGGGAGATATAGCTTTGGTATTGATTGGAGAAAACCATGAAAGACCCTAAGTCAGAAAAAAGAAAAGAGTTGGTCAGACAGTATGTGGAGTCTGATGGAGTAAACGAAGCCGCGTTGTCGGAATTGCACAGAATGTTGAGGCCATTCTATTACCATTGTGCCGGGGATATGTGGAACCATATGCCTACTTATGACAGGGATGATTTTTATCAGATAGGATATATTACTCTGTGGCAAGTCCTCGAAAAGTGCAGAGAAAACCCGGACATCATCAACTACTTTGATGCGTATGTGACTAAAGCGATAAAATATGCATTCTATGGTGAATACAGAAAATATGTATTGAGAAATCCTGTGGTAGATGTCGGATATGAAGACTTTGAAGGAGGATACGATGTCTCGACAATATACTTTCGCACCGAACTTAGAGATAAACTCCGTGAAAGGAATAGAAAGTATAGGGAAGAACATCGCGATGAGATAAATGCCAGGCAGCGGGAGTATTGGCATGAACATCGTGAAGAACTGAATGCCAGGGCCAGAGAGCTCCGCAAATTGAATCATGACAAGATCATTGAAAGAGAAAGGAAATACCGCGAGGCAAATCGCGACAAAATAAATGCCAGAAAAAGGGAATATCGCAAGGCGCATCGCGATGAGATAAATGCTAAGCAGAGGGAATACTACAAAGCACATCAGGATGAATTTAGAGCCAGGGATAGAGAATACTATAAAGCTCATCGGGAAAAAAGACTCGAATATGGCAGAAGGTACTGGCGTGAGCATGGCGCGGAACAGAATGCTAAGGCCAGTGAATATCGCAAGCAGCATCCTGAGGAAGTTCACGAGAAAGACAAGAGATACTACGAGGCGAACAGGGATAGAATAAGAGCCTGGAGTAAGGAAAACTATAAGAAACATCGTGATGAAATCAGAGAGAAGCAAAAAAGGCGTAGAAAAGAGCGTCTTGATGAGGCACGTGCCAGAGATCGTAAATACTACCATGATCATCGTGATGAAATGTGTGCGAGACAGAAAAAACGTCGCGAATTGCATCGTGATGAGATGAATGCAAGGGCTAGAGAATATCGCAAATTGCACCATGATGAAATAATTGAGAAAGAAAGAGCGTACAATGAGGCGAATAAGGAAAGGATAAGGGAATATAGAAGAAAATACCGCAAGGAACACTATGAGGAAATAAGAGCTAAAGAGAAAGAGTATCGCAAGAAACACCGTGAGGAGATAAATGCTAAGCAAAGGGAATATCGCAAGGCACATCGCGATGAGATAAATGCCAAACAGCGGGAGTATTATAAAGCAAGGCAGGCACGGAAAAAACAAGAGGAAGAGAAAAAAGAGTAGACTTTCTATGATAATATTCTAGTGAAAGAAGTCGACAAATCTTGCTAATGCTGTGTCAAGAGCTTTTTTGAAAAGCATATAGCAAATCAACGCATACAAACACATCTCCGCAGTTGCGGATTCTTCAGAAAAGTATAATAATGAGTCAGGATCTATTTATACAGCTCCATCGCACG
>JAFWMD010000084.1 GCA_017510725.1 Mogibacterium sp. | reverse complement strand
AGCAGCTAACCTGCTCAAGGCAGGAAAGAAAGCTGTCGTCAATGCATGCAATGCGATGGATGAGCATTTTGAGAAGAACAGAGAAAAGGCCGCGGAAAAAGAAGCTGCTGCCAGAGCCGCAGAGATCCCTGTAGAAGAAGCAGCCGAAACGCCTGCAGAAAGCAAACCTGAACCAGCTCCGGATGCGCTTCCGGAAATGGTCCCGGAAGCAGAACCTGAAAAAGTTACGGAAGAACTTCCGGAGATGATCCCCGATAATAACGGTCTCATTGATTGAAACGGCGTTGCCGCAATGATGAGACCGTTGATCTCCGGAGGCCATGCTCCTCCGATAACGAGTCATCTATACAAAGGTTACAAGACGGAGGGCTCTCCGTCTTTTTTGCTGCCGTAATACCTCTATATGAGAAAGCCAGAAGAATAGGGATAATCAAGGTCAAAGACGAGTTGCTGACATATTCGGAGATAAAGAGTATGATGAGAGCGGAAAAGAAGATAGTTTGCCACACACAGCATGAAGGGAATAGTTTTATGAAAATTGGATTTCAGGGTGTTAGGGGCTCGTTCAGCGATGCAGCTATCAGGCTTTATTATGGATCAGATGATCATAAAAAAGAACTGCAGGATTCAGGATATGAGACTGTAGGATATGACGATTTCATAAAGATGCTGCAGGATGTGAATGCAGGAATATTGGACGAGGCATTCTTCCCTGTAGAAAACACTACGACAGGAATTATCGCAAGGACATATGACTACTTCCAGTATTACAATGTTTATGCGATTGGGGAAGTGGTTGAACCCATCGTACAGAACCTCATTGTCATCCCGGGAACACGCATTGAGGATATAAGGACAGTTTATAGTCACCCCGAGGCTTTATCGCAGTGCAGCAAATTTTTCAGGAATAACCCGGGTATCAAGTCTGTCTCATATTCAGACACTGCGCAAGCAGTCGAGTATGTAAAGAGCTGTGGTGATAAGCATAAAGCGGCAATCGCAAGTGCACTTGCTGCAGAGATCAATGATATGGAGATCCTTGAGCCGCACATACAGAACAGCAATTCCAACATGACCAGATTTCTGGTCATCACAAACCGTCCGGACTATCCAGAGAATGCCAATAAGGTCAGCATCTACTTTGTCACGCGCCATACGCCGGCAGCGCTGTATAATGCGCTGGGAGTATTTGCATCTCTTGGAATAGAGGTGCTGAGGCTCGAGAGCCGTCCTATAGTGACTAAAAGATTCGAATACTGCCAATATGTGGACTTCAGGGGCAATCTGAACGACCCGGATGTTGAGGAAGCTCTGATGCGTCTGAAGAATGAATGCCTTGAACTCATAGTTTTGGGTAATTACAAGTCAGCGCCGTCTGCTCTGTAACAGACCTCTTGTTTTGTTTTATGATATAATTGTTTACCGCTTGCAGCGGTGTGAGAATGGGGAAAATCAATGCACTGAAAGAAGAAGATACTACTGACTGAAAGGTACTGATATTGAACAAAAGGAAGGATTGAAGGAGAATATGAAATTCAGATTGATTCCAAAATTGACAGCTGTCATATTGACCTTGATTCTGTGCATTGGTTCCGCCGGATCTGTTGGTTATGCTGAAGGTGAGGACAAAGGGCAGTCCTTTGAATCCCTCGATAATCCGACAGATTTTATAAGCACAGATGAAAAGAAGGAGGCCCTTGAAAAGAGCGGCGACCTGCCGGCATCGTTTGACCTTCGGTCTGTGGATACTGACGGCGATGGGATCGGAGACAGGTGCTATGTTACTCCTGTACGTTCTCAGTACCCGTTCGGAACCTGCTAGGGATTTTCGGCGATAGCAGCTGCAGAAACGAGCATACTCAGCACTGTGCTGGCTTATGATCCGGATGCATGGAAAACTCTCAACCTGTCTGAAAAACAGCTCGCATTTTTTGCCAACGTCTGGCTTAATGATCCGGATAGCTCACAATACGGAGAAGGCATATATAGCGTAAATGGAGAAGATTTTACTCAACTCGCTGCTGAGGACATTTACGGAGGAGGCAATGCGTTTCTTGCTGCCAGTAAGGTCATTCGCTTCAAAAATAAGGGCGTCGGGGAAAAAATCTACACCTTGTCTTCCGCCAGGAAGGGCAGGAAAAGCTTCAAAAGGTACTTCAAAGTCAATCCGAAAACCGGAAAGATCACAGTTAAGAAACGCTTAAAGAAAGGCACCTATAAGGTAACTGTAAAGGTAAAAGCAGCAGGAAATGATAATTATAAATCAGTGGTGAAGAAAGTCACATTTAAAATAAGGGTCAAGTAGTTTAAATGACATTCGACACCTCCAGTAAAAGCTCCAGTACTCCGGACTTGTTCCGGAGTCTTCTTTTGCTGCAATTTCCGGATATGCGCGGAAGATGAAAAAATGGGTTATTCTTCAGATGCTTCGTATACGGTTCCTACTTTACCGGTCAGCTGATCCTGAAGGTTATAGACTGCGTTTGTCAGACAGTATTTGCCGTCATCCACGTATATCTCGATGATATTTGGTTCTACAATTATCGAAAGCTTATATTCACTGCTGTATGCCGGCAGGGAGAAGCTGGTCGGAAGTTTAGCTCCTTTTACAAATACCTTGTCACGATTGGTGTGAACTGTATCGTTCTCCATCCAGATTCTGTAGCCTCCGATATCAATTGAATCACCATTGGTGATCTTCGTCTCCATGAACCATGGTTTTTCCCGGCCGGCCTTAAAAGAGCTCATTTCCTCATCTGAAAGCTTTTTATCAAAGTACTTCAGTACATTCGGGTGGATCCTGTAATAGAAACAGCCGTCAACGTAATCAATCACACGAGGAACGCACATCATGCCGTTCCACGGCTTCTTATCCGATGGCATTTTTGCCTCCTCAGGCATTCGAAGCCATACCACCATTACACGGCGGCCTTCCTCGTCGACGCAGGACTGCGTTGCATAAAGATCCATTCCGTGGTCGATGAATTCAAATTCACCGAGATTGCTCAGCCTGCATGTCTCCGGATCAAAATCCACGGTACCTATCATGGACTGCGCTGTATATCCCGCAGACTTTGGAACGATATACATCGGAGAAATCAGGAATACATGCTGGTCGCCTATCTTGAAAATATCCGGACATTCCAGGATACGGCCGAACTTTTTGTCAGCCAGAACAGTTTTTATTTCCCAATTCTTTGCGTCGTCACTCTGCAGGATGATCACACGGCCCTTTTTCATTTTGTAGGTGCTTCCCAGAGCCATGTAGTACTTGCCGTTTTCTTCCCATACCTTCGGGTCTCTTGTATGGTTGAAGTACGCCACATCATCATCGTAAATGACAGGAAGTATGATCTTCTTGCCGTCATAGTTATCAAAAGTCATGCCATCAGGAGATGTCATCATCACCTGAGTGCATTCGTAAACATCATTAAGGGAAACGTGACTGTTTTCGCGTTCAAACGCATAATAACGGACACCTGTATAATAGATAAGCATTTCGCCGTTCAGTTCAAATGTACTTCCTGAAAAGATGCCATTCGCGTCAAAATGCTTTGTCGGGAAGATAGCAACTCCGAGATGCTCCCAGTGAACAAGATCCTTACTGACCGCATGTCCCCAGTGCATGGTTCCCCAGCGTGTTGCGAACGGAAAATGCTGATAAAACAGGTGATACTGACCTTTATAATAGATGAACCCATTCGGGTCATTCAGCCAGCTTCCGGGTGCTTTTAAGTGTAATGTATCCATAAACAACTCCTATTAATACAGGTAGACATTCCTTCTCAATAATACCATACTCTCTTGGCTTCCAATCAATGCATTGAGAGTATTTACGCCTATATTTCGAATGATATTTAATCTGAGAAGGAAGGAGTTCTGGAAGATATTAATTAAAAGGGCATATTTCTCAGGCGGCGAAAACCCAATGGCTGCAATGATGAGTATGTTTGGCGGCATGATGGGCGGCGGCGAAAAGAAAGAAGCCCCTGAAGAAGATAAGAAAGAAGAATAATAAACAAGTACCGTAAGGTAATATAAAATAGGGGGAGGCGATTTGCCTCTCCCTTTTGCTGGTCAATTTATGTGAAAGTGCCTTTGCTGTCTATGCTAAAATGAGATTGCCTGTGGTATACTAATTAATTGTGGGACTGCAAAGTTGATAATCTTATAAAGGTAAGGAGCATAAGAATCATGGAAAAAAAAGAAGTATTTGTTGACATTTCTGCAAGGCATATCCATCTGACCAGAGAGGATCAGGATGTGCTGTTTGGAAAAGGGTATGAGCTGGAGGTATACAAGGAACTGGCAGGAGGCGGTGGTTTCGCAAGTGTTGAGCAGATCGCCATCGTGGGACCGAAAAGCACATTCCCTAAAGTCAGAATACTCGGACCATGCAGGAGACAGTCACAGGTAGAACTCTCCAAGACAGATGCAAGAGCGCTGGGCGTAAATCCACCGGTCAGGATCTCTGGCGATCTTGAAGGAACCCCGGGGATCAAGCTGGTAGGACCTGCCGGAGAACTTGAGCTTAAGAGCGGTGTGATCGTTGCAAAGAGACACATTCACATAGGAAAAAAGCAGGTAGAAGAGTGGGGCCTCAGGACCGGAGACATCGTTGCTGTAAGAGTAGATACTCCTGACAGAGCACTTGTCTTTGGCGATACAGAAATCAGAGTACAGGACGAAGAAGATCTTGCACTGATGCATATAGATACTGATGAGGCCAATGCAGCGGGAATGGGACCTATGAAAGCTTACATCGTTGAGTTCTGATCATTCTGACGCACAGTCACAAATGCAGTAAAAGTATGGCAGCCGCCGTATAGACGACGGCTGCTTTTCTATTTTTTGTACAGTTCCGAATTCTTGATGTAGTTTATGAACGCCCACAGGCTTGCCGGCACATGCTTTATTGAGTAGTAGAGCTGAAGTGTCTCGTTGAAGACGCCCTGGAGCGAGTATGCATAAAGGCCCTCTGTATCGACCGCTTCTTTTTCGAGCATGATACAGAAACCCTGCGAAAGCTTCGTGAGCAGCGACTGCTTGGCCGGAGACTCAACAACGGTGACGCCTTCAAATGATGTATCGAAAGTGCGCTGCAGTATCCTGCGGCAGTATTCATGATAGGGGAGCTCTGCTGATTTTGTAACTAATGGCAGATTGCGTATCACTTCCTGAATGCTGCCGTATTTTTTTGCGGCTGATTCAGAGCAGTAAAGAAAGGCATCCCCCGAAATCACGTTGACCATTCTCAGGGAATGATCCCTGAGGGCTTCTGAGACCAGTATGTTTGGTATCAGAACGGCATGGATCTTGCGGCGTTTGAGCTGGTCGTACAGATTGGTACGGCTGTCGAATGAAACCTTTAATTCTATATCGGGATAGGTCTTCCTGAAATTGCCGAGTATGGACAGGTCAAAGAATTCTCCGTAGATCCCGATCCTGAGTTCATTCTCATTTACCTGCTGAAGCTGCTTCCTGAGGTCGTCATAATCCTTAACCAGCTCTCTGGCGCCATTGTAGAATGTGTGGCCGGCTTCAGTCAGGGAACACTCTCTTGTTGTACGGTAAAAGAGCTTCATACCGAGCTCTTCCTCCAGTTGAGCGATGTATTTGCTGACAGTAGTCTGAGCTACATTGCACTTCTCGGCTGCCTGAGTAAAACTCCTGCTGTTGGCAGCTGCAAAGAAAAGATCAAGCTTGCTAAGGTCCATACAGAATCACCTCCAGAAAGAGTTTACATTGAAGTAAATACAATGTAAAGCGCAGTCAGCACGATTTGGAATAGATATAAACTATTAATCAAGAAGTTTCCTTGCAGATACATCTCAGGTGATTGAAACGGAAGGAAGAATATGAAAAAATTACACTGATAAAAAATTAACAAGGAGGCTGCGGAAATGATTACACTCGGGATCGATATAGGATCGACAACATCAAAGTGCGTGCTTATGAAAGACGGGCAGGAGATCATTGCCTCCAGCCTCAGAGTCGGCGGACTCGGAACCGAAGGCCCGGCCGAAGCACTTGCTGAGCTGTGGGAAAAGGCAGGAATCACTGCTGACAAAGTTGACCGCACCATTGTTACCGGATACGGACGCAATAAGTATGAAGGCGCGGACGGTGAGGTGAGCGAACTGACATGCCACGCGCTCGGAGGAAGACTGATATTCCCGGGGCTCAGAACACTGATCGATATAGGCGGGCAGGACGCCAAGATAATATCTCTCAGCGAGAGCGGCAGAATGTCCAACTTCGTCATGAACGACAAGTGCGCAGCCGGTACCGGAAGATTCCTGGATGTTATGGCAAATATCCTGAGAATGGATGTCGATGAGCTCGATGAATGCGCTTCGAAGTCAGTAAAGCCGGCTTCAATTTCCAGTACATGTACAGTTTTTGCAGAGTCTGAAGTCATCAGTCAGCTTGCGAACGGAGTCGAAAGGCCTGACCTTGTAGCGGGCATCTGCGAGAGCGTAGCGTCGAGAGTCAGTGCGCTTGCAAGAAGAGCGGGGGTAGTTCCTAAAGTCTGCATGTCGGGCGGTGTCGCAAAGAACGGAGCTGTCAGAAGAGCGCTTGCAAAGAGCCTCGGAACAGACATCGATTTCGACCCGATGGCTCAGTACTTTGGTGCAATAGGAGCAGCACTGTATGCATACAGGCAGCTCACTAAATAAATATAATTTTTAAGATATTGTAGGAGGAAGAAATGGCAGAAGAAGTCAAAAAGCCTGAAGAAGTCAAAAAACCTCGTAAGCCGCTCGATCCGAATTCGGCAAAGTACAAACTCGGAAAGATCGCGTCTGACGCTTTCGCGACAGCGATAGAGGCAAAGAAACAGGGCAGGCCTGTAGCATGGGTATCCAGCAATTTCCCTGTTGAGATCCCTGAAACACTCGGTCTGGCAACTGCTTACCCTGAGAATCAGGCTGCAGGAATCGCAGCAAGAGGCGCAGGCGAGCGCATGTGCGAAGTAGCTGAAGCAGAAGGTTATTCAAACGATATCTGCGCATATGCAAGGATCAGCCTGGCATATGCAAAACTTAAGGAATGTCCTGAACAGGATGTAGCCATGCCGGATGTACTGCTTTGCTGCAACAACATCTGCAACTGCATGATAAAGTGGTATGAGAATCTCTCTCAGGAGCTCGGAATCCCGATGATCATGCTGGATATCCCGTTCAACCCTGATTATGAAGTTTCGGATGCAGAAGTTGCATATGTAAGCGGACAGTTCTGGGATGCCGTTCATCAGCTCGAAGATCTCTTCGGACTCAAGTGGGATGATGACAAGTTTGAACAGGTTACCGGATTCAGCTGCCGCGCAAGCCGTGCATGGCTCGAAGCAACAGCTCAGGCGAAATACACACCGTCTCCGTTCAACGGATTTGACCTTCTCAACCACATGGCTGTCATGGTCACTGCACGCGGCAAGGAAGAGGCCGGTGAAGCAATGGAGACCCTCCTTAAGGAATACAAGGAAAACCATGAAAAGGGCGAGAGCACTTTCCGCGTAGAGGAGAAGCACAGGATCATGTTCGAGGGCATCGCCTGCTGGCCATACCTCAGAGCAACCTCAAGAGGCCTCAAGGACCGCGGTATCAACATGGTAACAACTATCTACGCTGACGCTTTCGGTTTCGACTACAACTCATTCGATGAGATGATCAGGGCTTACTGCAGCGTACCTAATGCTATCAACCTCGAGAAATCCAGAGATAAGAGAGTCAAGCTCTGCAAGGACAACAATGTTGAGGGACTCCTCGTTCATACCAACAGATCCTGCAAGCTCTGGAGCGGATTCATGGCTGAGATGAGCCGTCAGATCGGAAAGGAATGCAACATTCCTGTGACATCATTCGATGGTGACCAGGCTGACCCGAGAAACTTCTCGGAAGCTCAGTACGATACAAGAGTCCAGGGTCTCTGTGAGATCATGGAAGCAAACAAGGAAGCGAAGGAGGCGTAGTGATGATCCAGGATACAATCAGAAAATTCCACGAGGCAGCAGCATCACCTCGCGCACAGATGGAAAAATACATGGCTGAGGGAAAGAAGATCGTTCTCACAGCTCCTGTATATACTCCGGAAGAAATCATTCACTCCATGGGATTCGTACCAATGGGAGCATGGGGAGCTGACATGGAGCTCAACAGGGCAAAAGAGTATTTCCCTGCATTCCTCTGCTCCATCGTACAGTCGATCCTCGAGCTCGGCATCAATGGCGCATACAAGGGTGCGAGCGCTATCGTCATCCCTTCACTCTGCGACACGCTCAAGACACTCGGAGAGAACTGGAAATATGCGGTAGATGATATAAAGTTCATCCCTATGACATATCCGCAGAACAGAAAGCCTGACTACGGCATCGCTTTCACAAAGGCCGGATATGAAAGAGTTATCAGGGACCTCGAAGAGCTCGGCGGAAAGTTTGATCCGGAAGCTCTGAAAGAGTCCAACAGGATCTATAATGCTCACAATGCAGTGATGAGGAGAGTAGACGAGGCACTCGCAGCTCATCCGGAGATCACAGCAGCTGAGAGAAGCGACATCTTCAGAAGCGCATACTTCATGACAAAGGAAGAGCACACTGCACTCTGCGAAGAGTTCCTTGCAGAACTCGGAGAAGCCGGTGCTGAAGGCAAGCTCGGAATCGTAGTAAGCGGTATCCTCACAGATGCTCCTCAGCTTAATGAGATATTCGACGACATGGGCATGCACATCGTAGCAGATGACGTTGCAGCTCAGTCCCGTCAGTACAGGACAGATGTTCCTGAGATGGATGATCCTCTCCAGGCCCTCGCAGTCAAGTTTGCAAACATGGACAACTGCTCGGTTCTCTACAACGTAAAGAAGCCTAGAGTACAGTGGATCGTAGATACAGCTAAAGAAAGAAACGCTAAGGGTGTCGTAGTGGTAATGACCAAATTCTGCGACCCTGAGGAGTTCGATTATGTAATGATCAAAAGGGCATGCGAAGCAGCAGATCTGCCGCTCGCGCTTGTGGAAGTCGACAGACAGATGGTGCACTTCGAACAGGTTCGCACTAACCTCGAGACCTTCCGCGATATGCTGACGATGTAATGAAGGAGGAAAAAATGAGTGAAGTAAGAAGACCTCTTGAGGGAATCAAGGTCGTTGAGCTTGCGACATTTATCGCTGCTCCATGCACAGCAAGATTCCTCGCCGACCTCGGAGCCGACGTCATCAAGGTAGAAGCTCCTATGGGAGACCCGCTGAGATACACAGCAGCCAATGAAGGCCGTCCGCTCGATCAGAAGGAAAACACTTCCTACGATCTGGAGAACGCCGGCAAAAGATGTATCGCACTTAATATCAAGTCGCCTGAAGGCCGTGAAGTGCT